>OMWE01000009.1 GCA_900314685.1 uncultured Actinomycetes bacterium | reverse complement strand
GTCCAGCATGGAGCACTTGATCTGGTTGTGCAGGCCGATGCGGACGTTGTCCTCCACGCTCAGGCGCGAGAAGAGGCGGATGTTCTGGAAGGTGCGCGCGATGCCCGCCTGGTTGACCTTGGGTACCGTCATGCCCGCCGTGTCCTGCCCGTCCAAAAGGATGGTGCCGTGCGTCGGCTGGTACACCTTGGTCAGCAGGTTGAAGACGGTCGTCTTGCCCGCGCCGTTGGGGCCGATCAGGCCCGCGATCTCGGTCTTGCCCACTGTGAGGTTGAACTCCTCGACGGCGTGCAGGCCGCCGAAGTCGATCCCCAGGTGGCGGGTCTCGAGCACGGGCTTGCTATTGACGTCGCGCTCCGGGACGATCGAGGTCGAGGGTACGGGCACCATCTTGGTGTCCACGCGGCGCTGCTTCACGCGGCGTTCGTAGGTCGCCTCCCCCGTCGGGGCGGCTTTGGTCTCGTTACTCATCGGCACCGTCCTCCTCTGCGTTCGCCGCATTGCTGTCGGCGTCGATCTGCGCGTTCACGGCCGCGGTCGCCAGCTGGGGCCCGCGACGGCCACGGAAGCGCAGGCGCAGGTTGCGCAGGGCGTTCTTGGCGCGCGGGCTGTTGGTGACGAGCATCACGGCGATCAGCACGATGGAGTAGATGAGCATGCGGTAGGTGCTCAGGAAGCGCAGGGCCTCGGGCAGCACGGTCAGGATGGCGGCGGAGATGATGCCGCCGCGGATAGATCCGATGCCGCCGAGCACGACGAAGACCAGGATCATGATCGAGTTGTTGAAGTCGAACTTGCTCGGGATGAAACTCGAGTAGTTGAGGCCGTAGAGCGTGCCGGCCATACCCGCGAGCACCGCAGAGACGACGAAGGCCATCATGCGGTACTTGGTGGAGTTGATGCCGCACGCCTCGGCGGCGATGCGGTTGTCGCGCACGGCCAGGATCGCGCGGCCCGAGCGGCTGTTGATGAGGTTCAGCGCCACAAAGAGGCAGAAGCACACCAGCACGATGCCGATGACAAAGGTCGACATCTTGTTGACGCCGACGGCGCCCTTGGGGCCGGACAGCAGCACGCGGCCGGTCTCGGAAAGGCCCAGCGCGCCCTCACTCGAGAAGGTCACGTGCAGGCCCGCCTCGTCGAGGCCCACGTAGAGGTTGTTCATGATGTTCTTGATGATCTCGCCAAAGGCCAGCGTCACGATGGCCAGGTAGTCGCCGTGCAGGCGCATGACGGGGATGCCGATCAAAAAGCCGATGATGCCTGCAAAGAGGCCGCCGACCAGCATGGAGAGGATGAGGACCACCGGCTCGCTCGAGATGCTCTGCGAGAGCAGGGCCGAGACAACCGCACCCGTGAAGGCACCCACGCTCATGAAGCCCGCGTGGCCCAGCGACAGCTCGCCGGAGATGCCCACCACGAGGTTGAGCGAGATGGCCATGCAGGCGTAGGCGCAGATAGGCACCAGCTGGCCCTGGAGCGAGTAGGTCAGGATGTGGGCCGAGATCAGCACCTCGCAGATGATGAAGAAGCCGATCACGATGCCGTACGTGATGAGGTTGGAGCGCAGGCTGCGCGTCATTTTCTTTGCCATGGCGACCACCTACACCTTCTCGTTGATCTGCTTGCCGAGGAGGCCGGCGGGGCGCACCAGGAGCACGACGATCAGTACGCCAAAGACGATCGCGTCGGCGAACTTGGTCGAGATGTACGTACGGGCCAGCATCTCGATCACGCCCAGGATCAGGCCGCCCAGGAAGGCGCCCGGGATGGAGCCGATGCCGCCGATGACGGCCGCGATGAAGGCCTTGATGCCGGGCATGGAGCCGGTCATGTAGTACAGGGTCGGGTAAGACGAGCACAGCAGCACGCCGGCCACCGCCGCGAGGCCCGAGCCGATGGCAAAGGTCAGCGAGATGGTCTTGTTGACGTCGATGCCCATGAGCTGCGCCGCGCCCTTGTCCTCGCTCACGGCGCGCATGGCCTTGCCCATCTTGCCGCGCTGGGTGAAGAGGGTCAGCGCGACGGCGATCACGATGTTGACCACGATGGAGACCAGGGCGGTCGCCTTGATGGTGAGGCCGCCGATCACGATCGGGCCCATGCTCACGACGGAGGTGAAGGTCTTGGGGTTGGCGCCAAAGAGCAAAAGCGCGCTGTTCTCCAGGAAGTACGACACGCCGATGGCGGTGATCAGCACGTCCAGGGAGGGAGCGCTGCGCAGGGGCTTGTAGGCCAGGCGCTCGATCACGATGCCGAGCACCGTGCAGCCGACCATCGAGATCAGGACGGCCACCAGGGGCGGCAGGCCAAAGAGGCCCATCATGTAAAAGCAGATGTACGCGCCGACCATGATGATGTCGCCGTGGGCGAAGTTCAGCATCTTTGCGATGCCGTACACCATCGTGTAGCCCAGGGCGATGACCGCGTAGATACTGCCCAATGACAGACCGTTGATGACAGTCGAAAGAAAGACCATCGCGCCAGCTCCTTTCCTCTCCGTACATATACGACACAGTGCGGTCTTGAGTGACATATATGCAATACAACAAATCGGGACGCGCGGGTGCCCGATAGTGCAATCTGTCACAAACAAGAAAGACGATACAACAAAAATGAAACAAATAAGAAAAGCGGGGGCGAGCTCGGGCCGCCCCCGCTACCTATCTGATCTCAGAGTCTCGTACTACTCGACGATCTCGTACTTGCCGTCCTTGATCACGTAGCACTGCGGGACCTTGGACACGGTGCCGTCGTCGCTCCAGGTCATGTCGGAGCCGGTCAGGCCGGAGTAGCTGAAGTCGCTGCTCGTGAAGGTCTTGACGAGCTCGTCGCAGATATCGGACGGGTCCATGTCGGCGGTGACGCCGGCGGCCTCGATGGCCTGCTTGATGGCGTAGACGCAGTCGTAGGCGTCAGCGGCGAACTGGTTGGGGGCAACGCCGCCGTCGGAGATCTTCTCGTAGGCCTCGTCGAACTTCTGGGTCGCGTCGTCGGTGGCGTCGGCGGTGAAGGGTGTGATCAGGTAGAGGCCCTCGGCCAGGCTGGCGTCGAAGCCGTCCTGCGCCAGGATGCCGTCCATGCCGTCCATGCCGACGAAGGCGGGGGCGAAGCCCATGTCCTTGGCCTGCTTGAGCACGAGGCCGCCCTGCTGGTAGTAGAAGGGCATGATGACGATGTCGGCGCCGTTGGACTGCGCGTCGGTCAGCTGCGCGGAGAAGTCCTGGTTGTTGTCGGCGGTGAAGGCCTGCTCGGAGACGATCTGCAGACCGAGCTCCTTGGCCTCGGCGACGAAGCCGTCGCGCAGGCCGGTGGAGTAGGTGTCGGACTGGTCGTAGATGATGGCGATCTTGGAGCCGAGCGCCTTGTCCTTGACCATGTCAGCGGAGATCTTGCCCTGGTTGGGGTCGGTGAAGCACATCTGGAAGACGTTGGACTTGCGCGCGGAGCCCTCGCCCACGACGTCCACGGAGGAGGCGGACGGCGTCAGCTCGAAGATGTTGTCGTTGTTGGTCTCGGCGGACACGGCGACGCACGGAGCGGTGGTCGTGGTACCGATCAGGATCTGCAGACCCCAGTCCTTGAGGTTGTTGTACGCGTTGACCGAGGTCTCGGCGTTGTGGGTGTCATCCTGGCAGTTGTAGGAGAACTTGACGTCGCCGCCCTCGGCGTTGATCTCGTTGACGGCGACCTGGGCGCCCCAGTTGGTGGCGGTGCCGTAGATGGCTGCGGCGCCGGTCAGAGGACCGATGTTGCCGAGCTTGATCGCGCCGTCGCCGCCGTCGATCTGGTTGGAGGCGCCGGAAGCGGACGCCGCGGAGCCGGAGCCGGCGGTGCTGCTGCCACTGCCGCCGCAGCCGGCGAGGGCCAGGCCAGCGGTCGCGATGCCGGCGGTGCCGAGGAAGCTCCTACGAGTCATGTCAGTGAGTGCCATAAAAATTCCCCCTTCAAAAGACTCCCCTGAAATCTGGGTTGTGAACACTTTAAGCATGCATCGTTGCGTAAATAAATCATGCCGTATTCGTTTTCATGCCTTTAACAAGTACGAAATGCTAGTTGCAACTTTTTCGATGTATCCGCAGCCAGGCGAGCAGGGTGCCCACCGTAAACCCCGCGCTGTCGATGCCCACGTCCGTCATGTTGCCCGAGCGCCCCGGGACCCTGGCCTGGATGCCGAGCTCGTCGATGAGCGGCACCGCGACACAGGCCGCCGTGAGCAGGCAGGCCCGCCACCCGCGGATCTGCCTCACGCGGCAGTTGTTGGCGACGATCACGCCGAGTACCAGGTATTCCGTGAAATGCGCGGTCTTGCGCACCGCGAGGCTCATGAGGTCGGGATCGGTCACGCCCACCGCGGCAAAGACGGGCCTGAGCAGCCCGACTACAAGCCCGCTCTCCGCAGAGGACTCGGGCCCGGCGAGCAGCGAGTGCCCCCAGATCACGCAGAGCCACACAACGAGGGCGACACACCACCTGCGGCGTGCCGCCCTCGCCGAGTCGCTTCCTTGTGCCGGACGTCCCGTCTGGGCGAAATGACGTGCCATTCTTCCCGCCTAAGCCTCCTTGGCGATCGGCAGGTCCTCGGCCTCTTCCACGGTGGGCGCCATGTGCCTCGCCTTGTGTGCGGTGGTACGCGGTGCGCGCTTGGGCACGTTGATGACCGTCGGCTGGCTCGACTGGCTGCCGCCCTCGATCACGCGCAGGTAGTCGCGGGAGGTCTGACGGACGGCCTGCGAGGTGTTCTTGTCGAACTCCTGGCCGATCAGGTAGTCCACGTATGTGGCGGTGTCCACGATCTCGGGGTGGCCGGCGGGCACGCGGAACGGGATGACCTGGGTCGGCGCCTCCTGCTCACGCTTGTCTTCGGCGGAGTCCGCCGTGATGCGCTCGAACGGCTGCGGCAGCTCGCGGCCCCGCTTCTCCATCGATTTCATCGCCTGGTCCCACAGGTCCTCGGAGTCGAGCTCCTTGGGGTCACGGCGCTCGGGAAAGACACCCTCGTCCACCTCCGCGATTCTCTGCGAGATGTAGGCGATGCGGGCGGCACCCTCCAGCTGGGCGTTGTCGCTCTTGTAGCTCTGCAGCTTGTTGTGCTCGCCGGTCATATCGATGTCGAGGCCCTCGTCGGCGGCGGTGTTGAGGTCGCTGAAGTCGTTCTTGACGGAGTTGCCCATCTTGAAGTTCCACCAGTCGGTACCCACGTCGCCCACGGTGCCGTCGGCACGCTGGATCACCGGCAGGTCGTCGAACATGCCGCGGCTCATGCGCTCGGCGAGCAGCGCCTTGACGCCGCGGGCACGGGACTTGGCGCGGGTGGCCTTGGTCTGGCGCTCCACGTAGTTGGTGGCGATGTCGGCGAGGTCGGTCGCCTCGTGGCGTGCCGCACGCTTGGTCTGCGCGGCAGGCGCGTGGGTGGCGTCGGTGCTGACGGAGGATGCCGCCTTTGCCGGAGCGCTTGCCTGCTTGACCGGTGCGGCCGCCGGCTTGACCGGATCGATCTCGGGCAAGACCATCGCGCGCCTCGCCCGCGGCGCCGCAACCTGCGGCTCGGCCTGCGGCGCGATGTGCGACTCTGCCGCCTGCTGTGCGGCATGCTGCTCCGCCGCCTGCGACGCGGCCACCTCACGCTGCACGGGCCGCGACTGCGCCTGGGCGGCTGCGAGGTCGTCCTTCCTCAGCGTCACCGTCGTGTTGTCCAGGATGTCCTGCTCCGCCTTGCGCTCCTTGGCGCGGTTGGACGCGAGGTTCACGGCGAGGGTCACCGCACCGCACGAGGCGGCGCCGGCGATCAAGCCCAGCAGGAAATCGCCGGTCAGGAGACCGACCTTGGTGCCGTCTGCCAGAGCAAGGCCATAAGCCTGCACAGGGGCACCCATCGCGGACGCGCCCATAAGTCCGGCGACCACGGCCGACCTCTTTGGCATGCTTGTCATTGCAACCTCCCGCCTTGCACCTGACGGCAAGTGGAGGTACACGAAAGAAGCGGGCGCCCGCTATAGCGCGCACCACATGCTTCCAAGCAACGGCCTGCTGCAGTTATTGGTTCGTGTACCGTCGCTCGACGCCTGGGGACAAATGGACTCAGACTGTGATTGACTATACCGCTTATCTCGGCAATTGCAAGAAACTCGCAGGAATTTGGGCTATCGACACCCTGCGGATGTCCCGCGGGGTGTCCCTCAAGTCCCACAATCGCATCAACGGCGTCCGGCGCCGCGTCTGTCGAACCGTCGGCGCCCCTGCGGACGCGACGCGCGCGGACGTGTCACAATCATCTCCATACCGTTTCGTTGGGCAATCTTGCGTTGGGAGGATCCCATGAGAAGCATTGCGATCGTGACCGGGGCTTCGTCGGGTGTGGGGCGCGAGTTCGTGAGGCAGCTGGACGCGGGCGGCGCGGGACCGATCGACGAGATCTGGCTCATCGCGCGCAACCAAGACAAGCTCGCCCAGATCGCGGTCGAGACAACGACCGTCACGCGCGTCTTCCCGTTGGACCTCACCGACCCCGCCGCCTACTACACGCTGGGCGACGCGCTCTCCGACGCGACCGACGACGGCAAGCTCTACGTGCAACTCCTGGTCAACAGCGCCGGCTTTGGCACCGCGGGGACCTTCGCGGAGGTTGGGGCGGACGCAAATGCGCAGATGGTCCGCCTGAATTGCCTCGCCACCGTGCAGATGTGCTCGATCGTGCTCCCCTACCTGCGCCCTGGCTCGCGCATCATCAACCTGGCGTCGATGGCTGGCACACTGCCGCTGCCCGGCTTTGCGACCTACTCGGCCACCAAGGCGTTCGTCCTCAATTTCTCGCGCGCCCTCGACGAGGAGCTCTCGGAGGTCGGCATCCGCGTGACGGCAGTCTGCCCCAAGTGGATGAAGACGGGCTTTTTCGACCATCTCGGACCGCGGAGCGCCTACGAGTCCATGATGGTCATCGGCACGGAAAAGCCCGAGGCAGCCGTGCGCAAGGCGCTCGTCGCCTCCACCCTCGGCCGACCCGTCTGCGTTCCCAGCCCCGACATGAAGGCCGCCTACGCCCTCCTGCAGATCATCCCCACCGCGCTCGCGATGTCGAGCATGCGTCTCCTGGAGATCTGCATGCCAAAGAAGCACGTGAAGTAACGAATCGCCCCCGTCAGCGGGCAGTCGCCGCGTAGCGGCGCTGCAAGCGTACAAATGCTCCCGTCAGCGGCAGTCGCCGCGTAGCGGCGCTGTCCGCGTACCCCGCGCGCCCGGCAGCGACAGTCGCCGCGCGAAGCCGGCGCTGCCGCGTACACCCCTCGATGCAGACAGGGCGGGGGCGCCTCCCACCGAGTGTTTTCTGGCGACTATTGGCCGCGAAGCCCATGAGCCAGAAGGCACTCGGGGGGAGGCGCCCCCGCCCGTCATATACCAAGGACCCTACGCTACATACTCCGACTGCGCGGCCTTCTTCGCGGAACGTATCAGGAACTCCTCGTTGGTATTGGTCGCCTTGAGGCCCTTGACCAGCGCGGTCGCGGCGCGTTCGGTGTTGTTCATGTTGGCGAGGATGCGGCGGATGCCCCACACAAAGGGCTGTATCTGCGGGTCGATCAGCAGGTCCTCGTTGCGCGTGCCGGACGCCACCGGGTCGATGGCCGGGAAGATGCGGCGGTCGGCGAGGTCGCGGTCGAGCTTGAGCTCCATGTTGCCGGTGCCCTTGAACTCCTCGAAGATGACCTCGTCCATCTTGGAGCCCGTGTCGACCAGCGCCGATGCGAGGATCGTGAGCGATCCGCCGTTCTCGATGTTGCGCGCGGCACCTAGGAACTTCTTGGGCGGGTAGAGCGCGGCTGAGTCGACGCCGCCGGACAGGACGCGGCCGCTCGCGGGCTGCGCCAGGTTGTAGGCGCGGGCCAGACGGGTGATGGAGTCAAGCACCACCACGACGTCCTCGCCCAGCTCCACCAGGCGTTTCGCGTGCTCGATGACCATCTCGGACACCGCGGTGTGGTTGGACGCGGGCATATCGAAGGTCGACGCCACGACGGTACCCCTGATGGAGCGCTCCATGTCGGTGACCTCCTCGGGGCGCTCGTCCACCAGCAGGCAGAAGAGGTGCACCTCGGGATTGTTGGCCGCGATGGACTGGCAGATCTTTTTGAGCACGGTCGTCTTGCCTGCCTTGGGCGGCGAGACGATCAGGCCGCGCTGGCCCTTGCCGATCGGCGCGACCAGGTCGATCGCGCGGCCGGTGATGGTGTCCTTGCCGGCCTCCATGCGCAGGCGCTCGTTGGGATAGACCGGCGTGAGGTCGCGGAAGCGCGGGCGGTGCTTGACCTCCTCGGGCTTCCTGCCGTTGACGGACTCGACGTGCTGCAGCGGCGGGAACTTGTTGTTGGCGCGGCCGGGGCCGGTGGAGCCCTTCACATAGTCGCCCGGACGCAGCCCGTACTGACGGATGAGCTGCTGGTGCACAAACGCGTCGTTGTCGCCGGGGCCGAAATTGCCGGTACGCAGGAACGCGTAGCCCTCCGGCTGGATCTGGATGACGCCCGCCACCGCACGGAAACCCTCGGCGGCCGCGGCGGCCGTATAGATCTCCTCGACAAGCTCGCCTTTGCGCTTGCCCGTCGCATCGATATCGAGCTCGGCGGCCTTGGCGCGCAGGTCGGCGACCTTCATTCCCTCGAGCTCCTCGCGCGTGAGCGTGGGCTCGGTGGGCGTCTGCTGGGCGTTTTTGTTGTGACGGCCCCGGCGGCGGTTGTTCTGCTGCTGGGCCTGCTGGTTTGACGGGGCGGTGCCCTGGTCTTGCTGATGCTGCTGGGTGGCACCCTGCCCCTGCTGCCCCTGCTGGGCGGCTCCTTGCTGGGACCCCTGCCCTTGCTGGGCCTGGTCGCCGCCCGCGGGCTGGTCACGGTTGAGGCGACGGTGACGACGCCGGACGCGAGGGCCCGCGTCTATTGCAGCGGCGGCCGAGTCACCGTGCTCCTCCGTCTTTGCAGAAGACGAACCCTCCCCTTCTGCTGCCTGAGCGGAAACGGTATCGGCACCATCCGACGGTGCCGCAGCGGCATCGGCTTCCATGGTCGCAGGCTCGGTCCGCTTGACCGCTGCGGGCGTCTTTTCCGCCGCCTCGACGGCCTTCTCAGCCGCGGGCTGCGCAGCGGCCTTTGGCTTGCGGCCACGGCGTTTCGGTGCGGGTTTCGCAGGCGCATCCGCATCGGCGGCAGAGCCACCGGCATCGGCAGGTGCGTCGGCATCCTCGGCTGCCTGGGGGGCAGGCTTTGCGGCTCCCGATCTCGGCCTCACCGCACGCCTTCTTGTCTTGACCTCTGCTTTTTGCTCGGTATCAGCGCCCGGCTGGGCAGCAGGGTCGGCCGTCTGCGCAGCAGCCGCCTGTGCGTCAGCCGCCTGCGCGTCAACCGACGGGACGTCGGCCGATGCGGCGACGGCTTCGGCAGCGTCCGTCTTTTTACGACGCCGACGCTTGGGCTTGGGAGCCTCCTCCGCCGTCTCGTCGAGGTTCAGCGGGAGCTGCTCGGAAGCATTATCTTGATCCATCCAGAATACCTTTCAAGCTGCAGGCACTATGCCCGCATAGCAACACATAACTCAACACATGAATTGAAAATGGGTATCAAAACCGCGCCATACCCGCGCGTTGGAGCCATAGTAGCACTAATGGCCACACGTGTCTTTTCTAAAATACATCTATGCGCGGGCGCTCCGACGAATCAGCCTAAGCCTTGCGGGCCTTGCGCCCCACCGTCATGCCGGCAATCGGCTCGGCGAGACGCTTGGCTTCCCCGCGACCTTTGTCGGTGATGATGACATACAGGGTACTGCTGTCATCGGAGACGCGACCACGGCTCACCATGCCCTCTTCGACCAGCGACATGACCGACATGGAGATGGTCGGCTGCAAAAAGCCGAGCTCGTCTACGAGGGCGCCGACCGTCAGCGCCCCTCCCTCGGTCTGGTTGAGCGCCAGGAGCACCAGGTCGCGCGCCATGTAGTTGAGGGACCCCATCACGTCGATCGAACGGCACATGCGGTCGACCGTGATGCGGGACGTCGGATGGGCCTCCACATTGACCTTGCGGGTCTCGTCGCAGAGCTCCTTGACCTCCGCATGGCCGGCCTCGGTCAGCACGCACACCACGTTGCGGCGGTCGGTCTCACCTTTTTCGCGGCTGATGAGACCGAGCTCGGCAAGGTGCTTTGTGCGATGGGTCATCGTGGGACGCAGGCAGCCCTGGTACTCGGCGATGTCCGAGGTACGCATGCGCCGGTCAGTCAGGGATAGACGGCAGAGGATGGCAAACTCAGAGAAGTTGACCCTCCTAGCGGAATCAACCCTTTGCCTGACCAGGTTGTAGGCGCGACGAATCGAAAGGTAGTCACGCATCTCCATAAGGTCCTCCAACCAAGTACTCCCCAAGCGATCCTACGAAACCGCCTCCGTACTCTCAACGCTACCGTGAATGGTAACAACCATACTGAACAGCACGTTGTAATTCACAATAACGTAAATCAGATTCACAAACTATTAATTCGTTTGCACTCCTTACCACTTGTGTTTATTGCAAGGTAGCACATATTGTGCCCAATTGGCGGAGTGTCATGCAGAAACATAAAAATGTTGATATATAGTGCTCATTTTGAAGAAACACGAGGTAGGTCCCACAAAGGGACAAGACAAAATCGGGCGCACCCGCCAGTCCGGGTGCGCCCGATTGTCACAGGCTATGACCTTGCACGGTCCCTACCAGGACCCACCGCCTTACATGACCTCGGGCGCAGAGACGCCGATCAGGCGCAGGGCAACCTCGAGGTTGATGCGCACGGCGTCGATAGCGGCGAGACGCGCGCGGGAGAGCTCGGGGTCGACGGGACGGCCCTCGCTCGGCAGCACCTGGCAGTGCTGGTAGAAGTTGTGGAACGCAGCCGCCAGCTCCTCGCAGAAGTGCGTGAGGCGGAACGGCGCACGGTCGCGGGCGCAGCTGGCCACGAGCTCGGTGAACTCGGAGAGCTTGCGGGCAAGCGCGGCCTCGGAGGGGTCGGTCAGAAGCGACGCGTCGAAGCTGTCGCCCACGGCCTTGGCGGCGACGGCGTCCATGCCCAGCTCCTTGGCCTCGTCCTCGGACACGCCGGCGGCCTTGCGCAGGATCGAGCAGATGCGGGCATGCGCGTACTGGACGTAGAAGACCGGGTTGGAGGCCTCCTGCTTCTTGGCGGCCTCGATGTCGAAGTCGATCGTCTGGTTGGCGCTCTTGGAGATCAGGGTGTAGCGGGTGGCGTCCACGCCGACCTCGTCGAGCAGCTCCTGGAAGGTGACCATGGTGCCGCGGCGCTTGGACATGCGGACGGGCTCGCCGTTGCGCAGCAGGTTCACGAACTGGCCGAGGTCGACCTCGAACTTGCCGGGGAAGCCCAGCGCGTCGCAGACGTTGGTCACGCGGGAGATGTAGCCGTGGTGGTCGGCGCCCCACAGGTCGATGGAGTACTCGGCGCCGCGGGCGAACTTGTTCCAGTGGTAGGCGACGTCGGATGCGAAGTAGGTGTACTCACCGTTCTTCTTGATCAGGACGCGGTCCTTGTCGTCGCCGAAGGCGGTCGACTTGAACCAGAGGGCGCCGTCGTCCGTCTTGTAAAGGAAGCCCATGTCCTCGAGGCGCTTGAAGGCGCGGTCGACCTGGGAGGTGCCGTCGGCCTCGTCCTTCACGTAGAGGGAGCGCTCGGAGAACCACACGTCGAGGTCGCAGCGGGCCTGGTGGCAGGTGTCCTTGATGCGCTGGAGCATCTTCTGGTAGGCACGCTCGCGGAACTCGTCGGCACGGGTCTTGTCGTCGACGTCCACCCACTTGTCGCCGTCGGCGTTGTAGAACTCGCGGGCGATGTCGATGATGTAGTCGCCGCCGTAGGAGTTGCCGCCGAGGGCCTCGTTGAAGGCGTCCATGTAGGGGTGCTTCTCGGGGTAGTCGTCGAGCTCGTCCTCCACGTACTCCTCGCGGTCGGCCAGCAGCTTGGCCTGGGCGGCGTCGATGTCCACGCCGTCCTTCTGCATGATCTCGCACAGCTGCAGGTAGCGCTTGGCGACGGAACCGCCGAAGACGTCCATCTGGCTGCCGTGGTCGTTGATGTAGTACTCGCGGGTGACGTCGTAGTTGGTGTGGTCAAAGACGTTGCACATCGAGTCGCCCATCGCGACCCAGCGGCCGTGGCCCACGTGCAGGGGGCCGGTGGGGTTGGCGGAGATGAACTCGTAGTTCATCTTGAGGCCGTGGCCCACGTCGGACTTGCCCCAGTCGGCGCCCGCCTCGCGCACGGCGCGGAAGACGTCGTTGGAGGCAGCGGCCTTGAGGTAGAAGTTGATGAAGCCGGGGCCTGCGACCTCGACCTTGGCGACCTGGTCGCTCTCGGGCATGTGGGCCACGATGGCGGCCGCGATCTTTGCGGGGGAGGTGCGGGCGAGACGTGCGGAGCGCAGCGCCACCGTCGAGGTCCAGTCGCCGTTGCCAGCGTCAGCCGGGCGCTCGATACCGCAGTCACCGACCTCGAACGCCGCCAGGTCGCCGGCCTCCTGGGCGGCGGCGATCGCCTGCTTGATGAGTTCCTCAATCATCTCGGGCATGTAGTGCACTCCTTCTCACGCAATTACCTATATCGCGGTTTTACACACAAACTTCCAGACAGTCTAGCAAATACACTCGGTGCGACCCCTCAGGCAGGCGTTTCTTTGCCCCTCATGATTAATTTTTCACGAGAAGACGGACGCACGAGGGCGGGCGTGCCGCCGTACGCATCCGCACGGCCAGCTGGGCAGCACGATTCATGCGACCGGCGAGGCCGCGTCGCCCTACCTGCGGCCCGAGGCCTTGCGCTCCTTGCGCGTGAGGTCGTGGCGCAGCTTGGCCAGGCCCGGCTCCATCCCCATCGGGTAGATCTGCGGGTTGAGGAAGCGCTTCATGGCCGGGTCCAGGCGCATCAGCGAGTCGCGGCAGCGCTCCTTGGCCACCTGGATGCTGTCTGGCTCCTTGGTGCGGACGCCATTGTCCACGATCTGCTCAAGCAGCTCGTAGGAGTCCAGCCCGGCAAAGTCGTAGGTCGTCAGGCTGTCGAGCACGTCCACGGCGATCGTCGCGCCGTCGGCGGTCGCCACGGAGTCGTCCACGATCTGGTCGCCCACCGGGCGGCCCGCCTCGTCGAGGAAGCGGCGGACGTGCTGGATGCCGGGGATGGTGCGCTTGTAGGCCTGCTCGGAGAGCTTGATCACGGGGCTCCACGGGTCGTCGGGGGTCTGGCGCACGGCGGAGAGCTTGTAGACGCCGCCCAGGGACGGCTGCGGGTCGCAGGTCGCGAGCTTGGTGCCCACGCCGAAGGAGTCGATCGGGGCGCCCTGGGCAAAGAGCGACTGGATCGTGTACTCGTCCAGGTCGTTGGAGGCCGAGATCTTCACGTAGGGCAGGCCCGCCGCGTCGAAGGCCTCGCGCGTCTCCTTGGTGAGCTTGGCCAGGTCGCCCGAGTCGATGCGGATGGCGGCCAGGCGCTCCCCCGCCTCCTCCATCTCCTTGGCGACGGTGATGGCGTTCTGGATGCCCTGGTGGACGTCGTAGGTGTCCAGCAGCAGGACGCAGTTCTTGGGGAACGACTTGGCGAAGGCACGGAAGGCATCCAGCTCGGTCGGGAACGCCATGACCCAGCTGTGGGCGTGCGTGCCAAAGACGGGGATGCCGTAGATCTTGCCCGCGAGCACGTTGGACGTCGAGGCGGCGCCGCCGATGTAGCTCGCGCGGGCCACGGCAAGGCCGCCGTCGGGACCCTGGGCGCGGCGCAGGCCGAAGTCGGAGACGGCATGGCCCTGGGCGGCGGTCACGACGCGCGCGGTCTTGGTGGCCACGAGCGTCTGGAAGTTCACCAGGTTGAGCAGCGCGGTCTCCAGCAGCTGGCAGTCGACGACCGGACCCTGCACGCGCACCATCGGCTCGCGCGGAAAGACGATGTCGCCCTCGCGCGGCGCCCACACGGAGACGTGCATGCGGAAGTCGCGCAGGTAGTCGATGAAGCCCTTCTTGAAGAGCTTGCCGCCGCCCGGCGCCGGGACCTCCGAGAGGTACGCGAGCGCGTCGTCGTCGAAGCGGAAGTTCTCCACCAGGTCGGCTATCTGGCCCTGGCCGCAGGACACGGCGTAGCCGCCGTCAAAGGGGTTCTCGCGGAAGAATGCATTGAAGCAGGCCTCGCCCTGGTTGAGCCCTGACTCCCAGAACCCCTGCGCCATCGTGAGCTCGTAGAGGTCCGTATTGAGCGCTACGTCGGTCGGTACGGTACGGTCGGTCAAAGCCATCTCGGAGTCCTTCCCTCCAGCCACCAGCTTTTCATTGGCATTAGCCTAGCACGCGCGGGGGACACGCCCGGCCATCGATGCCGTGGCCCCCGGCGCGCGACAACCACAACTACAGCAGCGCCGAGGCGAGCACCACGATCGCGATCACGGCCACGGCGGCCAGCACGATCTTTTGGCCCAGCGGCATCTTGAGGTCGTCGTCGGGCTCCATCAGCTCGCGGCCCTTCTGCCGCATCTGGGCCTCGCGCAGCATCTGCGCCGCCTCGGCCTCCTCGCGCTGCTTGTCCTCCTTGAGCCGCTCGAGCTCCCTGCGCTCGCGCGCCTCGGCCTGCGCCTTGGCCCGCGCCGCCTTTTCCGCGCGGAGCTGCTCGAGCTCGGCGCGCTCCTCGTCGGTCAGCGGAGTCTCGTCTGCCATCGCTACCCCCTGCTCGGATGCCGTATACAACAAAGGCCAACGACGCCTGCCGCTGGCCTTGTGAGTTTTGGTGGAGATGAAGGGATTCGAACCCTCGGCCTCTGCCTTGCGAAGGCAGCGCTCTCCCAGCTGAGCTACATCCCCGTGGGATTTGGTGCGTTGGATATTGTTGCAATTTCGGCGCGGCGTGTCAAGTGCGATACGATGGTGCGGTCGAAAGGACATCATGAACGAGACAAACCGCACAAAGACACCCGTGGACGCAGGCGACGCCCACGGGCCCGATGCCATCGCAAAGACGGACGTGGAGACAGAGGTCCCCCACGCCGCCGCGCTCGACTACACCGCCTACGACCGCTGCGAGCTCTGCCCTCGCCGCTGCCACGCCCGCAGGTCCGAGGGGCACGCCGGCCTGTGCGGGACGACGGCGGAGCTGCGCGTCGCCCGCGCCGCGCTGCACTACTGGGAGGAACCGCCCGTCTCGGGCGAGTCCGGGTCGGGAGCGATCTTCTTCACAGGATGTCCACTGCGCTGCGTCTTTTGCCAAAACCACGAGATCTCGCAGGAGGGCTTCGGCCTGCCGGTCTCAGTGGGCCGGCTCGCGCAGATGATGCTGGAGCTCCGCGACCAGGGGGCGCTCAACATCAACCTCGTGACGCCCCTGCACTATGCGCCGCATGTGGCGCAGGCCGTGCGGATGGCACGGGACGCCGGGCTCGACCTGCCCATCGTCTGCAACACCTCCGGCTACGAGACGCTCGAGGCCGTGCGCGCGATGGAGGGCGTCGTGGACGTGTGGCTGACCGACTACAAATACGCGTCGTCCCGGCTCGCGGGTGCGCTCTCCAAGGCGCCCGACTACCCCGAGGTCGCCGGGGCCGCACTGGCCGAGATGTTGCGCCAGCTGCGCGCGGCGGGCGGGCGCGCCGAGGGGCCGGACGGGCGCATGACCCGCGGCATCATCGTGCGCCACCTCGTGTTGCCCGGGCACGCGGACGACTCGTGCGCCGTGCTCGACCGCGTGTGGAAGCTCGCGGGCAACGAGGTCGACATCTCCGTCATGAACCAGTACACGCCCAACGCGGCCTGCCGCCTGGCCGGCGGCGACCTGGCGCGCGGCGTGACCGACGACGAGTACGAGTACGTGCTCGACCACTCCGACGACCTGGGGTTCGAACGCCTCTGGTGGCAGCAGGGGGGCACGGTCTCCGAGAGCTTTGTGCCGGCGTTTGACGCGACGGGCGTCGAGGGCCCCGAGCTGGGCTAGCGGACATCCGCAGTCCGGCCGGTTTCCGCGCTTGCGGCCGGACACGGCCGCGCGCAGGCTCGGACCCTAATCCTGCTGCCCGCGGCCCGCATCCTTGCCGTCCGTATCCGCACGGTCGGCACCCGGGCGGCCCTCGCGGGCGAGCGCCTCGAGCCTCTCGAGGTGGTGCTCCTCGTCGAACTGCTCCTTCTCGCTCTGGAAGGCGGGGTCGTCCGGAGTGACGAGTTCGTCTTGGCCCGTCTTTTTGTTGTAGTGGTGGAGCAGGACGGGCTCGAAGAGGCGCAGCTTAAAGGCGATGGCGGCCGATCCTATCACCAGGAAGGCGAAGATGATGACGCGCGGCAGGACCTTGACCTGGGTCATCGCCAGCGTGCCGACGCAGAGGGCCGCCGTCCACGCGTACATCAAGAGCACGACCTGGCGCTGGTCGAACCCGTCGTCGAGCAGGCGGTGGTGGATGTGGCCGCGGTCGGCGTGGCTGATGCTCACGCCCGCGCGGCGGCGGCGGATGATGGCCGAGAACGTGTCGATGATCGGCATGCCCGCGATCACCAGCGGGACGATGATCGTCGTGAAGCCCGCGATGCGCGTGACGGACAGCAGCGACACCGTGCCGAGCGCGTAGCCGATCAAAAGAGAGCCCGAGTCGCCCAAGAAGATCGATGCGGGGTGGAAGTTGTAGCGCAGAAATCCCAGCGCGGCGCCGACCAGCGCGATCGCGAGGGTGGCCGCGTCCGGGCGCTGCTGCAGCAGGGCGAGCAGAAACATCGTGAATCCCGCGATTGAGGCGATGCCCGAGGCGAGGCCGTCGAGACCGTCTATCAGGTTGAAAATATTGACGTATGCCACGAGGTACAGCACCGTGATCGGGTACGCCGCCCAGTCGAGGTCGATCAGCGTGTGGGCAAAGGGGTTCACGACCTCGCCGATCACGAGGCCGCCCGCGACCGCGATGACGGCCGCGATGATCTGGCCGATGAACTTTTGCAGCGGTTTGAGATGGTATTTGTCGTCGATCAGGCCCGTGAGGAAGATGGCCGTGAAGCCGCCGACGAGGTAGCGGTAGTCGATGCCCTCGAGGTGCGCGGACGGCTGCAGGATCGTCGGCCAGTCCAGCTGCGTGGTGCCCAGGTACTGCACCAGGAAGGAGACGACGATGCCGGCAAAGACCGCGATGCCGCCCATGCGGGGTACGGGCTGCTTGTTGATGCGGCGCGCGCTCGGGTAGTCGACGGCGCCGGCCCGCCAGGCGATCTTTGAGGCGAGCGGGGTCACTGCGAGGGCGGTGACGAGCGCGGACGCAAACACAGCCGCGTATGGCACCCATGCAGCTCCCACGACCGATCCTCCCGTAAACCCCCGTATACGAACCACGCTATTGTACAAGAAGTTGGCAATAAGGCTATAAAAGCGCACGTCACACGTAAAAAAAGGGCCCTGCGGCCCACTTCCTTAATGTATCGCAGACGTCTGACAAGTCAAGACTTTATTTGCTGTGCGGCTCCCGTATAGTGGGAGATGACGTTCCCCTGCGGCACAAACTGGGTGAACCGACAAGCGTTACTTTGGGAGTCCACATAGCGTTTCCAGTACAGGAATCCTCCGGTGTTGAGGAAGCTGGAAAAAGCGCCGAGGACACCCACCTGTTTGAGGTGGGTTCATATATTTGCCGCAGGGGACGTCTTGTGTATGAGTACCCAGGACGCGCAAAAGTCGCCGGATGCCGACCGTGCTACTCGGAGCTACCGAGCGCAGAGATGTGCGCCGCCTCGCGGCGATGCGAGCGCGTGCGCTTGATGGAGAGCGCGGGCGGGTCGTCGGGGAAGGCCACGAGGTTGGTGTGGGTCTGCTCCCAGATCACGTGCGCGTCCTCGGCGTCCTCGAGCAGGTCCTCGGCGGGCATCATGCCGTAGAGGCGCGGCGGGATGATGTAGAGGGGGATGCGGAAACGGTCGGCGACCTCGACCGCCTTGTACTGCAGGTGGGGGCAGAGCAGCGCGATGTCGAACTCGTCCTGCACACCTTCCAGGTCCATGAAGGGCACGTAGCGGAAGTTGCCGCGGTCGGTCAGCCCCTTGCGCTCGGCCTCCTTTTGCATGCGCTTGGCCAGCGCGCTCGACGAGAAACCGCCACCGCAGCAGACCGCAATCCTCAGTGCCATCGTCCCGCTCCCCCGCTTCATATGCGTTTCAATACAAACAAGAACCAACTATACGAAAAGCGGCGGGGCGGCAGACGGGTAAACTTGGCGAAACGACACGGACGGAGGGGTGCATGGCGGACAGGTTCGACAAGGCGGTCTACCTCGTGCGGCTGCAGGTGAGCGATCCCCGCAGCGTGCGCGGGCACGCCGTCGCCTATGCCGCCAACGACCCCGACCCCTTCAAGCAGACCGACCAATACTACCGCGCGCAGGGCAAGACGCTCGTGCTGCGCACCGCCGGCGACAGCCGCGTGGAGCTCATCACGCTGCAGGCCACAAGCACGCCGCACGTCTTCTCGCGCGAGGTCAAGCACCTGCGGACCGGTTTCCAGACCGACTCGTACCTGACCATCCAGTACGGCAGGGGCCCCGAGGTCGTGACGGAGCGCCGCACGTACCGGGTCGAGGAGGCGCTCGTGCACCTGGACAACGTGCGCGGGCTCGGCGACTACGTGGAGATCGAGGCCGCGGTCGGGTCCGAGGACGATATCCGCCGCGCGCGCCGCTTGGTGAACGAGATCATCGCAAACCTCGGGCTCACTGACGAGCGCAAGGTCGAGGAGACCTACGGCGAGCTTGCAGGCGCAGCCATCGACGCACGCGACGGCATGGACGGCGTGGACGAGAAGGACTACGCGGAGCTCCGCATGCGCCGCTGGGGCGTCGAGCCCGTGCGCAACGAGAAGGTCGCCGACTCGCGGGAAGAAGGACTGCGGATGGCCCTGACCCCAGGCGTCGTGGCGGTCCTGATTGCGCTGGTCGTCGCAGCGTTTGCGGTGCAGCCGCTCCTGGACAGGTTCGGGGCGGGCGGCGACGCGCGGGCTGGCGCGGCGGACGCGGGGGACGCGCCGATTGTGATTGCGCAGGATGAGGTGCTCGAGACGCATGAGGTGGCGTCCAGCACGCAGCCCGACGGCAGCGAGGCCTGGCTCATCGTGACCTACGACGCCGACGGCGAGGAGATGCTGCACGTGTGGGAGCGTACCGCCGACGGGCTCGTGCTCGCCGACTACTACCCCTCCAATACGCAGGTCGTGTACGACGCGCAGGCGGACGGCACGGGGGCGGACGGCACTCAGGCGGACGGCACTCAGGCGGATAACGCGGGAGCGGACGGCGCACAGGCGAGTGGCGATGGCGCAGGGGACGCCCGCGTGGAGGACATCGGCGAGCGCTACAAATCCGCAGACGGTGACGAGACGCAGCGGGTCGTGCGCCACGTCATCCACCTGCCCGCGGATGCCGCAAGCGTCTACGTGACGCAAGACGCGTTGGGAGATGAAGGCTAAGGCCGAGCGGACGCTCACCTTGCCTGGCGGTACGTTCGTCTTCCCTGCCAGAGCTTCCGTCTTGCCTGGCGGTGCGTCCGTCTTGTCTAGTCGTCGAGCCCCAGGATGCGCACCCCCAGCAGCCCAACCAGGTCGATGGCCTGCTCGGGTGCGATTTTGGCCCCGCGCAGCTCGGATTTGGCGTCGGAGAGCCTGATGCCCGCGATTTCGCAGCCGGAGAGGTCGACGCCGGCGAGCCGGGTCTGGTAGAGCTCGGCGCGCGTGAGGTCGCACCGCTCGAGCGTGATGCCACCCTTGAACCGCAAACCCGAGAGCGACGCCTCGGCGAGGTTGCATCCCTTGAGCCGCATGCGCTCGAGCTTGCTGCCGGCCAGGTTGGCGAAGGAGAGGTTGCTGTCGGTCGCGCGGGATGCGGCGAAGAAGCTCTGCCACAGGTCCACGCCGACGAGACGGCAGCCGATGAGCTCGCAGCGCCGCCAATAGCTGTTGCGCAGGGAGGCGTTGGAGAGATCGCAGTCGCGCAGCACCACGTCCGTGAAGCTCGCCCGGTCGAACCGGCCGCCTGCGACCGAGCACCCCGTCAGCGTCACCTGCGAGAACTCGGCGGCGTCGCACGTCGCCCCCGCGAGGTCCTCGCCCTCGAAGGACGCCTCCGCCACCAAACCGTCGCCCCGACGCAGCGCCTCTGCCAGCTCGCCCATGCTGTCTCCCCTGTCCTTCTTCCCGTCCGCGCTCTTCCGCTCGCCCGCACTCTTCCGCTCGCCCGCGCTACCCTTCTCGACCCAAGCATCATGCCACGACGGGTATCCTTGGGGTAGTCAGAGAATCGGAGGCTCACATGCACAAGACACACGCTCTACTGCGCGCCGCGGTGTACGGCCTGGCCGTGGGCGACGCGCTCGGCGTCCCGTATGAGTTTCGTGCGCGCGGTGCGTTTACCTGCACGGACATGGTCGGCCATGGCTCGCACAACCGCCCGGCGGGCACTTTCTCGGACGACACGTCCATGACGCTCGCGACCTGCGGCAGCATCCGCGCCACCGGCGGGATCGACGTGGAGGACATGCGGCGGCGCTTCGCGGAATGGATCCACCATGGGGCCTACACCGCTGATGGTTTCGTCTTTGATTACGGCAACACGACCTACGAGGCCCTTGCGCAGGGCCGCGGCATGACCGGCGAGTACGACAACGGCAACGGCAGCCTGATGCGCATCGCCCCGCTCGCCTTTGCGGACGCCGGCGACGACCAGATCCGTGCCGTCTCCGCAATCACCCACGCGCACGACCTGAGCTGCAGTCTGTGCGTCGACTACGTGCACATCCTGCGCGCGCTCGCCGACGGGGCCTCCGCGGACGATGTCGCCGGTGACTGGGCGCACAAACCCGCGCCCGCGTCCAGCGGTTTTGTGCGCCACACCTACGACGCGTCGCTCTGGTGCCTCGCCAACACCGACACGTACCGCGACTGCGTGCTCGCCGCCGTCAACCTGGGCAGCGACACCGATACGACCGCCGCGGTCACGGGCGCGCTGGCCGGGGTGCTCTACGGCTACGATGCCATCCCCGCGGAGTGGCTCGACGCCCTGCGCGGCAAGGACGTGATCGAGGCCTGCCTCTTCTAGCGTCTGCTGCGGCCACGTTCGTCTTTGCCGCACGACACGTTCGTCTTTGCCGGAGCACCACGTTTGTCTTCGCCGGAGCGCCACGTTCGTCTTCGCCCTGTGCGGAGCTCCCGTTGTGCGCGCCACCCAAACCCGAGGAGCCCTATGCCTGACCTGCTCGAATTCAAACAACCGCACGACTATCTCGTACGCGCCACCGCCGCCCGCGGCGCGATACGCGCCTTTGCCATCACCTCGCGCGCGACCGTGGAGGAGGCTCGCCGCCTGCGCAACCTCTCGAAGACGACCACGGCCGCCCTCGGCCGCACGTTGACCGCCGCCGCGATGATGGGACCCATGATGAAGGGGGCGAACGACCGCCTGACGCTCGTCTTTGAGGGCGACGGCCCCATCCGCACCGTCGTCGCGAGCGCAAAGCCAAACGGTGACGTGCGCGGCTATGTCGGCGACCCGACCGTCGAGCTGCCGCTCAACGCCGCAGGTCACCTCGACGTCGGCGGATCCATCGGCCGCGGCACCCTGCGCGTGACGCTGGACCTGGGCCTCGGCACCCCCTACTCCGGCAACGTCGACATCCAGACGGGCGAGGTGGCCGACGACCTGGCCTTTTACTTCACCTCCAGCGATCAGGTGCCCTCCGCGGTCGGCCTCGGCGTGCTCGTCTGGCCCGACGGCCATGTGCGCGAGGCGGGCGGATTCATCATCCAGCTGATGCCGGGCGCGCCCGACTGGGTGGTCGACGACCTCGAGGAGCACCTGCGCGGCGTCAAGTCCGTGACCGACCTGCTGGTAGAGGGTCAAAATCCCGAGCAGATGCTCGCGCACCTGCTGGAGGGCTTTGACCCCGAGATTCTCTCGTACATGCCTGTCCAGTATGCCTGCGACTGCAACAGGGAGCGTACCGATGCGCTGATGAGGCTTTTTGGCGCTGGCGAGATACGGGAGATGATCGAGGAAGGCGAGCCTGTGACCGCTACCTGCGAGTTCTGCGGCCGCGACTACATCTACGGCCCCGCCGACCTCCGTCGGCTCCTCGGCGAGTTGGTGGGCACTGAGCCTGGGTCTGTCCGCTAGTGTTGCCGTGTCTGCCGGCTCCCCTATCACCGGCGCCGTCAGCTCCGCTTCAGCACCTATCTTTACCCACGTACGCGGGGTTTTCCGCAAACCCGCGCAAAACCGTGGCACGGAGGGTAATTGGGCCGACTCCGGATGACGGAAAGGAACCATGCGGCGGCTAGGCATCAAGTGATGTCGAGACGCCAAGTGGTGACGAAGCACCAGGCGGTTGCCGCCGGCCCTCTGCCGCCTCCGATAGACTAAATCCGCTAGCCCTCCGCAAAACCCGACCACACGGGGGCACCGGGGTACACGCGCGGCTCAACATCGCCCGACAGCACATCGCACGCCGACTGCGCCATCGCCTGCTGCTCGAACTCGCCGGGATACACATAGACGGGCGCGATCCACCCGCAGCGGTCGCGCACGCCCTGCACCACGTCGTCGAACCGCAGCAGGCCGCCCGTGAGCAGGATGGCGTCGACCTGCCCCTCAAGCACGGCGCCCATGGAGGCGATCCACTTGCAGGTCTGGTAGATCATCGCGGACCACACGCGCGTGGCGACGGGGTCGTCCGCCTCGACCAGAGCGTGCACCTGGTCGGAATTGCTGGTGCCAAACCACGACGAGAGCCCGCCCGCCTGCGAGCAGAGCGCCTGGATCTCCTCGGGTTTCTTACCGTAGAGATAGTGCAGGACGTCCGTCACGGCCATCGACCCCATGCGCGTGGGCGTAAAGGGGCCCTCTCCGCCGCCCGCGTCGTTGCCGTCGACCATGCGGCCGCGGCGGTGCGCGGTGACGGAGATGCCGCCGTCGATGTGGCTCACGATGAAGTTGTGTTCCTGGTAAGAAATACCCTGCTCCTCGCAGTGACGGCGTGCGACCGCCTTGAGGTTGAGCGCATGGCTGACCGCCTTGCGATACACGCCGCGCACGCCCGTGATGCGCGCGTCTTCGCAGAGCTCGTCGACGATGGGCGGGTTGACCATCAGCGCGATGCCGCCGTATCGCGCGTGCACGCGCTGCGCCATCTGCACCCCGAGCATGGAAGCGTGATAGAGGCCACCCTTGCAGTCGCGCGTATCGGCCACGAGCCGGTCGTCGATCGTATAAATGCCGCTCTCCACCGGGTAGCAACCGCCGCCGCGCCCGACCACGGCGTCCACGCCGGTCAGGTCGATGCCGTTGGTCGCCAGGAAGTCGTCCAGCACCTCCATGCGGTAGTCGAGCTGGTCGTTGATGGTACCGAGCGCGCGCAGCGTGGGCGAGTCATGGAAGACGTCCGTGTCAAAGACGCACGTACCGCCCTCAAAGAGCGACACCTTGGTCGAGGTCGATCCCGGATTGATCACAAAGATCCGCCACGGTCCCGAAACCCGCTGCCCTACATTCGTCCGTTCCTGCATCCCGCACCCCCACGCCCGTAGACAACCTTATCGAGTATTGCACTTTGGCAGCAGGATGCGGTTTTGCACACGGGCAAGAAACACAATCGTACAGGCGGATATCAATCACCGGCCCCAGCTCGGACGGGTGCCTGTCGCTAGTACCGCTGGGCGGACGCCGGGCGCCGGCGCCGCTCGGGCGGAGTACCAGCAGCTAATACCCGCCCGAAAGCTCCTGTTTGCAGCGGATGACACCGTCGCGTGCGCGTGTGAGCGAGCGCTCGTACCACGTATCACCCATGCGCACCGCAGCCGAGAGCCCCGTCTCGGCAATCTCGTACCACCGGAGCGCCTCCTCGAACTGCGGCTCCCCCAGCACTCCCTCCTCCGCAAAGCTACCCAGCCGCAGGGCGGCGGCACCGTAGATGACCGGGTTGCCGTACTCCTTGCCTCCCTGGTAGGAACGCAGATACCACGTGCGCGCCGCGTCCACATCGACCTCGGTGCCGACACCCCTGAAGTACATGTCGCCCAGCTTGTAGGCACTCTGAATCTCGCCTGCCTCGGCCGCGACCCGGTAACGGCGGAAGGCGCGAGCGCAACGCTCCTCTTCGCCGATCAACGGGAAGAGTTCCTCCGCACCCTCAACGTAATAGTGGCCCTCACCCCGGTCGTAGCTGTAGACATAGCCAAGGTCCAGCTCGCCATAGACGCTGCCCTGCGCCGCTCCTAGCAGGTAGAGAAGCTCCGTCGCGTGGAAGGCCTCGATACGCTGTTCGTGCTCCTCGGGCTGGGTGCGGTCCATGCCCGCGTTGTAAAAGATCGCACCCCACCTGATCGCTTGCTCGCCCGTCGGGTCTTCTCCGTCAAGGACCGGCAGCGGCACCCCGAGCGACAGAAGAAAAGCCCGCGCCCTCTCATCGTGTACCTTGGCCTGCGCATCAGTCTGCATCTCATCTTGCATCACAGCCTGCACTTCATCCTGCGCCTCGGTCGGCATCTCGGTCTGCACCCTAGTCATCGAGCCACACCCCCATCGTCACCTTGTGCCAATGTCCCACGAGCTCGTGGTCGACCACCTCGCCCACCAGGCGCTTGCCGCCGTCCATCAGACGGGCGAGGATCTCGTTGCGGTCTGCGGCGACATATCCGATGCGGTGCTCGCCTGCGTAGACCTGGATCGCCCATTTGTCCACCAGGTTGCCCGGCTCGCGCACGAACCTGAGCTCGCGGCCCTCCGTGAGCTCCTCGGCAGCCTCCTCGATCTCGGGCGCATGCGTCGTGCCCGCGACACGCGTCTCCTCTATCAGGCAGATCCTGTGCGCGAAGGGCCTAGGCAGCGACAAGCTCCCGCCCTCGCCATTGCCGCCGCTCAGCGTGCCGAGCGCGCTGCCGCCACCGGCGAGGACAAGGGCGGTCGGGAGCTGCCCGTGTGAATCCTGGGCGTCCTGAGCCTCGTTCGGCTTCGGCGCACCCTGAGCATCGTGCGGCTCCGGGTCCCCATGCTTTTCTTGAGTCCTGCCCATGCCCCAGGCGTCCTTCTTCTCCGCCATCACTTCTCCCCTTTGCCGCAGAGTGCCTCGTAGCGCGCGTCGTAGGCCTGCTGTGCCGAGCGCTGCTCCTCCGCCTCGCGCTTGAGCCCGGCGACCGTGTCCAGCACCCAGTCCGTATCGGCGAGATAGGTGCGCAGGGCATACGGCTCGCGGGACTTGATCTCGCGCAGGCGGTCGCGCAGCACCTTCAGCTGCGCCTGCGTCGTCGCAAGCTCGATCTCGAGCTCGTCTGCCGTCGCGCGCGCGAGCTCGTCGCGCTTGGACTCCGCGTCGGCGCCCATCCCGCGCGTCGCCACCTCCAGGGAACGCAACGTCGCGAGGTCGCCTGCCTTGTATGCATTCTGCGCCGCTCGGAAGAGTCGCAGGCAGGTATCCTGCTCGCCGGGATTCACGTCGGGGTGCAGGCGTTTGATGAGCTCACGGTGCAACCGCTGCAGCTCGCGGCCCTCCGTGGCGGTGAGCACCCGAGAACCCTGCCGCTTCTCGACGGCAGCCAGGTATTTCTTCGTGCGCTCCTCGATTTCGTGCCGCCAGCTCTCAAACTCCCGGTCGAGCACCTGCTCTATCGCCGTGGCGTCCGGCGTGTCCCCGCGGTTGGCCCGCGCCTGGGCGAGCTCGAGCCTGCGCCGGGCGCGCCGCGCGGCTATCTGTGCCTTGAGCAGATCGGTCTGGTAGACGCCGATCGTGCATTCCCATTCCGTCACGATCTGCGGGATCTGCTGCAGCGTCACGTCGTCGGTCTCAAGCAGCACCTCCGCGACATCGGCACGCGCCGTCATCACCTGTTCGAGCAGGCCCTCGCGCTCAACCACGTCCGTCTTCTCATCCATAGCCGCCTCCCTGGGACGTCTCACCCCTCCCTACCGGGGCAGCCCTATCATCGCAGCGCGGGCGGACACCATCATAGTCATGGACTAGTACAGTTGTTCTTTATGGTTTTTACCGTTCGCCGTACTGTCGGGGGATGGGACAACTTGTATATGAGAGAATGTTTTATTGAGGTACTTCTTACTTACAGGTGGAGGCCACCATGACTGCTGAGACCCCCAAAGAGCGCAGAAGGCTTCTCAATATAGCGCGCATGCTCATCGAGGACACCGACGAGGAGCATGGCCTGACCATGAACGAGATCATCGAACGATTGGGCCAGCTCGGCATCCCCAGCGAACGCAAGAGCATCTACCGCGACATCAAAGCCCTGCGCGAGGCGGGGCTGGACATTTATCAGCAGCATCGCGCACCGGCGGAATACGGCCTCAGGGAGAGGCAGTTCACGCTCGAGGAGCTCTCGCTCATGGTGGACGCCGTGCAGAGCTCGCTTTTCCTGACGGACCGCCGCTCCAACCAAATCGTAAAGAAGATCTACCGCCTCGCCAGCTCGCCTCAGCAGGGGGCACTCAAGCGCATCGTCCACGTGGAAGGCCGCGTGAGGACGCAGGACAGCTCGGCGATCAAAAACGTCAACGCCGTGCAGCGCGCCCTGGGGCAGCGCCGCAAGATCGCCTTCACGTACTACGACTACGCGGTGGACGGGACGCGGACGCCGCGCAAGAGCACAGACGGCAAGATCAAGCATTACCTGGAGAGCCCGCTGCGCGTGACGTACTCCGACGGCAGGTACTACATGCTCTCCTACAACGCCAAACACAAGGGAATCGCCGTCTACCGCATCGACAGGATGCGCCAGATCGCGATGACGGACGAGCCGGCGGCCGACAACGAGACGACCCGCAACTTCAGCGGGGAGACGTTCGCGAACCGCTCCTTCTCGATGTACGGCGGCAATCCCCTATCCGTCACGTTCCTGGTGGACGCCAAGGCCGTCAACGCGTTTGTCGACCGTTTCGGGAGCCATCTCTCCATCGAGGTCGTCGATGAGGGGCACGCGCGCATCGTGGCAGACGTGCTCGGAGCGCCCACCTTCTACGGCTGGGTCGCGCAGTTCGGCGACCAGGTACGGATCGAGAAGCCCCAGGCCCTCGCCGACGACTACTGCGCGTGGCTGCGGACGGCGCTCGCGGTGTACGAGTAGGGCGGCTTTCGCCACAGGCGTGGATTGGTACAGACTGAGTTTGGCGTAGGTGGCCCCCATCAGACAGGCCTGGTGGGTCGCCCCGACAGGTGGCCCAACGGGCAGGCCTTGCTTCGGGCAGGCCAATCATGAGCCTTCTGACCTGCGTCGGAGATGATGGCTCTACGTCGCATGGGTGAAATTGCGATTCAAAATGTACCACAAATTCGTTGTTACTTCAATATCTGATTTGATATTTTGCTGCGGTTATAATATATGTAATCTTTATTTGTGGTACTTTTTGAGGTGCGATTGCGCCGTATACAGCGAAACGAGCCTACCGTCGCCGCAGGTCAGAGGGGTCACGAAAAGAGCGGTTTCCAGGCCCCGTGAGTATCAGCACCTGCGAAACTGCTGGTAAACGCGATAAAAAAACGGGTGCGAATCCGCACACGGGCAGAGACGCGCCCCTCCGAGCCATGGATCCCAGCTAAAACGCGCGCAGAAATGCGAAATAATCCCGATCAATCTACCAGCGCAAACGCTGCCAGAGACGCTGTAAGGCCATCTGAGGCGTTCAAGCGCCGCAGATGGCCTGTGGCGACCCCTTTTACGTCCGTTCTCGCGCATTCTAATGGCATGTTTTACCTGCGGTTATTGTTTTCGCAGGTAGATGGGCTAGTTATTGAGCCGCGGGGGTGTCCAAGGTGACGTCCGAGAACTCCGCCGTGCAGTCATCGCTGCAGAAAAGAAAGCCCGTGGCGCCGTTGACGTCACGGGCTCTGCCCCTTAGCAAAACTACCGCTACGCTTGCTGCTTCTTGAGCTGGGCATACCCGACGAAAGAAAGAATCATCTCCACGATCACAAACATGAAGTACATGATGAAGAACACCATCGCGACTGCATACAGAATGCCGGCAACCAGAGCAAACGCCGGCTTCTTGATGAAGAGGGCCAGCGCATTGAAAACAACGGCGACGCCCGTAAGCACCAGATGGGGAGCGACCATCACCGTGGCAAGTGCCGCACCGAGTTCCGCCGTATCGGAGCCGCTCCCATTGGCACCGGTCCAGTACGAGATGCTGTACAGCAAGTAGCAAACACCGATGATCAGGGATATGAGCAAGGGGATGTTCAGTTTCTTCATGGAATAAGACCTTCTTACGCCAAGGAGAACGTCTGGGTCACAAGAGGATCGCTGTCTATGCTGAAAAGCTCATAGACCTCGACCTCGATATCCGACTCATCGGTCAGCGAGTACGCCATCAGGACCTGCGTGGAAGCGCCTGGCTTGATTTTGTTCATCGACGCAGAGGTATCGACATCGGTCATAATCGCCGTGTCGCACTGCACGCCATTCTGATAGACCTCGGCATCGATTGCCGTCAGGAAGGCAGTCGCCTCATCAGAGTTGTTGGTAAAAGTGTACGTGACGACAACGGCGGGCTTGCCATCATAGTCCGAGGAAAGTTGCGCGCCATCGATGGTGACAGCATAGTCGGACGCTGGGGCCTCAGGCTGCTGCTCTTGGACCTGCTGGGTATCCGCCGATCCACTAGCCGAAGTATTGTCCGCGGCGGGGGTGTCAGACGACCCTCCACACCCGGCAAGCGATACAGACAACACTGCCGCAGATGCCAATGTCAGCAACCATCTTTTCATAATGCGTACTCCCGTCTGGTCTCAACAACGATGGGCTCCAACGGAAGAAATGCTAAGCGGGTCGAAGGGCAGATTCATTAGCAACCAGCTAAATTCAACTTTGATATGGTGATGCGAACCCGGCTAGTGAGCCGCCAGACCCCCTACACCTCGGGCATGGGGCCGTACAGCATGTTGGCCAGGATCGATGCGGCATACATGAGGGCAAGGCCCGTCAGCAGGTTCTCGCCTATGCGGATGCAAAAGCGCTTGAGTCGGCCACCCAGGGGGCACCCCGCGTACTCACCATACCCCATCAGCAGCCAGATGAGCTCCTGTCCGGTAAACACCAGCCCCCACATGACAAAGGCAAACCCAAAGAGCGCCTCGGTCACCTGCCAGATCGGCACGGGCATGGCCATCGCCTGCTGGGCAAACGAGACGAGGAAGACGAACGCGGCAAAGACCGTCACCACACCGATGATGACAGACGCAGCCTTGCGTCCGGAAAGCGGGGCTGTGACCAGCAGTTTTGCGGTCAGCGGCAGGCGTTTCCAGATGGCGAGCTCATACCAGGTATCGTCTTCGGGTACGGCCGTGTCGTGCAGCGCGCGGGCCAGCGCGTCGACCGACTGGTACCGGGCGCTGGGCTCAAAGGCACTCGCGCGCCGCACGATGTCCCCCATCGACGCGGGGACGATACGGCGGTCCGCGAGCGCAGCCTCATACCGCTCGTCGTCCGGGCGGATCCCCGTGAGCGCGTAGCCCAGCAGACGCCCGAGCGAGTAGACGTCCGACCGCGCGTCGGTCTGGGCAAATCCGAACTGCTCGGGCGCCGCAAAGCCCCACGTGCCGAGGTGCGTCGTGTCGCGCGTGGCGCCGTCGACGTGTATGCGCGCGATGCCGAGGTCGATGACGTGCGCGCCGTCCCTGGCGAGGACGACGTTGCCGGGCGTGAGGTCCCGGTGGACCACGCCGGCCGAATGCAGCGCCCCGACCGCGCGGCATAGGTCGTCCATCATCGCAAGGGCTTCCGGGAGGGCCATGCGTCCCTGCGACACGCGGTCCGCAAGCGACGTGCCCGCCACCCAATCGCGCACGACGACGTAGCAGTCGGGCAGCTCGTAGTCCTCGACGATGTGCGGGAGCAGGGGCTCGTCGAGCTGCCGCACCCTGCGCACCACGTCCGTGTTCGCGAACCCCAGCGGGTACCGCTTGCGCATGTAGGGCCCGTCGTCGCCGCGCATCACAAGCTCAGCCCGTCCGGACGCGCCGTCGCTCAACACGCGCAGCACCTGGTAGGCATCGTCCCGCTTGATCGCCTCGAGGACGGCCCGCTCCTCCCGGACAACCTGCTCGTCCCGGACGGCCCGCTCGTCCCGGACGGCCCGCTCGTCCCGGACAGTCTGCGGCAGCGCGCCACGCGACGAGCCGCCCTGTACCAGGACAGCCTGTGGCGAGCCATCCCGCGGCGAATCCGTTTGTCTTGTTTCGCCTTGCACCACGTCAGGCTCCGACCGGCAGCAGGGTCGGCTGCCCGAGGCGCCACAGCTCGTCGTCGCAGGCCGCGCGCGTCATCCCGTGCTGCAGGCAGTAGATGACGATGGCGTCGCGGCGTTTGCGGCTCCAGAGCTCCGAGACGCCGGCGAGCCGCAGCAGCCGCTGGGCCTCGCGCAGGCTGCAGCGCAGCCCAAAGGCGAGCATGATCGCATGGTCGCGGCCGGGCCGGCGCGTGCCCTGGAAGATCTGGTAGGCAAAGGTCGGGTTGAGCCCCGACGACTCGATCACCTGCGACCGCGTGAGGCCGTGCTCCCGCAGCAGCGCCGAAGCGTACTCGGCGAGGTCGCGCTCCTCGAGGTCGGGCTGCGCGTCGGAGAGATAGGCCTCAGGAGAGGACGCCTCGAGCAGCCTGGCGAGGAGTTCCTCGGTCAGCGGTCCGCGATCGGTTGGCTCGTTGTCGGTCGGCTCGTAGCCAGTCGTTCCCTGAGGCATGAAGACACTCACTCCTATCGCCGCTCACCCGATGGGGTTGCCCGGATGTCGGCGTCACTGTGCTGGCGGGCGGCAGCCTCCCGCGCGATGCGCTGCTGCGCGCGCATCTGGCGGCAGGTCTCGCAGTTGCAGATGTAGCGCGGCTTGCCGTCCACATAGCGGACCTCGGCGATCGGCTGGGAATCGGCCGCGGGGAAGAGGGACCGATGCGGCTGGACGCTGCCCGCGTCAGGCGTTAGGACCGAAACCTGGCTCGTAGCCGCAACGTTCGTCTTTGCCGGCTCATGCGACTGCCCGGCAGCCTGCCCCGCCCCGCTTGTATTTGCCAGCGCGGCGGCGATGGTCGCGCGCGCCTTGTCCGAGAGTGCCATCGTGCCCACCTAAAGATTGTCCGCCTAAAAGATCCCGTGGCTGTTCTTGCCGGCAGCCATCTTGGCGGCGACGTCGTGCTCGACCACGTCCCAGTGCTCGGCCAGCCTGCCGTCCTGGATGCGGTACATGTCCATGACCTTGTTGATCACGCCGTTGCCCATCGTGCACTTGAAGAAGACGTACACCATGTCGCCGACCTCGTCGCATCGGATGATGTCGACGTGCGGGCGCATCGACGTGAAAAACTCGATGAACCTGGTGAAACCCGCAAGGCCGTCCTCGACGTCGGGGTTGTGCTGGATGTAGTCCTCGCGGACGTAGCGGTCCAGGTGCGAAGTGTCCCAGCCGTTGAACACCTCGTCGTAGAACGCGAGCACGAGCTCTTTGTTGGTCATGACTCCCCCGTTTCCCTTTCGTCGATAGTGGCATGATACCCCACCCCGCCCAGCGTGGTCGGCCAACGGCACGGCGAGCAGCTGACGAGGAAGAGACGCAAAAAGGGACCCGCACCGCAATGGTACGGGTCCGATTCAAGGGGGTGCGTGTGTCGCCCAAGGCGCGAGCGACCGGGGTGCATACTGGGTTACGCCTGGAAGACGATCTGATGCGACTGCGGGTCGCGGCTGAAATGGTTGAAGAAGGACACGACCTCGGTTGCCCACTCGGGTGCGGGAGAGTGCGGGCAGTCGTCGATGCTCATGTAGCGGACGCGCGGGTCACCGTTGGCGTCGAAGAGGTCGCCCATGTAGTAGTTGCCCTCGTATTCGTCGACCCACTGCTTGTCGAACGCGATGCCAAAGCGAGTCGTGGCGCTGACCTCGTCGCCGGCCGCGTTCTCCTTGACGGACTCCTCGGTCTCCTGGCCACCGACGGCACCGGCAGCCCTGTGCCAGTTGTTGACGTGCTCGATACGGTCAGCCAGCGGCGAGATATTGGTGACGTCACCCAGCTCGATGGGATCCTTGGTGATAGGCCAGCGCTGCTCGGCGTCGAGCTCGCCGCAGCCCATCAGCAGCGCCATGCCGTACTTTGCCGTGTCGCTGGTGGTGATGTCGATGGTCTGGAACGCGGCGCCCGTGGAGGGGGAAACGCCGGCGACGATGTCGGGGCAGTTCATGCCGATGTAGGCCGCCGCGTTGCCGCCGCCGGAGATGCCCGCCACAAAGACGCGGCTCTCGTCGACGTTGTAGTTGGCCTTGACCTGGTCCAGCGAGGTGCGGAAGATGTACGTCTCGTACTGGCCGGGCTGAGACAGGTCGTAGCCTGCCGCCTTTGCCGCCTCGCCGGCAGCCGTGGCGCCCTCGGTGTCCTTCTCGGGATCGCCGGTGTAGGCCCAGGACGGGATCACGACGATATAGCCGTTGTCGATGCCGGCCTCGACCCAGCCCATGCCCTCGCCGCCCATGATGTTGGAGCCGCCCATGTGCATGCCGTAGAGCACGGGGTAGGGCTTGGAGGCGTCGTAGTCCTCGGAGGTAAAGACGGTGTACTCGCTCATGCCGTTGGCGGCGGCGTTGTAGGTGCGTTTGATGCCCTTCTTGGCCCACTTCTCGTTGACCTCGGGGTCGTCGTGGTCGAGGTCGCGGCGGAAGCCGTTGGCGCTGTTGGCGATGTACCACTGGCCGGCCTCGGACTCGAGGTACTTGTCGACGTCCCAGCCGCCGTCGACGTAGCCCATGAAGTGCATCATGCCGTACATGTCGCTCCAGGCCTCCTCGGTCCAGCCGGCGGCGATGGCCTCGGGCGGGACGACGACGGCAGCCGCGGAGCCGGCGGCGGAACCGGCGGCCTCGGCAGCCGAGCCGCTACCAGCGGCGGTGGTGGCGGTGTTGCCGGCGCAGCCGGCGAGCAGCAGCGAGTTTGCGGCCAGAGCGATGAAGTGCCTACGATTCATGGTGTGCATGGATGAACCTCCCCCTTGTGGCAAGCGTCCCTGTGACGCTTCCTTCGACTGAGGTGAGGTTACGAGTCGATATCGGGTATCGAGTCAAATATTGATATGCAGCACGCGGCAGATTTATTCCCGAACGGTAGAAAAACGGCGGCGAACGGAATCAATACGCAGAAGTACCGCCGGGGCAACACTCGGGAAGACGAACAGACAAACCGGCAATCAGACCGATAGACGATGAGGGTCCGGCCTATGCGATCCTGATCTCGAGGCGGCAGAAATCCGCCTGTACGTCTTTGTCGTAGTATTTCGCGTCCTGGATGCAGATGTCCACGATGTCGCCCGCCGGCTCGTATCCCCTCTCCCCCATCCAGGCGAGCAGGCGACGGGCCGGCCCCACGTCGTACGGCATGCCGACCTTGTACATGGTCGCGTACTCGCCCGCGGGGAGGGTCACGTGCTCGTAGCGCGCGGGATCGAGCTGCGGCGGGATCATGACGATGCTGCCCGCGCCCGCCAAAGGGGCGTCCGTACCGACAGCCGCGCGGCTCAGCAGGGAGCCGAAACCGCTCGATGGCGGCACGCTGCGGTGGTCGAGCTTGTCCCACGCCGTCATCAGCGCGAGGTGCAGCCGCACGGAGTCCATCATGTCGGCACCGTACGGCGCGTAGACCGCCGTACGCTCCGGGAACCACTCGACGTAGGGCACGTCGATGTTTTTGCGCATGGTCATGGCGTGCGCGAGATGCTGCTCCAGCTCGAGGGCGGACTGCTCCTGGCGCTGCAGGTCCGCGATCTGCGCCTCGATCTCACGCCGGCGGTTCTGGAGGGCGGTCGCGAGCAGGCCGGCGTGGTCGTCCCCGTCCAGATGCTCGCGGATGGTCGCGAGCGGTATGCCCATGCTTTTGAGGAAGCAGATAGAGCGCAGCCGCGGGACCTGCTCGATGCTGTAGTAGCGGTAGCCCGTCTCGCTGATGTAGGCGGGTTTGAGCAGGTCGTTCTTGTCGTAGAGCACGAGCGTCTGCCGGGACAGGCCGTGCAGCTTCGCCATCTCGCTGATCTTGATGAGCCCCTCGGTCGCTCGCTCTGCCATGCTCCCCCACCTGTTCCGATACGCCCTTCCCATCCAAGGGCAAGTATATCGCGGGCTCAAAGCAGGCTTGCGAAACCTCTATGTGTAATGGGTCTATAAGGTCTGGGCCCAGCTTTTGTCAGGTGCACTCCCGCGTCCCAGCAAGGCGGCGGACGGCGCGCGGCCGCGCGATAGAATGCAGGCGGAGGGTGCTATGAAGAAGATATTTCTCAGGGACGAGCTCGATGACTACACGGACGACATCAACCCGTCCGTGCTGAACTATCTCAAAGAAGGACAGGTCGAGACATTCGAGGGTTTCCAGGATTTCGACCTGATCGGCTTTGACTGGTACGACATCTGGGGCGACGTCGAGACGACCGGACAGATCCTCATCTACCTCGACGCGAAAGATCTCTTCTTCATCTGCGAGAACGAGGACTCGTACCGGGCGGTGCTCAAACTCTTTGTACCGGGACACCCCAACAACCAGACGCTCTGGCTCTTCTTCAGGGGGCTTTTCAAGGGCGCGATCGAGCTGATGGAGGGCATCGAGGCGGAGGTCTCGCGGATCGACGACGACATTGCCGACGGTACCGAGCCCAAGCTGCTCGACAGCATCCACGACATGCGCGACCGCGTGATGGTCATCAACAAGTACTTCCGGCAGCTCTCGCTCGTGCTCGACGATGTCTGCGAGAATGAGAACGGGCTGATCGACGACCGCACCCTGCAATTCCTGAGCGCGCTGAGGAACCGGGCGGAGCATGTCCTGAGCCTGAGCCAGTACCTGCGCGACTATGTCAACCAGGTCCGCGACGCCTACTCCGCGCAGATCGCGATCGAGCAGAACAACTTCATGCGTGTCTTCACGATCGTAACCTCGATATCGATGCCGCTGACGCTGATCGTGGGCTGGTACGGCATGAATCTCAGGATGCCTGAGTTTCAGTGGGCCCACGGCTACGAATTCGTGATCACGCTCTCTGTCCTGGTGTGTGCGGCATGGATCGGGTTCTTCAAGAAGCGCGGCTGGTTCGACTAGGCACGTGACGGGGGACGGGGACTGTCACGGAATCGCTCGACCAGATCCTTGAGGCGCGGAGTAGCCAGCCACGTGCGCCTCGGCCGCCGCGTCTCCGCATGCCTCGGCCCGCGCGCCTCCGCGCGCCTCGGCCCGCGGCCAGGCCGACCCTAGCGCTTCTTCAAGACGCCGAGGATCTCGCCCTCGTAGACCGTATGCACGCCGTCACGCTGGTACCAGCCGTAGACGGGCGCGTCGGGCGACATGGTGTCGAGGTTGTAGTCCGTCTGGCCCATCTTGCGGCACAGGACCACGTAGTCCGACTCGGCGAAGTACGGGATCCGGGGACCCTCACCGTCCTCCCCCAGGGTCGCACTCGCCCAGGAGAGGCCGCGCTGTGCGGCACCCGCAATCTTGTCTTCGTCGCGCCCGCTCACCGAGCCCAGGTATTTCAGCGCGTCGAGGTGCGCCTCGCGATTCTCGCCCGTCAGGATGCAGACCGAGAAATACTCGGCGGCGTCGAAGATGTGCTTCGAGTAGCGGCTCCGGTGGATGTAGACGGAAAAGACGGGCTTGCGCCAGAGGATGCCGGTGGCTCCCCACCCGATGGTCATCGAGTTGCGTTCGGTGCCGTCGTCCGCGCAGATGAGGCCCCAGTCAGCGGCCAGGTCCATGATGTTGTAGTCGGCCGCGAACTCCCGCGGCGTGATGACCTCGAAATCGTCCATTGCGTGTCCCCTCTCGTGTGTCGGCTGTAGCGTCCGTCTTCGCGCGTGTCTTTGCACGTCCGTCTTCGCGCGTGTCTTCGCGCGTGTCTTCGCGCGTGTCTTTGTGCGTGTCTTTGTGCGCCTGTCTTCGCACCGTGCGCCTATTGCGCCGCCAGGCGGGCGGCACCCTCGCGGGCGCGGGCGAGCTGCTTGCCGTACCAGGGCTCCTCCTGCACGACCTGCTGCAGGCCCGACTCGGCCTCGAGGTAGAGGTCGCGGGCGCGGTCGATATCCTCCCTGCAACCGACGCCGTGCTCGCAGCAGTCGGCCAGGCGCAGCGCGGCGCTCCCCCAGGTGGCGGGGTGTTCGCTCTCGCCCTGCGCGCGCTGGTAGGCCATCTCGTAGTAGAAGTAGGCCTGCTCGGTGTCGCGCTCGACGCCCCGGCCGTATCTGAGCTGGTCGGCGTACTTGTAGGCCGCCTCCGCGTGGCCCAGGTCGGCGGCGCGCTTGTAGCAGGTCGCCGCGAGCGCCTGATCGTCCGCACCGAGGCGCCCAAAGGCATAGATGTAGCCCAGGTTGCACATGGCCTGCGCGTTGCCTAGGTCGGCCGAGAGCTGGTAGAAGTGCTCGGCCAGACGGAAACACTCGATGCGGTGGTCGTGGTCTTCCTCGTCGGACGTGTCCATGCCCTCGCGGTAATACCGCGAGCCGATCGACAGCGAGAGGTCGCCGCCCTCGGCACGGTCGTATTCCGGGTCGTAGTCGTCGGCGGAAATCTCCTGCTGAAGCAGAGCGTACAGGCCGAGCGGCGCGCCGGCTTCGTTGCAGGCGATGCCCACGAGGACCTCGTCGCCCTCTTGCGCCGCGCACCCGCCGTCGGGGGTCTGCGCGACGGTCGCGACCCAATGCGGCTGCTGGTCCAGCTGGTCGCCGAGCTCCGTGGCGGGACGCTCCACGCGTACCCACAGCGGCGCCGGCTCGATGCCGGGCTGCGTGAAGAGGAGCGTCTGCACGACATCCGGGTAGTTGGCCTCGCGCCAGGGGTCGAGACGTTCGTCTTCACGGGCCGCCAGCACGCCCGGAGCGTCCTCGCTCATCTCGGCCATCCAGCGGGTCTGGTCCTTGAGGTGCTCGGGCAGCTCGTCCCAGTCGAGGACGGCGATCAGCTCGCAGTCGAGCGCGTGCGCGGCTGCGGGCAGGTTGATCGCGAGGCCATGGGTGCTATAGAGGTCGTAATCGCTCTCGACAGTGATCTCGCCTGCCGTCACACGACAGGGGCACAGGAACGTGAGGAGGATACCCTCGTCGTGGTCGACGCGCGGCCAGGCGAGCGACGCCTCGGCCTCGTAGTCCCAGCGGTCGACAACGCGAGCGGCCTCCCCGGGCGTGAGCTGGCTCGAGGGGTCAGCCTGAAGGTGCTCCACGAGACCGGCAATGGTCTCGCGTGTCAGCGTGTGGCTCACGACGAGCGGCCGCCCTACATACTCGCGAAACGACAGGTCAGAGAGCTTTGGCATGTGAACCTCCCGACTTCATTATCTTTGCCGCCCAATCCCCTTGGTCGACGAAGGGCACGACCTCAATAGCTCGGTTCTTCAATACCGCGGTTGCTTGATGCCCAGGCGCTACGCATACGGCTGACTTAACCGTAGCACGACGGACGCACGGCCGCGCTTTAAAAGCTGACGCTGCATCGCAGCGTGCCGGCACGATACCCTGACCTGACATTCTGACCCTTTTGTTGCAGACACGCCGTTTTTCGGCTGAATCACGCGCTCCTGCATGCCACCGCAGCTCATCTACCTCGTGTTTTGCAAACACATCAGGTGCGCTAAAATCCCGGGTTTTGCCCGCACTGAAAAACACGGGCATTTACCTCGTCTTTTGTCTCGGGGCTCGGCGGTCGTTTGCAACAAAAGGGTCAGAATGTCAAGTCAGGGTCAGCGGCACGCCTTGGGGCCTACACCACCTCTTGCGATTGCGCTGCCCTGTTTTCATATCTGCCGTTGATGCGCCGGCCCATCCCGCTTCAATCTCCCGGCGCCATGAGGGATTCGAGCTCTACGAGCAGCGCCGCGGCGTCGCCCGTGTAGTGCAACGCCCGATACCCGCAGGCAATGGCGCCGTCCACGTTCTCCTGCACGTCGTCGATAAAGACGGTCTCGGCGGGATCGATGCCGAATTCCCGGGCTGCGAGCTCGTAGATGTCCGCATGCGGCTTCATCATTCGCACGTCCGCCGACACGAGCTCCGCCTCGAAGCAGTCCAGCAGCGGACAGAGCTCGTGGAGGCGCCGCGCATAGGGTTTGCTTCCGTTGCTCAGCAGGTAGAGCGGGACGCGGCGCGCCAACAGCCGCGCGACCAGGACCCACATGTCCTCGATCGGGGTCATCGCGTAGTACCAGTCTTGGAAGAAACGCCCCGCCTGCGGCCGCAACCGCTCGGTGATGCGCGGGGTCACCTCCCGCATGTAGTCCTCGTACTCCATGGTGCCCGCATCCATCTCGAGCCAGCGCTCGAATAGCGGCGGCTCCACGACGGGAATGTCTTCCTCCGCGAAGAACTGGCTGAGCACATAGTGGCGGTCCCAGCGGCACAGCACGCCGCCGAAGTCGAACATCACGTTCTTGACCATGCGCGCCTCCCATCGACTCGAAACCAGCTTCGGGCTAATTATGCGCCAATCCGCATCCCGAAGAAACTGCGTGGTAGCGACGCGAGCCGTACGGCGCGGGAAAGACGAACCGTGACGCTGCAAAGGTGTGGACAAACGAGTGCGTGGGCATCGCGCGCCGGAGACGGCGCGGCGCACAAAAAAGGCGCCGGGCCCGCACGCGGCGGGACCCGGCGCCTGCCAAGGTGAGGGCGTAAGAAAGGGAGGGGAGAAGCCCTGTGAGAAGAAGGACGCCCTTACAGCACCTTGGACAGGAAGGATTTGGTGCGCTCGTTCTGCGGGTGCTCCATGACATCGGATGGCTTGCCCTCCTCGCAGATCACGCCGCCGTCGACGAAGACCACGCGGTCGGCAACGTCGCGGGCAAAGCCCATCTCGTGCGTGACGACGACCATGGTCATGCCCTCGTCCGCCAGCTCGCGCATGACGTCGAGGACCTCGTGGACCATCTCGGGGTCCAGTGCGGAGGTCGGCTCGTCGAAGAGCATGATGTCGGGCTCCATGCACAGCGCGCGGGCGATGGCCACACGCTGCTGCTGGCCGCCGGAGAGCGAGCGGGGCATCGCGTCCCACTTGTCGATCAGGCCGACGCGGTCCAGCAGGCGGCGCGCCGTCTCCTCGGCCTCGGCAGGCGTCTTGATCTTGAGCTCGACGGGGGCGTACATGAGGTTCTCTTTGACGCTGTAGTGCGGGAAGAGGTTGAACTGCTGGAACACCATGCCCATGTGGCGGCGGATGCCGTCGACGTCGGCGCCGGGGGCGGTGATGGACTCGCCGTCGACGAGGATCTCGCCGGAGGTGACCTCCTCCAGGCGGTTGAGGCATCGCAGGAAGGTGGACTTGCCGGAGCCCGAGGGGCCGATCACGCAGACGACCTCGCCCTGCTGGATCTCGATGTCGATGCCCTTGAGGACCTGGTTCTCACCGAAGTACTTGTGCAGGTCGGTGACTTTGATCTTGGGTTGAGTGTCAGCCATTATGAACGCATCCTTTTCTCGAGCGCCTTCGATGCGAGCATGAGAAGGCTGGTGATCAGCAGGAAGACGACGGCGACCCAGGTGTAGGTCGCGAAGGACTGCATCGTGCGGCCGACGTAGACCTTGGCCTGGTACATGACCTCGGCCAGGCCGATGGCGTAGAGGATCGTGGAGTCCTTCAGGGTGATGATGCACTGGTTCACGAGCGACGGCAGGCAGATACGGACGGCCTGCGGCAGGATGATCTTGCGCATCGAGGTGGCGTAGTTGACGCCGAGCGAGCGAGACGCCTCCATCTGACCCTTGGGCACCGACTCGATGGAACCGCGGAAGATCTCGGAGATGTATGCGCCGGCGTTGAGCGTGAGCGTGAGGATCGAGGCGGTCATGATCGTGATGCGGAACTGCGACCCGCTCAGGAACTGCACCAGCTGCGGGATGGCGAAGTAGACGTAGAAGCCCTGGACCAGCATTGGTGTGCCGCGGATCAGCCAGATGAAGAATTGCGCGATGCCGCGCAGGACCTTGTTGTGCGAGATGTGCATCAGGCAGACCAGGATGCCCAGGATCATGGCGAGCACCAGGGAAATGACGGTCACCTGCATCGTGACGGCCAGGCCCTTCATGAGCTGGGGCATGACCTCGCCGAAGGTCGACAGTAGACTTGTTGAATTCATATGACCTCACAAACCGCGAAGCCGCGCGAGGCGAATCGCGCGGCTCCATTTCTCGGGTAAGACAAGCGACCGTAGCCCACGCTGCTACCGCGCCCGACCCTTATGCCTCGGTGTACTTCTTGACGATGGTGTCGTACTCGCCGGAGTCCTTGAGGGACTTGAGGCCGGCGTTGAAGGCTGCGAGCAGCTCGGGGACCTTGCCCTTGAGGACGGCGAAGCCGTACGGCGACGAGAAGTTCTCCTCGTCGGTGGCGATGATCTTGAAGCCGTTGCCCTGGGTGATGCCGTAGGCCATGATCGGGTAGTCCTCGAAGCAGGCGACGGAGTTGCCCGTGGTGGTGTCCTGGTACATCAGCGAGGACTCGTCGAAATAGGTGAGCTCCAGCTGGTACTCGTCCTTGATGGACTCGGCCCAGGCGGCAGACTGGGTGCCCGTCTTGACGGCGACCTTGTGGCCCTTGAGGGAGTCGAGGTCGGTGTACTCGCTGCCGTCGACGGCCGCGGCGCACACGTAGGAGTCGTAGTACGGGTCGGAGAAGTCAAAGATCTCCTTGCGCTCGTCCGTGATGGACATGCCGGCGATCATGCCGTCGGCCTGGCCGGACTGGACGGCGGAAAGGGCGGCGTCGAAGCCCAGGGACTGCAGGTCGTAGTTGAAACCCTGGTCCTTGGCGATGGCTGCGAGCAGGTCGACGTCGATGCCGACAAAATTGCCGTCGTCGTCGGTGTACTCAAACGGCGCAAAGACGGTATCCGTCGCGATGGTGTAAGGATCCTTGGTGAAGCCACCGTCGCTGGCAGAACCAGCAGCGCCCGTAGAAGAACCAGAGCCACCGCAGGCGGCGAGGCCGAGGGCAGCGGCGGCACCGCCGGCGGCACCGATGAACTGACGACGGGAAAGACTAGACATATAAAATCCCCCATTCATTCCGATTACAGTACTTGAATAAGACCATACCCAGCTTTCGTTTCTAATGGATAACGATTACGCGAACAAGATGCTTCGGTGCATAGCTGCGCACGTAAAAAAGAAAGCCTGGTAGGAATTCATCCTATCAGGCTTTGCATAAGAATTGCAAATACTTGCCATCGTGGCGCCGTCGCGTATGCGATACGTCGGAGCGTGTGCCGCAGTCGGCCCAGTCCCCGATGGCTTTAGCGGGCGCTACTCTGCCTCAGCCTCGGCCAGGGCCTTCTTGGCGACCTCGGCGAGGGCGGCGAAACCGGCCTCGTCCTCGTAGGCGATCTGGGCGAGCACCTTGCGGTCCAGGTCGACGCCGGCGAGCTTCAGGCCGTGCATGAAGCGGCTGTAGGACAGGTCGTTCATGCGGGCGGCGGCGTTGATACGCTGGATCCACAGACCGCGGATGTCGCGCTTCTTGTTGCGACGGTCGCGGTAGGCGTACTGACCGGAGTGCTGCGCCTGCTCCTTCATGCCACGGAAGGTGCGGGAGCTGGTGCCGTAATAACCCTTGGTGCGCTCGACGAGCGTCTGACGCTTCTTGCGGCCTGCGACCGCGCGCTTGATACGTGCCATCTATAATCACCTGGTCTTTCTTAGTTGTTGCCCATGCGCTGCGAGACGACCTTGACGTCGCTGGAGGTCAGCGTGGTCTCCTTGCGGAAGTTGCGGATGCGCTTCTGGGACTTCTTGGTCAGGATGTGGCTCTTGAAAGCCTTGGCACGCATGATCTTGCCGGTACCGGTACGGCGGAAACGCTTCGCCGAGCCCTTGTGGGTCTTCATCTTGGGCATTGCTAGTTCTCCTTGTCTTCCTCTACATCTTCAACGTCGATGTCGGGCACCTTGTCGAAAGCGCCTTTGATCGGCGAGAATTGCATGTTCATGTTGCGGCCCTCGAGCTTGGGCTGCTGGTCGACCGTCGCGTACGGCTTGAGGTCCTCGATCAGACGCTCCAGCACCTTGAGACCCTGCTCGGGGTGGGCGTTCTCACGACCGCGGAACATGATCGTGATCCTGACGCGCGCACCGGACTTGAGGAAGCGCATCACGTGCTTCTTCTTGGTCTCGTAGTCGCCCACATCGATCTTGGGGCGGAACTTCATCGTCTTGACCTCGACCTTGGCCTGCTTCTTGCGGGCAGCCTTGTCCTTGCGCTCGGCCTCGTACTTGTACTTGCCGTAGTTCATCACACGGCAGACAGGGGGCTTTGCGTTGGGGCTGACCTCCACCAGGTCCAGACCCTGCTCACGTGCGATGCGAAGCGCGTCGCGCACATCGAAGAGGCCGAGCTGCGAGCCGTCGACGCCGATGAGGCGCACGCTGCGCGAGGTGATCTCTCCGTTGACCCGAAGGTCGTCCGTCTTTGCCAGCTTCTACACCTTCCCTTCACCGGGCGCGCGTCTTCGCCCGATACAAACAAAAAACTCTCGACACAAGCGTACCGAGAGACGAAACCCACCACGCCTGGCGGGCATTGGATTCGTCTGACCCGGTGGCTGCTTGCGCGCCGCTCAGGTGGGTACGATGTACAAAGACACGCGTACCTCTTCGCGTAAAACCTTTTGAAGTATAACGTCTCGCGCCTCGATGCACAAGATGCACATACGGATTGCCTTGACTGCCCTGTACCGACACCCGTATCTCAACTCTTGGGCTCTACGCTCCCCCTTCGGCACCCTGCACTGGCATAGGTTCCCATACCCGTCTGTCGGAGCAATGCAACCTGCAGGAGAGGATTTCCACGGAGTCGCCCGTCACGCGATATACGAGTCGGTCCCGGTCGTTGATGCGTCTGCTCCAAAACCCGGAGAGGTCACCGATGAGGGCCTCAGGCTTACCGATACCGCGATAGCCATTGCGTGCACAATCTTCAAGCAGCTGGTCAATGCGCTTGAGGCCTTTGCGGTCGTGGGCCTGCCACCAGGTGTAGTCAGCCCAGGCATTCTCGGTAATTGGCCATCCTCTAGCTGACGAGAAAGTCGATGTCGAACTATGAAAGACGTAAAGAGGTTCCTGGACGCACAGGCGGGCGGCGAATACGAGGCCGCGCTCGCCGAGATACGGGCGGGACGCAAGCGCTCACACTGGATCTGGTATGTCTTCCCGCAGGTAGAGGGGCTGGGGCAAAGCTCCATGGCCGAATACTACGGCATCGGCTCGCGTGCTGAGCTGGACTCCTTCGTTGCCGAGCCCACGCTGGTGGGTCGCCTGCGCGAGATCACGCAGGCGCTGCTCGACCTGCCAGGCGACGACCCCGTGGCGGTACTCGGCGGCATCGACGTGCTCAAGGTCCGCTCGTGCATGACCCTCTTTGCCGACGCGACGGGTGAGCGTGTCTTTTCCGCGGTGCTCGATAAATACTACGACGGCCGGCGCGACGAGCGCACGCGCGAGATCGTCGCCGGCTGGCGGGGCTGAGCGGCGTACGCGCAGGCATCGGCGAAAAAACGGGCAGGCCCGGAGGTCTGCCCGCTATCATTTTTGGTACCCGAGAAGGGGCTCGAACCCTTACCCTGTCGCCAGGAGCGGATTTTGAGTCCGCCGCGTCTGCCATTCCGCCACTCGGGCTTGTACACGCTAGCCGTCATCGCACATGGCCGACCGCGTTCGCGCATAGCTGACTATAGCAGAATTCGCGAGATGCCGCGCCTCGCGCTAGGTGCGCCCCAGGCATTACCTCATAGCTCTCCTCGTCACCTTTACCCGGTACGTCGCGACCCAGCTGCTGCGCCTCATCTAGTCCTCCCCCTATCCGCATCACACCCGTGATCCGCATTCCATCCACGATCCGCACCCCATTCACGATCCGCATCCCATCCGCAAGCCGCTCCCCCCGCCTGAGATCCGCGCCCCATCCGCGACGAGCGCACTTCGCCCCATCTACCTGCGGAAACAATGACCGCAGGTAGAACGTGCCATCAGGATGCGCGAGGGGGCGCGGAAACGGGCGGGGGCGGCCCCTGGGCCACCCGCGTCTCTCTCGGGCCTTAAAACGCCTCTCAGCGGCTCTTCCGCGTTCGAGCAGGTAGACGGCGCGTTTTTTCGGTCTCCCGGGTACCCCGCCAGCGCCGCCGGCGGGCGGGACCGGCGCCCGCGCGGTGCCCTACCCACCCGGGCGCGGGATCGCACCCGGTTTCCAGGGCTCCTACCTGCGGCTTTGCGGGTGCCGATGCGCCCCGGGGCCCGGAAACGCCCCCTCCCGCACCCCCGCTGACCTGCGGCGATGGGAGGCGGGCATCGCCGTATACGGCGTTTCCGCACCCCGAAAAGCACCACAAATTACAGTTTATTTTATTATATTCGCAGCAATTTGTTACATCAGTATTCGTACTACAGGTGAATTTGTGGTACTTTTTGGGTCACCTTTTCCCGCCCGGGCGGCGACCGCAGCCGCAAACTCGCAGGTCAGGAGCTGTTTACACAGGGCTGTCAGCTCGAATTAGGGCAAAAGCGCAGCAACGCAAACAAAAAGAGGGTCCATGCCCAACGATTTACAACGTCACTCAGCCCGGTTCTTCACCCAGCGTTAGCCGCCCTTAATCTCCTCTACCGAGCATCTTTCGATGTGCAGGCTTGAGATAGTTCCTCCTGAAATTGCGCTCGGTACCGAAGAACTTCTCATCGGTACGCGTGGCCTCGCCGTTCTTGAATTTGAGCGCTGTCAGCTCGATGGTACAGAGCAGGTCGGCAGCCTGCGCGAGCATGAAATCCGATGCGCGGGTCTTGCGGTACATGAGGCTATCCGTAGCAAGCGCATACTCGACCGCGGCGTGTACGGCCCTCGCCACAATCTCCTGCCCGTCATCGTAGTAGACCTTCACAAGGTCGAATGACTGGAAGTACTCAAGGTGGTCGAAGATGAGGTTTACGATGTCCCGGCGCATCCGCGCGACAAGGGAGCCCGAGTCGCCCAGCTCGCTCCTGCGATAAAGAAAAGTGCGATATGTGACGGGGAGATGCTGCAGATCCAGGAAGAATAGCGAAAGGTACGCCTTGCGCATCTTGATGTCCATATTCTCATAGGCGTCGTGCCCGGTCATGAGCGGGCCTGTGTGGAGGGGCACATCGGCAAGCCCCCTCTCTTTCAGACCGAGCCGATGCCGCTCCAGCCGTTCCTCGATTCCGCATGACTGGTCGTGAAACACGAGCGTGATGCCGTAGTACTTTGAGTGGCCTCCCTGCCCTCCCGACTCATCTACGAAGATACTGAGTTCGCTCAAGACTCCCCCTCGTGTGCGAAAGGCGCGGAGGGACGCCCCCGCGCCTTTCGGGAAAATGCGGAGGGACACCCCTCCGCGACTTGGAAGACCCGCCTTGCGGCGACTCTGATTCATATTTTACCACGACCGATTCCACCTCAGACAGCGGTCAGCTCGGTGTCCATTGTTTCCCTGAGAAGGGCCAACACAAGGTCGTGAGCAATGGCAGAATCTGTAAGACGCAAGGCTTGCTCGCCCTCTCGAGGAAAAGCGAGTGGCGCCAGACCTCCATACCACGCCGTTCGCCCGTCCAGTACCACAAGGTTCGGACAGTTGTTGACGAGGCGCGTGTCGACGCCCGCTCGCCTACACGCATCGAGTGCTTGCTCTGCACGCTGCGCGTTTCGCGCGTTGTCGGGATTTGGATTCCGCAGCCGAACCGTGACCTTCCTCCCTTGCTTTTTCGCATCATTAAGAAGGTTTAGTACCGTATCGAGCCGCTTGAGATGAATATCGGAGCTCGCAATGACTATCGACTCTTCTGAATTCCTAATATCTGCGTCGAGGCGCCGCAGGTAGCTCTCACGTCCAATGAACTCACCGCGAATATCGTTTGCCGCGGAAGCGCCGATCGTGTAACCCAGTCTTCCATACTCCTTCAGGCGGCGACGAAACATTCGGTCGAGCATTTGAATCGACTCATCTACATAGTCATAGACAACAACGTCTGTCTTGCCCTCACAGTCTCGCTGGATCCTGCCTACACATTGTGCGACAAGACCCTCAAACGCCACCGGAGCCGCAACGAACAACGTGTCGAGCCGCTTTTCGTCGAAGCCTTCACCGAGATAGCTGTCCGTACCGACGAGCACAAACGGTGCGCCGGGGCTGAAGCTCGAAAGATTTTTGAGTTTCTCGCGGCGCTCTTTGGCCGAACCACCTCCCGTGAGCAGTTGAGTCGGACAGCCCTTCTTTGCTATCGCTGTACTCAGCGCCTCAGCATGTTCGATACGCCGTGTGAGGACAAGGGATGTGCGCCCGCCCTTCCACGCATTAGCCACATCATCGACGATGAGCGCTGTCCTGGCGTCATCGGTACAGACGTGGTCAATCACCTTTACAAAGTCACTCGTCGCATCTGCATCGAGGCGAGTTTTCGTAAAGCGAGGACAGAGGAGCCGCGAGTACGATCGGTTCTGGGCAACGGCTTTGTATCTGATAGGACCGAGCAGGAAATGCATAATCCCCTGGAGCCCATCGCTGCGCTTGGGAGTAGCGGTCATGCCAAAAAGGTAACGAGAACAGACTTCAGACAGCACCTCTGTATAGTTCGGCGCCGCCGCATGGTGACATTCATCGACAATAACAAGTCCATATCCCTTTACGGTATCGCTCACGAGATGGGTGCCCTCTACGTCGCCCTTCTCAAACAGCGAGCCAACAAGCGCAATGTCAACGATGCCACTCGGCATCTTCCTGCCACCACCGATTGTTCCAATCACCGACATTTGCCGACGGCTCTTTCTACCTTTTTGGGTCAGGTGTATCGGCGGCTCTTCATCAATCTCGAGAAACTCTGTCAAGCGGTCGCGCCATTGCGAGAGCAATGCGGTCGTAGGTACAACGATAAGCGTGTTGACCTTGAGGCGCGCGATGATTCCGGCAGCAACAACCGTCTTGCCAAAGCCGGTCTCTGCGACAATAATGCCGTCTTCTTGCACGCACATCTCGTCTACAATGCGCGCCTGCTCATCCTTCAGCGTCCCATTGAACGTCACCTTGATGAGGCGCCCACCGTAACGCTCATCCTTCACCACCACTTTGGACCCGCATGATGCAAGTGTCGCTACCGCCTGTGCTTCACATGCCCTCGGTAAGCGAAGCCAGCCGTCTGTCTCGTATTCGAAGTGCAGCAATCGAGGCGTCCCGTAAACAGACTGCCGCATAGCTTGCTTCTTGTAAAACTGCGGATTGGCCATCGCAGCAAGACGCCGCAGCGCGTCCAAAGCTGCAGCCGACAGGCCTGCCTTCGGGATATATACACCATTCGCCCTCACGAGCTCGATGGATTCTGGAACGTCTTGCTGCCCCAAGCCGACGTCCAAACGAGACTGCCACGGCGACACGGCGAGGGCTTCGTCCTTTTTATCAGTGCTTTCTTCGCCAATCTTTGGCAATACACCCAGCTCATGTTTTCCAAGCTTAGCCAATACTGCTTCGATGTCACTGCCCGTCATTCTCGGCAAGCATGCAAGGTAAGTCCACTGGTCGCGATAGGCGTTGAACAATTCGTCGACAAACAGGGTGTTTCCCTGCTCCATCGCAGCGCCTTGGAACGGTAGAGCGATGAGGTTACCGAAACCACCTTTAGGGGCACTGTCTTGATTTGGCAGCATGCGATCATAGCAATCAAACGATATGCGCCCCGTCCGTCGCATCGCCCTAGTGAGGAGCGCAGCGCCCATCTTCCTTGCCATAGCTGCGTCCACGAGCTCGGAAAAGAAGAACCATGCATGCGCACCATCGCCAGAGCGAGACCGCTCAATCGCGACGGGCAGATTGAATCCTTTGCACACACTAATGAAAGTAGAAACTGCCTGCTGCCAACCAAACCCGTCGAAATCAACGACGAGGAAATGCGTCTTGTCGTTGTCCACAAGCGGATAGATGCCGATAACACCTCGGTCTAAGCGGGTATCGCCTTTCATATGGCCGATGACGAGCCTGTCTGTCAGCGGAGTAAAGGCTCGATTCTCGCAGATCGCGCAACGCGCAGACCGATTAACGCACTTTGGGCAGGTGCCTCGCTTCCAGAAATTTGCGCAAGCGGGCGAGTAGGAGATGTGATTGCGTTTCTTGTCGTGATAGCTTTCCGCGTGTACGTCATCCCTGCCAGCGAAAAGCAGACGGAAGAGGGCAAGCTTGTCCCTGTTCGAGCTATGCGTTGTAACGACCGTAGCAAGCGTCGCCGCTGCACAACTCGGCGGAAGCGAACCCAGCTCCAAATATCTTGAACCTGCCCGCCACTCACTCAGGGTGGCGTACCTGCACACACCATCCAGCCCTCGGCAAAGCACAATGGGATCTCCGCTTGAGGCGGGGTCGATGATACGAACGAGGCTGTACTCGATGCTCATTATCCGAGATGTAGGCGGAATGTCTGGGGTTGATCGACCGTCCTGGGCTGCGGTTATCTCTCCATAAGGGTTATCTGACATCTATCAACTCTTTTCCGAGCGATACGCAGCGCCAAACGCTTAGTTGCACTGTAACAGGCTGCACAAATTGGACAGCACAACACCGCACGGCCGCCCCAATGCCGCACAATAGGACCACCCCGTATAGCAAATACCCCGCTAACGCTCCGCCTGACAGGAAAGCATCACGTTCTGACAGGAAGGCATCACGTTCCTCTGGAGACAAGATGCCATGCGAGATGCCGTACGCTAGCGCCCGGGGGCACCAGTCCGTCCAACGAGGGTTAAATCAATCCTACCGGTAGAAGGGGGTCGTCGCGATCTCGCGGGCCATCGTGGTCGCGTTGCCGTGGCCGCAGAGCAGGACCGTGTCGCCGGGGATAATCCCAGCCAGACGGTGCAGCGTGGCATCCATCACAGCGGCGTCGCCGCCCTCGAGGTCGGTGCGGCCGTGCGAGCCCTCAAAGATCGAGTCCCCCACAAAGCAATACCCCTCGGCGCTACCGCCGCCCAGCAGGACGATGCCGCCCGGGGTGTGCCCCGGCGCCGCATACACCGTGAAGACGGCCGTACCCACCGAGACCGTGTCGCCCTCGGCGAGCAAGCGGTCGGGCCGAGGGCAGGGAGACCCGTACGCACGGCCCCAATGGTCGGGACGGCCCGCATGTGCGAGCACCCAGTCGACGTCACCCTCGGCCATCGCAAAGTCGGCACCCGTCGCGCTCACGAGCTCCCCCACCCCGCTGGCATGGTCGTTGTGCCCGTGCGTGGCGACCACGTGCGTCACCTTCACGTCGGCCAGCTCCTGTGCGAGCAGGTCGCCGTCGGAGCCCGGGTCCACCACCAGGCACTCCCCGCCCGAGATCCAGGCGTAGGTGTTGGTAGGCAGCGGACTGGTGAGAAAGACGCGCACCTCGTCGCCGCTCTCGAGCGCGACGCGGTTTTGGGGCAGGTTGGTCGTGGCCATATTACTTCGTCCGCCTCTTCATCTGGTTGTTGCCCTCGCCCGGCATGATGCGGCGGCAGTCAAAGACCGACGGCACGCGGCCCACGTTGCGCAGCAGGCCGTCGAGCAGCGACGCGTCCGAGATCGCGAGCAGGAAACGCAGGCGCGCGATACCCTCCGACGAGGTCTGCGTGGCGGCCGAGAGGATGTTGGCGCCGGAATCGCCCAGCTCGGCGGTCACGTCCTTGAGCAGGCCCATACGGTCGGTGGCCTCCACGACGATCTCCACCTGGAACTCTGTGGCGCCCGAGGTGTCCCACTCCACGGGAATCATGCGCTCGGGGTGGTTGAGCAGGCCCTTAACGTTGGGGCAGGCCGCACGGTGCACGCTGACGCCGCGCCCGCGCGTGATGAAGCCCACGATCTCGTCGCCGGCCACGGGGTTGCAGCAGTGTGCGAGGTGCACGAGCAGGTCCGGGTCGCCCTTCACGACCACGCCGCAGTTGGCCCGGCGCTTCTTGTCGCTGGCGTTGCGGCGCTTGAGCAGCTCGGCGCGGGCGAGCGGCCTATCCTCGATGATCGCCTGCTCGCGTTCGCGCTTGGCCTTCTCGGCCGCCGTCTGCTCGGCCTTCTTGGCAGCGCTGTCGCGCTCGAGGATCTCCTGCACGCGGTTGGCGACGGCGCGCAGCGAGGTCTTGCCGGTGCCGATCGAGGCAAAGAGCATGTCGGGCTCGCGGAAGTCAAAGGCTCCGCAGGCCTCCTCGATCGCCTTCATGGTGCGTCGGTTGGCGATGCCGTAGCCGCGTTTGCGCAGCTCGCGGGCCAAGTCGCCGCGGCCGCGCTCGGCGTCGTCCGTCTTGGACAGCGTGGTGAAGTACTTGCGGATCTTGGCGCGGGCCGAGGGCGTGGCGACGATGTTCATCCAGTCATGGCTGGGGCGCGCGTTCTTGTTGGTGAGCACCTCCACGCGGTCGCCGCTCTCCAGCTTGGTGGCCAGCGGCACGACCACGCCGTTGACCTTGGCGCCCACGCAGTGGTTGCCGACCTCGGTGTGGACGGCGTAGGCAAAGTCGAGCGGCGTCGAGTCGCGGCGCAGGCTCATGACCTCGCCCTTGGGCGTGAAGACAAAAATCTCGTCTTCGAAGAGGTCGATGCGGAGGTTGGTCAGGAACTCGTGCGGGTCGCCCATATCGTCGTCGACGGTCCAGTCCAGGCTGCGGCGGATCCAGTTGATCTGCGCGTCGATGCTGCGGTCGTCGGCGTCCATCTGGCCCTGGGAGTTGCCGTTGCGCTTGTAGAGCCAGTGGGCGGCGATGCCGTACTCGGCCTGGTCGTGCATCGCGTAGGTGCGGATCTGAATCTCGATCGGGCGCGCGTCCGGGCCGATGACCGTCGTGTGCAGCGACTGGTAGCCGTTGGGCTTGGGCATCGCGATGTAGTCCTTGAAGCGGCCGGGCAGCGGGTGCCACAGCGAGTGGACCGCGCCGAGCGCCGTGTAGCAGTCGGAGACCGAGTGCGTGAGCACGCGCAGCGCCACCAGGTCGTAGATCTCGGAGAACTCCTTGCCCTTGCGGGTCATCTTCTGGTAGATGGACCACAGGTGCTTGGGCCGGCCGAAGATCTGGAACTCGTCCATGCCGGCGCGGCGCAGCTCCTGCTCGAGCAGGCGGATCGCGTCGTCGGTGTCCTCCTCGCGCTGGGCGCGGCTGTCCTGCACCATGCGGGCCACGCGGGCGTATTCCTCGGGATACAGGTAAAAGAAGGACAGGTCCTCGAGCTCCCACTTCACGGAGCTGATGCCCAGGCGGTCGGCCAGCGGCGCGTAGACGTCCATCGTCTCGCGCGCCTTGTAGAGCTGGCGGTCGGGCGGGATGGCGGCCAGGGTGCGCATGTTGTGCAGGCGGTCGGCCAGCTTGACGATGACCACGCGGATGTCCTTGGACATCGCGAGGAACATCTTGCGCAGGTTGAGCGCCTGCTTCTCGTCCATCGAGTCCACGTGGATGGAGGTGAGCTTGGTGACGCCGTCCACGATCTCGGCCACACCGTCGCCGAAGCGCTGGCGCACGTCGTCGAGCGTCGCGGGCGTGTCCTCCACCGTGTCGTGCAGGAGCGCGGCGCAGATCGACTCCTCGTCCATGTGCAGGTCGCGGGCCAGGATCAGCGCGACCTCGACGGGGTGGTTGATGTAGGGCTCGCCGGAGCGGCGGCGCTGGTTGCGGTGGAACTCGGCCGCGAACTTGTAGGCCGACACGATGCGCCGGTAGGCGTCCGAGTCGAACTGCTCCATGCAAAAGACCTGCAGGACGCGCCAGTTGTCCGCCTGCGGGATCTGCTCTGCGGGTGACGCTGCAGGCGCAGCGGGTGCGGCCGCGGGGGTCGCGGGCTCGGTGGCGGCAGGAGCCGCTGGCGTCGCGTCCGTCATGGGACCCGCGGGCTCCGCAGCGGCCGCCGGTGTCTGTCGTCGTGCATCCGTCTCGTCGGCGGCAACGGCCGCCTTGTGCTCAGCGCTCATACTCAATCCCTACTCGCTCGCCACGGCATGTCCAAAGCCGGGCACGATCGGTCTGTTTATACCCGCAAGCAGCGTGTCGGCATCGCTCCCAAAGGCCCACGAGCGGAAAGACGCAAAGGCCTCCCACGCGCGCTGCCCCTCGGCGTACCGGATGGACTGCTCGAGATCCATGTGGGGCGGCGCGGGCACGAGCGCGATCGTCCGCTCGTCCCCCTCCCCCTCGACACGGGCAAATCCTAGCTCAGCAAAGACCGCGACGCCACACATCGCCCCGCGAGCGTCGAGCGCGCAGCGGCGATCGACCCGTCGGGCGGCCTGGGCGAGGTCCTCGTCGGTCAGCGTCACGCGTCCGTCCCCGTCCGCGCACGCCCGCAGCGCGCGGTAGAGTGCCACCAGCTCGTCGCGCGTGGGGCTCGCCGCCGCCAGGACGTGCTCGTTGATCCGGGCGTCGTCCGAGGAGAAGAAGAGCCACACGCAGGCAGGCCGCCCGTCGCGCCCGCAGCGGCCCGACATCTGGTTGAACTCGGTCCGGTCAAAGGGCAGGTGGTACAGCACCACGTGGCGCACGTCGCCCACGTTGACGCCCTCGCCGAAGGCGCTGGTGGAGACGATGCAGGTGAGTCTGCCTTCGCGGAAGCAGCGCTCGGTCTCCAGACGGAGGGCGCGCGGGACGCCGGCGTTGTAGTAGGCGATGCGGTCGGCGAGGTCGCCCACGGCGTGCCGCAGGGTGCGCACGAGGTTCACGCTCTCCTCGCGGGAGTTGACGTAGATGATGCACTTCTCGCCGCGCGCCACCAGGGACGCCAGCGCCGTGTCGCGGTCGCGCAAGTCGCGACAGTCGCGCAGCTCGAGGTTGGTACGGACCGACGCGTCCACCAGCACGTCCGCCTCGTCGATGCCCAGCAGGCCGCAGGCGGCACGGGCCGTGTCGGCGTCGGCGGTCGCGGTAAGCGCCAGGGTCACGGGGTCGCCCAGCTGCCGGCGGATGCGCGGCAGCGCGCCATAGGCCGTGCGGCGGCCCTGCGCCTCGGCCACGTGGTGCGCCTCGTCGACCACGAGGAAGCCGATGCGGCCCGACCGCGCGAACTCCCCCGCGTGTATCGCCAGGAACTCGGGCGTGGTCAGGATGACGCTGGCGGTGCCGTCGGCCAGCGCGGCCCAGGTGGCGACGCGTTCGCCGGCGCCGGTCTCGCCCGTCAGCGTGCGGACGCCCACGCCCAGCTCGGCCAGCGCGTCGCCCAGGTGGTGGGCCTGGTCGGTCACGAGCGCGCGCAGCGGGTACACAAAGACGGACGCATGGCCCCGGGCGATCGCCTCGCGCGCGGCGTGCACGTGGAAGACGAGCGACTTGCCGCGGCCCGTCGCCATGACCACCAGCGTGGAGCGCCCCTGCGCCAGGCGGTCGAGCGCCTGCGCCTGGGCGGGCAGGAGGTCGTGGTCGCCGATCAGGCGCCTGACCAGCGTCACCGTCAGCTGGTCGTACGGGAGGCGGGCGAGGTCGGCGCGTGTGGGGGTGGTCGCACCGTCGTGTGACACTCCCCCGTCCCCCGTCACGGCGCGTGACACTCCCCCGTCCCCTGTCACGTTTGCATCGCCGTCGCGGTAGAGGATGTCCTTCACCATGAGCTTGGCCTTGGTGCGGCCCTGCCAGGTCTCGTTGACGGCCTCGAAGACCAGGTCCACGACGCCGTCCTCGGCCGCCGCGCGCTCCACATCGGGCACGCGGAACATGATGGCCGGCACCTGCGCGAGGCCGTCGGTCGCGACGAACCGCAGGTGCGCCCCCGCCATGCCCGCGCGGGCGCGGTTGCGCATCGTCACGCCGCGCACGCCGAAGAGGGGTTTCTTGTTGCCCTGGCCAAAGGGCTGCAGCACCTCGAGCGCGTCGATCGCCGGCACGTCGAGCTCGCCCAGCCCGACCAGCGCGGTGACCTCGCCGGTGGACTCGAACTGCTCGGCGGGCAGCTCGGCCAGCACCCGCTGCAGGCGCGCGCGGAAGGCGTCGACCATGTCGGCGGCGACCGTCACGCCGACGGCCCCCTCGTGCCCGCCGAAGCGGATCGTGAGGTCGGCGCACTGCTCGACCGCGTGGAAGAGGTCCACGGACCCGACGGAGCGGCCGCTGCCGCGCGCCTCCCCGTCCTCCGTGATGGAGAAGACGATCGCGGGCACATGGTACTTGTTCACGAGACGGCTGGCGACGATGCCCTTGACGCCCTCGTGCCAACCGCGACCGGCGACGACCACGGCACGCTCGCCGTGCCAGGTGCGCTCGGCCTCGGCGACGGCCGCGTCGGAGAGCTCGCCCTCGATGGAGCGGCGGTCGGTGTTGATCTGCTCGAGGCGGCCCGCGAGCGCGGACGCCTCGGCCACGTCGTCGGTCAGCAGCAGGCGGAAGGCGATGTCGGTCTGGCCCATGCGACCCGCCGCGTTGAGGCGGGGCACGAGCGTGAAGGGCAGGTTGTCGGCCGTGATGGCCGAGAGGTCGCAGCCCGCCGTCGCGGCCAGGGCCACGATGCCGGGGCGCGTGGTGGTGCGCATACGGGCGATGCCGTCGGCCACGAGCGCGCGGTTCTCGCCCTGCAGGAGCATCATGTCGGACACGGTGCCCAGGCAGGCCAGGTCGGTCAGGGTGAGCCACAGGTCGGGCATGCCCAGGCGCGCGCCCAGCTCGCACACGATCTTGAGCGCCACGCCCACGCCGGCCAGCTCGCGCGAGGGGCAGGCGGGGTCGAGCTTGGGATCGCACACGGGCACGCCCCGGGGCACCAGGTCGGCGGGCTCGTGGTGGTCGGTGATCACCACGTCGATGCCGCGCGCGAGCAGGGCCTCGACCTCGCGGGCTGCGGCGATGCCGTTGTCGACCGTCACGACCAGCTGCGGGTGGCAGGCCTCCACCACGCGGTCGAGCCCCGCCTCGGAGAGGCCGTAGCCCTCCGTGAAGCGGTCGGGCACAAAGGCGTGCACGTCCGCGCCCAGCTGGGTCAGGCCGATGGAGAGCAGGCTGGCGGCGGACATGCCGTCCACGTCGAAGTCGCCGAAGACCGCGACCGTCTCGCCCAGGCCGATGGCGCGCTCCAGGCGGTCGGTCGCCTCGCGCAGGCCGGGGATGCAGAGGGGATCGCACCAGTCGCGCTCGAGCGACGGGGTCAGGAAGGCGCGCGCCGCCGCAGTGTCGGTGACGCCGCGGGCCACGAGCACGCGCGCCACCAGCGGCGTCACGCCAAGCTCCGCCACCAGGCGCCGCTCAGCCGTCACGTCACCTGTCAGTACCTGCCAGCGCCTACTGTCGGCAAGCCCCGCCATGGCTATTCAGCCCCGTCGGCCGTCTTGTCGCCGACGGGTGTCGCGGTGGTCGCGCCGTACTTCTTCTCGATCTTTGCCCACTTTGGCTCGCGCGTCTTCCACATCGCGAGGAGCGGAGAGGCCACGGCGAAGCTGGAGTAGGTGCCCAGCACCTCGCCGATCAGCATGGCAAAGGCGAAGTCGCGCAGCGTGGTGCCGCCCAGGAAGTACATCGCCGTGATGGGCACCAGCGTGGTGAGCGTGGTGTTGATGGTGCGGACGATGACCTCGTTGATCGAGAAGTTGACGATCTGGTAGTAGGTGCGGTGATCGGGATCGCCGCCGCGGCGGGCGTTCTCGTTCATGCGGTTGAACTCGACCACTGTGTCGTACAGCGAGAAACCCATGATCGTGAGCAGCGCGGCCACGACGTTGGGCGTGATGGGCACCTGCGTCCAGGCGTACACGCCCACGATGATCAGCAGGTCGTGCACCAGCGCGGCGACCGCCGTGATCGACATCTTGAACTCGTAACGCAGCGACACAAAGGCGATGATCGCCAGGATCGACACGAGGAACGCGATGGAAGACGAACGCACCGTGTCGGCGCCCCAGTCGGGACCGATGGTGGTCACCGTGTAGTTGGCCTTGGTGAGGCCGAGCGCCTCGGCCGCGGCCGCCGCGTGGGCGTTGGCCGTGTTGGGGTCCGTGGTGTCGGAGCGCACGAGGAAGCCGGCCTCGCCCTCGCTCGTGGCGGTCTGCACGGTGGCCTCGGCCTCGCCCGCGGACGCCAGCGCGTCGCGCATCTGGGCAATCGTGATGTCGCCGGTGGACTGGAAGTCGATCTCGGTGCCACCGCGAAACTCGATGCCGAATACCAGGCCGCGGGCAATAATGCCCACGACCGACAGCACGCAGAGCACGGCGGAGACGGTCAGCAGCACGCGGCGGTGGCCGATGAAGTTGATCTCGTGAGCGAAGTGGCTACGCATGGGCCACACCCCCCTTCCCGGCACGCGCGTCTCGGGCCGTAGCGCCCCCGTCTCGGGTCGCGGTGCGCGCGTCCGCACGCGCCTGCGCCTCCTCCAGGTCGTGCCTCACGCCCCAGAATCCGGGGTGCGCCTCGATGGAGGGCGCGAGCAGCCGCAGCGCGGGCGCCTTGAAGGCAAACATGGTGATCAGGTCGCACGCCACGCCCAGCATCAGCGTGAGGCCGAAGCCCCTGACCGAGCCGACGGCCACGAAGAAGAGCGCGAGCGCCGTGACCAGCGTGACGGCGTCGGCGTCCAGCGAGGTCGCGATGCCGTGCTTGACGCCGGAGACCGACGCCTGGCGCACCGAGCGGCCCATGCGGATCTCCTCGCGGAAGCGCTCGAGCACCAGGATCGACGAGTCGGCCGCCGAGCCGATCGAGAGCACCGTGGCAGCAAGGCCCGGCAGCGTGAGCGAGAAGGCGCCGTAGTGCGACAGCAGCGCAAGGATGCCCAGGTAGATGATGCCGTACGAGACGAGCGAGCCCATCGTGAGCAGGCCCAGCCCCTGATAGAAGACGAACAGGTACACGATCACGATCGACACGCCCAGCACGATGGCGAAGAGGCCCTGGTTGAGCGAGTCCTGACCCAGCGTCGGGCCGACCACGCGGCTCTCGGAGTACGTGAGGTTCACGGGCAGCGAGCCGGAGTCCAGCACGGTCTTGAGCTGCTGGGCCTCGTCGATCGTGAAGTTGCCCGTGATGGACACCTGGCCGCCGGTGATCGGCTCCTGCACCGCCGGCGCGGACTGGATCACGCCGTCCAGCACGATGGCGATGCGGCCGTTGGTGGGCGCGAGCTCCGTGGTGACGTCGGCAAAGATCTTGGAGCCCTCGCCATTGAGCTTGATGTTGACGGCGTAGGCGCCCGAGGCGCTGGAGCCGGCCTGCGCCACCGAGGTCGACTCGATGTAGGAGCCGTCCATAAAGGGCGTGTAGGTGCCCTCGGCCAGCGGCACGTCGGTCGCGGAGGCGCCGCTCAGGCGCGCGAGGGCGTCGGCGTCGCCGATCTCGTCCAGGCGGACGAACTCCAGCTTGCCCGTCTTGCCGATGGTCTCGACCGCGGTGTCCGCGTCGGTGGCGCCCGGGATCTGCACGAGGATGGAGTTGGTGCCCTGCTGCTGCACCGTGGCCTCCGAGGCGCCCAGCGAGTTCACGCGGCGCTGGACGATGCTAGTGGCGGTGGCCATCTCGTCGCCGGTGGGCTGGGAGCCGTCGGTCTTGGAGGCGGTCAGGATCACCGAGACGCCGCCCTGGATGTCCAGGCCCTGGGTGATGCGCTCCGCGGGCGGGTAGAAGCCCACGGCGCACACCGCCAGCAGCACCACGAGCGCGACCAGCGTGAAGGCGTGCCGGCGCATCGCGGCGGGCATCCTGCGCTTGCGCTGGGGGCCGCGACGTGCGCCGTTCGTCTTCGCGCCGCTTGTCTTCGCATCGGCGCCGTGCGCTGCTTTGCGGTTCTTCTTCTTGCGGGTATCCGCGTCGGCGGATTGCTTCCAGCTGTCGAAGCCCGTCTTGGGCTCCGACGCCTCGTCCTTGCGTGCCATGTTGTACTTCGACTTCCCGGGCGTGCGCCCCGTAGCTTTTTGACTAGTCCAGTTTACCAGTGTTTGCGGACACGACGTGCCGCGTGCGTCGGAGTTTCGCGAGCGGACATTTGTCGGCTAATATGGGTGCCTGACCGCACGCGCCCGCGCAGCCCGCCGCTCGGCCGACAGCGCCGCTCCGCGCCCACGCCGCCCGCCGGCACGCGCCGCGCAACCACAGCAAAGGAACGCACCTTGTTTGAATACGACATCATCGCCGAGGACCCCACGACCCACGCCCGCGCCGGCGTGCTGCACACCCCGCACGGCGACGTGCCCACGCCCATCTTCATGCCCGTGGGCACCAAGGCCACGGTCAAGGGCATCCTGCCGCCCACGCTGAAGGAGATCCACACGCGGATCCTGCTGGCCAACACCTACCACCTCTCGCAGCGCCCCGGCGCCGACCTGGTGGCCGAGATGGGCGGCCTGCACGACTTCATGCAGTGGCACGGGCCGATCCTCACGGACTCGGGCGGTTTCCAGGTATTCAGCCACGGCGACTACGTGAAGCTCTCCGACGACGGCGTGACCTTCCGCGTGGTGGACTACGACGGCCGCTACGTGCACTGGACGCCCGAGGACAACATGGAGATCGCGCAAAAGCTGGGCGCCGACATCTGCATGCAGCTGGACCAGTGCCCGGGCTATCCCGCCGAGCGCTCCTTCGTCGAGCGCGCCGTGGAGCTGTCGAGCCTGTGGGCCGAGCGCTGCTATGCCGCGCACACCCGCCCCGACCAGGCGCTCTTTGGCATCGTGCAGGGCGGCATGCACCTGGACCTGCGCCTGCGCAGCCTGCGGCACCTGGAGGAATGCGGCGACTTCCCGGGCTACGGCATCGGCGGCTACTCCGTGGGCGAGGACCACGAGACGATGTTCGAGTCGCTCGCGCCGCTGGTCAGCGACTACATGCCGCGCACCAAGCCCCGCTACCTGATGGGCGTGGGCAACCCGACCACGCTCGTGCACGGCGTGGAGTGCGGCATCGACATGTTCGACTGCGTGCTGCCCACCCGTACGGGCCGCATGGGCACCGCCTTCTCCAGCGAGGGGCGCATCAACCTGAAAAACTCGCGCTTCACCCACGACCACGGCCCGCTGGACCCCGAGTGCCACTGCCCCGTGTGCACCGGCGGCTACACGCGCGCCTACATCCACCACCTCGTCAAACAAAAGGAGATGACGGGCGGCATCCTGCTCTCCATCCACAACATCAGCTATCTGCTGCAGCTGATGGCCGCGGCCCGCGAGGCGATCATCGCCGGCACCTACGGGGACTTCGTGCGTCGCTGGGACGCCCTCCCCGCCTCCCGCGACTGGTAGGCGACGCACCATGCAATCAGAAAGACCCACCCGCCGCCCGTACGCCGGTTGCGGCTGCCCTGCAACGAACGCCGGCACCGACTCCGGCGTCCACGACGGTTCCCGCCGCCGCATCCCCTGGCACGACCGGCTGGCGGCGCTGCGCGCGGCGTTTCCCCTCACGCTGCCGGTGTGCGCCGCGTACGTCTTCCTGGGGATGACCTACGGCATGCTGATGGTGACGGCGGGCTTCCCCGCCTGGCTGCCGGTGCTCACGGCGCTCGTCGTGTACACGGGCTCGCTGGAGTTCCTGCTGGTAGACATCCTGGCCTCCCCCTTCAACCCCGTCTCCACGCTGGTCACGGCCGTGGTGGTGGGCGCACGGCACCTCTTCTACGGCATCTCGATGCTAGGTCGCTACCGCGGCGTGGGTGCCAAAAAGCCCTATCTCATCTACACCACCAGCGACGAGACGTTTTCCGTGAACTACGCGGCGCAGATCCCCGAGGGCATCGACCACGGTTGGTACTACTTTTGGGTGTCGCTGCTGGACCAGATGTACTGGGTGGCCGGCGCGGGCATCGGCGCCCTGTGCGGCAGTCTGATCACGGTGGACCTCACGGGACTGGACTTTGTGATGACCGCGATGTTTGCGGTAATCCTGCTGCAGCAGTGCTTCGCCGACGGCACGCGCGTGCGCGGCTGGGCGGGCGACCACATCTCCGAGCTGGTGGGCGTGCTGGGCTCCGCGGGGTGTCTCGCGTTTTTCGGCCCCGACCACTTCATCGTGCCGTCCATGGTGGTGATCCTGACCGCGCTGCTCGCCGCCCGCAACACCCCGCAGATGCGGCGCAACGTCGCCCGCGACGAGGCGCGCCAGCATGCGTCGGCGCCTGCGGCTGAGGCCGAGCCCGTCGCGGCGGCCGGCTCCCCCGTCTCGGGCGCCTCCCCCGCCGCAGCTGCCTCCCCCGTCACGGCAGCCGGCTCCCCCGCCACGACTACCTCCCCCGCCTCGGGTATCTCCCTCGCCGCACAGACGAACGCAGGTGACCGCGATGACTAACACACAGATGATCATCACGGTGGCGCTGGCGGTAGCGGGCACGGTGGCCACGCGTTTCTTGCCGTACGTGCTCTTCTCGGAGGGCAAGCCTGTCCCGTCCGTGGTGCAATACCTCGGCCACGCGCTACCGCCAGCGGTCTTTGGCCTGCTGGTGGTCTACTGTCTGCGCAACGTGGCCTTTACCAGCGGCAACTTCGGCCTGCCCGAACTGATCTCGCTCGCCGCGGTCGCCGCGCTCTACACCTGGCGCCGCGACATGCTGGCTCCCATGGTAGTCGGCACGGCGGTCTACATGCTGCTCATCCGCGTGATGTAGGTGCGCGACGCGCGGGTATACGGCGCACAACGCCATCGGAACGTGTCCGTCGGTCGGGAAACACTTCATGCGTTAGACGCACCCGACCATTGAATGATTCTGCCGTCTAGCAGCGTTGTCCAACGACAAAGCTCGGCTGTTAAACCCACGGTAAATACGATGCGGAAAGCCCCGACCTACGGGTTCGTACATGAACGGCCCCATATCTCCTTAGCGAGGGGCGACATGCCGTCTCGTGTACGAAGACCATCCCGCTCGTTATAGCTCCGAATCTAATTCCTGGTGATCTGGGCTAGGACATCGCGCACGACCTAGCCTATGAGCTCCAATGAAGGGCCTGCACGCCTGTTGGTGTACGAAATGGCTCTCGTCGACGCTCGCTACGGCGTCGCAAGGGCGGCGGCAGGACAAGACATTCCTACACCAAATGCGACTTACTCACCTCATGGCGCGCAATAGGCCATCTCGTGCGCGAATCGAGAGCCGCTGGCCCAGTCAGTTCGCACACGAACAGCACCACCGCAACCCAGCGAGCTCGTGGGTAGCCACCTCGTGTACGAATTCCCAAGGCGCCTCCCTGCCAATTCGTACACGAGATGCCCATGTGGAGCAAAAGGTAGCCCGCCGCGCGTCTTGATGTACGATGAGGCATACATGTTGAACGAACCCACACGTTTGACGAGGCCGTTCAACAATAAGGCAGCTCCACAACCACGGTGACCAGCCGGAGCACATGAGGTGTGGAGCTGGCAACAAAAGGGCAGGGTTCCGGCTTCGTTCGAATTGAACGTACTTTATACGGCACGGAGGGAAGTCAAATGGAGTTCATCGAGTCGGTGGCGGCCGCAGCCGTCGGCGTTGCCATCGTCAAGATAGCCAAGGCCCTGCTCGAGATGAGGGCTTAGCCATGGCGACATCCGAGTCCCAGAAACGCGCAACCGCGAGGTACCAGAAGGCCAACACCAAGATGCGTAGCGTCCGCTTCTACCCGTCGGAGAGGGACATCCTCGCGTGGCTTGACGCCCAGCCCAACAAGCAGGGCTACATCAAGGACCTGATCCGCGCCGACATGGAGCAGCGTAAGTCTGAGTAGGCTTAGGCAAGATGGAGGATCGTGGTCCCTAGGTTGAACGACCCTGCCGTTTGGCAGGGTCGTTCAACCAAGAGTGGGCGCACGATTATTGACAGAATGAAATAGGGGCTTTACCCGCTGCGTCGCCGCGGGAGCCCCTTGCTTTGAATATACCACATTTCGCGCTAGTTCAACGGCAGAACATGCGACTCTGACCCGCAAGATCGTGGTTCGAGTCCACGGCGCGAAGCCAATGGAGACACGGGCCCCGCACGGGGCCCTTCTCAGTTGAACGACCCTGCCGTTTGGCAGGGTCGTTCAACCTATACAGCCGGCAGCACCGCCGCGGCTAGATCCTGCCCTCACTGATGACTTCGAAATCATGACTGGTGCTAACGTAATAGGGCATGTTCACGCAATCACCGCTGTCCTTGAGCACCACGACGGGTCCGCTCCCGCCGATTTCCCTGATGCCATCGCCAAAGATGAATGTATCCTTGTGCTCAATGTACTGATTGATGCCATGCTTAACCCTGCGCGCGCGTGCCAGCGCCTCGTCGAATCCGATTGCCATACTCGTTCTCCTCCGTCCCGCTCATCCATCAACTTCGTGACTACTCGTCCGTGTCGCCCTCGCCGTCCGCATCCTCCTCGCCGTCCGCATCCTCCGCACCGTCCGTACCGTCCTCGCCGTCCGCATCCTCCGCACCGTCCACGACCAGCCCGCGAAACGGCGACAGCGCCCACGGCTCATAGATGATGTCCATGCCGCTCCCGGGATCGCGGTAGATGCCGGGCGGCATATAGCGCCCGTTCGGCAAGACGTACAGCCCGCCAACAACAACGGTCCCCTTCGGGATGATGCGCAAACCACCGTCGCTCAGCTCGTAGTGGTAGTCGTAGTCAACGTCATATTCCATGCAAGCCTCCTACCCGCGTATCGTTCGCCACACCGCCACCGCCCGACGACCATCCGCCTGGGCCGCCACCGTCATCCCCTACCCGCGCACCCGCGGCACCAGCTCGTACGCGAGCTCCACGCTGCACCTCACGTCGATCGGCTCGGGCACAAACTCGGGCGCCTCCGCCTCCGACGCCGCCATCATGCGCGCACCGACCGGCGCCATGTCGTAGTAAGCCTCGTTCGCGCGCACGTCGTTGCGGACAGAGGCGATCTGGCCGAGGTCACAGCCGACCGCATCGGCCAGCAGCGCGGCCCGGCGCCGCCCGATCTCCATCGTCTTGCGCAGGATCTGCTCCCTCGCGCCCTCCCAGTCCGAAAGGTCGTAGTCGCAGTCGAAGCTCACCTGCGGGTCCACGCCCACGAGAGCGGCCCACACCTCGTCGTAGCGCTCCTGCGCGCACGCCGTCCCGAAGCTCAGGCTGCCGTAGTACCCAAACTCGCCCGTGAACTCACCGTCGTCGTCCCGCAGCGCGGAGACGCCGAAGTACCCGCTCTTCACCTCGCCCTCGCTGACGCCGATGCCCGCCAACGCGTCGATCACGTCGCGCCGCAGGCAGTTGAACGCGCTCGCAGACGCCTGGCGCGACCCGGTCTTGCCCGAGATCGTCACCTCCACCCTCATGACGTCCGGCGCGAACCCCTCCGAGTAAGAAGAACTGACACTCACCGTCGAGCACATGGTTGCCTCCATCCGTATGCCATCCCCGCTTCTAGCTGGGCCCCGCATCGACTATCTGCAACGATTATTGCCTGCCCAACGTGCGATGTGGTCGCTTGGCAAGCGACATATCGCATACCGCAGCGCCACACTCGCCAGCACCACCGCCCACCACGAGGTTTACGGGACCCCTCTTCGAAGAGAGGTCCTATCACCGTCGAAAGCAGGGATCAGTCGTGCCAGCTCCACACGAAATCGGCTGAGGCAAGCGCAGCGGAGAGCACACGTATGCCCACATATGCGCCCCTGTCTGCGCATTCACCTACCCGCATTCACCTACCCGCCTTCACATGCGCGCGTCATCCTGCGCGCGTACGCCAGCAATAAATACGCACCGGCGTATAAAGAAACCGCAGAAGTGCGCGTTTGGAGACGGTGCTCAGCGCTCCAAACGCGCACTTCTGCGTCCTTTTCGATCAGCAATTGCGTACTCTTCGCCAGAAGCTGAAAGGCTTCCATGCGCAAACGGCACCCCCCCGCCAGTCTCAGACACACCTTGTGTATAAGAGGCCAAGCGCCATGAGACGAGCGGAGACAGGCGGCTAGCACCATGAGACGGCGGACGGATTCCACCGCTTGCCCTTTACCGTTCCCGACAAAGCAGGATCGATGAGCAGCTTTGCGAGCTTTTCAGCGGCGTCGATATCGCAATATTCCGCAGGTATGTTGGCACTACGGGCGTCCTTCGCATAACGCTTACCTCGCGGGGGCAGGTCATGCCACTCCTGCGGCACCTCGAACTCGGCGATCGGCGTCATACCGCGCAGACGAGCCTCGCGTTTGATTTGTTTTGCAAGGTCGTCTGCATCAATCTCCTCCGCAAGGGCGTAGATAACGATGTCAACCAGATCTTTGACCCGACTTGAGCGCGCGCCATCGGGATAAGTCTGCATAGTGGCACACACTTTGTCCGCGATTGCGAGAGGAACAGGGATAACAAGATAGTCAGAAGCAGAGAGGCCTTTGATTGCCAGCCGATTCACAGGCGCAATAACGTCAGCACCTTCTCCAACCACTGGGCCCGCGACTAAATCCACGGAAATGTTTCCCATATCGCGCGTGGCGCCAAAGAAAACGTTGAACCTGAGCTTATATCCGTGTCGATACTCCTGGCCTTCTGCGACCCTCTTGCGTTCGATATAACGAAACGTATAGAAGTCACCCATGTCCTTGCTTGCGAGCGATATCAGCTCCTCGGCTGCGGCATCGAGGTCCTCTCCCCTGTAAGCAAAGTCGACATCAAGCGTGCGGCGAGCGTCAAGGGTGCGTGCAAGGATGCTACGTCCCCCTTTGAGTACAAAACGAGGATTCGGTTCGCTGAAGACGCGCTCAAGGAAGCGATCGTACAGAAAGTCCGACTTCGCCCTACCCGTATCTTGCGGGGATGACTTTGCGGCTTGCGTGACAACGGCATCGAGAGCCTGCGGAGTCTTGTATCGCTGCTCCATGGTCATGGTTCAGTCACCCCCTATTTTCTGCCTTTGTTCGACGCGGGTGCTTCCGATGCGAGCTCCGACGAGAAGGCACGGAGCAGGTCATCGACGGTAGCTTGCGTTTGAGGGTCTATCTGAGCCGCGGCAGACACGGCGCCCGTGGGTTTCGTGAGGTGCTTCATAGCAAGAAGGGCGCTCTCCACTGAGCTTCTCATCTGTATCGGAGCCATGTTTCTCGCAATGAGCACCGCCGCGAAAGCCGGGCCCGACGCGTAGCCGTTGCGCTTAGCGGCAGGGCCGAGGAGCTCCCCCAGTCGGACCTCGTCCAGGACCCTGCCTGCACGAGCCGCATCCTGCATTGCGTCGTCCACCAGGGAGGGGTCCTCATCCGCAAGGATAAGGTCGGCAAACGTCCGTTCAAGCGTAGTCACGGGGAGGGTGCCGGCCATGGTCACATCCGACTCGTCCAGCGACCGCGTCCAGACCTGCAGGTCGGCGCGCCTCGTCTGACGGCGTTTGCGCACGATGAAGGTATAGGGGGTCGCGTAGAAATCCCCCACCCCATGCACGTGTGCCGCTGTCCTACCCGCAACGACCGCGTCATAGGGCTGTGAAGCAAGACGATCAGGCGCCAGCATCTCCGGTTTGAGGGAGAGCCATGCCGCTTTCACATCGGGGTCAGCCACCTCGGCACTCGACACAAATCGATAGACGCCATATGAGAGCTGTTCCGCCCTACCTTCGCGTACGAGCGACGTGATTTGATGACTCTGCACCTCAACGGCACGCGCTTGGGCGGCGGTAAACATCCCCCATTGGGAAGCTGCGATGTTATCGAGCGCTGTGATGCCTCTGGATCCCATAACTCTTCCTTTAAGTATAATAAATACCTAAATGCAGTATTACTATACCCATTATGGTAAGCAGCTAGCGCAACAACCCCTGGCGATCCCTTCATCGACCCCCAGCGAGCCCGCCAGCATCCACGCCTTATTGAATCGTTATCGTCTCCAGATCGTCCGGCACCCACAGCTTGCCAGAGAAATACCGCTCCCCCTCCGCCGCATACCGCGCTTTCCGCTCGGCCAGATTGCTGTCCTCCGTGTGGTACAGCAGCAGGTTGCGCACATGCAGCCGCTCCGCCAGCTCGCAGGCGTCTTTGACGGTCGAGTGGTGCTTCTCATACGGCCTGAAGACGTCCGCCTGCGCGTGCAGGCAAAACGCCTCATGCAAGAGCCACGCACTATTATTCGCGTACTGCTCACCGTAGGGGCTACACGGCTCGTCGCCGCAACAGGTCAGCTTTTCTCCCCCGTCGAGCTCCATGCAGAACCCGAACTGCTTTGCCTTGGTGGAGTGGATGTCAAAGAAGGTCACCCTGCGCCCGTTGATGATGCGCTGCTCGCCGTCGACCACGGGGATGAGCTGCAGGCGGTCACCGATGAATCGCGTCTGCTTGGGCACCAGCAGCTCGTCCGCCAGCCAGCGGAGGAGCGAGATCACCTCGTCGTGCGCGTAGATGTGTGCCTCACCCTCGTAAACCCCCTGGTCCATGGACTGGCATATCACCCGCATCATCCAGACGATGCCCAGCAGGTGGTCGATGTGCTTGTGCGTCACGAAGATCTCCCGCACGCCCATCCAATCAAAGCCCGCCGCCCGCAATTGGCGGAGCACGCCATTCCCGCCGCCGCCATCGACCATGAACAATCTGCCACCGTCATCGATCACGAAGCAGGTGTTGTAGCACTCCGTCGCAAGCGCGTTTCCCGTGCCGAGCATCGTGATGTCCATACCGCCCTGCCCTCCCATAGCCCTAGTTGTGCATCCAGCCTTACTCGCAGAAGACAATTGCACCTCTCGCCTTCACTACCCTTCGATAGCCCTTCTCACTACTTGATAATCCCAACCCCACCCACCATTGGGGTCATAGCGTCTCGCTGGGACATGCGTACCAACTCTGCGCAGCAGAGCAGGACACTTTTCGCGGTTGGCATAAGTGCTGTTATAACAGCACCACCGCCATCGCGTATAAAGGCGTTGATGCTCATGTCTAAACCATCTTCCGGCCTCTTCCGCAATACATCCGGTGAGGAGTCCTTCTACGGAGACGCCGAATCCATAGTTGCCGATCGCGCCAAGAGTCTAGATCTCAATCCGCATCCAATAATGCGGAAAGAACTTAGCGCAAAGAAGCGCAAGGCGATCAAGGCAAAAATCATTAACCGAACCGCGACGAGGGAAGAATATCAAGCATACATGTGGGATAAACGCTTCGGCAACAGAAAGAACGCCGGAATCCAAGATTTCTGGGCACAGGAAGCCGATAGGATCCTCTCTGGAAAGGAGCCGACTCGAAATTGGTCGCCTGAAGATCGGCTAGCTATACTCGAAGGACGCCGACCAAAATGGAAAGGCAAGCGCATCGAGACGCATCATACGTATGCAGCAAGGCTCTACCCTCACCTGGCGAATCGAGGCGAGATACTGTATCCAGCAACACATCTAGAGCATCTAAAAGGCTGGCACGGAGGCAACTACCGCAACAGCCTTCCCGGCCGACGCATTAAGAAAATCAGCGAATAAGGAGCGCGCAATGAGTCTGACTGCAAGCATCAAGGTGTCAGGTACCACGATAGATGTAAAAGGCATAGCTGTTATTCGCAAAGCAACCGGTCTTCCGATTTCGGAAATCAGGGCTCGAGTAGCTTCTGGATGCCCCATTGTCGAATGCCCACCGAGCGACAGCAATGGCATCGCAGAGATTGTCAAACTAGGCCAAGAGCTCAAGTCGGTTGGTATCAACACGCAGGCGCATCTCGGGACGCATAAGATGGCCATGGAATATTTTGTCAACAGACTGCGCACCGAAAAAGATGACATCATGCATCAAGGCCGTGAGGATATGTACGAGGACGAGCCTTGGTGGAACTTGGACCTCAGCCAGTGCGAGGATGAGGCTTAACGGCATAAGACTCAGTAAGCTGCCGTGCATGTAGCCTGACCTGCCGTTATGCTGAGCGGCCGCTCTGTTTAGCAGTGTCGTCTGGCTAGCACTCTCCTCTCCGCCGTACGAATCCATGCTAAGCCGAGACACCAACCGCCAGCCGGCGTCGTCGGCAGCATCGATTCCACTGGTTTTCCGACGGCCTTTAACGCCGATTGGCGGTTGGCGTCGAATTTCGTTTACCCGCAATGACGTGTGTTTCTGCTGATAGATTGTTAATGTAATTGATGTACACCAACTGCCAGTCGGCGCCATCGATTGACGCCGACTGGCAGTTGGCGTCACCGCCCCAGGGAGATCGACGTCAGGCGATGGCGCGGCTGTCGCAACAGGAATCGAGCGCGACGGCGCCTAGGAGACCTCGCGGGCGAAACGGTCGAGCTTCTGCTCGACGGAGGGATCCTTGCCCTCACGCGGGTCGCGGAAGAGCTCTGTGAAGACGAGCGGCGCGCCTACCAGCTCGGCCAGCTGGTCGAAGGCGCGCATGGGGGAATTGCCACTCGCGCAGGCGAAGGCCGCGACGCGCTTGCCGGTGAGCCTGTGCCGTGTGAGGAACGTCCGCAGGGGCGGCGTGCAGCGGCCGGCCCACACGGGCGTGCCGAGGATGATCAGGTCGTAGCCGGCAGGGTCGACGTCGTACGGCTCGAGCTCCGGCGCCTCGCTCATGACCGCGCTCTTGCCGCCCCAAAAGTACTTCTTGAATCCTCCCGTGTGGTACGCCTCGCGCGGCACGAGGCGCAGCGTGTCTGCCTCGAGTCGGCGCGCGAGCTCGTCCGCGATGTATGCGGTGTTGCCCTCGAGCGAGAAATAGACGATGAGTGTGCTCATGGTGCCTCCGCTGGTGTCGGTGCGAGTGCTGGCGGATATGGTTGCGAGTGTGGGAGGGCATGGCTCCCACATCATAAGTCTTAAGGAGCATTCTAGGGCTTCAGCGTCAGGCGAATCACGCCCCGCCAGGGAGCAGGTCGGCCCGGCGAATATCACGTCGATTAAGTCGCACGCTGCGTGGTTCGCGCTGTACAGGTAGAAGCCACGTGGTCCCGGCCAATACGGCCTCCATTGCGAGAAGCGAGGACCATGACTTGACATTCTGACCCTTTTGTTGCAAAAGGACGAAAACGCCTGCGGTAAAAGCCGAGCTAGATGCCCTGGTTGCCGAGTGCGGGCAAAACCCGGGTTCTTACCGCACTCGGCCAGTTTGCAAAGGTGCAGGTAGATGGGCCGTGCTGCTGCGCCGAGGCGCCAGCGCGGGACGAAAAATCGCGTGTTTGCAACAAAAGGGTCATATTGTCAAGTCAGGGTATGTGACTGGGTAGACAAGAGGCAGTGGATCGATGAGCCGTTTACTCGACCCACTTGTTCTCACGATTGGTCCATCATTCTCTGGATAAAAAACGAGGCCAGTTTCCCGGCCTCGTTTTTGTGAGGGATAACCCCCGGCGTCTTGGAAGTCAAACCTTCCGGCTGACTAATCTATTTTGCCTTACTAGCTTCCTCGTAATTGAATGAACGACCTTAACGTGTCAAAGGCGCGCTCGCGCAGAGCCCTACATGACCCGAATCGCGTGATACGCCTCGTGCACCGCGTTGATGATCTTGCGCGGGTGCTCGGCGTCGCCCACGACCGCGAGGTCAGCCACGCGGCCGTCCAGCTCGTCGGCTAGCGCGTTGTTGGGACGGTAGCCGGCGGCCACGATCACGGTGTCGGCCGGCAGGACATGCTCCTCGCCGTCGCGCTCGAAGGTCACGGAGTCGGGCGTCACCTCGGTCACCTTGGCGCCGCACTCGCATACGATGCCGCGCTCGGCGATCATGGCGTGCAGATTCTGGCTGTTGTTGAGGCAGTCGTCGGCCGTCATCAGGATCTGGGGCAGCATCTCCACGATTGTGACGTCCTCGGCAGTCTCCGCCATGTAGGCGGCAGTCTCGCAGCCCACCAGGCCGCCGCCGATCACGACCACGTGCTTGCCGGGCTTCTCGGTACCCAGCAGGTAGCCGTCAGAGGTCTTGGCGCACTCGATGCCCTTGATGGGCGGCACGAGCGAGTGTGAGCCGGCGGCCAGGATGACCTTGTCGGCACCGAAGGCCACGATCTCGTCGACCGTGGGGTCCTTGCCAAAGACCACGTCCACGCCCTTCTTGAGCACCTGGGTCCGCATGTAGTCGATGAGGCGCAGGACGTCGTGCTTGAAGGTGGGGTTGCCTGCGGCCCAGAGGTTGCCGCCCAGGCGCGCGGACTTCTCCCACAGGGTCACCTTCATGCCGCGGTCGGCAGCCGCGATGGCGGCCTCCATGCCGGCCGGGCCGCCGCCGATCACGAGCACCTTGCGGCTCTCGCCGGGCAGCGGCGCCGGCAGCCTGTAGTCGCGCTCCGCGTAGCACTGGGGGTTGACGGCGCAGTAGTAGTGCTTGCCCGAGAAGCCCGCCTTCAGGCACTCGTTGCAGCCTATGCAGGGACGGATGTCGTCGAAGTGGCCGGCCTTGGCCTTGTTGGCCCAGTCGGGGTCCGCCAGCATCTGGTGCGCCAGGCCCACGTAGTCCATGGTGCCGTCCTCCACGACCTTCTCCGCGAGGGCGGGGTCAAAGAGCTTGCCGTGGCCGAGCACGGGCACGCTCACGGCGTCCTTGATGGCCTTGACTATGGGGAGCTGGTGGCCCTGGTCCGAGTAGACCGTGGTGATGGCCTTGTACCAGGCCTCGTAGCAGCCCACGTCCACGTGCAGCAGGTCCACGCCCGCGGCCTCCAGGATCTTGGCCATCTGGACGCCCTCGTCGAGCTCGCGGCCCCCGGGCACGCCGTGGTAGGGCGTGAACTTGACGAAGACGGGCATACCGGCAGGGATGTTCTTGCGGATGGCGTCGATGCACTCCAGCGTAAAGCGCATGCGATTTTCCAGCGGACCGCCGTACTCGTCGGTGCGGTCGTTCCACATGGTGGACCTCCCAGCTGCCGGAATCGCACGGGTAGAGGTAGCCAGTGTTTCAATCCACATGCTCCGTGTGGGACGCGACCCGACCTGCTGCGCGTTGGCGTTGGGCATGGGCGGGTTTCAATCCACGCGCCCCGTATGGGGCGCGACTGCCGTCTACGGTGAGCTTCAGGGTGCCGCCTGTGTTTCAATCCACGCGCCCCGTGCGGGGGCGCGACCTATCTGCTCGACCAGTTCCAGTCCGCCATGTGGTTTCAATCCACGCGCCCCGTGCGGGGCGCGACTTCGCGGGATGGTTTTGGCTCATGGGATACCATGCGTTTCAATCCACGCGCCCCGTGCGGGGCGCGACGACCCTACGAGAGTGCCGCCGTAATCGTATCCTCGTTTCAATCCACGCGCCCCGTGCGGGGCGCG
>OMWE01000004.1 GCA_900314685.1 uncultured Actinomycetes bacterium | reverse complement strand
AACGGCCCCTCCCGGGGCCGTTTCAGTTCCAGATCGTTGTTTTCGCCCGCTGAGCTGGGCCTATGCCGGAATCTCTCCCACAGAAACCACCGAAGAGCCGGAAAAAGACGCAGGTTTGCGCGCTGGCAAGAGGCGGCAACGCGCAAAACTGCGTACTTATTAATGGCGACTGCGCATTTATTTCCGCACCGGCACCGACACCGCCCGATAGTGCCTGTCCTTCTCAGCGCCCGATAGTGCCTGTCCTTCTTAGCGCCCGATGTCCTGCAAGATGAGCTCGACGGCTTCGGACTCGTCGTCCGTCACGTGGAAGATCTCGGGATCGAGCGGCGAGATGTTGCCGGAGTCGGTCACCGTGCCCTCGAGCCACTCCAGGAGCCCCTGCCAGTAGGCGCGGCCAAAGAGCACGACCGGCGTCTGGACCACCTTGTGGGTCTGCATCAGCGTGAGCAGCTCGAATGTCTCGTCGAGCGTGCCGAAGCCGCCGGGAAAGATCACGGCGCCGCTGGAGTATTTGACAAACATCGTCTTGCGCACAAAGAAGTACCGGAAGGTCATACCGAGGTTGACGTAGTCGTTGATGCCCTGCTCGCGCGGGAGCTCGATGCCTAGGCCCACGGACTTGCCGCCCACCTGCCAGGCGCCGTAGTTGGCCGCCTCCATGATGCCGGGGCCGCCGCCGGTGATGATGGCCACGCCCTGCGAGGCGATGGCGCGGGCCACGCGGCAGGCGGCGTGGTACATGGGGTCGGTACGCGGGGTGCGCGCGGAGCCGAAGCAGGCGACGGCCGGACCGAGCTCCGCGAGCGCGCCGAACCCGTCCACGAACTCCGCTTGGATCCGCAGGACGCGCCAGGGGTCCATGTGCAGCCAGTCGGTGCTCTCCTCGGGAGCCAGCAGGTGGCTCGCGGTCGTGGAGTGCGGGACCATCGGTCCGCGCATGATCACGGGGCCGCGATGGTAGGTGGCGGGCTCCCCGCCGTCGGTCGGCGCGTCAGGGTAGTCCGCGGACGGCACGGCGTCGGCGGCAGCCTCAGCCACGTCGGCGGGCACACCGGTAGTGGCGTGCTTATTGATTTCTTCTTGCATAGTTTGTCTTCTCGCTCTCTACGATGCCAGAAACACCTGCTTCTCTCGGGTGTTCCGTGCCCCAGCCCCATGAATGGCTCTCGATGGTCCCCGGCCTCGAGGACTCCGCGCCTCTCGGGTGCAGCCCCCGGATGCAGCCCCCTCGGATGCAGCCATTACCCTACCGCTCTCATGTCAGACATAGGTAAGGGGCGGGCAAGCGTAAAGGGCAGGCAAGCGGTATCGACCCACGACCGGATCCGCGCCGACTGGCGGTTGGCGCCAACCCGAGGAATGACAGTCGTACACCAAGCCATAGACGGATACCCAAATGACGCCAATCGCCGCGATTGATGTACGAACGGCAGACTGGTGCGGGCGTCCTTGCCGGGACGCTGAACGCCGCGCGTGGACGTGTCGTACACGAACCACCCTCACGGCGCGCAAACAGTGGGGATGGATACCTTGGTGTGCGATTCTTCCTCGGAGCGCGGCAGGCATCTTCAGAGCGCGAGCTCTGCTCCGAGCATCTCCAGAGCGCAATCGCACATGAAACGCCATATCTGACGCAAGTGTGGCAATAATGCCGCTTCATGCACGAAACTTTTTATATCGGCCGGCTGTCTGCGTACATGAACAGCCCATTCATGCCACGAAGCCGTCAAGCATGCCCACTCATGTACGAAACGCGGCGAGGCAGCCAAAGACATTCGTACATCAACGGGCCATTTTGGCACGTCCTGGGCACGAAAAGCCAGTTGATGTATGACGCACTGCGACGGCGCACGGTCGCACGAGCATGATAAGACGGACGTACAGCTCACAGCCTTGTCGCCACCTGTCGGCAACCTTTCGGAAACCCAGTTTGGTACAGGCCCCGAAGACCCCCCTCAGGCAAGCGGGGTCAGGCAGGCGCGGGAGATCGCGTCGGCGACGCGGTCCACACGCTCGGGGTCAAGCCCGTCGTACTGCATGACGAAACGGGCGCGTCCGTCCGCCCGCGTCGCGTTGGCCTGCTCGTAGGCATACCCGCCGAGCGGGGCAAGACGGACGCCCTCCCTCAACGCCTCCCGCGCGATGCGGCGCTCCTCGGCCGCGGCATCACCCGCCACGTCCGCCGCGAGCACGAAGTGGAGCCCGGAGTCCGCCTCCTCGAACGTCAGGCGCGGACCGGCGGCGCTCGCCTTCAGCGCCCCGACCAGCTGGTCGCGCAGACGGCGCTGCTGGGTGCGGTAGCGCGCGACATGGCGGTCGTAGTCGCCGCTCTCCAACAGGCGCGCGAGCGCCACCTGGTCGATCACGCTCACCGTACACGCGAGGAAGCCGAACCGCTCGCGCCAGACGGGCACGATCTCGTCGGGCAGCGCGAGGTAGGCCAGACGCAACGCGGACGAGAGGCTCTTGGAAAAGGTGTTGACGTACAGCACGCGCCCCGCCGTGTCCGCGGCGACGAGCGGCGGCACCGGCAGGCCCGACATACGGAACTCGCAGTCGTAGTCGTCCTCCACGATGTGGCGGTCTCCCGCCGCCGCCCACCCGAGCAGCTCAAAGCGGCGCGCCGCACTGGTCACGCGCCCCGTGGGAAACTGGTGCGACGGCATCACGTGCGCCACGGCCGCATCCGTCTGCGCCAGGAGGTCCACCCGCATGCCCTCCTCGTCCGCCCGGACGTATCGCACGGGGCAGCCGCCCGCTGCATAGGTCGCCCACACGCGCCCGTAGCCCGGGTCCTCCACGGCGACGGTTGACCGTCCGAGAAGACACACGATCATCTGGTAGATCACCTGCGCGCCGGCGCCCACGACGATGTTGCGCGGGCTCACCGCCACCCCGCGCGACCGCTGCAGATAGTCGGCGATCGCGACGCGTAGGCGCTCGGTGCCCTGGGCAGGCTGCGCGGCGAAGAGCTCTGTCCGCGGTTCCTGCGTGATCGTCTGGCGCAGCGCTCGCTCCCAGAGGTTTGCCGCCGAGGAGTCCGCGCGCGTCGCGGGACGCGAGAAGTCCGCGAGGAGAGGCGTGTCTTCCTGCCGTCCGTCATGCGGGTCGGCATGAACGGCCGACGTGGGCGAGGCGGCAGGTCGAGGCGGCGTGGCCGATCGGGTCGAAACAGCCGACCGGGGCGAGGCAGACGCCGCCTGAGGCAGGAGGTTCACATAGTAGCCGCTGCGTGGCCGTGCGCTCACAAAGCCCTCCGCCACGAGCTGGGCGTAGGCGCTCTCGACCGTGACCAGGGCGACCTCGAGGTGCGCCGCCAGCGCGCGTTTGGAAGGCAAACGGTCACCCGCCGCAAGCTCGCCCGAGAGGATATCGTCGCGGATGCACCGGTACAGGTACTCATAGCGCGTGAGGTCGCCGCGATGGTCTATATCGTAATCGAGCATGGTGCTCCAATCTGGTCCTATCGTTTCGTCTACTCTGGTCCTATTTTGACCTTATGTTTTTATCTGTTTCTGGTTCTTAACATAAGACCAACTGCGCCATAGCATGTCTTCCGACACGTTGTCCACGTCAAAGGAGAGGTGTATGGCAGAGCAAGAATTCACAGGTCAGCAGACTGCATCGAGCCAGCAGGCGGGCAGACAGCAGACCACGCGCGAGGAGCGCGCCAAGCTCAACCGCGAGCTGGCCCAGATGCTCAAGGGCGGCGTGATCATGGACGTGACCACGCCCGAGCAGGCCCGCGTGGCCGAGAAGGCCGGCGCCTGCGCCGTGATGGCGCTCGAGCGCATCCCGGCCGACATCCGCGCGGCGGGCGGCGTCTCACGCATGAGCGACCCCCACATGATCCGCGGCATCCAGGAGGCCGTCTCCATCCCCGTGATGGCCAAGTGCCGCATCGGCCACTTCGCGGAGGCGCAGATCCTGCAGGCCATCCAGATCGACTACATCGACGAGTCCGAGGTGCTCTCCCCCGCCGACGACGTCTACCACATCGACAAGACGCAGTTCGACGTGCCCTTTGTCTGCGGCGCGCGCGACCTGGGCGAGGCCCTGCGCCGCATCGCCGAGGGCGCGTCCATGATCCGCACCAAGGGCGAGCCGGGCACAGGCGACGTGGTGCAGGCCGTGAGCCACATGCGCCTCATCAACTCCCAGATCCGCCACATCACGAGCCTGCGCACCGACGAGCTCTTCGAGGAAGCAAAGCGTCTGGAGGTGCCCGTGGAGCTGGTGCGCTACGTGCACGAGCACGGCAAGCTCCCGGTCGTGAACTTCGCGGCCGGCGGCGTGGCGACCCCGGCCGACGCGGCGCTGATGATGCAGCTGGGCGCCGAGGGCGTCTTTGTGGGCTCGGGCATCTTCAAGAGCGGCAACCCCGCCAAACGCGCCGCGGCCATTGTGGGCGCCGTCACCAACTACGACGACCCCGAGCTCCTGGCCGCCCTCTCCGAGGATCTGGGCGAGGCCATGGTCGGCATCAACAAGGACGAGATCGACCTGCTCATGGCCGAGAGGGGCAAGTGATGGCTGACAAGACGGACGGGCGCACGGCAGCCGACACGCACGAAAAGACGGACGGCCACGCACTTCCCGACCCGCGCGGCAAGACGGACGGCCACGCACTTCCCGACCCGCGCGGCAAGACGGACGGCCACGGCGTCACGGCGGTTCTTGCCCTGCAAGGCGCCTTCGCCGAGCACGAGCGCATGCTGGACCGGTTGGGCGCCCCCTGGGTGGAGCTGCGTGCCGACGAGGACCTCGACCAGCCCTTCGACCGGCTGATCCTGCCCGGCGGCGAGTCCACCACCCAGGGCCGGCTCCTGCGCGACCTGGGCATGCTGGAACCGCTGCGCCAGCGCATCGCTGCGGGCATGCCGGTGCTCGCCACCTGCGCGGGCCTCATCCTGCTCGCCGAGCGCGTGGAGGGCGACGGCTCGCGCAGCCGCGCGCCCGAGCCCGACCAACGCGGCCCCTGGCTGGCCACGCTCGACGTGACGGTGGAGCGCAACGCCTACGGCCGCCAGCTGGGCAGCTTCCACGCGGTGGCGCCCTTCGACGGGCTGGGCGAGGTGCCCATGAGCTTCATCCGCGCGCCGTACGTGAGCGCAGTGGGACCGCGGGCGCAGGTCCTGGCCCAGGTGGACGGCCGCGTGGTGGCCGTGCGGCAGGGCAGGCAGCTCGCCCTGGCCTTCCACCCCGAGCTCGACGGCGACCCCCGCATCCACCGGCTCTTCTTGTCGCTGTAGCACGGCGCGGCCCCTACCGTGTCACTCCCCCGTCACCTGTCACCCAGCACCACGCCAACGGAAAGCCGGGCAAAGACGAACGGGTGCAGAGCTACTTCTCGCAAATCAGGTAGCGGGCGCAGACCACGTCCTCCACGGCCAGGCCCAGCGCCTCGAACATCGTGATGTCGTCCTCAGACGTACGTCCGGGCACGCGTCCCAGCAGCAGCTGTCCCGCCGTGCCGAGCACGTGGTCGGGCGTGATGGCACCCTCCGCCAGCGGGATCAGGTAGTCGCCCGCCTCGGCGTTGAGGGCGTCGAGCTCGTCGGCGTACAGACGGGCATCCGCCACCAGGTCGGTCGCGATCTCGCGCGCGTCGGGCGTGTAGGCGCCCACGGCGTTGATGTGGCAGCCGGGTTTCACCATGGCTCGCGTGAGGATGGGGTCATGCGCGGGCGTGACGGTGCAGATGATGTCCGCGTCGGCGACGGCTTCCTCCACGGTCGCGCAGGCGCGCACGGGCACGCCGTAGCGGGCACCCTCCTCCTCGGCAAAGTGCTCCGCCGCCTCGGGCAGCACGTCATATATGCGCACGTCGTCGATGCCGGGACGCACCGCGAGCATGGCAGGCAAGTGTCCCCTCCCCTGCGCACCCGCGCCGAGGATGGCCAGGACATGGGCATCCGCGCGGGCCAGCAGGTCGGTCGCCACACCCGAGACGCACCCGGTCCGGATCGCCGTGATGGAGGTCGAGTCGGCCATGCCCACCATGCTGCCGTGTTCTGCTTCGAAGAGCAGCACATAGCCCATAAAAGAAGGGTACGACGTGCCGGCGTTCTGGGGAAACGACGTGAGAATCTTGCAGCCGAAGCAGTCGTGTTCGCCCAGGTAGGCGGGCATAAAGGCAAAGAGCTCCCCATGCGGGAGGAAATCCGACGCGCGCACCGGTTGGGTCGCTGTACCCTCCTCCAGCAGGGTCAGCGCCTCGCGCATGAGCTCCAGGCACTTCCCGGTGGTAAGACGTTCGTAGACCTCGGCAGACTCGACGATCCTCATGGTTGTATCCTCTCTCACACGCCTACTGTGCGCAGACTCGGTCCTACCACGCAAAGACTCGATCTTTACCGTGTGCACCGCGCGACGCAACTGGCGCAGGTGGCGATGCCGCCCAGCGCCGTCTCGCGCAGCTCCATGGGCAGTACCGCGCCCACGCGACGCATGGCGTCCACCGTCTCGTCGAAAGGCGCCGTGGAGGCCACGCCCGCCAGCGCCATTTGGGCCGATACCAGCGCGTTTGCCGCCGCCGAGGCGTTGCGCTTCTGGCAGGGCTCCTCCACGAGGCCGCCCACCGGGTCGCACACGAGGCCCAGCATGTTGGTGAGGGCGATGGCCGCCGCCGTCAGGGCCTGGCGGGGCGAGCCGCCCTGCAGCTGGACCGCCGCAGCCGCGGCCATAGCGCTCGCCGTACCCATCTCTGCCTGACAGCCGCCCTCGGCCCCGGCCACCGTGGCGTTGCGCGTGACGATGTAGCCCACAGCCGCGGCCGTGGCCAGCGCGTCTGCGAGCGCATCGTCCGAGAGGCCCTGCTCTTCTTGCAGGGCGAAGAGCACGCCCGGCACCACGCCCGCCGCGCCGGCTGTGGGAGCTGCCACGATACGTCCCATCGAAGCATTGGTCTCGAGGACCGCCATGGCATAGGCAGCCGCGCATGTGTACACGTCCGGGGCCTGCCCGGCTGTCTGACTGACTCCGGGGACCTTGCCCTCGGGACCCGCGGCACCAGTTCCCCCGACTCCGGCGCCCCCGCTGGCAAGAAGCCCGCCCAGCAGGCGCGCCTCGCCGCCAATGAGTCCGCCCATCGTCTGCGGCGTCTGGGACAGCGGCGCCCGCACCGACTCCCGCATCACGCCGAGCGCACGCCGCAGGTACGCACAGCTTGAATGCCCGCCTTGCCCCTGCATGGCCAGGCGTAGGTCTTCGCGCGCCAGGAAGGCCCGGCCCAACGTCATACCCTGCGACTCGGCATAGGCGAGCAGCGCCGCTCCGTCCTCGAAGTCCACCTTACGGAAGCATGCCTCCGCCTCGGCGGGCCCGAGTGCGAGTGCCTCGTCCTTACTCTCCTCGCCCGCGACCTCGGTATCCTCCGCATCGCGCTCCGCCAGATCCGCCGCCGGCATGAGCCGCACGCGCGACACGCGCCCGTCGGCGGCGATCAGGTCCAGCACCTCCTGCGGCACGGGGTTGTCCACCTCGAGCACGTTGAAGGCGTGGCCGCCCCGGTGATTGCGGAAGAGCAGGACTGAGCCGATGTTGATGTCATGCTCGCCCAGCGTGGTCGCGAGGAAGCCCAGCGTGCCGGGCTTGTCGCACTGGTAGACGATGAGGGCGCTGTACTCACCGGTCAGGTCGACGTTGAATCCGTCCACGCGCACCAGGCGCGCGGCCCCGCCGCCGATCGACTCGCCGCGCACCTCCAGCATGTCGCCGTCCACGTCGGTCACGCGCAGGTCCACGGTATTGGGATGACGTGTCTTGGTCCGCGGGTCCACCTCGAAGCGATAGGTCAGCCCCGCCTCGTCCGCCAGGCGGAAGGAGTCGCGGATGCGCAGGTCGTCTGCCGCGAGACCCAGAAGGCCCGCCACCAGCGCGCGGTCCGTACCGTGCCCCCGGTAGGTGCGGGAAAAGGACCCGTAGAGCGTGAAGGTCACGTCCGCCGGCGGCCGGTCGAGCAGGGCCCGCGTCATGGCCGCGATGCGCAGGGCACCCGCCGTATGGGAGGAAGAAGGACCCACCATGATCGGACCGACGATATCGCGCAAACCCAACGTCCTCATGGCATGCCTCCGTCCGTCCGGCCTGCGGCGGTCAGCCTTGCCGTCGCATGCGGTCCTGCCTCCGCATGCCTTCCCATTCTAATAAGAAGGGCCCCGCGACGCCATGCCGCGGGGCCCTGCAACTCCGACTGTTATTCTTGCAGACTTGTGCCGGGATCCTTTTGACCGTAAGGAAACTGAGCCCCACTGCCGCCACTCCCCAGAACCTTACTCGCCCGCCTGCTCGCCCTTCTTCTGCGCCTTCTTGTCGTGCTTTGCCTGCTTTTTGGCCGCCTTTTTATCGCGTTTCTCCTGCTTTTTGGCCGCCTTCTGCGCCTTCTTGTCCTCGAAGGAAGTGTCAGGGTCATTCTTGCGCTTGCGTGCGTAGGAGGCCCAGCCTATGGCCAGCGCACCAACAATGGCGACGGTACCCGCGGTGACCCCCGCCTTCCAGCCAGAGATACCCTGGCTGACCTTGGCGCCCGGCGCTATGCCGTTCATGGCGTTGGAGTTGGCCACCGCGTAGCAGATGCGGTGCAGGGACTCGCGCATGACACTGCGAGCCGTCGCGGTGTCGTAGTCGGAGGCGCTGCCGATGAACCCAGCGAGCCACATGTCGCAGCCAGCGCGCAGGATCAGGTCGTGCTCTGTCGCACCAGCCACGGAGAGGTCGCTCACCACAGCGCCATCGAAGCCCCACTCCTCACGCAGGACTCCCGTCAGGAGTCCGCGATGCGCGCAGCCCGTCACGCACCCCACGTTGCTTTGGGCCGCCATGACACCCGTGCCGCTGCAGATGGTCTTCTGCTGGACGGTGCCTGACTCGTCCAGATAGCGGACGTCGCTGCGCGCGTCCTGGAGGGCAATCTGGAAGGGACGTAGGTAGATCTCTCGCACCGCTTGCTCGGTTGCCCAGGTTGCGAGGTTACCGGCACGGTTGGTCTCTTGCTCATTGAGGGCAAAGTGCTTGAGATAGCTAATCACGCCCTTGTCGCCGGCTCCGCCGATTTGCGCCGCGGCGAGCTTGCCCGCCAGCACACCGTCCTCGGAGAAGTACTCGTAGACGCGGCCGCCAAAGGCAGAGCGATGGGTGTTGACGGCGGGCGCATACCAGCCCGTGAAGCCAAAGTGCAGCGACTCCTCGCCGATGGCCCTGCCCATCTCGCGCATGAGGTCGCAGTTCCAGCTGGAGGCGAGCAGGTTGGCGGACGCCCAGCTCGAGGCGCCGGCGGATTGGGTGCCGCCCCAACCCATGGCCCCGTCTCGGTCCTTGGTCTGCGGCTTGGCAACGCTCCTGATCGTGCGCGTGTGGTAGTTGGACATGAAGAGGAGTTCCTGGATATCGGACTTCTCACCCGCCCAGTCCACCTGGTCCAGCAGGGAGTCCCAACGCTTGTCGTCGTAAGGGACGCCACGCAAGGCGGCTAAGGAGAGGCCGTTGTCGGCCCTGGAGACCGGCATCCGGTCCGCGTAGACCTCGGATCCCTTGACAGACCCAAGCTGAGTGTCGGTCGCAGGATCGAATCCGGTCATCCAGGCACGCTCGTCCACGGCGACCTGCGGTGCCTCCTTTTGGCGATCATCCGGCATGGTGGGCTGAGTGCCCTGCCAGTCGGCACGGGAGAGCTTGGTCACGGATGGGTCATCCATATAGCTCACGAGCGTGGGGAACTCGTTGTGGGCCGCCACGAACCCATCTGCGGACTTCGGCGTATCGGTGGAGTTGCCGTCCTGGTCGAGCTGGGCTTGGCCGGCACGGTCGCGGCTGGTGGGGTTGTCACCCTCAAACCAGATGGTGTCATCTACGGTCACGGTCATGGCGTCGATCACCGTGTGCGCATCGGAGCGCAGCGTGACGTCGTAGTCGCCCTCCTCCAGCATCCAGGCACCCGTGGTGCCATCGGCATTGACGTGATGGTCGTCATAGGAGGACATGTCATCGGTTGCAAATGATATCTCTACCTGCGCGGACTCGCCCGATTGGAGCAGGTCTGTCTTTGCGAAGGCGACCAGGTTGGCAACGGCCTTCTCCACACCCTCCCGACGGTCGTAGTCCGTGTAGGGGGCGGTGAAGTACGCCTGCACGACCTCCTTGCCGGCGGCGTCACCCGTATTAGTGACCTCCACGGTCATAGTCACGCGGTCATCATCATTGGTGAAGTTGCTGACTCGCTGGTCAAAGCTGGTGTATGAAAGGCCGTAACCAAAGGGGTAGGCAACCGCCGCATCGTAGTCGAAGTCAGGATTCTCCATGGCAGCCGTCTCGTAGTAGCGGTAGCCGAGGTACACCCCCTCCTCGTACTCCACAAAGCCCATGGGGTTGTTGCCGTTGCTGATGTTGGTATAGCGATAGTCGCCAAAGTTCTGGTAGGTAGGGTCAGAGAAGAAGCTCATCGCCCAGGTATCGGTGAGACGGCCGGAAGGATTGACCTCGCCCGCGAGAATCTTGCCCAGGGACGAGAACCCTCGCGTACCGGCGGTACCCATCCACAGTATGGCGTCGGCTTCGCACTCGCCGGAGACGATTGGGCCGACCTCGATGGGATTGGCGGTGTTGAGCACCACCACCAGGGCGTCGCAGCTGCTCTTTGCCGCTGCCAGCATCTCCTTCTCGGCCTTGGTCAGCGCCAGGTAGTGGGGAGTGCCGTCATCATACGCCTCGGTGCGCTTGTCCAGTCCCTCGGATCCATTGCGGCAGATGAAAACTACCGCCGTCGTCCCAGCAGTGTCCACACCCTGGTACACGGATGCGTCAAACTCGTAGATCTTGTCTGCCTCCACGGAGTTGGTGGTACCGCCCATACCGCTCTGGCCGCTGCCCAGCGCGGATGTCCCGCTGGCGGCGTCCGGTGCTGCTGCCTCGGCCTTGCCCATAGCGTCGGACATGGCGGTGTTGATGGTAAAGAAGGGAGCAAGGCCCGCCTCGGGCGTCACCTGGGTGGTATCCTTGGCTGCTGCGGCGCCGGTGCCCGAGTACGCGGGGTTGAGATAGCCGTAGCCGTAGGGAGTTACCGTAATCCCCTTCGACAGGGGGAGCACGCCGTCATTCTTGAGCAGGACGATGCCTTCGTCGCACAGCTGCTCGGAAACGGCGTCGCTGGCCTGCTTGGCATCCTCCAGGGATGCGGTTGTGGCAGGGACGTATGTGGTATCCCAGCCCTCGGTTCCAGCGGGTGCGTCCGTCTTGGTGCTACCCGCACCTAGGATACCGTCAGCCAGAGGCTCAAGCATGTTGGATGCCGCCGTCGCCGCACCCGCCAGCGTCCCGCCCACAACGGTGCCGCCGATCAGAAACTTCCTACGAGTGATGTCCTTCATTATTGACCTCCCTATCGCGCCTGCACTGGCCGCACCATAAGGGAGGAGCGTCATTCGTGCCGTCTGCCTGCACGAATTGTCGCCTGGGTTGCACGAGCTGTCATCGTCTGCCGTAAGGGGTTGCCACGGTGCCCTAGCCTTTGTCCGGTGGTGTCAGGAAAGCCCCTACGGACAGGACGCCGCCCGACGCCTGTACGCTGAGCTCGCCCCGATAGCGGTTGGCCACCCGTCCCGCCGAGCGCAGAAGAAGCGAATCCGAGCGCAGGGCGACCCCCTCGTAGCAGCCCGTGAGCGTCACGGCGACCATGCTGCCGCGCGTGCGCACATCCAAGGTGACAGCACGACGGAACTGGTCGGTCACCCCTTCCGCCATTCCGATCGCCGCGTCCAGCAAATTGCCGAAGAAGGCGTAGATGCTGGGAGCGTCCATAAACCAGAGGGCGGACCCGTCCACCATGGCGTTCAGCGAGACGCCGTTGGACTGGCAGCGCAGGTTCTGCTCACTGAGAAGGACGTCGATAGAGGGGTTGCCCGTGTGTGCCATGGCGTTGAAAGACTGCACCGCGCGGTCAATCTGATCCGCACGGTTGACGGCAACGCGGTCGATGGCGCGGGTCCCCTCCTCCCCCATACTCGCCAAGGCACGGGCCGCCTCCTTCAGGTCGTGCATGGCCTCGTCTATGTTGGCGAAATCGCGCTTCAGCAGCTCCAAGTGATGGAGGCGCATCTCGTCCTGACGGCGCATGAGGTCGAGCTCCCCCTGGATGACATCCTTGCGCGAGACGAGCAACAGCAGGGCCATGACCAGGAGAGACAGTACGACATCGTATAGAAGGGATGCAAGGCGCGCGGAAGGCTGCAAGCTGAGCTTGTCCAGTACGAGATTGACCACGATCGCCGCATAGAGAACGGCCATGCACCCCACGACCCATCCCACCTTGCCACTGGTGCGCTCCCGATCGATGACGAGGCGGCGACCGATCAGCCACCATACAAGCAGGCAGAGCACTGCGTCGACTGCCAGCTGCAGCAGGAGCTCCGGCTGCGGGCCCGGGAAGATGCCTGCAAGCCGCAACGTCCAACCCAGGACCTGAATGACGTCCGAGCACACATGTTGCAGCAGGTACGAGAGCGTGCCCGCCACAAGGCACTCCAGCCAGCCGGCCTCTGTGCCCAGACGCAGGCTCACCACGAGGACCGTGGCGCACGAGGCAAAGTAGAATGCGCTCGTCAGGAGGCTCGCCGACTGCAATGCAACCGACGCACCGGCACCCTCCAAGCTGAAATACAGGGCCGGGATCCCCCCGAAAAGCTGCGCCACGATGAAGACGACCGGCAGGGCACAAGCCAGATAGATGACGAGCAGGCAGACGGCCGTCCGGGATGCCCGGTGCGGCAAACTACCACAGAAGACCAGGGCACAAGCGACAAGCTGGAGCGGAAAGCCGAGAAGGATGCTGAGCATATACGTCCCTATGCTCCGAGGTACGCCGCGAGGGCCTGCGGGAACTCTCGCCGGCGAGAGCGGCTGAGGGGCAGGAGCTCGCCAGTATCCAGCTCCGCCTGACCGTCTGTAATACCGCGGACCCACGACAGGTTGACAAGCGCATATCTGTTGGCCAGACTGAACGGCTCCCCGGCCAGCTGGGACGATATGGCCTTGAGGCTGCCCCGTGTCCTATAGGTGGCATCCGCCGTGTGGAACAAGAGGTTGTGTTGATCTACCTCCACATAGCGCACGTCCCGCGACTGCAGGATCCGCATACCGCCATCCACCGTAACGGGAATCGCGATGCCCGCGCGTGCCGAGACGGCCTTCTGCGCCTTGCGCATGACCAAGCGGAAGAGGGGGTACTCGATAGGCTTGATGAGGTAGCCAAGCGCGTCCACGTTGTAGCCCATGGCCGCGAGGCCGGCTACCTTGGTGGTGAACACGATCTGGATGGACGAGCCGGCCTGGCGCAGCCGCACGGCGACGCGCATGCCGCTGTCGCCCGTGGTCTGTATATCCAGAAAGACAAGGTCGTAGGCACCTGAATTCTTTTCAAAGCCCTCAAGGAAGTCCTCGCCGGTAGGGAAACGAGTCACCGCTGGCGAATCGATGCCCTCCTCCGTGGCCCAGCGGTCGATATATGCCAGCGTGACCTGCGCATCGCGATCCGTGTCTTCCACGAGGGCAATCCTCAGCATGGCGTCTCCCTTCTGAGCTACATCAAAGCATTGTAAAGCAGAATATCGCCAGACCAGTGCAGTAAGAAGAAGGACCCCGCGACGCCATGCCGCGGGGCCCTCCGACCCAGACTGTTATTCTTGCCGGCTCGCGCCAGAATATCTGCCGGCTTGTGCCGGACCGGCCTGCGCCAGAATCAGTTACGCCATAATCTGGCGGAACATGTCCTTGACCTCGTCCAGCGAGGCCTCGCGCGGGTTGCCGGGGTAGCAGGCGTCGGCCAGGGCGTCCTTGGCGAGCTGGTCGAGGTCCTCCTCGACGAGGCCCTTACAGGTCTTGGGGATGCCCACGTCCTCGCCCAGCTGGCGGACGGCGGCGATGGCGGCGTCGGCGGCCTCCTCATCGCTCATGCCCGTGGTGTCGATGCCCATGGCGCGGGCGATCTCGGCCTGCTTCTTTGCGACGACCGGCTTGTTGAACTCCATGGAGATCGGGAGCAGCATGGCGCAGGCCACACCGTGCGGGGTGTCGTAGTGCGCGGACAGGGTGTGGGCCATGGAGTGGTCGATGCCCAGACCGACGTTGGAGAAGCCCATGCCGGCGATGTACTGGCCCAGCGCCATCTCCTTGCGGCCGGTGCCCGGCTTCTTGTCCTTGGCCTCCTGGACGGCGTCGCGCAGGTTGTGCGAGATGACCTCGATGGCCTTGTAGTGGAACATGTCAGAGAGCTCCCAGGCGCCCTTGGTGGTGTAGCCCTCGATGGCGTGGGTCAGCGCGTCCATGCCGGTGGCGGCGGTGAGGCCCACGGGCATGGAGGCCATCATGTCGGGGTCGACGACGGCGACCTCGGGGATGTCGTTGGTGTCGACGCAGACGAACTTGCGCTCCTTGTCGGGGTCGGTGATCACGTAGTTGATCGTGACCTCGGCCGCGGTACCGGCGGTTGTCGGCACGGCGATGGTGAAGACAGCGTGCTTCTTGGTGTCGGCGACGCCCTCGAGGGACTTGACGTCGGCGAACTCGGGGTTGTTGACGATGATGCCGATGGCCTTGGCGGTGTCCATGGCCGAGCCGCCGCCGATGGTCACGATGGCCTGGGCGCCGGACTTCTTGAAGGCCTCAACGCCGTCCTGGACGTTCTTGATGGTGGGGTTGGGCTTGACCTCGTCGTAGAGGTCCCACTTGATACCAGCCTCGTCGAGCAGGTCGGTGACCTTTGAGGTAACGCCGAACTTCACGAGGTCAGGGTCGGAGCTCACAAAGACGTGGTCGTAGTCGCGACGCTGCAGCTCACCCGGAATCTCCTTGATGGCGCCCTCGCCATGGTAGGAAATGGTGTTGAGCACGAAACGATTGACTGCCATAAACAAACCCTCCATTACACGTTTCCGGGACACAACATATCTAGTCTACCCGTCTGTCGGGCTTCCTATTCGTTATTTTGGTCTAGACCGGTATCGGCCACATCGTCGCCGGGTTCGTCGTATGTCTCATATTCGAGGCCATCGTCCGCCTCGTCCTCGAGTACGTCGTCCGCCTCGTCGTCGATGTCCTCATACTCGTCGTATGCCTCGTATGCGAGGTCGTCGCCGTATGCCCCGTCGTCGGCATCGTGCCTGCCATAGGCGACGTAGTTGCCGTAGGCGTCGTAGTCGTCGGGATTGCCGGTGGGAATGTAGTTGCCGTAGGCGTCGTAGACGTCGTCCCCGTCCAGGTCGACGCCAGCGTCATACGCGCTCTCCACGTACTCGTTGCAGCGGACCAGGTACATACCGAGGATCATAAAGAGCGCGGACGTGACCGTGGGCCACACGACGGCGAGCACGTACATGGGGTCGAAATGGGCGACGATCAGCGACCCCCACCCGACCAGCATGATGACAAACATGAGCGCAGTCGCGGCCCCGACGAAACGCCAGGAGTACCGCTGGGTGTACCACACGCGATACTGGGCGAGCACGCCCACCAAAAAACCGAAGGGCGCGCAGGCCACCGTCGACATCGGCACGAGGAAGAAGAGAAACCAGCCAAAGAAAAACGTGCCCTTGCTCATCTCAAAGACGCTGCCGAGCAGGACGCCAGCCGCCAACACGGCATACAGCAGCCACACCGGCCGGAGGGCCGAGACCCTGCCCCGCACTGTGTTGTGACTTCTGACGCTCGCCATCGATGCCGTCCGCTGCCGCCGGGCGATGCTCGCCCACTCCCGAGCCATACGCTTTTATCCTAGCGTAAGAAGTACCGGAAAACGAGCGGCATCAGCGGGGAACCGAGGACGAATGAAAAAGGCGCGACACCGCCGAAGCGATGCCGCGCCGCCATCAATAGACAGGCACCCGTGAGGTTAGGCTTCGAGCCTCTCCGTGAGCATCTTGTTGAAGAGCTTGGGATTACCGGGGGCGCCGGCGGCCTTGGCGGCCTTCATGCACTGGCCGACGAGGAAGCCCACGACCTTCTTGTTGCCGTCCCTGTACTGCTGGACCTGGTCGGTGCAGCGGGCAAGCACCTCGTCCACGATGGGTGCGAGCTCATCCGTGCTCGTGGCCTGGCGCATGCCGCGCTCGTCCACCACGCGCTCCGGGTCCTCGTCCGTACCGTCCACGGCCTCCATCACCTCGCGTGCCTGGGCGAAGGTGATGGCGTCGACCGCCAGCAGCTTGGAGACGGAGGCCACCTGCGCCGCCGTCAGCGCCTTGAAGCTCGGCACGATGTTGACCACCACATTGGCCACCGTCGGGGCGGCCTTCTCGCCCGCCGCGCCTACGCTCTCCTCAAAGAGCGTCGCCGTCGCCGGGTCACCCGCGATCTGAGCCGCGTCCTTGCGCTTGAGGCCGTACGCCTGCATGTAGCGGTCGCGCTTGGCGTCGGGCAGCTCGGGGATGCGCTCGCGGCAGCGCTCGATGAAGTCGTCGGTCAGGTCGAAGGGCGCGAGGTCGGGGTCCGGGAAGAGGCGGTAGTCGTCCGCGGTCTCCTTGACGCGCATCACGATCGTGCGCTTGCGGCTGGGCTCCCAGTGGCGGGTCTCCTGGTAGACGATGCCACCCTCCTCCAGCACCTCGGCCTGGCGGCAGATCTCGTACTCCAGGCCGTCGTGCAGGCTCTTGAAGGAGTTGATGTTTTTGAGCTCGGTCTTGGTGCCCAGCTTGGTGGTGCCGCGGCGTCGCAGGCTGACGTTGCCGTCGCAGCGCATGGAGCCGTTCTCCAGCGAGCAGTCGGAGATGCCCAGCGTGCGGAAGGTCTGCTGGAGCTTCTCCATGAAGAGGCGGGCCTCCTCGGGCGTGCGCAGGTCGGGCTCCGTCACGAGCTCGATCAGGGGCGTGCCGCAGCGGTTGTAGTCGATCAGGCTCTCGGTCGCGGCGGTGATGCGTCCTTCTTCTCCGCCGATGTGCACCATCTTGGCCGCATCCTCCTCCATGTGGATGCGCAGGATGCGGATGGGCACGGTGTAGGAGCCGTCGGCCGCGCGCTCGGGCGTCACGGGGTGCGGCTGGTCGTGCGCGGCCACGGTGTCCTGGCCGGTCACGATGCCCTCCGGGCGCTCCTTGGCGCCGTCGCCCGAGACCTCCAGGTCCAGGTGGCCGTACATGCAAAATGCGACGGGGCCCTGCGTGGTCTGGAAGTTCTTGGCCATATCGGGATAGAAGTAGTGCTTGCGGTAGAACATCGAGTGCTTCTGGATCTCGCAGTTGGTCGCGAGGCCGGCCATCACGATGGACTCGATCGCCTTTTTGTTGGGCACGGGCAGTGCGCCGGGCATGCCCAGGCAGACCGGGCAGACGTTGGTATTGGGCGCGTCGTCGTGCGACAGGCGGCAGTTGCAGAACATCTTGGTGTCGAGCGCGGTGAGCTCGGTGTGCACCTCGAGGCCGATCACGGCCTCCCAGTCCTTGAGAACGTCCTGGAGTTTCTTCATGCCAGATCGCCTCCCTTCCCGGCAAAGCCGGGCGCGACAAGACACCCGTTGCCGCAGCCGCGCTCCACGGCACGGGCGAACTGCAGGAGCGACCGGTCCTTGAAGGCCGGGCCCTGCAGCTGGACCGCGACGGGCATGCCGCTCGCGGCGCCCAGGCCCACCGGGACCGAGATGCCGCCGTTGCCGACGATGTTGTTGGAGATGGTGTACATGTCCGAGGCGTACATGGCCGTCGGGTCGGAGATCTCGCCGAAGCGGAAAGCCGTGTTGGGGCTCGACGGGAGCATGATCACGTCGCAGCTCTGGTAGGCGCGCGCGTAGTCCTGGGTAATCAGCGTGCGGACCTGCTGCGCCGGGTAGTAGTACTGGTCGTAGACGCCGGAGGACAGCAGGTAGGCGCCCAGCATCTGGCGGCGCTTGGCCTCGGCGCCAAAGCCGTGCGCGCGCGAGAGCGAGGTCTGCTCGGCCAGCGTGGCGCAGCCCTGCTCCTGGTAGCCGTAGCGGACGCCGTCGAAGCGGGCCAGGTTGGAGAAGGCCTCGCAGGGGCCGATCACGTAGTAGGCCGCGACCGCCGAGGAGATGTTGGGCAGGTCGACCTCGATCACCTTGGCGCCCTGGTCCTCAAAAGCGCGGCGGGCACGCTCGATGCCCTCGCGGCACTCGTCCGTGAGGCCCTCCATCTCCAGCAGCTCGGGCACGATGCCGACCGTCTTGCCCTCGATCGAATCCTCCAGGTGCTCGGTGAAGTCGACCGGGCACTCCTGGCTCGTGGAGTCGTAGGGGTCGCGGCCCACGCCGGTCAGGGCGTTCATCGCGAGCGCGACGTCGGCGACCGTGCGGCCAAAGGGACCGACCTGGTCGAGCGAGCTGCCGAAGGCCACCACGCCGTAGCGGCTGACCGCGCCGTAGGTGGGCTTGAGGCCCACGACGCCGCAGAAGCTGGCCGGCTGGCGGATCGAGCCGCCCGTGTCGGAGCCGAGCGCGATATGGACCTCGCCCGACGCGACCGCGGCCGCCGAGCCGCCCGAGCTGCCGCCCGGCACGCGCCCGGTGTCCCAGGGGTTGCAGGTGGGGTGGAAGGCCGAGCTCTCGGTGGAGCTGCCAAAGGCGAACTCGTCCATGTTTGTCTTACCGATTGGCGTGGCGCCGGCGTCGAGCAGGCGCTGCACACACGTCGCGGTAAAGACGGACTCATAATTTTCGAGCATCTTGGATGCGCAGGTGGTGTGCGTGCCGATGAGGTGCATGTTGTCCTTGAAGGCCACGGGCACGCCCGCGAGCGGACCGACCTCCTCGCCAGCCGCGATACGCGCGTCCGTGTGCGCCGCCGCCGCCAGCGCCAGGTCCGCCGAAACCTCCAGGAAGGCCTGGACCCCGGGGTCGCGCCGGTCCACCGCGTCAAGGGAGGCGCGGGCCACCTCGGTCGCCGTGAAGTCGCCCGCGCGGACGCCCGCCGCGACCTGGGCCGCCGTCAGTTCGTCGAGATTGCGCGCCATCAGCGGTCGCCTCCCTCGTCACCCAGGATGGACGGTACGCGGAACGAGCGGTCGCGGCTCGCGCCGGCGTTGTGCAGCGCCACATCGATCGGCAGCGCGCGGACCGTGGTGTCGGGCACGTCCTCGCTCATCACGTTGGAGAGGTCTCCGATGGGATGGAAGGTGGGCTCCACGCCCTCCAGGTCGTACTCGCGAATGGGTTGGAGCATATCGACGGCCTCGTTCATGTAGTCGGTCATCTCGGTGAGCTCGTCCGGTGTCAGGGCGATGCGGGCATAGTCGGCGATGCCCGCAACGTCTTCTCGTGTGAGGGCCATGTTCTCCCCTATCGAGTCGTCGTTGCATTTGACCGCAATATTTTATGGCAGGAGGGGCGGGCACGCATCGTGAGCGCGCGGCTGTTCACCGCGGCGAAACGGCACAGGGTAAAAAGGCGCGCGTCTTAACGGAAATCGCTCCACATGTGGGAGTAGCAGTACCTGGTCTGCGCGCTGCGCCACCGCTCGGTCGCGGTGCAGGGCAGGGCCCTGGCCAGGCGCAGCGCAAGCCGCATGAGCCCCCAGTGAAACCTTGCCCGCATGGCCGCCCCTTTCGTCCGCAGCCCGACTCCTGTAGATGCGCCCGCCCGTCTGCGGGCGCCGGCACGCTGCCTGTCCGCAGCCCGCCCGTCTGCGGGCGCCGGCTACCTACCTGTCCGCGACCCGCCTGTCCGTGGACGCGCTAGCACGCACCCCCGCGTCGGCGGCGACGATCTCAAAGGGGAACGTCCCCGCCCGGTTGAACGCGGAGATAAACATGCGAATCGCATTGGAGGGTGTGGTGCCGATGCTCTCAGTCACTTCAAAGAAGCGGTCCTTTTCGTCGGGGAGCACCTTAGCGACGATGGGGGTCATCTTCTCTTTCACGAAGGCCTCTGTTTGCTGCGTTTGTGGTATGACTTGGTATGTTTTTGTTATACCCTGTGATACCGCAGAGTAGCAGACGGGACCGCTCACACGGGCGAGAAAGTCCGATTGGTCAAAATTTGTCTGTGAGCGGGCCACCGACCCCCTGCACGCGTCGTACAATTGATGGCGATTTTCGAAGCCCTTCTTTGTGGGGTCGATCGTCGACAAGGCTCGCCTTCGCCATGGTTCGTCTTGGCCTGCCTTCGCCATGGTTCGTCTTCGCCTTGGTCCGTCTTCGCAAAATCGGTTTTCGGTACCCCTGTCTGTTCCAAGGAAAGAAGGACCCATGCTCAGAGTAGGTATGCTCACGAGCGGCGGCGACTGCCAGGCGCTCAACGCGACGATGCGCGCCATCGTCCGCACGGTCAGCAACGAGAGCAAGGAGCCGGTCGAGTTCTACGGCTTCCTCGACGGCTACCGCGGCCTGATGTACGGCCACTACCGCAAGCTCGATTGGACGGACGTCAGCGGCCTGCTCACTGTGGGCGGCACCATCCTCGGTACCAGCCGCACCCCCTTCAAGTACCTCGACGAGCCCGACGAGCACGGCCTCAACAAGGTGGAGGCCATGAAATCCACCTACAAGCGCCTCAAGCTGGACTACCTCTGCGTGCTCGGCGGCAACGGCTCGCTCAAGACGGCCAACCGCCTCAACGAGGAGGGCCTGCGCGTAATCGGCCTGCCCAAGACGATCGACAACGACACGTGGGGCACCGACATGACCTTTGGCTTCCCCTCGGCCATCGACATCGCCACCAAGGCGATCGACGACATCAAGACGACCGCCAGCTCGCACGGGCGCGTCTTCGTCATCGAGATCATGGGCCACAAGGTCGGCTGGATCCCCCTGTACGCGGGCGTGGCCGGCGGCGCCGACGTCATCCTGATCCCCGAGATCCCCTATGACTTCGACAACGTCGTCAAGGCCATCGAGCAGCGCGAGAAGCACGGCGGCCGCTTCGCGATCATCGTGGTCGCCGAGGGCGCGATCACCAAGGAGGAGGCGGCGCTGCCCAAGAAGGAGTACAAGGCCCGCCTCGCCCAGCGCACCGATCCGAGCGTCGCCTACTCGCTCGCACGCGACATCGAGGCCCGCACCGGCCGCGAGACCCGCGTCGCCATCCCCGGCCACACCCAGCGCGGCGGCGCGCCCGACGCCGAGGACCGCATCTTCGCCTCCCAGTGCGGCGCGGTCGCCGGCCACGCAATCGTGCAGGGCGACTACGGCTTCCTGGTCGCCAAGGTCGACGGCAAGATGACCCGCGTGCCCCTGGCCGACATCGCCGGCAAGCTGAAGTACGTCGACCCCAAGAGCGACCTCGTCCGCGAGGCCCGCGAGCTGGGCATCAGCTTCGGCGACAAGTAGGCGCGGCTCACGGCTGGGCGTGCGGCTCGCACGCGTATCTTTTTGCGCTGTTGAACTGTTTTTCTTAAAGGCCCTTTGAGGCGCCCCTCTTCCACACGGATTCCGCCTGGAAGAGGGGCGCTTTCTTGTCCCCAACCTATTGGCTGGTTTCAATGTCGCTCGGGACCTTAGCCGAGGAGTCAATCGCCCCTCTATGAAGAGGTTTGCCGCATCATTACAGAAAAACATGGGTTGGAGGGGTATCGTTTCTGAGCACCTTCTCTTCAACTACCCTTTTATACGGGATTCTCCGCAGGTTTGAGCAAAACCCCGTCTTAGAGGGGTATTCATCGGTTTCCCTTCTTCAGCAATTACCCTCTTACCTAGGGTTTTCCACAACTCTTTGCTAAACCGCACTCAAGGGGGGTCTGACCGTGTATTAGTTCTGCGTCAATTACCCTCGTAGCAAGGGTTTTCTGTCGATGCGCTACTGCGGCATCGTCACCGGAACGTTTCACGCAAAAGATCAGTGTCGCAGAGGTCCGCATGCACCGCAGCCTGCCGTTGACAAATACGCTCTGAGGCGGGCCGCAGGCCCCTTCCCAGGCGTGCGGCCATGTCCTCGGCGATGAGCCTCCAACGTGCAAAGTCGGCGAACTCGTCCCAGCTCACCGCCACCACCTCGTACCCGTCATGCTCAAGAGCCTGTCTGCGATTATTGTCCTTCTTCCACGCCATGCCTCTGTGCCATGCATCACCGCCCGGCTCGAAATCGACCCTTCGCCCACCGCGCCCGACGAACAGCTGATCAAGCCGGCAGACACGCGCTCCGTTGCAAAGCGCACGCGCATCGGCAGAGAGACGAACCTCGGCATTGAGCTCTGCCTTTCCGGCAGAAAAGCCTCCCGACAAACGCGGAAAGACAAGCGACACATTGGAATTTGACTCCAGGGGCGATTCACTGCCGGCGAAGATCCGCGGCATCGCCACTTCGCGCGCATGCCGCCCACGCTTTGCTGTGACCTGGGCAAAGAAGGCATCCAGCCGATCAACGTCAAGCAGGCTCTTGGCACTGACGTAGCCATCGCCCAATAGCCGGCCTTCCGACGAAACAAGCTCCCTACCCTCATCGATGAGCTTGCTGCAGTCGACGTACCCTTTTGGAAGAAGGGCATACCTCCCCGCCAGCTCAAGCCCAAGCGCAGCCAGCACATGCGGCGCATCAGGGCGTAGAATCGATAGGCGAGTCAGCAGCAATTCCGGGGAGACTACCAACGTTGAATCGTTGATTCGCATCAGGGCACCATCGGGGAGGTCGCCGGACCACATGTGGGCAATCGCTGCCTTTGACCTGCTCTTTGCGTCCTCACGGACCATAAGGTCCAATCGTGGAAATTCATAGCCGAGTTGGTCGCTGAGCAGGGATCCCGCCTGCAGCGCCGTGGGGTCATACGCGGCAAGCGCAGAGCGAGACCACTTCACTAGGTTGCGCAGCACCTGACAGTGCAGATCTCCGTCGTCAACAGGCGCCCTCTCGAGATCGTAAAGCGCCTCCTTGTTGGGAACAAAGTGATGCTCGGCCGCGACAGCAAGACCGGGCTCCACCGCAGCACGCGCAATCACTCCACGTTCGGCAAGCAAATGCGGCGCGATATGACGCCAAGCGAGATCAGAGGGATCAATCCCCTTGAGCGTAGCGGTTGCGCAGTCAAGGCCACGCACATCGCAGGGTTGCGGTTCGGGCACCAGCCCTGCCTTGGCGAAACGGTAGTAACGCAGTGCGGACATATCGGTGATTACGAGCGGCATCTGTCCCTCCTCATTGACTTGCGGAGCCAACGCGGGTCGCGGCGTCCGAGTGGGAACAGACTAATGTCAGTTGACAGAACCCAACGCGGGTTTCTTACTTTGACTTGTCTGAAACTTGCGCTCAGCTGGCATGCAGCTGCAGAGTTTTCAACAAAGCGCAGGTAGGAGGCTGGACGCTTGCCACTGATGCGCGAATTCTTCCATGCCTCGTTTTCATATGTCCCCTATTTATGTGAGGTATTTATGTGAGAGACATTTATGTGAGGCGGTCGTGAGGGATCAACAAGTGGATGTATTCCTGATTTTGCTGCTCCTCTGGTTCTACCGTCCCTGGAAGTACTGCCGCTGCCAAGCTTCTTGCGGTGTTTGCCCTCTTGGACAGGGTTTTGCGCAGATATCCAGAGAACCCAGGCCAAGAGGGGCGGCGGCCAAAACCGTGGAAAGAGCAATTACCCTCTTGGATAGGGTTTTCCGCACGCACGCGGAAAACCACGCATCAGCGGGTAAATGCTACGGATTAGCACCACGGTAATTACCCTCTCACGTGGGGTTTTCCGCAGATCTGCGCAAAACCCTATCCCAGAGGGGCGCAGCATGACATGTCCCCAGACACGATTGCCCTCCAAGGCACCGTTTGCTGCAGTTTTACGGAAAACTACGCCCAAGAGGGGCGGCGTGCACGGGGCGTCATGCTCGGGACAACGCGCTCGGGGCGTCGTGCTCGAGACCTTGGCCTAGTATGCCTACGCCACGAGGGCGAAGTACGCAATCACGGCGATGCCGAGGACGATGCGGTACCAGCCGAAGGGCTTGAAGTCGTGCTTCTTGACAAAGGACATCAGGAAGCGGATCGCGAGCAGCGACACGACAAAGGCCACGGCGCAGCCCACCAGCAGGATGACCGTCTCGCCCATGGCGAAGGTGTTGCCCTTGAGGAAGTACTTGACCAGGCGCAGGCCCGACGCGCCGAACATCACGGGCACGGCCAGGTAGAAGGTGAATTCCGCGGCCACGGTACGGGAGCAGCCGAGCAGCAGGCCGCCGATGATCGTGGAGCCGGAGCGCGAGGTGCCCGGCACGATGGAGAGCACCTGGAAGATGCCGATGCCGATGGCAGTCTTCCAGTCGAGGTCCTCGATCGAGGTGACGCGCGCGTCGGCGTCGGCCAGCTCGCTCGGGCTGGCATAGGGAGACACGGCGGCCATGTGACGGCCGCGGCCCGCGTCGGTCGCGAGCGCCTGGGCCTTGTTGGCACGGCGCGTCTCGATCACGATGAAGATAATGCCGTACACGATCAGCGCGGCGGCGATCACAAAGGGGCTGCCCAGATGCTCCTCCATCCAGTCGTCCAGCGGGATGCCGACGACCGCGGCGGGCAGGCAGGCCACGATGATCTGAGCCCACAGGCGCCAGGTGCCGCGTTTTTCTTCGCGAGACTTCGAGCCCGAGAAGGGGTTGAGCTCGTGGAAGAAGAGCACGCACACGGCGAGGATCGCGCCGAGCTGGATCACGACGAGGAACATGTCCCAAAAGTCGCGCGACACATCGAGCGTCACGAACTGGTCGAGCAGCAGCATGTGGCCGGTCGACGAGATGGGCAGCCACTCGGTGATGCCCTCCACCAGGCCAAAGAGAGCGGCTTTGAGGATTTCGGTCAGACTCACAGCGAGATTCACGTTCGGCCTCCTGCCGATCGGGTGTGTGCAGGCGCATTGTGCGTAGGCATAGTAAGACAAGCTGGCGCGCCGTTTGCCCGCCTCGCCACATCTACCGCGGAAAAACACCGACCGCTGCAGAGACCGCTGGGTACACTGGGGCTAGCAGCACAAAGAAGCCCCGGCGAGACAGGCGCGTCAGGCAGAATCCGACAGCGCCGCGCACGAAAGGAGACGGCTATGTCCCAGTATGAGGATCTCGGCTACGACAAGGTCTTTGTCGCCCTCGACGGCTCCGAGCAGCAGGCGGCGGTCCTCGACCGCGCGATCACCGCGGCGGTCACCAACAACGCCCACCTCGTGATCGGCCACGTGATCGACTCCACGGCGCTCGAGACCACGGGCTCCTTCCCCGCCAACCTGATCCAGTCGCTCGACAGCGCCTTCCGCGACTCGATCGCCGACCAGGTCGCCGCCGCCGAGGCCGAGCCGCTCATCAAGAGCGTCAAGGTCATCGTCAAGGCCGGCCGCATCCGCGAGACGCTCAAGGAGGAGATGCTGGACGTCGAGATGCCCGACCTGGTGATCTGCGGCGCCCGCGGCCTCTCCCCCATCAAATACGCGCTGCTCGGCTCGATCTCGACCTTCCTAATCCGCTCGTCCAAGACGGACGTGCTCGTCGTGAAGTAGTAAGAAAGACAGATAAGAAAGACAAACGCGCCGCAAAAGACAAACGCGCCGCACTGCCGCCCGCGATATGACCGCGGGCGGTTTTCGTGTCGGGAGGTAGCGGGGCGTACATCCCTACGCCGTGAGGACAACGCTATGCCGTGAGGACCACGGTCACGAGGATGCACCCCATGCCGAGTAGCTCCGGCAGGCTGAACGACACGCCCATGAGCAGCACCGAGGTAATCGTGGCGACCAGCGGCTCCGACGTCGACAGGATGGAGCCGCGGACGGAGCCGATCTCCTTCACGCCCTGCAGGTAGAGGCCGTAGGCGCCGAACGTGCCAAAGACGATCGAGAAGGCCACCAGCGCCCAACCGAAGGCGTCGAGCGTCGGCATGTGGTTCCACGGGTGGTACACACACGCGAGAATCAGGCCCGACATCAGGAAGGCGAGCCCGTTCACGACGAAGTTGCCCCACTTCCGCATCATCTGGGCCGGCAGGATGGAGAGGATGGTCGCCGCGGCGGCGCACATCAGACCCCAGAAAAGGCCTTGGGGCGGCAGTGCAAGCTGCGAGGGATTGCCGCCAGTCGCCATCAGGTAGGTGCCAGTAAAAGCCAGGATGAGACCTGCGACCTCACGACGACGGGGCCGGCGAGGCGTACGGATGCAGACGAGGATCAGCACGATCGGCATGGACAGCGCCTGCAGCACCGTGGCAGTGCCCGAGTTGGTCCAGTCGATCGCCAGCAGATAGGCGACCTGCGAGAAGAGGATCGCGCCGATTGCGATGACGACGATTGAGGCAAGGCTGCGGCGGTCGTGGAAGACACCCGTCAGGCGGGACCTATTCCTGACCCAGGCGGCGCCCAAGAAAAGCCAGCAGGCCACCAGCTCGCGCGCGCACGCGAGCCAGAGCGGCTCGACCCGGTAGACGTCCATCAGGTATTTGGCGACGGTCCCGTTGAGCCCCCACAGCGCACCGCCGACGATGGTGATCACGATACCGCGGATCAGCGCGTTGCCCGTCGGATCGGGCGTCGCCTGCTCGATCGTACCCTCCGGTGTCGATTGTGCCTGCGGTTCGAGCATGTCCTTCCGACTCCCCATCTGCGCTTTTGCCCATACACAGCGATGTAGCAGGATATCACCAACGCGCACCGCCCACCAATGCGCACCGCGCTGTATGTTGCTGTTTTTGACTTCCCCCTCAAAAGAAGCGCACACGGCGCCTGCCCCATTGGGTACAGTACTATCCATACCATATGCGCTGCTTATCAGAGAAGCGTTGTCCAGACACTGTGTGGCGCCCGTGTTTGCCGGGCAGTCCATCGTCTTGCGGCGGGCGTCATGCCGGCCTGCAGACCAGGAGGTTTTGATGCAGCAACAGACGAAAGACTTCACCGTCGCCGACCCCGCACTCGCCGTCGGCACGCATCATGCGGGATTCACCGTGACCGCCGTCGAGCCCCTCCCCGAGCTCGCGGGCACGGGCTACGTGATGCGCCACGACGCCTCGGGCGCCCGCGCGCTCTGGCTCGCGACCCCCGACGTCAACAAATCCTTTGCCATCGCCTTCAAGACACCGCCCGCCAACGACACGGGCGTCTTCCATATCCTGGAGCACTCGGTCCTGTGCGGGTCGGACCGCTTCCCCGTGAAGGAGCCCTTCGTCAACCTGCTCAAGACCAGCATGCAGACCTTCCTCAACGCGCTGACCTTCCCGGACAAGACGATGTACCCCGTCGCCTCGACCAACGAGCGGGACCTCGAGAACCTGATGGACGTCTACCTCGACGCCGTCCTGCACCCCGCCATCTACCACCGCCCGCGCATCTTCGAGCAGGAGGGCTGGCACACGGAGCTCGTGGGCGAGGACGGGACGCCCGCCGACCCGGGCGACGGGGACGCGCGCCTGGTCTACAACGGCGTGGTCTTCAACGAGATGAAGGGCGCCCTCTCCGACCCGGACGAGGTGCTCTTTGAGGGGATCAGCCGCGCGCTCTTCCCCGACACCCCCTACCGCTACGAGTCGGGCGGCATGCCGCGCGCCATCCCCACGCTGACCTACGAGGAGTTCCTCGACACGCACGCACGCCACTACAACCTGCCCAACTCCTACACGATCCTCTACGGCGACCTGGACATCGAACGCGAGCTGGCCTTCGTCGACCGCCGCTTCCGCGAGGCGGCCGACCGCGGCGCCGGCGCCCCCAACCCGCTGCCCCTGCAGGCGCCCGTCACACCGGCGCTGACCCGCGTCGAGATGGCGACGGCACCCACCAACGCCGCCGTCGGCCTCGCGTACGTGATCGGCACGTCCTCCGACCGCGAGCGCGTCCTGGCGACAGACGTCCTGCTCGACGCCATCGCCGGCTCCAACGAGGCGCCGCTCAAGCGCGCGGTGCTCGACGCCGGCCTGGGCGACGACTTCACCGCGTCGCTCATCGACAGCGAGCTGCAATCCCAGGTCTACCTGCAGCTCAAAGGCGCAAAGCCCGGCGTCGCCGAGCAGTTCCGCACCCTCGTGGAGCGGACCTGCGCGGACCTCGCGGCGGCCGGCATCGGCACCGAGCGGCTCGAGGCCTCCCTCGCCCAGGCGGAGTTCAACCTGCGCGAGGGCGATTTCGGCAACACCCCGGACGGCGTCGCGCTGTCGATGGCGGTGCTCTCCAGCTGGCTCTACGACGACGATGACCCCGTCGCCTACCTCCGCTACGAAGACGTACTGGCCCACCTCAAGGCTGGTCTGGGGACCGGCTATTTCGAGCGCCTGCTGACCGAGCTCGTCTGCGAGTCCGCTCACTCCGCCGAGGTGGAGCTCGTGCCCGTCGCGGCGGGGTCCGCCGACGAGGAGGCAGCCGAGCTCGCGGCAAAGAAGGACCGGCTCTCCGAGGCCGAACTCGCGTCCATCGCCGAGGAGGTCGCAGCCCTGCGGGCGGAGCAGGAGGCCCCCGACTCCCCCGAGGATCTGGCCACACTCCCCCAGCTCACCATCTCCGACATCGCCGAAGCCCCGGCCGAGCCGCCCGCCTCGTGGGACCGGACCGCGCCGCTGCCCTGCCTGGCGCACGAGCTGCCCACCCACGGCATCGACTACGTCTACGCCTACTTCGACCTGCGCCGCCTCGAGGCCGACGACCTGCCCTACGTTGGCGTCCTGACCGACCTGCTCACCAAGCTCGGCACGGACAGCCACGACGCCTCCGCGCTCGACACGCTGATCGAGCGCAACCTGGGCACGCTGGACTTCTTCACCGAGACGTACAGCCGGGACGACGACCCGGGCTACCTGCGCCCGCTGCTCGTGATGGGCGCGAGCGCCCTCTCGGACAAGCTCGACCAGCTCGTCGCCCTGCCGCCCGAGGTCTGGGGCACGACCGACTTTGCCGACACCGACCGCATGCGCGACATCCTCATGCAGCGCCGCATCGGCCTGGAGCAGGGCTTCCTGGGGTCCGGGCACGCCGCAGCGATGGCCCGCCTGTCCGCGCACTACTCCGCCGCGAGCGCCGCGGCCGACCGCATAGGCCGCGTGGAGTACTACCTGTGGCTCAAGGACCTGCTCGCGCACTGGGACGAGCGCAAGGACGCCCTGACCGCCCGCCTCGACGAGCTGGCCCGCCGTATCTTCACCTCCGACGAGGTCACCGTGAGCTTCATCGGCCCTGCGGAGGACCGCGCCCGTTTCTGGGACCTCGCCGCACGGGCGCACGGCCTGCCGCTCGACCTACCCGCCGCCGGACCCCGGGCGTGCGCCCACCGGCTCGCACTGCCCCTGCCCGACCCGGGAGAGCCGGTCTATGAGGCGTTCGTCTTGCCGTCGGACGTCTGCTACGTGGCCGAGGGCGAGGACGCGTCCGACTTCGACGGGGGCACGCTCGGCACCTGGCAGGTCATCAGCCGGGCGCTCAGCTTCGACTACCTGTGGAACGAGGTGCGCGTCAAGGGCGGCGCCTACGGCACGGGCTTCCGCCACACGACCGACGGCCTCGCGCAGTTCTGGTCGTACCGCGACCCGGGCGTCGACGGCACCGTCGGACGCTTCGAGGGGGCCGGCGACTGGCTGGCCGGCTGGCAGGGCACGGACGCCGAGCTCGAGGGCTACATAGTGTCGTCCGTCGCGACGCACGACTCGCCGCTCAAGCCGCGCCAGCTGGCGCGCCGCCAAGACGGGCTTTTCTTCTCCGAGCGCCCCGAAGGCTGGCGCGACCGGTGCCGCGCGAGCATCCTGGCCACCACGCCCGACGACCTGCGCGCGCAGGCGCCGGCGCTCGCCGAGCTCGCCCGCCGTCGCAGCATCGTCGTCTTCGGCGGTGCCGACCAGATTGCCGCGAGCGGCCTCCCGCTGCAGGTCACGCAGCTTTTCGGCGCGGACGAGGGCGAGGACGCGGACGCGGATGAGTCCGACGGGGGCGCACGTGGCTAATCGCGCAGACGACGACTCGCAGGGCCTGCTCGACTGGTACGGCGACGTGGCCGGGTCGCGCCTGGCGGCCTCGCCGCGCTTCGTGCACGACTGGCTGTCCCTGGGCTTTGGCTGGACGCGCTGGCGCACGGCGCACCTCCCCGACAAGGACCTCCTGCCGTCGGGCAACACCATCGCCCGCACGACCTTCGAGATGGTCGGCAAGTCCTTCTCGGACCCCCGGAACATGGCGCTGGTCTCGATCTTCCTGCCGACGGAGATCTTTGCGGCGCTCGGCATGCGCGCCATCACGGCCGAGGCGATCTCGGGCACGACGGGAGGCGCCCACGCGGAGGCCGCCTTTGTCGCCGACGCCGAGTCCCGCGGCATCCCCGAGACCTACTGCAGCTACCACAAGGTGCTCATGAGCATGGCCGAGACGGGGGTCGTGCAGGCCCCCGCCGTGCTCGCGGCCTGCTCGGTGGCCTGCGACGCCAACAACCTCACCTTCAAGACCCTCGCGCGCACGTGGGGGTCCCCCTTTGTCTACGTCGACGTCCCCTACGGGCAGGACCGCGACGCCTGCCGGTACGTGGCCGACCAGCTGCGCGAGCTCGCGCGCGTGAGCGAGGCCGCCACCGGCCGCGCGCTCGACGAAGCCCGCCTGGGCCAGCTGGTCGCCCGGTCGCAGCGCACGCTCGATATCCTCGACCGGACGCTGCCCCTGCGCGCGGGCAAGTACCTGCAGACCGACATGATGCTGCAGGTGGAGGAGCTGCTGTGCTCCCATGTGGCGCTCGGCTCGGCTGACATGGAGCTCGCGGCGCGCCAGATGCTCACCGACTACGCGGCGGCGCGGCCCTACGAGGGGCTCAACCTGGTGTGGGTGCACACGACGCCGTTCTTCTTGCCCGCGATCTCGCGCCACCTGGACCGCACGCCCGAGGCGCAGATCGTCGCCACCGACATGGCCTACGACCAGGTCTGCCCGGACGGCTATTGGTACGACGGGATGAGGCAGCCCTACGAGGCGATGGCCGAGCGCCTCGTGCGCACCAGCTTCAACGGTCCGTCCCAGCGCCGCGCGGACCGCGTGCGCTACCTCGCGGAACAGACCCGTGCGGACGGCGTGGTCGTCTTTTGCCACTGGGGCTGCCGCCAGACCGCGGGCGCCGCGCAGCTCATCCGGCGCGAGCTCGAGGCGGCGGGCTACCCCACCCTGGTGCTCGACGGCGACGGCTGCGACCGCAAGAACAACATGACCGGCCAGCTCTCGACCCGTTTCGAGGCCTTCCTCGAGCTCCTGCGCTCGCGCCGCGCGACAGGGGCGCCGACCAGACCCTGACCGTGGCGTTGGTCAAACCCTGACCGTGGCGGCGCCGTCGGCAGCAGCGTTATCATCGACCACAAGACCCACCGTCGCTATCCGGTGGCCGCACGAGCGAAGAGGCACCATGGAGCACACCGTCTACTACGCCTGCAAATACACGCCGCGCGAGCTGCTGGCGGGATTCGGCGCCACGACCGTCCTGGCCGAGGCCGACGTCGCCAGCTTCGACGAGGCGGACCGCCTGGCCCACCCCAACCTCTGCGGCTACGGCAAGGGCCTCATCGAGCGCCTGCTCGCGGACGACGTGCACGAGGTCGTGCTCGTGACCTGCTGCGACGTGATCAAGCGCGCCTACGACATCCTGGCGGGGCAGGGGCACCTCGACTTCTGCTACCTGCTCGACCTGCCGCACAAACGCGGAGAAGCAGAACGGCGTCTCTTCCGCGCCCGTCTCGCGGACCTCGCCCGCGCGTACGCCGCCTACTCCGGCCGTCCCTTCGACGTGGGCGCGGCGCTGGCGGCCTTTGAGCCGTACGTCCCCCGTCAGGACGGCCGTGTGACCCTCGTGGGCGCCCATGCGACCGGGGCGCTGCTCGGCACCGTGGAGGAGGACGTCGGCGTCCCGGTCGAGAACGCCACCTGCACGGAGCGCCACCTGCTCGTCTCGCCCCCACCCCAGCTCGCGCGCATGGCGGCCGCGGGCGACTGCGACTCGTGCGAGGCGCTCGGGGAGGGCGGCGCTGCCGACCCGACGGGCCTGGGCGTCGGACGCGCGGGCGGCACGCTCGACACCTTCCTGGACTGGTACGCGGGCGCCCTGCTCGACCAGATGCCCTGCATGCGCATGGACGACGTCTCGCCGCGCGCGGGACTCGTGGGCCGCCCGGGGCAGCGGGGCGTCGTGTACCATACGATGAAGTTCTGCGACTACTATGGCTTTGAGTACGCCGCTGCCACACGGGAGGGGGACATGCCCATGGTCAAGATCGAGACAGACGGCACCTCGCAGAGCGCGGGCCAGCTCAAGACCCGCCTTGCCGCCTTCGGCGAGACGCTGCGCAGTCACGGAGCGGACCGTGCGGGCGAGCCCAAAAAGGAGGCCAGACCCGACGCACCTACCTACGTGCTCGGCATCGACTCCGGCTCCACCTCCACCGACGCCGCGATCGTCGACGGCAACTCGCGCGTCGTCGCCACCGCCATCCTGCCCACCGGTGCCAAGGCCACCGAGGCGGCCGCCAAGGCAAAGGAGCAGGCACTCGCCCAGGCGGGTCTTACCGCCGCGGACATCACCCTCGAAGTCTCCACGGGCTACGGCCGCGACTCCATCGCCGACGCCGACGGCTCGATCACCGAGATCACCTGCCACGCGCGCGGCGCCCACTACCTGATGCCCGAGGCCCGCACCGTCATCGACATCGGCGGCCAGGACTCCAAGGTCATCCACCTGGACGACCGGGGCGGCGTCCTCAACTTTGTGATGAACGACAAGTGCGCCGCCGGCACCGGCCGCTTCCTCGAGATGATGGCCCGCACGCTCGAGATGAGCCTGCCCGAATTCTGCGAGACGGGCCTCGCGTGGAAGCACCCCGTGCACATCTCCAGCATGTGCACCGTCTTTGCCGAGTCCGAGATCGTCTCGCTCGTCGCCAACGACACCCCGACCCCCGACGTGATCCACGGCCTCGACGAGTCCGTAGCGCGCAAGACGACCATGCTGGCACGTCGCGTGCACGCCGAACCGCCCTATCTCATGACCGGCGGCGTCGCGCAGAACGAGGGCGTCGTCGCCGCCCTGACCGAGACGCTGGACGCCCCGGTCGCCGTCCATCCCGACTCGCAGCTCTGCGGTGCGATCGGCGCCGCGCTGCTCGGCCTCGAATCGCTCCAGCGATGAGGGGGGCGGATCGCACCGTCGGGCGCCGTACCAGGGTGATGCTCGCCATCGTGCCCGCGCTCGCACTGCTTGTCATCGTCACCATGGTCGCGCAGTACGTCTCCGGATATATAGCCCACCTCAACGCCGTGACCGCCCGAGCGGTCGCGCAGGCGGCCGACCCCGTGCCGCAGGTGAGCGAGACGTCCACCGCCGAGGTGGACGCCGCCGAGCGCCAGGCCTACATCGACGAGTGGGCGGCGCGCATCGACGACTACCTCGCCGGCTCCCCGCTCGAGGGCCAGGGCGTGACCTTCGCGACCGCCTCCTGGAAATACGGGGTGGACGCCCGCTGGTCGCCCGCCATCGCCACGGTCGAGTCCGGCAAGGGCGCCAACTGCTACTACAGCCACAACGCCTGGGGCTGGGGCATGTACAGCTGGGACTCCTGGGAGGAGGCCATCGACGCCCACGTCAAGGGCCTCTCCGAGTACTACGGCCCCACCAACAGCCTTAGAGCCGCCTACAAATACAACGCCACCGACCCCGAAAACTGGTATTACCTCGTGCAGGGCGAGATGGACTCGATCTAGGGGCAGCCAGTACGCCCGGCACACAGGAAAGGCAACCGACAGCACATGCCCATGGAACTGCTTGCACCGGCCGGAGGACCCGAACAGCTCGCGAGCGCCCTGCATTTCGGCGCGGACGCAGTCTACCTGGCCGGCACGCGCTGGGGCATGCGGGCCGGCGCGCGCAACTTCGCACAGGGCGAGCTCGCCGCAGCGGTCGAGCGGGCCCATGAGGCAGGCGCGGCCGTCCACGTGACGCTCAACACCGTGATGTACGACGACGATATCGACGTCCTGCCCGCCTACCTGGATTTTCTTGACCAGACGCACGTGGACGCCGCCATCGTCGCGGACCTCGGCGCCGTCGCCCTCTTGCGCACGCACGCGCCCCATGTCGCCATCCACCTCTCCACGCAGGCATCTTGCACCAACGCGGTCGCAGCACAGGAATACGCCCGCCTGGGCGTGCGGCGCATCGTGCTCGCGCGCGAGATGACCGTGGCGCAGGTCGCCGAGCTCCGCCGCCGCATCCCCCGCAACCTGGAGCTCGAGGCCTTTGCGCACGGCTCCATGTGCATGGCGTACTCGGGGCGATGCCTGCTGTCGAGCGAGATGACAGGAGGCCGTCGCTCCGCCGCGCAGGGCTCCTGCGCCCAACCCTGCCGCTGGGCCTGGACGATCGTCGAGGACCGCACGCCCGACCGTCCGATCGATGTAGTGCAAGACGAGCACGGCAGCTACCTGCTGTCCTCCAACGACCTCTGCATGATCGAGCACCTGGGCGACCTTGCCGCCGCCGGCATCGACGCGATCAAACTCGAGGGCCGCGCCAAGGGCAGCTACTACGTCGCGGCCGTCACCAACGCCTACCGCCACGTACTCGACGGCGACCCCGCCGCCCCCTGGCGTGCCGAGCTCGACCTGGTGAGCCACCGTCCTTATTCCACGGGTTTCTTCTATGGTGCGCCGACGCAGAACCCGGGGCGCGTCGACTACGCGCGCGACCGCGTGCCCGTGGCGGTCGTCGACGGCTGCCGGCCCGCGGGTGGCCGCTGGCGTGCCACCGTCACCTGCCGCAACAAGGCCGCGGCCGGTTCCCTCGCCTGCGTCCTCTCCCCACACCGCCCGGTACGGGAGGTACGCCTGTCTTGCGACCTCGTCAGCAACGGCGAGCGGTACACGCTCGACCTGCCCTGGCCCGTCGAGCCGCTCGATATGGTGTGCGTACGTACGGAGACATACACGAATCCGTAATCATTCGCGCATTTGGGCGAATAATTCGCAATCTCGCCTGCCGCATATGCGTTGGCTGGCATAAAATCAATGTGTCTGGACCGCATGGCTGGCGGCCGGACATGTTTCCTCGTCGCAGGCTCCGCCGGCGACAAATACGGACAAGTGCGCCGGCACCGTAGCCGACGCCCGAGGTGTTGGAGAGGAGCTCTACATGCAGTATTCAGCGGAAGTAGAGAGGATGTGCCCGGTTGCCAAGGGTGCGTACCACGGCCCCGCGCCCATCCCCGAGGAGGGCAAGTGGGTCCAGGCCAAGAAGATCGAGGACATCTCCGGCTACACGCACGGCGTGGGTTGGTGTGCTCCCCAGCAGGGTGCCTGCAAGCTCTCCCTCAACGTCAAGGAAGGCGTCATCGAGGAGTGCCTCGTCGAGACCATCGGCTGCTCCGGCATGACCCACTCCGCGGCTATGGCCGCCGAGATCCTGCCCAAGAAGACCATTCTTGAGGCCCTCAACACCGACCTCGTCTGCGACGCCATCAACGTCGCCATGCGCGAGCTGTTCCTCCAGATCGTCTACGGCCGCACCCAGACCGCGTTCTCCGAGAACGGCCTGCCCATCGGCGCCGGCATCGACGACCTCGGCAAGGGCGAGCGCTCCATGGTCGGCACCACCTACGGCACCTCCGCCAAGGGTCCGCGCTACCTCGAGCTCACCCAGGGCTACATCACCCACCTCGCCCTCAACGACAAGGACGAGATCATTGGCTTCGAGTTCATCAACCTCGGCAAGTTCATGGACGACGTCAAGTCCGGCACCGATGCCAACGAGGCGCTCGAGAAGGCCAAGGGCCGCTATGGCCAGTGGGATGCTCCCGCCAAGGTCATCGATCCCCGCGAAGAGTAAACGACGAGCAAAGAAAAGGAGGCACACCTAATGGCAGTTACGTTTGAGGGTTACGAGCGCCGCATCGACAAGATCACCAAGGTGATGGCTAGCTACGGCATCAAGGACCTCGAGGAGGCAGCTCAGATCTGCCTCGACAAGGGCTTCGACCCGCGTCAGATCGTCTTCGACGTCCAGTCCATCGCTTTTGAGAACGCCGCCTGGGCCTACACCCTGGGTTGCGCCATCGCTATCAAGAAGGGCTGCAAGACCGCTTCCGAGGCCGCCGCGGCCATCGGCGAGGGCCTGCAGGCCTTCTGCGTCCCCGGCTCCGTCGCCGAGGAGCGCAAGGTCGGCCTGGGCCACGGCAACCTGGGCGCCATGCTGCTCGGCGAGGACACCGAGTGCTTCGCGTTCCTGGCCGGCCACGAGTCCTTCGCCGCCGCTGAGGGCGCCATCGGCATTGCCAACAACGCCAACAAGGCCCGCAAGAAGCCCCTGCGCGTCATCCTGAACGGCCTCGGCAAGGACGCCGCCCAGATCATCGCCCGCATCAACGGCTTCACCTATGTCCAGACCCAGTTCGACTACTTCACCAGCGAGCTGACGATCGTCCAGTCGATCCCCTACTCCGAGGGCCCGCGTGCCGCCGTCAACTGCTACGGCGCCGACGACGTCCGCGAGGGCGTTGCCATCATGTGGCACGAGAACGTCGACATCTCGATCACCGGCAACTCCACCAACCCGACCCGCTTCCAGCACCCCGTCGCGGGCACCTACTTCAAGGAGCGCGTCCTGGCCGGCAAGAAGTACTTCTCCGTCGCTTCCGGCGGCGGCACCGGCCGTACGCTGCACCCGGACAACATGGCCGCCGGCCCTGCCTCCTACGGCATGACCGACACCATGGGCCGTATGCACTCCAGCGCCCAGTTCGCCGGCTCCAGCTCCGTCCCCGCGCACGTCGACATGATGGGCCTCATCGGCATGGGCAACAACCCCATGGTCGGTGCGACCGTCGCCTGCGCCGTGGCTGTCGAGGAGTCGATGAAGTAAGTTCGCGTCGGTCCGCCGGCATCCGGTATCCGGCAGCACGTGCTAGCGTCTGCTAGCATCTGCTAGCATCTGCCGACACCGAGATTTGCCGGCACCGAGCGTAATCAGCTCCGCATGAGCAAGGACCCCCGTCACCAGCTGGCGGGGGTCCTTCTTTTTGCTCTCATAAGCCTGCATCTGCGCATACGATGCCTGCGCCTGAATCCCCACAACCGACATGCGTTCGGCAGCAACCAGGCATCCACACGCCAGCCAGGCATTCGCGCACCAACCGGGCACTCGTACAGCAAGCCAGGCATTCGTACGGCAACCAAGCGTCAGCATACCAACCAGGCATTCGTACGCCAACAGCCCCTATTGAGGTGGTTCCGCAATAAAGGGCTGGTTGATGTACGAATGTCTTCTGAGAGTTCTTAGTATTTCGTACACCAACAGGCGTCTGGCGGTAATCAGCACACTCGGCAGCCTACTGGTGCTCGATTCTCGGATTCCGGCATCGAGAGTTTCGTACATGAGAAGCCCGTATGACAGTTTGTAGCAGCTGACAGACCATCTGATGCACGATGCCCCGACGCACGGAGTCCCGCCACCGCACGCCACGATGGGGTACGGCACTTCACGCCCATCGCCCGTTCGTACATGAAAGGGACAATTTGCCATGCCTGTGTCAATCTCCCCGGTTTATGTACGAGCCATCGACCCCGCCCGTGAGGCGGCCGCACATAAACGCCCGGCATTGACACGAATCTGTCAAAGTAGGTCGTTTATGTACGGCTGGCTACTGGCTCTCCCCCGTGATTCACACACGCGAGCGCGCTATGGGATGAGCGGGGCATTACCGGGACGAGTGAGTCCCATCGGGACAAGTGGGATATCGGCACAGGCAACCCGAGCGGGCACGAACCCGCTACAGCACGCGGTAGCTCACATCGGTATCGAAGTGGTCCACGCCCTCGATCTGCTTCAGGCGGCCGATCACCGCGTAGGTCACCGGGGTCAGGACGACCTCAAATACGACCTTGAAGAGGTACTGGTAGCAAATCATCTGCAGCAGCGCCGCGCCGGGCATGGTCCCCGCGAAGGACACGGTGATGAAGATCACGGAATCAAACGCCTCGCCGACCACCGTCGAGCCGATGGTGCGCATCCAGAGGTGCCTGCCGCCGGTCCGGACCTTGAGCTTGGAGAGAATCATGGAGTTGGAGAACTCGCCGAAGAGGTAGCCGATCAGCGACGCCGCAAAGACACGCGGCGTGGTCCCGAGCACAGCGGCGAAGGCCTCCTGGTTGGTCCAGAAGTCGGGGTACGGCAGCGCGATCGTCACCATGTAGACCACGACTGCCAAGAAGCACATGGTGAACCCCAGCCAGATCACGAGACGTGCGCGGGCGTAACCGTAGACCTCCGTGAAGATGTCGCCAAAAATGTACGTCACGGGGAAGAGCATGACCGCGGCCGGCAGGGTCACACTGGGCAGGGGCGTCCACATCTTGCCGGCGATGAGGTTGGACAGGATGAGCAGCGTCACGTACAGCACGCAGATCACGAGGAAGGGTGCCGACAGGGTCAGGCGGGCGAGGTCCTTCTTGTCGACAGACGCGGCCTGCTGTTCAGTTGTTGACATGTATGCCTCCTAGCGGTTGTCGACGCGCTCGGGATAGAGGTCGTGGTGGGCCAGGCGGTCCCAGGCGACCTCTTCCCAGCGGGTGCCGGGCTTGCCGTAATTGGCGTAGGGGTCGATGGAGATGCCGCCGCGGGGCAAAAAGCGGCCCCAGACCTCGACGTACTTGGGGTCGAGCAGCGCCACGAGGTCCTTCATGATGCGGTTCACGCAGTCCTCGTGGAACTCGCCGTAGTTGCGGTAGGAGAAGAGATAGAGCTTGAGGCTCTTGGACTCCACCAGGTACTCGTCGGGCACGTAGGAGATGGTGATCGTGGCAAAGTCCGGCTGGCCGGTGATCGGGCAGAGGCTGGTGAACTCCGGGCAGTTGAACTTGACGAAGTAGTCGTTGCCGGGATGCTTGTTGGAGAAGCGCTCCAGCACGGAGGGGTCATAGTCGGAGGGATAGTGCACGCCCTTGGCGCCGAGCAGGGTAAGCCCCTCGCGCTCGCGGTGGTCGTCGGTCTGGTTGGTCGCCATGGTGTCTCCTTGTCTGGTCGGCGGTGTCTCGGCATGCGCCAGGACCAGCAAGGACGGAAAGGGGCTCCGCGCATACACGCAGAGCCCCGACACAACAATCCCTCGGTAGCCCTGGTTTTGTTTAACGACAGGATGGTGCAAGCGAACTGTCGCCGCCCGAGGGTGCGGGCGGGCACGGGCAGATACTATACGCCTTTTTGCCGGCGCGTAGAGGCAAAGCTGATCAGAGACCCCGCCACCACCATGGCCAGCCCGACCCAGAAGGTCGGTGCGAGGGACAGACCGAGGATGATCGCGCTGGAGACCGCCGAGCAGACCGGCGTGAGATAGGAAAGCGTCGAGAGGGTGGTCGGCCTCCCGCGGAGGATCCCCACGTTCCAGCAGAGGTAGCCCAAGACGAGCACGAGTGCGGTCGCCACTGGCAAGACAAACGTGGCAGGCGTGACCGCGGCCACGGGGAGCTGCGGACCCACGGCGAGGCTGGTCAGACCCCAGACGACCCATCCGCTCACCATGGTGGCGACAAACATATAGGCAAGCGCGTCTTTGCCGCCTGAGATACGCGGCGTCACCACCGAGTAGGCGGTCCAGCACAGGGCGTCACCCAGCGCGAAAAGGAAGGGCAGCGGGTTCGAGGAGACGTTGGCGGCGATTGCGGCAAGGTCGAGGCCGGCGTCCCCGCCCACGACCGTCGCGACCCCGAGGGTGGCGATGAGCGTCCCGGGGACGATGAGCCAGTTGGCGTGGGCATCGCGGGAAAAGGCGAGGTTGCCCAGCACCGTGAGTGTGGGCCAGAGGTAGTTGACGATGGTGACCTGCACCGTCTGGGTGGAGGTCGCGGCATGGCCGATGGCAAGGCCGGTCAGGATGTCGGTCCCGGCAAAGAGCGCACCGCTCACCAGCAGGTAGCGCCAGCCGTAAAAAGACGGCTCGTGCGGCCTGCGGAGCAGGAAGGCCAGGGGCGCTGCAAAGAGATAGATGACCGCGATGCCCAGCTGCGGCCCAAAGACCTGGGTCGTCAGCCGCTCGAACCCGGCCATCATCCCCCAAAAGACCATGGCAGCAGCGCCTATTGCCGTGGCACGGGCGACCGCGGTCTCCCCGCTCGCGGCCCCTTTGCCCGCGATTCCCCTACTCGTGTCGCTCACTATGCCGTCCTATCTGCTTGCACGGTAGATCGCGCGCGTGCGCTCGTCCACGGCGGGATACGCCCACCGACGGCACGCGTCCTCGCCCGCCGCCAACGCGCGACCGATGGGCGACTCATCATCCCAGTCGGCGGCATCGCGCAGCGAGATCGCACGGGCAAACTCGTCGTCGGTCGGGAAGCGCAGCGCCGTGCCCTCCGCGTTGAGCAGGTAGCTCTCGTACGCCGTCGCATAGTCGCCGCCCACGGCGCGCACGCCGTCCAGGCGCCCGATGATCCCGGAGAGGTAGAGGGCGAAATCGTCGCCCGGGCAGTCGCACACCAGGCGGCGCAGCACGTAGGACTCCGTCACCCGCAGTACACGCACAAACGTGTCGCGGTCGATGTCCTGCTGGTCGTATGCGTCGTAGAAGGACAGCAGCATCGGATAGACCCGCGGCTCGCCGAGCGCGCGCAGGCCAGCGAGCGCCTCGTCGACCTCGGCCGCGGGGTCGCGGCCGGGCACGGGCTGCCCCGTCGTGATGTGCGCGTAGTACCGTACGAAGCGACGGAGCTGGTTGATCAGCGCGACCACGCCACTGTGCGTGTCGTAGCCACCGGTGCGGACATAGCGCTTGAACGCCCCGTAGATGTCCGCCACATCGAACTGCTGTGGTGCGCGGATCGCCGTCAGCCAGTCGTGCAGGAAACCGTCGAAGAGCGCGGAGCCCGTGTCGGCACCGAGCGCCTCCTCGATCGGGCGCCAAAAGGTGCGATAGAGCGACGCCTGGCTCTCGACCGGGGCGCTCATCAGGATGAAGTTGCGCACCAGGTCAGCTACCGAGAGGTCCTTACCCGTCGAGTTCATCGACTCAAAGACGAGCTGGGGATTGTCCTGGCCCTCCGTCAGCGCGATGGATGCGACCTGCAGATGCTGCAGTCCCAGCCACACGACGTTGGGGTCGGACACCCGCTCGAGCTCGGACTCAAAGAAGGCCAGGTTGTCGAGTAGGTGGCTCGGTACCGCCGGGGCCGGTGCGGACGTGCCGTCAGGCGCACCCGCCTGCTCCAGCTCGTCGACCAGCGCCTGGAAGACCGCGCGGTCGCCCTTGGAGAGTGTGAGCTTGTAGTGATCCTCCCCCGCGCGGTGCTTGTTGGTGAGGTAGCCGTCGTCCAGGATCTCCTGCGCGGACCACACGAGCGCCTTTGACTTTTCCGGATGCCGCTGGGCATAGCGGACGAGCGCGACAAAGACGAGCATCAGCGTCGTGATACGCTGCTGGCCGTCGATCAGCAGGCGCGACTCGACGCCCGCCGGCGACACCGCCCCGTCCTGGATCCAGACGATGGAGCCTGTGAAGTGGTAGGTCGGTACCTCCCGTGACCCGTAGGCGCTGCGCATCCGCGCCTCCTGAGCCGCCCGGCCGACGGAGAGCACGTCGTCCCAGAGTTGGGCGCACTGTTTGATGTCCCAGGTGTAGGGACGCTGGTAGACGGGGACGACGAAACGCAGGTTGACCGGGGTCACGAGCCCCACGATGGTTGCGGTATCCGCATGCATGGCTGCCTCGATTGCACATTCACCGAAGGAAAAGGGTCCGACACAACAGTCTACCGCTCGCGCGTCCGTCTGCGTGCTATTCTCGAGATAGCGTTACGAATCTCCGTCACGAATTTCTCAAGGAGGCCCCATGTCCGACGATCTCGAGATTGAAGACATCCCAGACCGCATCTACCTGCACATCATCGCCGACTCCACCGGCCGTACCGCGAGCTCCGTCGTCTGCGGCGCCGTGATACAGTTCCCCGAGGGCGACGTCACCGTCCGCGGCCTCACGCACGTCAAGTCGGTCGACGAGGTGCGTACCTACGTCGACAAGTACATCGACGACCCCAGGACCACGACCGTCTTCCACACCATCCTCGACGGCACCCTACGCCGCGAGGTCATCGAGCTGCTCAACGACCGCGGCATCGCCTCGGTCGACCTGCTGGGTCCCGCGACCTCGATCGTCTCGCGCCTGCTGGAGGAGGACCCCACTCCCGTCACGGGCATGACGCTGGAGTCCGCCAAGCGGGGCGTGCACCTGCTGGACGCCACCTACCTGGGCGACCTGTAATCCGCATTCGCACCTTGCCGACGCGGCCCGCAGCTGCAGTTTGCGGCTGCGGGCCGCGGTCTGTGGCCATAGCCCCCTTCCGTCCAAAGGAGCCGCAAACATGAGCCTCGTGTCCGATCGCGTGCGTACGATGTTCAAGGCAGGTGACGATATCCGCGACGCAGGGCTGACCACTCCGGCCGAGGTAGAGCGCTACGACGACATCGTCTACGGCGCCGACCCCGTCCTGCAGTCGCTCGACGTCTACCGCCCCCGCGCGGCCCGGACGGACGGTGCGCTCGACCCCCTGCCTGTGATCGTCAGCTGCCACGGCGGCGGTTGGGTCTACGGCGACAAGGAGCGCTACCAGTATTACTGCTTGGAGCTCGCGCGCCGCGGCTTCGCCGTCGTCAACTACAGCTACCGCCTCGCGCCCGAGGCGGTCTTCCCCGCCGCCGTCGAGGACACCAACGCGGTCTTTGCCTGGCTATACGCCCACGCGGACGAGTATGGCCTCGACACCGCGCACGTCTTTGCCGTCGGCGACTCGGCGGGCGGCACCCTGCTCGCGACCTACGCGGGTATCCTCACCAACCCCGCCTACGCCGCGCGGTTCGCACTCGACGTACCCGCTGGCGCCCACCTGACGGCCGTCGCGCTCAACTGCGGCGACTATGCGCTCGACGGAGACACCAACGAGCTGACCGCCTCGCTCATGGCCGACCTCTTCGGTCATGAGCCGACCGCCGACGAGCTGCGCCTGGCCTCGCCGCTCTATTGGGTCACGCCCGATTTTCCGCCGGCCTTTGTGATGACCGCCAACGACGACTTCCTCAGGCCCCAGGCGCTCCCGCTCGCGCAGGTGCTCATCGAGCAGGAGATCCCCTTTGAGCTACACGTCTACGGGGACAAAGCTCACCGGCTCCCTCATGTCTTTCACTGCGACGTGCGCTCGGCAGACGCCGCCCGCGCGAACGACGACGAGTGCGCCTATTTCCGCAGGTCCCTGTAGAGGGAGCGCATAGAGATTGATGCGGACCCGTCCCATCGGCGGGCCCGCAGTGCTTTACAGCTCGTGCTTCGAGAAGATGGGTTCGTCTTCCCAGAGGACCGGCTCGCCGGCCGCGAGTGTCCGGGGCACGTCGAGCAGGCGCTGGTTGCGCGAGCCGTGGAAGCGCAGCGAGATGTCCTTCTGCTCGATCTCAAAGGGGCCGTCGACCAGCACATCCAGGCACATGAGCAGGCGGTCGGTGACCTCGGTCACCGGCGATATCGTGTAGGGGGCGTGCACCGGCTCGCGGCCCAGCAGCTCCTCGATCGTGAAGCCCGAAAACGACCACAGCGACTTGGTTGGGTAGGTCGCGCGCACGCGCTCCACAAAGTCCACGAGCCCCCGCTGGTTCTCAGGCTCGAAGGGCTCGCCGCCCAGCAGGGTGAGGCCAGAGATGTAGTCCGGAGCGAGGCTGTCGATGATCACCTGCTGGACTTCCTCGGTGAAGGGCATGCCCGCCGCGAGCGGCCACGCCTCGGGATTGAAGCATTCCTTGCAATGGCGGCGGCAGCCTGAGACAAAGAGGGTGGTGCGCACGCCGGGACCGTTCGCGATGTCACAATATTTGATGTTCGAGTAGTTCATGGCCCTCCCCTCGTATTGCGATTTACACAAGTATAGGGGGTGGAGGACCGCCGCATGTCCGCGACGTCTGATAGGATGAGACGGACGGATAGGAGGTGCCATGAAGAAGCCCCATGAGTTCTCGAACCCCAAGTACACGCAGATCTCCCTCTACGTGGTGCTGACGTTCATCGCGCTGCTCATCACCTACGCCATCTTTGGCAACATGCCAGCGCTGCTCGCGGGCACCGCCCGGCTCATCTCGCCGCTCGGTATCGTCACCACGCCGCTGGTAGGCGGGCTCGTGATCGCGTACCTTCTGCTGCCGCCGGTGACACGCCTGCAGAGGCGCCTGCAGGCTATTCCCGCGCTCCGAGACAAGGCCGGCATCGCGCGCACCCTCGCGATCGTGGTCACCGTCATCATCTTGGTTGTCTTGCTGCTGGTGGCCCTGGTCGTCGCCCTGGCAACCGTCGTCGGCGAGGTGCAGCAGCTCGACTTCACGCACTTCGACACCCTGCTCGAGACCTTCGGCACGGCCTTCCAGGAGGCCTATCGCGAGTTCGAGACTTGGCTTGCCGCCGTCAACGTCTCCTCCGACCAGCTCGGCACGGCGGTGCAGTACCTGACCGACTCCCTCGGGGACATGCTCGACAATTTCGGCGAGACGGTCATCGTCAGCCTCAAGGACCTCCCCGAGTTTTTCTCCAGCCTGCTTTTCTCCGTCATCTTTGCCATCTACCTGCTGCTCGACACCGACAATATCGCATCCTACTGGGACGGTGTCCTCCTGCGCCTCTTTGGCGCACGTGTGCATCAGGTGGCGCACGAATTCCTCGATGATGCCGACCATGCCTTCTCGGGCTACATCCACGGCCAGCTCCTCGACGCGCTCTTCATGTGCTTTGCCGCAGGTATCGTGCTGACGCTCGCGGGCGTGAAGTTCTCCTTCCTCATCGGCATCCTCTCGTGCATCGGCAACCTGATTCCCTACGTGGGCCCGATCATCGCCTTTGCCTCCACCGCCATCGTCTGCCTGCTCGAGGGCGATCTGCAGACCCTGGTCTACGGCGTAATCGCCCTGGCCATCGTGCAGTTCGTCGATGCCAACATCGTCAACCCCAAGCTCCTTTCCACCAATGTCGAGGTGCACCCCCTGCTCGTGATCGCCGCGCTCCTGCTGGGCGGGGAGGTCGGCGGCTTCGTCGGCATGCTCATCGCCGTCCCCGTCGCCGCTCTCATCAAGACGCTCTTCCAGCGTCTCGTCGACTATATCGGCAAACGCAGGGACATCCCGCCCCTCGAAGAAGAGGTTGATTCATAGCCAGGAGGCTTTCATGGCACGCAGAGTCTTTGTCGTGGTACTCGATAGTTTCGGCGTCGGCGCCGCTCCCGACGCTGCGGCCTTTGGCGATGCCGGCACCAATACGCTGCGCGCCGTCGCGGGCAGCCCCGAGCTGCACGCCCCGCACCTCGCCGACCTCGGCCTCTTCAACCTGGACGGCATCGACTTTGGTCCGCGCGTCGAGGCACCGTTCGGCGCGTATGCCCGCCTGCGCGAATTCAGCCAGGGCAAGGACTCGACCGTCGGGCACTGGGAGATCGCCGGCCACATCAGCGAGCGCCCGCTGCCGACCTTCCCCCAGGGGTTCCCCGCCGAGCTCATCGAGCGCTACGAGCAGGCGACCGGTCACAAGGTGCTCTGCAACCTCCCCTACTCCGGCACCCAGGCCCTGCACGACTACGGCGAGCAGGCGATCGCGGAAGACGCGCTCATCGTCTACACCTCGGCCGACAGCGTCTTTCAGGTAGCTGCACACGAGGACCACATCCCCGTCGCCGAGCTGTACCGCTACTGCGAGATCGCGCGCGAGATGTGCCAGGGGCCCTACGGCGTGGGACGCGTGATCGCCCGCCCCTTCCTGGGCCGCGACACCGACAGCTTCTACCGCACGCCGCGCCGCCACGACCTCAGCCTGCAGCCGCCCGCGGATACCATGCTCGACGTGTTGTCCCGCGCCGGCAAAGACGTGATCGGCGTCGGCAAGATCTACGACCTCTTCGCGGGCAAGGGTCTCACCGAGACCATCAAGACCACGGGCAACACCAACGGCATCGCCTTCACACGCGCCCTGCTCACGCGCGACTTCGACGGCCTGTGCTTCGTGAACCTCGTCGACACCGACATGATCTATGGCCACCGCCGCGACATCCCCGGCTATGCCCGTGCCATCAGCGAATACGACGCCTCGCTCGCCTACTTCCTGCCGCACATGCGCGACGACGACATCCTCATCGTCACCGCCGACCACGGCTGCGACCCCAGCTACACCAAGACGACCGACCACACCCGCGAGTACACGCCCATGCTGGTCTACGGCAAGCACGTCCGTCCCGGCGTCGACCTCGGCACCCGCGACGGCTTCGGCACCGTGGCTGCCACGGTCTGCGACTATCTGGGCGTCGCGCACGATAAGCTCTCCGGCACCAGCGTCGCCGACGAGATCTTCGTCTGATAGCTGTACCGTTGACCCGGACAGCCCAGGGCGGCCCGTAGGGGTTGCAAACACGCTCCGCACCCGATCCGCCGAGAGGCGCTTGCAGCTGCGGAACTCGGCCTTACGGCCTCAGACAGTCCTCGCTCCCGCAAGTGCCCCTCGGCGGATCTGCTTCGCAAGATGTTTGCAACCCCTACGGGCTGCCCTGGGCTGTCTGGATCTCCGCGAGTTATCGGTACGCGTCGCGGATGCGTACAGGTAGACGAATTGGGCACAAGGCACAAGCCGCACCATCTAATCCAGCGATACGACGCCAGTTGAGAGCAGCCGCTGAACGTATGGGCCAAAATGAGGAATTGCATACCCCACCAAACCGCGACCCTCGGCACGGATAACATGTTCCTGGATGAGACTGAGACGGTACTTTCCCGCCCAACCGCGCGATCTACCAGCCCTGTCAGCAACATCCACCAGAGCTGAAGGCTTTGGCAAGTCTTTCGCCATCGCGATCACGAAACGACGCTGCGGCTCAGTAAGACGATTGAATGCTGGCGCACAGACGGCCTCTTCGAAGGCCATCCCAGCGTCCTCTATGCCTTGTCGGACATCGTCAGTCTCAATCGTGTCAGCCCCCTTCCGATCGGCCGACTGCCACATGTAGTACCCGACAAGCTGCACCATATAGGGGTAGCCGCCAGATGCCTTGGCCGCCATTTGCGCGTCCTCCAGAGAGATTTCCGCACCGTTTTCACGCACGGTTTTCAGATAGGCGTTGCGCACGTCGGGTACGGGGACCTCGGCTAGATCCTCCCGTAAGGCGCGGCGCAGGAAGGTGAGGACTTTCTGGTCCAAGAGATCGTCCACCATTGATGGCAGAGCCGAGATGACGAGCGCCACTCCCCACTTATCGGTATCGGAAAGGCCTGTGGCATCCTGGTCGCGGATCACGTGCTGCACGGCGGTGCCCAGAGCCACAAGCTCGTCGATATCGGCTCCCTGCGCCTCATCCAGCGTGATGAGGATGCCGTGTCCTTTGTCCATGCGCTTGAGACGATGGTTGATTGCATCGCGAAGGGTTGAGGGCGCAGCAGTATTGCCTATTTCAACCGACCCTAGGCTCAGGCTGCCGACCATAGGGACCGTAAGCTGTGGGTTCGCAGTAATGCGGGCTCCATTGTGCGCTGTTGCCGCAAGCCTCTCGACAAGCCGTCCAACGAAGCCAGGGGAGGCGGTTTCAGCTACTTCCACCCATCCGGCTTTTCGGGCAACGTTGCCCAGCTCGGTAAGGACAACCGTCTTACCAAAGCCCCTTTGCCCTGTGACAAGCATCAGGCGGCCTGGCGCACCCGCCCCGTTACGCAGGCCATCGGTGAAGTCGTCGATGACTGCTTGGCGGCCGATGAGGATAGGCGGCATCTTCCCTGCGGTCGGTTTAAAGGGGTTCGGTCCCATAACTCCTCCTCTGCACATACATTTATGCCACCATTATCTACCAATGCTTCCGTTTGACTACTATTTGCTATCAGCTTTTTCCATGGACTACCATTTACCACCAATGTTTCTGAGCATTCGCGCGGCGCGGATAATGGCATTGGTCTTTTTCGGCTATTCTCAGCCGCTGTCACAACCGCAATTTGATTCGACTGCGGCTAACGATACGATTAGGGTGCATAGCTCGCGCATAGGAGACCACATGACCAGCATCCTCTTCGTCTGCCACGGCAACATCTGCCGGTCCACCATGGCCCAGTTCGTCTTTGCCGACCTCGCGCGCCAGGCGGGGCGCGCCGACGAGTTTGTGGTCGACTCGGCGGCCACCAGCCGCGAGGAGCTGGGAAACGACGTCCATCCCGGCACGCGTCGTGCACTGGAGAGGGCGGGCATCCCCTGCGGCCACCATCGGTCTCGCCAGATGGGACCTGCCGACTACCGAGAGTTTGACTACATCGTGGGGATGGACGCGGAGAACCTTGCTGGCATCTACCGGCTGCTCATGGGCGAGCGGGGCTACGGCTGGAGCTGGGACCCCGTGAGCGAGGCGGAGGCCCGACGAGCCGACCCGGAAGACAAGGTATCGCTCCTGCTCGACTGGACCGACCATCCCCGCGATGTCGCCGACCCCTGGTACACGCACAATTTCCAGGTAACCCTGGACGATGTCCTCGCCGGTTGCTCCGCCATGCTCGCACGGCTCTAGGCGCAATCCCCGTTCCCGAAGGCCAAGAGCACAAAGACAGACCGTATGGCCCTGGGAGGCCCTCGGTCCTACGAGCGCGGCTCGAACTGCACATCCACCAGGATTCCCGTGTGCGGGTAGTAGGTGACCTGCGCCGGCATGGAGCCCTCCGGCTGGTAGCCCCCGGAGGGCCAGTTGTGGATCTCGCGCAGGCCCAGCCGCTCTGCCTGGTCGTAGACTTCGCTCGTCACGTTGGGCGTGTAGTGGCGTCCGTCGCCCGAATCGAACCAGATGCTGTAGGTGTCGCTGTATTCGCCGCTGCTGTACCAGGTGCCCAGAGCAACCATCTGCTCCTGTCTGGGAGCCGCTAGGTAAGGCAGGTCGAGCAGGGCGTCCTTTTCGCACAACAGGGCGCTTCCCGCCACCAAGGCCACGCCGATTGCGAGGTATCCGACACGCTTGGCAGCCTTGCCATCCAGCCGCACGCCGCGCACGATCAGGGCAACTCCCAGCGCGATGAGTATCGCTCCGAGGGCTATCCGGCCCGTAAGCGCCTTGGGACCCATATCAGCGAAAAGCCAACCAAACAGGAGCATGAGGGCCGCAATGGGCAAGGCGATCCCCAGCACTACCAAGAGGATCACCCAGCACACGGGCTTGGTGCCTTTGGTATCGTTTTTCTTTTGATGACGTCTGACCAGGGCCAGCAGGACCGCCTTGAGTTGGCGGACCGGCCACCGGCTTCTGAGCAGGTATGCCAGGATCCGACGGTCCTTATTCTCGTCCCTCCAGGAAGACAGGCCAAGGTCGCCGAGCTCCTCCCGCACCTTGCTGTAGGGAAGGCGGGCAACGTGGTCGTCTGCATGTGAGTTGTCGCTCATGGGTCCTCATTCTGCCGTGTGCTATCTCTGCAGCATAGCGGCAGCATGTAAGGCTGCAGTAAGCCCTGCGCACGGTAGGTGTTGGCTCCGCTCAACAAGACAGCTTCCCTCATCGGTGCTGCCTCCCCCATCGCGACCGCCGCTCTGCCCGTATCCTCTCGCGGCGAATAAAAACCGCCCTCTCGCCCGGTAGGACCCGAACAAGAGGGCGGCTACCTGCCTTGTTGTGTGCTCCTACAGGTGCAGGACGCGGTCCTTGATCTCCTGCGTACGGCCCTGGTTCCAGTACTGGGTGCCGATGTAGCCGCAGGTACGACGGGCGACGTTCATCTTGGACTGGTCGCGGTTGCCGCAGTTGGGGCACTCCCACACCAGCTTGCCGTCGTCGTCGGTCACGATCTTGATCTCGCCGTCGTAGCCGCAGACCTGGCAGTAGTCGGACTTGGTGTTGAGCTCGGCGTACATGATGTTGTCGTAGATGAACTGCATCACGGCGAGCACGGCCTCGAGGTTGTCCTGCATGTTGGGCACCTCGACGTAGGAGATGGCACCACCGGGCGACAGGCGCTGGAAGTCGCTCTCAAACTTGAGCTTGGTGAAGGCGTCGATCTTCTCGCCGACGTGGACATGGTAGCTGTTGGTGATGTAGCCCTTGTCCGTGACACCGGGGATGATGCCCCAACGGCGCTGCAGGCTCTTGGCGAACTTGTAGGTCGTGGACTCGATCGGCGTGCCGTAGAGGCTGTAGTCGATGTCCTCAGCAGCCTTCCACTCAGCGCACTTGTCGTTCATGTGCTGCATTACCTGCAGGGCAAAGGGCTTGGCCTCGGGGTCGGTGTGGCTCTTGCCCGTCATGTACTTCACGCACTCGTAGAGGCCGGCGTAGCCCAGCGAGATCGTGGAGTAGCCGCCGTAGAGCAGCTTGTCGATCTTCTCGCCCTTGTCCAGACGGGCGAGCGCACCGAACTGCCAGAGGATCGGGGCGGCGTCGGACAGCGTGCCGCACAGGCGGTCGTGACGGCAGCGCAGGCCCTTGTGGCAGAGCTCCAGGCGTTCGTCGAAGATCTGCCAGAACTTGTCCATGTCGCCGCCGGAGGACAGCGCCACGTCGGGCAGGTTGATGGTGACGACGCCCTGGTTGAAACGGCCGTAGTACTTGGGCTTGCCGGGGACGTAGTTCTTGGCGCGGGCCACGTTGTCGTAGCCGTTGCCGGAGCGGTCCGGGGTCAGGAAGGAGCGGCAACCCATGCAGGTGTACACGTCGCCCTGACCCTCGACCTCGCCGCGGGAGAGCTTGTATTCCCTCATCTTCTTCTCGGAGATGTAGTCGGGCACCATGCGCTTGGCAGTGCACTTGGCCGCGAGCTCCGTGAGGTACCAGTAGGGGTCGCCCTGGTGGATATTGTCGTCCTCGAGCACGTAGATGAGCTTGGGGAAGGCGGGGGTGATCCAGACGCCCGCCTCGTTCTTCACGCCCTGATAGCGCTGGCGGAGGGTCTCCTCGATGATCAGCGCCAGGTCCTTCTTGGTCTGCTCGTCGCGGGCCTCGTTGAGGTACATGAAGACCGTGATGAAGGGCGCCTGGCCGTTGGTGGTCATGAGCGTGACGACCTGGTACTGGATGGTCTGGACGCCGCGGGCGATCTCCTCGCGCAGGCGCTTGTCGACCATGGCCTCGATCTGGTCCTCGGAGGCCTTGAAGCCGATGGTCTCCATCTCGGCGTAGACCGAGCGGCGGATCTTTTTGCGGCTGATGTCGACGAAAGGCGCGAGGTGCTCCAGCGAGATCGACTGGCCGCCGTACTGGCAGCTGGCGACCTGCGCGATGATCTGCGTCGCGATGTTGCAGGCGGTGGAGAAGGAGTGCGGCTTCTCGATCATGGTGCCGGAGATCACGGTGCCGTTCTGCAGCATGTCGTCGAGGTTGACGAGGTCGCAGTTGTGCATGCGCTGCGCGTAGTAGTCGGAGTCGTGGAAGTGGATGATACCCTCCTCGTGGGCCTTGACCACGTCCTCGGGCAGCAGCTTGCGGTCCGTGAGGTCGCGGCTGACCTCGCCGGCCATGTAGTCGCGCTGGACGGAGACCACCGTCGGGTTCTTGTTGGAGTTCTCCTGCTTGACGACCTCGTTGTTGGAGTCGATGAGCGACAGGATCTTGTCGTCGGTCGTGTTCTTACGTCGCTTCTCGTTCTGCAGGTAACGGTAGATGATGTACTTGCGGGCCACGGAGAACTTGTCGAGCGCCATCAGCTGGTCCTCGACCATGTCCTGGATCTCCTCGACCGTCACGGTGTGACCGGCCTCCTTGCACTGGTCCTCGACGTTGAGGGCGGCGAAGGTGACCTCGCGGTCCTTGAGGCGCTCGTCGGCGGGGACCTCGCGGTTGGCGGCTGCGATGGCGTTGATGATCTTGGTCAGGTCGAAGGCGACCTCCGAACCGTTGCGCTTGATGATCTTCATCTCGTGGGCTCCTTGTGCTGGTCGAGCGAGTGTATGAGGTGGTAACACGTGCTGCTTTGCTTGAGCTGCGTAGGTACCGAGCACTTACTATACACAATTTCTTGGGGCTTGCACCCATAATCACATCTACATCTTGTGGATGAGTGTTCAGAAACCCGTTGAAAACTCATTGTGGATTGTTGAAAGCGGAGCCGCGGCAGGCTGACTTTTCATCGACCCGCAGGTCATGCCTATGGCTCCCCCATTCTTCGTTGATGGTGAAAACTCCAAGAATGCATAAAACAGGGCCGATATTCTTCGCAGGTTTTTTCGGCGAATGACGGCACAAATCTCCATCAGAAATAAATAGGCAATCTAGCTGCATTTTTGCATTTCTGCAGCTAGATTGCCTTTGCTTGACGACTGACTTGTGCTACCCGCGCTCGCATCATGGAGCCGTCGGCGCAGCGAGACGGGACCGCCCCGCTAGCGCGGCTCGCCCCAGTAGAAAAGGGCGACGGTGCCGGGACCCGTGTGCACGCCGATGGTGGCGCCGACGTTGGTGTAGAGCACGTGCCCGTCCATGTGGGGGAAGGCCGCCTCGATCGCGTCACCGACCATATGCGCGTCGTCGAGGCACTCGCTCTGGCTGATGTAGACCTTGCCCGTGTAGTCGGTAGCGCCCGCGGCGCGGCGGCGCATGATGTCCACCACGCGTTTGGCGGCACGCGCCTTGGTGCGGATCTTCTCCCTCACGGCGAGGGCGCCGTCGTGGTCCACATCCATCACGGGGCAGATCTTGAGGACGCCGCCCACGAGGCCCGCGGCCTTGGAGATGCGCCCGCCGCGGATGAAGAAGCTCAGGTCGGAAGAGAAGAACCAGTGGTTGAGCTCGCGTTTGTGCTCCTCTGCCCACGCCACGAGCTCGGCGGCGCCCATGCCCTCGTCGCGCAGGTCGGCGAGCTTGTCGACCAGCAGGCCGTAGCCCGCGGAGGCCGCGAGCGAGTCGACGATGTACACGCGGCGCCCCGGATACAGCGCCTCGAGCTCGTCCGACGCGGCGATGGCCGAGTTGTAGGTGCCCGAGATGCCCGTCGAGAGCGTGACGTGCACGATATCGAGCCCCTGCTCGAGATACGGTGTGAAATGCTGCACATAGTCGCCCACGCTCACCTGGGAGGTCTTGGCGTCCGCGCCGGCGACCATCTTGGCATAGAGCTGCGCCGGGGAGTTCGTCCGGCCGAAATCGTCCTTGAGCTGGACACCGTCGAGCTCGTAGTTGAAATAGACGTATTTGATATCGCGCTCGTCGAGCATCGCCTGCGGCAGGTCGACGGTAGAGCAGCAGCTCAGGACATAGGAGGGCATGCGCACACCTTTCTGGCGGCCCGGTCGGCGCGCCAATCGGTAAAGTCCAACTTGACCATTGTAGCGAAGGAGCGCGCATACGGGGTGCTCGCGCACACCGCGGGCAAGAAGAACAATTCCTTATCTATTGACTCCACGGTCCTGCGCATGCCTAGCGGTAGGGGTCGTAGCCCGTCGCAAAGGCCGTGATCATCGCGTTTGTGAGGCTCGAGGTGTCGCGGCGCGGCATAGGCACCTCGTCGCGCGTCAGCCAGACGGCACATTTGAGCTCGCCGTGATCGACCGTGAATTCGCAGGAGCCCTCGACCTCGCACCAGAAGCCCGCCAGGATCGACCCCGAGAAGGGCCAGGGCTGATCGGCCCAGTAGCGCACCCGCCCCACCGTGAGCCCCACCTCCTCGGCGACCTCGCGCTGCACGGTCTGCTCGAAGGTCTCCCCTATCTCGGTGAAGCCCGCGACCAGCGCGTAATTGGCGTAGCGCTCGTGCGCGGCCGCGTATTTGGTAAAGACCATGCGCTCGTGGGAGGGGTCGAGCACGCCAACGATCACGGCGGGGTTGATGCGGGGGTAGATCACGTTGTTGCAGGCGGGACAGCAGATCTCACGCGAGGTGGGCACAAGCTCCGTCGGATGCCCGCAGACCCCGCAGTAGCGGTTGGAGCGGTACCAACCGGCGAGGTGATGACCGGTGACCGCGGCAAAGGCGAGCCAGCGCGGCTCGGCCATGCGCAGCTCGCGGATGGACGTCCAGCCAAAGCCGGCGGGCGGCTCCGCCATCTCGGCCCGCGCGAGGAAGAGGGGCTTGCCGTCGACCGCAAGCAGGTAGACGAGCTGCAGCTCGTCGGGACTCATCCCAAAGTCGGCCAGGCGCGGCAGCCCGAGCTCGCCTCCCAGGGCAAACCCGCTGTTGTCCTCGACCTTCTCGCCGCACAGACGCGCGCACACGGTGAGACCACGGCAAAGCAGCACATAGTCCCCCGCGCGCGGCGTCACGGTATAGAAGCGGTTGTCGAGCCTGTGCTCGCCGATCTCCTGGATCACGTAATGCCCGTATTCTCAAGAGGCCTGTCAGACGAGGCGGTCCGGCGTATCGGCGCCGTGTCGACCGCCTGTCGCTACACCATACCGCTACTCGGCGATCACCGTCTCCTTGTGGTCGATCGTCAGATAGTCCTTGTTGGTCGTGTGGGCGCCGAGGATCTCGGTCGCGTAGACCTCCATCTGGTCGATTGCGGCGTGCAGGTCGTCCACGCGGGCGGGATCGATGTTTTCCATGATGAACATGCAGTGGGGCGTGTCGTCCGTGGCCTCGGTACGCTGGCCGTCTCTCCAGTTCCAGCACCGGCAGACCGCGCCGGCGTCGTCGATGTAGGCGATCTCGCCCGGCAGCGTCGGGTCGCTCTCCTCCTCGCCCACGGCGAGGAACTCGTCGCCGCCCTCGGTCATCTTGAGGCGGAAGGTGCCCTCGATCGCGTCGACGTTCTCGACGCCGATAGGCAGCGCGTAGGTCAGCGACACGGCATTAGAGGTGTCGACGGCCGGGTTGATGTGGCCGACGGGGTTGTCCTTGAGCACGCGCTTGAGGAGGTTCTCCACGGAGCTGCGCACGCCCTTCTTGGTCTTGAACTTGCGGTAGGCCTCGCGCCAGACGGCCGCGGCCTCGTTTTTGCTGATGGTGTTGTCGGGCACCCACTTGCGCGCGACGATATTGGCGCGCTTGAGCTCCTTCTCGGCGCGGGCCACGAGCTCGGGGTCGATCTGGTCGGTCGGCTTGATGCCGTCCACCACCAGCACGCCGATCGTCACATCGGGGAAGAGCTCCCAGAATGAATCCTCCACCACAAAGTTCTTCATGTGTGCGTCCCCTCTCGTCACGCGCCGCGCTTGTGCGCCGTTCTTACACACGGTCTTGGCGGCCTGTGTGTCTTTGTTGGCAAAATACTAGCAGATGATGCGGTGATGGTTCATTTTCACGAATCATTCATTTAATATATGCAATATATTTTGAATAAAATCGTGGTTCAAAAAACGCATTTTCCCAGCTCATGAAAAGGTAAGCGCGTCCATTATTCATTTTCACCCATGCATAGTGCATACCGGGCGAAGAAAAACGCTACGCCTAGCCGGGGTTGCCGGCGGTCGAGGCGTCGGTGGAGTGGCCCTGCAGGTCCGTCGCGTTGACCGTGGCGCTCCAGGTCCCCCGGTCCTGGGCCTGCTCCCATTCCCGCTGCGCCACGTTCGTCCGGATGGCTGTACCCGAGCGGTACTGCTCGTCCCAGGGGTTCTCGGCATTGGGGTCGGTCGGGTCGAAACCGCGGTAGGTCTCGCTCCGGACGTCGTCGTCCGTCTCGTCCACGCGGATGGTACCGGGCTTGCCCAGGGGGCCGGGCACCTTGTCGTCGTAGATGATCACCGGGGTCCCGGCGGGGCAGTTGTCGTAGATCCACTTCGTGTCGCAGACCTGCAGTCGGATACAGCCCAGCGACGCGCTCGTGCCCAGCTTGTTGTACTGCTGGTACTCGAGGTCGTCCTGGTGCTGCGAGTAGTACGGCACGCTGTGGAAGAGGATGTCGCCGGTGATGCGCGTCACGTACTGCCCGTAGACGTCCCCGTAGAGGTAGCCCCACGACGAGCTACCCGGCGTCGTGTAGTAGCCAATCGGGGTCGCGTCACCCGTCGAGCAGACAAACGCCTGGTAAGGCACCGTGTAGTTGCCGTCGCCGTCGAGCACGTAGACGGTCACGGTATTCTGCGCCCTATTGACCGCAATCAGGTAGGGGGCCACGCTGCCGTCGCTTGCGTAGTGCGTGGCGAAACTGAGGGAGTCGGCGTTGTCAAAGTCCGGGTCGTCGGCGTACGTGTCGGCGATCCACTGCATGATGTGCTTGCCGCGCTCGTTGTAGGTGTCGGGGTCGGTCAGATCCGAGGGCTGGGCGCCCGTGCAGTTCGCGGAGGCGCGCTCGCTGACCTCGGCGATGCGTGCCTTTGCCTCGTCGGAGAGGCCGCCGTCACCACTCCCGCCGTCCGTGCCGGGCGTGTAGGAATTCGATGTCTGGCCCGAGGGCTCCGTCTGCTGCGTCTGGGCTGACGGCGAAGCGCCGCCGTGCGGCTTGAGCAGCGATATCAGGACGATGAGCGCGATGCCGCACACGACGCCGATCGCCACGAGGCGCACCAGGCGCTCGCGCTGCTGCTCACGTATGCGCTTCTCCTCGCGGCGGCGCTCGCGCTGCTCCTGCGAGCGCTCAAACTCCGCCTCTCGCTCATCCCGCCAGTCAGACATCGTCCTTCTTCCCCAGGCATGACGTCCGCATCCCAGCCATCATCCTACCCCAAGAGCTCGAGCAAGTCCTGCCTGTCGAGCGAACCGAGGCCGCCACCGCCGCCTGTGCCCACGACGGCGTCGGCGAGGTCGGCCTTGGCGGCCTGGAGCGCCAGGATGCGCTCCTCTATCGTGCCCTTGCAGATGACCTTGTACACCGTGACGTCGTTCTGCTGCCCGATACGGTGCGCGCGGTCGGTCGCCTGGTCCTCGGCAGCGAGGTTCCACCAGGGGTCCGCATGGATCACGACCTGCGCGCCAGTGAGGTTGAGGCCCGTGCCACCCGCCTTGAGCGAGATCAGGAAGACGGGCGTGTCGTCGGCGTTGAAGGTGTCGACCAGGCGCACGCGCTGCTCCTTGGGCGTCTTGCCCGTGAGCTCGTAGTAGGCCACGTGCTCCCGGCGCAGGCGGTCCGCAATCAGGGCGAGGAAGCTCGTGAACTGGGAGAAGACGAGCACCTTTGCCCCGGCGTCGACCGATGCCGCGACGAGCTGCCAGATGGTGTCGATCTTGCAGCTGCCGCCCTTGTAGTCCTCGTAGACGAGCCTCGGGTCGCAGCAGAGCTGGCGCAGGCGCGTGAGCTCCGTCAGGACCTGCAGCTTGCTCATCCCCTCGGCCCCCGACTCGCGGGAGAGCGATATACGCAGCGCCTGCTCGCGGGCACGGTAGAGCTTGCTCTGCTCGCGGCCCATCTGCGCCACGACGGGCGTCTCGAGCTTGTCGGGCAGGTCGGTCAGCACGTCTTTTTTGAGCCGGCGCAGGATGAAGGGGCCGACGGCGGCGCGCAGACGCTCCGTCACGGCCTCGTCGCCCGAGACGATCGGCTGCTCGTACCGGTCGCGGAACCGCTCGTAGCTGCCGAAGAGGCCCGGCATCAGGAAGTCAAAGATGCTCCAGAGCTCCGACAGGCGGTTCTCGATCGGCGTGCCCGTCAGGGCAAAGCGGTGCTTGCCCGCGAGCACCTTGACGGCGCGCGCCGCGAGCGTCTGCTGGTTTTTGATGTACTGGGCCTCGTCGAGGACGATGCAGAAATACTCCTCCCCGGCGTAGTGCTCCACATCGCGCCGCAGCAGATCGTAGCTGGTGATCAGGACCTCGTGCCCCGCCTGCGCCATGATCTGCGCGCGCTGATGGGCGCTGCCCGCTACCACCGCCACGTCCATCTGCGGGGCGAATTTGGCAAACTCGGCCTCCCAGTTGTAGACGAGCGAGGCCGGGCACACGACCAGGCTGCGGCCGCGGCCGCGCCGCGCGAGCAAAAAGGCGATCAGCTGGGCCGTCTTGCCGAGGCCCATCTCGTCGGCCAGGATGCCGCCGAATCCCATGTCCGCGAGCGCCGACAGCCACTGGTAGCCCTGGCGCTGGTAGCCGCGCAGGCCGAGGGCGAGACCTGCAGGCAGGCGGTAGACCGACGGGTCCACGCTGCGGAAATCGTCGATCCACCGGTCAAAGGACGCGTCCTTCTCGTCGTCGCTCAGCATGTTGTCGAGCAGGAAGGCCTTGTACGAGGGCATCTCCACGACGCCCGACGCCAGCTGTCTGGAGGTGAGCCCCAGCTCGTCGGCGAGGTTGGCCGCCTCGTCGAGGTCGAGCCCCGAGAGGTCCACAAAGCTCCCGTCGCGCAGCCGGTGGTAGTGCTTCTTTTGGCGGTAGCTGCCGAGCAGCGCGTACAGCTCGTCGAGCGGCAGGTCGTCCGTCTCGACCGTCAGCTTGATCAGGCCCGTCTTCTCCCCCGCGGAGATGCCCAGGTGCACGCGCGGGCGCGCACCCGATACCAGGCGGTCGAAGGCGGGCGTCGTGTAGACCGCGCCCAGCTCGCGCATCTTGGCCACGCCGCCAAAGACGAGCCGTGCCACCGCACCGCTGTCCTTTGCGGGAATCATCCACACTGGCTCGCCCAGCGCGGCGGCACGTGACGTCGCGTCCGCGCCTGACGGGCCGCCCGCCGTCTGCCGGACGCCTGCGGCTACCGGGCTACCCGCCGCCGGCAAGCCGCCCGCTCCTGCCGGCCCGCCCGCCTGCGTCACCTGCATGAAGTACATCGAGACCAGTTGCCGCGCCGCCGTCTCCGCCGCGAGGTCGCGCGTCAGGTCGCGGGCCTCCCCCGCGCGACGCTCGAGCACGCGGTACGTCTTGTCCCCGTACGCCGCGACCACGTCCACGGTGACGCTGTCCGCATCGCGGTCGAGGTAAAAGGAGAGCGCGCACGCCACCGGCTTCAGCGCATCGAGCTCGGGCGGCGCCGTGGTGCCGAGCGCGTCCTCGAGCGCCGGCAGCGTGGTGGCCGCGAAACGCGGCGCGTCCTGCGCCGACACATAGAGCCGCTCGGTACGGCTGGCGTAGACCGTCGAGAGGAAGTCCCTGACCGCGTCGAGGTTTCCCTCCATGCGGTAGAGGCGGGTCTTGCCGACCGCGTAGCTGCGCTTTTGCGAGGAGAAGAAAAACAGGCGCTCCTTGCCGCGCACGAGCTCGTAGGCCCCGTCCTGCGCCGCCCGCACGGTGAGGCTGAGGTCGGGGTTGCCGTCGACCACCGTCACCGTACGCTGCCTGCCCTCCGGCTCCAGGATGAGCGACGTGCCGCTGTAGAGCGCGAGCAGGTCGTCGACCTCCGGGGGCGACAGGTGCAGCTCGCGCCCCGTCGTCGCGGCGGAGCCGGAGCTGTAGGTGGCGTAATAGCGCCCGTACAGGCGCTCGGCGGAGAATGCGCGTCGATTGAGCACGCAACGCTCGAGCCACTGCACCACCTGCCACGAGTGCGGGTCGAAGGTGGCCTCTTCGTGGACGAGGGCGAGTTTCTTGCCGTACTCCACGTAGGCGCCGTCCTGGACCCAGCGGATGAAGTCGCCGATGTTTTTCATTACGTAGGCACCGTCGGGGCCGACGACGCGGAAGCGGGCCCGGATGTCGCTGCCGTTGCCGACCGCCAGCGTCAGCTCGAGCGACACGGTACCCGGTGCCGCTGCACGCATGCGCTGCGCGGGAGGCGCGACCTGCTGGGCCCGGTCGAGGTAGTCCGCGAGTACCGGGGACGTGGTCAGGTTGCGCATCGCGTCGTAGCCGCGCCACCGGTCGGGGTTCGCCGCGTAGTCGTACCCGAGCGCGAGCGCGTGCTTGCAGGGTCCCGGGTACGTATACGCCGCGGGGCAGTCGCAGGCAAACGAGACCACACGGTCGCGCTTCTCGTCGAGGACGAGCGTCGTCGTGTAGTACTGCTGATAGCCCGAAGCGCTCGCAACGCGGGCGGACAGCTGCGTATTGCCATCCCGGTAGGTGAGCTTGCGCTCGCTGACGGCGGTGTCGTGCCGGGCGATCATACGCCCGCGCGCCAGGAAAGCCGGGCGCGCCGCCCGCGCCAATGCGTCGGTTGTGAACACGCGCCCTCCCCTCCCATGCGCCGTGTGACGCCGGTCCCGCGTCGGCGCCGACCCCGACGGCGCCGGCCTCAGCGTCAGCACCGACCCCGCGAGAAACCATCCCTCTAGTATAGCCCCTTGAATAACCCCTTGAGCAAGACCGCCCCGCGCGCGATCAAGACGCCATCGGAATGCGCGTCTTCCGATGATATTTCTTCAGACCGGGTGGCAACGCCCGCCTTCCACCAACTTGTCGCACCGCAGGCGTCACGTCGCGGCGCCCCGCGCGGCAGCGTGACGTACACTGGGTGCGGAAAGAGGTGGCCCGATGTTTGATCTCGACCTGTTCCGCGTCGCCCGCAGCATGCCGCACCCGAGCCCCGGTCAGCGGTTTGCGCAGCTCATGACCCCGTGGGGCGAGCGGCTCGACCCGGACCGCCTCGCCGAGAGCACGCCCCACCCCCGCCCTCAGCTGCGCCGCGACCGCTGGCAGTCGCTCGACGGCTGGTGGGACTACGCCTTTGTGAAGACGGACGGACAGGCCGAGGCTGCGTCGGCATGGCGCACCGCCGCGATCCCCGACGCGTGGGACGGTCGCATCGTCGTGCCCTTCTCCCCCGAGGCCCTGCTCTCCCAGGTCAACCGCCAGCTGCAGCCCGACGAGCTGCTCTGGTACCACCGTCGCATCACGACCGCGCTGGGGACCGGCGGGGCTGGGACCTGTGGGCTCAGTGCTGATGCGCCGGGAGCCGACACCCCCGATCACCATGTGATCCTGCACCTCGACGGGGTCGACTGGGCCTGCGCGGTATGGGTCGACGGCACAAAAGCGACGGAGCACACGGGTGCCTACCTCCCCTTCACGGTGGACCTGACCGACGCCCTGCGCGCGGGCAACGATACTTGTGACCTGGCCCTTTGCGTGTATGACCCCAGCAGCGCCGGCACCCAGCTGCGCGGCAAGCAGCGACTGGACCGCGGCACGATGTGGTACACGGCGCAGTCGGGCATCTGGCAGCCGGTCTGGCTGGAGGAAGTCCCCGCGGCGCACATCGTCACCGCTACGCTCGAGGCCGACCCCGACACCGGGCGACTGCGCGTGCATGCACAGACGAGGGGCCGCGGTACGCTCACCGTCCGCCTTTGTGAGGGGCAGGCACGGCCATCGGCACCAACGGCATCGGAGGTATCAGCGGCACAGGAGGCGCCGGCGTTATCAGAGACCCCAGCGGCACAGGAAAAGACCCGCGAAGACAAACGTGCCAACAGCAGCTCGGTCTTCAAGCCATGCGGCGCACCGCTGGCAACCGGTCGTGCGGATGCTGTGAATGGGACGGTCGATGTCACACTTCCTGTCGCGAATCCGCACCTATGGAGTCCAGACGATCCCTACCTCTACGACGTCGAGCTGCGGTTTGACGCATCTATAGGCGAGCAGGATGGTACGGGCGTCGCTGCCCGGCCCGGATCGGGCGTCGGTGCCCAGCTCGGATCGGACGTCAGCGCTCTGCTTGGCGGCGCGGACGCGAGCACCCAGCCTAGCTCGGACGCGGACGCAGACATGGCCCGCGACGCGGACGTCGTGCACAGCTACTGCGCCTTTCGCACCTGCGAGGTGGTGCCCGACGCACAGGGCACGCCGCGATTCTGCCTCAACCACCGGCCGCTGCTGCTCGAGGGCGTGCTCGACCAGGGCTACTGGTCCGACGGCCTGCTCACCCCGCCCGCCGACGAGGCGTACGTCGCGGACATCCAGGCCGTGCGCGACCTGGGCTTCAACCTGCTCCGTCTGCACATCAAGGTGGAGCAGGAGCGCTTCTATTACCACTGCGACCGCCTCGGCATGCTGGTGTGGCAGGACATGCCGTCGGGCGGCGCCGTCCCCGAGCCCAATAGGTCGCTCAGTTTCCCCACGGTCTTTGAGCTGCGCCAGCGGCACTTCCGCGACGACACGCCGCGCCACCGTCGCGAGCTCGGTTCGGACGACCTCGCCTATCAGGCCGAATGGCGCACAACCTGCCACGACACGATCGTCCGCCTCGGCAACCACCCCTGTATCGTGGCCTGGGGGCTCTTCAACGAGTCGTGGGGGCAGTTCGACGCCGCGCGCGCCTGCCGCGATGTGCGGGCGCTCGACCTCACGCGCCCCGTCTCCGCGACAAGCGGCTGGTACGACCAGGGGGTCGGCGACTTCCTCGACGTGCACAACTATTTCCGCCGGCTGCACGTGTACGGCCGGGACGGGCGGCGCGCCTTTGTGGTCTCCGAATGCGGCGGGCTCACCTACCACCTGCCCGAGCACAGCGTGCTGCCCGAGGGCTACGGATACGAGATGCACGACAGCGCCGAGAGCTACGCGGCGGCGGTGCAGGCCCTGCGCGACCGGCTGCGGCGCCTGTGGGACAAGGGCCTGGCCGGCTACGTCTACACGCAGCTCAACGACGTGGAAGAAGAGACCAACGGCATCCTCACCTACGACCGTCGCGTGGACAAGCTGTCGGGCAGCCGCCGCACGCAGCCCGTCCGTCCGCTGCCGGCCGCTACATCTCGCAGGTGAAGAAGCGCCGGTAGAGCGCGAGCTCCTCGGGCGTGTCGATGCTGCTCTGCAGCGTGACCTCCCCCTCGCCGCTCTCGCGCAGCTCGCCGCGGGCGGCGAGCAGGCGCCGCGTCTGTCGCGCGGTGCCCGCGGCGCCGTCGAAGAAACGCACATCCCCCAGGACCTCTGCGATCTGACGGCGCACGAAGGGATAATGCGTGCATCCGAGCACCACGCCGTCGACCGCGCCGGCATACGGGCCGACCAGGGATTCGAGGAGTCCGTGCAGGTCGGGGGCGTCGAGGTCGCCCTGCTCGATGCGGCCCGCAAGCCCCGCGCACGGTACCGGGACGATATCGCAGGTGTGGTCGAACTCGTGCTCGAGCTGCTGGAATTTGTCGAGCCTCAGCGTGACGGGCGTCGCCATCACGAGGATGCGGCCGCCGGGCAGCGCCTCGCAGGCGGGCTTGAGCGCGGGTTCCACGCCGATGATCGGCAGGTCGTACTGGCTGCGGAGGCTCGCGGCGGCGGCACTGGTCGCGGTATTGCAGGCAATCACCACGGCCTTGGCCCCGTCGTCCACCATGCGGCCGACGATATCGCCCGTGAGGGCCCGGACCTGCTCGTCCGTCTTCTCGCCGTAGGGGTTGTGCGCGGAGTCGCCGAAGAAGCGGAAATCCTCGTGCGGCAGCACGCGCACCAGCTCGCGCAGGACGCTGATGCCGCCCAGGCCCGAGTCCATCACCCCGACAAAATCCCCCGCCATACCGCGCCTCTCTACAAACGCCGTGCCGCACCTACAAACGCCGTGCGACAAACGCTAGAATGCCAACATCGGCAGCGTACCACCGTACGCCCGCATATCAACAGACGCACGCATCCGTGCGACGGGTACTAGTATGCCCCAAAGCGACAGGAGTTCACATGAGCAACGCAGGCAAGAAGGTCAAGGTCCACTACGTGGGCACGCTGGACGACGGCACCAAGTTCGACAGCTCGCGCGACCGCGGCGAACCGCTGGCCTTTACCTGCATGGCCGGTCAGATGATCCGCGGGTTCGACGCCGCCGTCAACGAGATGGAGGTCGGCGAGACCCGCAACGTGCACATCCCGGCAGCCGAGGCCTACGGCCCGCGCCGCCTAGAGCTCATCCAGTCCTTCCCCATCGCGCAGCTCCCCGGCGCCGAGCAGCTGCAGGTGGGCATGCACCTCGTGCTGGGTTCCGAGGCCGGCGGCCGCTTCCCCGCGGTGGTCTCCGCGATGGACGACACCACCGTCACCTTTGACATGAACCACGAGATGGCCGGCAAGGACCTCAATTTCGAGATCGAGCTGCTCGAGGTCGAGGAGTAGCCGGCCGGCGGCCCGTAGCCGTCAGCAGCCCGTAGCCGTCAGCTACGGAAGCAGACCCGAGGGAGCAGCATGCCCGTCTCTTCTTACAAAGCAAAGCAACTCATCGTGATGCGGCGCGACCTCAAGATGCGCAAGGGCAAGATCGCGGCCCAGGCGGGCCACGCCTGCGTCGAGGCCGTGCTGATGGCGCTGGCGCGCGAGGACCGCCTCTCCGACGTGAGCCTCTCCTACAACGAGGACGGCGAGCCCGTGTGGATCGTCGTGGACGACCACGGCGACCCCTCCCCGCTCACCGACTGGTTCCGCTACGGCGTGGCCAAGGTCTGCGTGTACGTCGATTCCGAGGAGGCCCTGCTCGACATCGCGCAGCGGGGCCGCGACCAGGGCTTCCTCGTGGCGCTGATCCGCGACGCGGGGCTCACGGAGTTCCACGGCGAGGCCACCTACACCTGCCTCGCCTTCGAGCCGCTGCGAGCCGACGACATCGACCCGATCACGGGTGACCTGCCGCTGTATTAGCCAGCACCTTCAATCGCAGCTTGACCCTCCCACGCCTGTCGCGGAGCGGAAATGCGTAGCTCTGAGCCTGTGCTGACAAAAACGTCGTGCGGGTCGGCGCAACTGTCTGAGCGGCGCAGCCGCGAGTTTTGCGCCGAGCACGACGTTTTTGTTGGCACGCTTAGGCGAAGGTGAGCATTTTGGCTCCGCGACGGGCGCGGGAGGGTTAAGCCCGTTACATGAAGAGGCCCACCACAAAGGCAAAGGCACCGCCCAGCGCCATCGTCGCTGGCAGGGTCAGCAGCCATGCGCCGACGATGGACTTGGCCGTGCCCCAGCGGACCTTCTTGACGCTGCGCGCGGAGCCGGCGCCCATGATCGACGTCGTGATGACCTGTGTGGTGGAGACCGGCGCGCCGAGCGCGGTCATGATCTGGATGGCGATGGCGGAGCTGGTCTCGGAGACAAAGCCCAGCACCGGCTCGAGCTTGGTCACGCCCTGACCGACCGTCTTCATCACGCGCTGGCCGCCGATCGAGGTGCCGACGGCCATCGTGGTGGCGCAGAATATCTTGACCCACAGCGGCACGTCGGACCCCGCGGGCAAAAGGCCGCCGGACATGAGGGCGAGCGTGATGATGCCCATGGTCTTTTGCGCGTCGTTGGAGCCGTGGCTGTACGCCATGAAGGCCGACGAGCAGATCTGCGCCTTGTGGAAGAGGCCGTTGGCCCTGGCGTGCGGCCAGGTGGCGAAGAGCTCGAATATCAGGTGCATGACCGAGAAACCCAGCAGCATGCCGATGAGCGGCGAGGTGAAGAGCGGGATCACCACCTTGCGCAGCAGCCCTCCCCACTCGACCGTGTCGAGCGACGCGGTGAAGACGATCGTGGAGCCCACCAGCGACCCGATGAGCGCGTGCGACGAGCTCGAGGGGATGCCGTTCCACCAGGTGAAGAGGTCCCAGGCGATGGCTCCGAGCAGGGCGGTCAGGACCACGTAGAGCTCCAGGTCCACGTTGACGATGCCGTGGGCGATGGTCAGCGCGACCGAGTCGTTTGTCAGCGCGCCGATGAAGTTCATGGTCGCCGACATCGCGATGGCCGCGGCCGGTGTGAGGGCGCGCGTGTACACCGTGGTCGCGATGGCGTTGGCGGTGTCGTGGAAGCCGTTGATCAGCTCGAAGAGGGTCGCCGCGCACAGGACGGCGATGAGGTAGGGGTTGCTAAGCATTCTTGATGACCACGCCCAGGACCACGTTGCCCGCTTCCTTGCAGGAATCGAGCGCATCCTCCATCTTGTCAAAGAGCTTGGTCCACTTGAGCGCGTGGAGCGGGTTGACATCCTCCTCGTAGAGGGTCGACAGCGCGCTGTGATAGACCTCGTCGCCCTGATCCTCGAGGTCGCTGATCTTTTTGCACACCTCTACCACGTGCTTGTCTTTCTTGAAGTCGGGCAGGCAGTCGAGCATCTGCTTGACCTGAGCGACGGTCTGGACCGTCAGCTCGGCCATGCGCACGGCGTCGGGATGCATCTTGTTGACGTGGAAGATCTCCAGTCGGGCGGCGACGTTGTCCATCGCGTCCGCGACATCGTCGAGGCAGCGGGTCAGCGCCACGATGTCCTCGCGGTCAAAGGGGGTGATGAACGACTGGGCGAGCTCGACCATCATCTGATACGTGCAGTCGTCGCAGGCATGCTCCTGCTCGTGCATCCGCACTATCAGGTCGTCGGCTGCGGGGTAGGCGTCGAAGACGTTGAGGTAGAGGTCGCTCGTCTTGACCAGCTCCGAGCCGAACTGGCCGAGCATGCGGTAAAACACGTCTTCGCGCTGTTTGACACGACTCATGGTGCCCCCTAAGGAATGCTTGAGAGAAAGTGCCCGAGATAACGCTCCAAATCGAGACGGGCCTCCGAGATGCAGCGCCCACGAATGCCGCTGCGGTATGGCGCGTGTTGCCGCAGGTACGGTCCTCGGCTGAAAGCCACCGTCCCAGAGCATGGCCGTCTGTAATGCTTGAGTAAACTCTTTACCTATTCTTTACAATACATAGCATGATAACCGACCTGCGGTGTCCCATCGACATGAGTTTCGAGCGGCGTGTCATACAAGCAGGCACTACCGTCCATATGGGCTTGCTATGGTGAGAGATGCGCGGCACGCGACGGTACACGCATTGGCTCGCGACAAGCAAGTACGCATTTGATGCTTGAGGAAAACGCAAAAGTGAGCGTTCGGAGCGATTCTTTCCGCCTCAAACGCGCACTCCTGCGTTATGAATTTTCATTCGAGCGTATTTTCCTGGCACGACCCTGTGCGAGGCAAAGCGCAAAGACACCCTCTCGGCGCCAGCGGGTCTACTCGGTAGCCGACTCGCCGCCGCTACCGCCAGCGCCGTTGGACCCGCCGTTGCCTCCGCCACGCCTGTGGCGGCGACGGCGGCGCTTGCCCTCGCCGGCCGGTTGAGTGGCGTCTGAAGGCGCGCCGTTGGGCGACGCACCCCCCTGCGCCGACGGGCGGGCGGCGTGCTTGGGCATGTGCTGGGACCCGTTTGCGCGCTGGGCATCGTCCTGCACGCCGCCGTGATCGCCCGGATGGCGGCGCGGCCTCGGCGCGGAGGTCTGCTTCTGAGAGGAGGTCTGCTTCTGTGCGGCTGATTGCCTCGACGTCGCGTCCTGTTTTGCACCGGTGGACCGCTTTGCCTTGGGTGACTGCTGCTGTGAGGCTGCAGCACCCTCTCCCTCACTGGCAGTGTGATGGCGACGGCGGTGATGCGTCGGCTGCCCGGCAGCAGATGCGGCCGCCGCATCGGCCTGCGCGACACGGCGCGTGCGCTTCTTGCCCTGCTGCGGGGCCTGGTCCTGTTGCTGGCCGGAGCCGTTGCCTGCCGCGGCAGCAACAGTTCCGCCCGAGGCGCCGGCGCCGTTGGCCTTGCGATGACGGCGCTTGCGCGTCGGGGCCTGGGGCTGCGCGTCCGTCTTGTCGGCGGAGGCGTCGGCCGAGGCGTTCCTTGCGCCCCTTGCGGCAGTGGTCTTGCCGCCATTGCCGGCATCGTCCCCGCTGTCGCGCCTGCGGCGGCGCGGCTTGGCGTTCACGAAGAGGTCGGACTCGTCGAAGGTCTCCTCAGGCGCGACGCCGTTCTGGCGGTCGAGCTCGGCCAGGGCCATCTGCACGTCGGGCGACTGGAGGCGCTCCAGCACGTCGCGCGTCACCGTGTCGGGACGGCAGGGGCAGTGCAGCTCCTCGCTCTTCTTGACCGCGGCCTCGCTCGTCTGCATGTCGGCGAGGGCCACGCGGATCTGCTTGCCGTTCTCGATGCGGAGCACGAGCTGCTCCTTGGGCGTATCGTACTCGACGATCTTGGCCTTGCCGAGCGGGGTGTCGATCACGGCGTTGCGCTTGGGCGCGCGCTGCTTGAAGTCGCGGTAGGCCTCGAACTCGTAGCGCAGGCAGCACATCAGGCGTCCGCACGCACCCGAGATCTTGGCCGAGTTGAGCGGGAGGTCCTGCTCCTTGGCCATGCGGATGGAGACGGGCTCGAACTGGTGGCCGAAGCGCTTGCAGCACAGCTCCTGCCCGCAGTGGCCGAACCCGCCGACGATCGCCGCCTCCTCGCGCACGCCGATCTGGCGCATATCGATGCGCTGGTGCAGCTCGCGGCCCAGGTCGCGCACGAGCTGGCGGAAGTCCACGCGCTCGTCGGCCGAGAAGTAGCAGACGACCTTGCTGCCGTCGAAGAGGTACTCGACGCCCACGGGTTTCATGTCGAGGCCGGAGTCCTTGACCAGCCGGCGGAAGGTCGGCATGGCCTCGTCGCCACGCTGGGCCAGCTCGTCGGCATGGTCGAGGTCCTCCTCCGTCGCGATGCGCAGCACGGGACGCAGCGTCGCCTCGCCGATTGTGCGCTTGAGCTCGCCCGCATCGAGGTCGCACGGGTCGTCGGTGGCCAGGCCGATCTCCTGGCCGCGCTCGGTCTCGCAGATCACATGGTCGCCCTCGAGGGCGTCGGTGTCGCGCGGGTCGAACCACAGGTCGCATGACGCAAAGCGGAATCTCACCGGGATGACGGTGGGCATAGTGCCTCCTTGACGTGCAAAAGCATGACCTCGAAGGTCAGCTGGGGTGTTACGTTGTGCGTGAGGTTGTCGGCCGCGGCGCCGATGGCGTCAAGCGCAGCGAGCACGCCGGTCGGATTCGCCGCCTGTGCCAGGCGGTCTACCACGCCCTCCATATCGCCGTTGACGATGGGTTGCGCGACTCCCTCGGAACGCAGCAGCACGTCGCGCAAGAGCGACGAGGCCGCAGCGAGCGCTTCCATCATACCCGAACGCTCGCGCGCCGTGAGTTCGCGTTTGTTGGCATCCGCGATTTGCTTGAGCGCCGCGCTGCTCAGATAGTCCGCCTTCTCCTCCGTCGCGGACTCCTGGTCGGCCTTGATGCCGGCGAGCGGGGCGCGGACCGCCTCCACCACCGTGCGCGCCGCGTCGAGCACGTCCCCGTCGTCGTCTCGCGGCAGCTCGCCGATCACCCGCACCATCAGGCGGCGCACCTGTCGTCGCTCCGGCGAGGCGAGGAACTGCCGCGCACGTTCCGGCGTCCCCGCCACGGCGAGCGCGATGCGTGCCTGCTCGGGCTCCGCGCCCGTCACGGACACTACGGCCTGCGTCGCCGCATCGGTCGCAATCACGCGGAAGGGCACCTGCTGGCAGCGCGACGCGATGGTCGGCATGACCTGCGCCACCGAGCGCGCTATCAGGATGAACATGACTCCGGCGGGGGGCTCCTCTATGGTCTTGAGCAGCGCGTTTGCCGCCGTGCCGCGGAGCAGGCCCACATCGCGCAGGATATAGACCTTTGACTTCGCGCGCACGGGAGCGAGCGGCACGTCTTCGATCAGGGCGCGGACCTGCGCCACCAGGTAGCCCGTCGCGGACTCCGGGGCATACACGTGGACGTCGGGGTGGGTGCCGTGGTCCACGCGCATCCACTCGTCGATGTGACCCGGCTCGTCTTGCCCCGCGATCACGCATTTGGCCAGCATGCGGGCCGCCTCGGTCTTGCCCGCGCCGGGAGGTCCCACAAAGAGGTACGCGTGGGAGAGCCGGCCCTCGTTCACCGCGGCGGAAAGAAACTCCTGCACGCGCGGCTGCCCCGATAGGCGCTCGAGCGCCTGGGGCACCCGCGCCTTCGGTACCCGCACGTTCTTGTCTGCCACGCCGCACCTCCCTACCGCGTGTCGCGTCCTCTATTCGTACCCAATCACTTTAGCGAATGGGGCGGGCACGGTCATACTCCGGGTTTTCCAACCTATCTAGTGACCAATTTTCCAGGTTTTCCAACCTACATAGTGACCGAATCTTAGGGTTTTCCAACCATGCGGTAGTGGCCGACGATTGGCCCGAAGCGGTCCGACCTGAGCAGGTCCTGCTCGTAGCAGAGCTGCAGCGGGCTCGAGTGATGGATCACGTAGCAGACGCCGTCCGCGTCGCGCCGGTCCGAGACGATACCGATGTGGTTGCCCCAGACGACGATGTCGCCGCCCTCCCATTGGTCGATCCGCTCGGGGTCGCAGGTCAGCGACTCGGCCGTGTGCCCCAGGTAGACACGCACGTTGCGCACGCGGCGAAAGTCGATGTTTGGGTCAATGGGATCCGAGCCATAGTCGGCCGGGTTCGCGCGCCGGTCGGCATCCACGAGCGCCTGCAGGTCGTAACCCGCCGCGAGCAGCGCCTGGTCGACCACATCGGTGCACACACCCCGCCCGTCGTCGGGACGGCCGCCCTGGTAGTAGGCGCTGCCGTAGCGCGGGCGCGTCGCCACGTAGGCACGGGCGCCTGCCAGGATGTCGGGCTGGTCCCCCACGCCGTCGCCGTCCTCGTCGTGCCCGTCCGCCGGCGCCTCGATCCCGAAGTCTGCATCCGTGTAAGCGCGCCCCGGCATCGTCTGCAGGGGCAGGAAGACAAACCAGGCGACAGCGGCGACCACAATCACTACGGCCAGCGCGCAGCACGCCCGCGCTACGGTCTTCCTGGTATTGCCTGCAGCGTGCGCGTTTGTCTTCCCCACGTCCCGGTCACGCCCCCAGCTCGGGCAGGACGTCGGCCAGCGCGGCGCAAAGACGGGCGTTGACCTCGTCGATCGTCCCGTCGGCGTCGACTGTGCGCACACGGTCGGGCTCCTCAGCAGCCAGCCGCAGGTAGGCGGCGCGCACCCGTTCCTGCAGGGCAAGCCCCGCAGCTTCCATACGGTCGGCACCGTTGGCTATCGCCCGGCCCCAACCCACGTGCGGGTCCAGGTCAAAGACGATCGTGGCATCGGGCACGCGGCCGCAGCTCCCGAGCGCGTTTGCCTGTCTGACCAGCGCCTCGTCGAGCCCGCGACCACCCGCTTGGTAGGCATAGGTCGAGTCGTAGTAGCGGTCGCACACGACGACCTTGCCCGCCGCAAGCGCCGGTTCGATCACCTGGCGCGTGAGCTGGGCGCGCGAGGCCTCATAGAGCAGCAGCTCCGCCTCCACGCACATCTCGTCGTTCTGCGGGTCGAGCAGGATGTGCCGGATCTGCTCGGATATTTGCGTACCGCCCGGTTCGCGCAGGCGCACAACCTCGCGGCCCGCGTCCTCGAGCGCCTGCGTCAGCAACGCCGCCTGCGTCGTCTTGCCGCTGCCGTCCACGCCCTCGAGCGTCACGAACACACCCTGCATACCCATGTCTCCCCTTTCAACGACTCACAACTATAGCGGGTCCCAGGCCGACGGGGTAGCGGGTCCCACGCCTGCGTGTGCCGCCCCAACCCTCCAGCGCATGCCCATACCCCGCGCGTGTCCAGCCCCAGACCGGCATACGCAGGGTCGCGCGATGCTATGCCTGCGCGCCCCGGAAAACGACTAGACTGTGCTAATACGGTGCGAGGGAATGAGGCTCTATGGCTGACAAGACAAGCAGCACCGACGGCAAGACTCATGGCACGGGCGTCAAGACGATCGGTGCCGACGACCGGCGAACCGATGACCGTCAGCCCGGCATCACACGGGAGGAGCTCGACCGACTGCTCGCGATCATGAGCCACGGCTGCGACGCCGTGCGCGTGGTCGAGCCGTCCGCCTGCGCCGCCAGCAACTACGACCCCGCCACGGGCAAGCTCCGCCATCCCTACCGTTGCTACAGCGCCCTCGGGAAGGGCCGACGCTGCGACAACTGCATCTCCGCCCGTGCGGTGGACACAGGACGGCCTGCGTCCAAGTTCGAGTTCGTCGGGCCCGACGCCTATTTCATCACCGCCCACTACGTCGAAGTCGACGGCGAGCCCCGCTCCATCGAGGCCATCAACAAGGTGAGCGCCGACGCGGGTCTCCCCGACGACCTCAGCGCATTTGCCATGGATGCCGCTGGCGCGGCAAGCCGCTCCGCCCACGACGGCGTCACCGGCGCCTACAACCGCACGTATTTCGACACGGGCATCCGTTCGCTTGAGGCGCAGCGGGTCGTCGTGATCCGCATCGCCAACTATTTCGAGGTAGGCGAAAGCCACGGCCAGCAGGCTGCAAACCGCCTGGCGCATGCCGTGGCGGCTGCGGTCCAACGCAGCGTACGCGCCCAAGACACACTGATCCGCTACGAGCCTGACGTCTTCTACCTGCAGTTCGACAACCTGCCCGCAGACGTGTTTGGCTCCCGTCTGCATGCCGTCTACGAGGCCGCACGCAGCGCGTGCGCGGAAAACGACGAGACGCCCGCACCTGATGTCCGCGTCGTCGGCATCGAACGCGACGGCAAGGCCTCCGAGCTCGTCGCCGACGCCCTGCGCCTTATCGACCAGACCGACGCGAAGACGCCCGTTGCTCTCGAGCGTGACCCCCAGACGCCGCAGCGGCCCAACATCCCCGTGGCTGCACCGGAGGAGCACCTCTTCCACGCTGCCGATGGCCCCGCACGTGACCGGCTCACCGGCCTGCTCTCCTACCAGCGCTTTTTGGATACCCTCCGCGAGGCTTTGCACGACGACAACGTTATGAACACCGACGACGGGCAGGTGCCTCCCGTCCGCGACCTCGTGATCTTTGACGTCGAGGACCTCAAGGCGTTCAACCACGCCCGGGGCTTCCGCGAGGGCGACATCGTGCTGCGCTGCCTCGCGGACGCCCTCCGCGACGAATTCCCCGCCGAGCCGACCGCCCGTCTCGGCACGGACCATTTCGCGGTCCTCGCACCGCGCAGCGGACTCGGCGGGCACATCGGGCGCATCCACCAGAAGTTCCTCCGCTATCGTCCGGGCGTACCGATAGAGGTCAAGGCGGGCGTGGCCCCGTTCGACAGCAGCGTCAGCGACGCACAGATCCTGCTGGACCGCGCAAAGGTGGCCTGCGACAGCATCAAAGGCCGCTACGACCGGTTCGTGCGCCGCTACGACGAGGACCTCGACCGCTCGGTCAGCACCGGGCAGTACGTGATCACCCGCCTGCCGGAGGCTCTCGCGTCCGAGACCGTCAGGGCCTATTACCAGCCGATTGTCCGCGCGGCTACCGGTGACGTCTGCGCCTTTGAGGCCCTCGCCCGTTGGGACGACCCCGTGTACGGGCTGCTGCCCCCCGCGTCGTTCGTCGGCGTGCTCGAGCGAGCACGTCTTATCCACCGACTCGACCGCCGCATGCTCGAGCTGGTCTGTCGCGACCTTGCAGCGGCACTCGCGGCAGGACGCCCTGTCGTCCCGGTGTCGGTGAACCTCTCCCCGCTCGACTTCTCCCTCATGGATGTCTGCAAGACGGTCACGGACACCTGCGACCGCTTCGCCGTCCCCCACGGGCTCGTCAACCTGGAGGTCACCGAGAGCGTCCTCGCCGAGGAGAAGGTGAGGTCCGTCTTCGCCCGCCTGCACGACGCCGGCTTTGAGATCTGGCTGGACGACTTCGGCACCGGCTACTCCTCGCTGAGTATGCTCAAGGACTACCGGTTCGACGTGCTCAAGGTCGACATGGGCTTCCTCGAGGGCCTCGACCGCAACCAGCGGGCGCGCGACGTGCTCGTCTCCGTGCTCGACCTGGCCAGACGCCTAGGCTCCTGCACGCTCGTCGAAGGCGTCGAGACAGAAGAGGAGCGCCTCCTGCTGCAACACATGGGATGCGAGATGCTGCAGGGCTACCTCTTCCGGCCGCCGACGCCGCTCGAGCTGAATCCCGCAGGCGAGCTGGTGCTCGAGTCCGCTCACGGCAGACGGTGACCGCCGGCGAGGTAGATCTCGTACCACTCCTCGCGGCTCATCTCCCAGTCGCATGCCTCGGCGGACTGGCATGTTTGTCAGCCGCGCTGCGGTATAGTATAGTTTGCACCGTATCGGTCCTGACGGCACTGCGCTGTTCTTCTCGTCCCGTCAGCCCGTCGATGAGAGCAGAGGGGGTCTCCTATGAAGGTACTTCTGGTCAACGGCAGCTCGCACCCCAAGGGATGCACCAACGCGGCACTGGAAGAGATCGCCCGCTCGCTCGCTGAGGAGGGCATCGATTCCGAGATCTATTTCATCGGCAACAAGCCCATGACCGACTGCATCGCCTGCCACAAGTGCAGCGAGCTGGGCAGGTGCGTCTTCGACGACTGCGTCAACGAGTTCGCGGTGAAGGCTGCGGAGGCCGACGGCTTCGTCTTTGGCTCGCCCGTCTACTATGCGCACCCGTCCGGCAGGCTCATCACCTTCATGGACCGCCTCTTCTACTCCGCCGGTCGCAGCCTCGCCTTCAAGCCCGCCGCGGCCGTCTTCAGTGCCCGTCGCGCCGGCCAGGTCTGCTCCATGGACGTGATCAACAAGTACTTCTCGATCAACCAGATGCCGATCGTGTCATCGACCTACTGGAACCACGTCTACGGCGCCGAGGCCGAGGAGGTCAAGACGGACGTCGAGGGCCTCAACACCATGTACAACCTGGGCAAGAACATGGCGTGGATGCTCAAGCTGATCGAGCTGGGCAAGCAGAACTGCCTGCCGCATCCCGACAACGAGCATCTCCACACCAATTTCGTGCGATAGCTCCGCCGCTTACTTGTCCTCGGTCAGGTGGATGGCGAAGCCAGCAATCTCCTGCTTGAAGTAGACCAGGTGGGTGGTGCCGTCGGGGTTGAGAGCGCGGGAGTCCTCGTTGATCTCAAAGCCACGCGCGGCGAACCACTTCTCAGCTGCGGGGATGTCGTTGACGTAGAAGCCGATGTGGCCCTTCTCTCCGCGACCGCCGTTGTTCATGACCTCGACGAGCGTGCCCGCAAAGGTGGAGACAGGCGCGGGATGGCGCGCAGGCAGGCCCATCAGGGTCTCGAACTGCCCGGCGACGGCGTCCGCCTCCTCGGGGCTGTCGGTGTTGATACCGATGTGAGCCACGTGCATATCGAAGAGCTCGACCGGATCGTCTGTCTGTGCCATTGTCTCCACCTTTCGACGGGCCGTCGCTTCGGCGGCTTGTTACCTTATCTCGAGCACCCGGCTTACTTCGAGCGCTTAGTCGTCTTCTTGGATGCAGAGGAGCTACGCTTGGTTGCCGAGGAGCCGCGCTTGCGCGTCGTGGTCTTCTTTTCCTTGCCCGGGCAGTCCATGTTGACGCAAATCTTCCAGGGGCCGCGCTGCGTGTGCACGATGACCATGGGCGCGCCGCAGTCCGGGCAGGTCTCGCCCGTCGCCTCGAGCTTACCGCGCTGGGGCAGCGGGTAGCTGGTGCCGCACTCGTCGTAGTTGGAGCAGCGGATGAAGCGTTTGCCCGTGCGCTCGGACTTGTGCGCGATCAGCTGGCCGACGCGTCCCATCTCGGCGCAGGTCTTGCAGTCGCCCACCACGACGTCGGGCTCGGCGTTGGTCGGGCACTGCGGGTTCACGCAGGTCTCGTACGCGCGCGAGCGGAAAGGGTGCACCTTGATGCGCGGCGCGCCGCACTCGGGACACACGCCCGCGTCGCCCTCGAGCGGCTCGATGCGGCCGGTCGGCACGGGGTAGGTGACGTCGCAGTCCGGCCAGCCCATGCAGCCGATGAAGCTCGAACGCGTCTTGGCCGAGTGCTTCATTACGAGGTCCTTGCCGCACTTGGGGCAGGTGCCGACCTTGGCGTCGGCGGTCACGGCGTCCGAGATCGCCTCACCCAGGTCGTCCTTGTGGTCGATCAGCCCGTCCATCATGCTCGCGAGCAGCGCACGCGAGTGCGTGACAACCTGCTCCTGGGTCTCGTGGCCCTCAGCCACCTTGGTCATGTCGCCCTCGAGCTCGGCGGTCATGTCGGGCGTCGTGATGTGCGGTGCATAGGTCGAGAGGGCGTCGATCACGGCCATGCCCAGCTGGCTGGGCTCGACGGGGTCGTTCTTGAGGTACTTCACGTCGTACAGGCGCTGGATGATGGACGCGCGCGTGGACTTGGTGCCCAGGCCCGCCTTCTCCATCTCCTGGATCAGACGGCCCTGACTGTAGCGCGCCGGCGGCTCGGTCTGCTTGTGGTCCTCCTTGATACCGAGGATGTCCACCGTGTCGCCCTGCACCAGCACGGGCAACTGCTCGTCCTTGCGCAGGCCGTAGGGGTAGATCGCGCGGAAGCCGGCACGTGCGAGCACGGAGCCCGACGCGCGGAAGCCCTCCCCCGCGATATCGATCTCGACCTTGGTGTCCTCCACGACGGCCGCGTCGCAGAGCGTGGCCAGGAAGCGGCGCGCAATCAGGTTGTAGAGCTTCCACGCCGCAGGCTCGAGCCGGTCGGGGTCGGCCGCGCCCGTCGGGTAGATAGGCGGGTGGTCGGTGGTCTCCTGCTTGCCGCGCGTGGCGGTGAGCTTGTCGCGGCGCAGCAGTGCGCTCGCGACCTCGCGGTAGTTGGGCACCGCGGAGAGGGTCTTGACCACGTCGCGCAGGTCCAGCGACGCGGGGTAGACCGTGTTGTCCACACGGGGGTACGAGATCAGGCCGTCCATGTACAGCGACTCGGCCAGGCGCATCGTGCGTGCCGGCGAGATGCCCTCGCCGGCCGCGGCGGCCTGCAGCGAGGTCGTGTTAAAGGGTGCAGGCGGGCGCACGGTACGGCTCTTCTTCTCGACCGAGGTCACCGTGCCCGTCCGGGCATCCTTCACGCGGTCGTAGGTCGCGTTGGCCTCGCCCTCGTTCCAGAAACGCCCGTCCTTCTTGGTGCCGTGGCCGGGGTGCGAGATCTTAAAGGCGGCGTCCTCGTCGTCCTTGGGGCGCTTGGCCGTACCGGCGATCACCCAGTAGTCCTTGGGAACAAAAGCCTGGCGCTCGCGTTCGCGCGCCACGACCAACGCCAGCGTCGGGGTCTGCACGCGGCCGGCGGGGCGGGTGTTGCCGAACCCGCCGTACTTGGCCATCGTGAGGTAGCGCGTGAGGACGGCACCCCAGATCAGATCGATGTACTGGCGGCTCTCGCCGGCGTCGGCCAGGTCCTGGTCGAGCGGGACGAGGTTGGCGAAAGCATGGTCGATCTCGGCCTTGGTGAAGGCGGAGTAACGGGCACGCGCGACCTCGGTGTCGGGCGCGACCTCGCGGATCTGGCGCAGGGCATCGGAGCCGATGAGCTCGCCCTCGCGGTCGAAGTCGGTGCCGATCACGATGAAATCGGCCTTCTTGGCCAGGTTCTTGAGCGAGCGGATGATCTCCTTCTCGGCGGGGTCCTTCTCGATCGGGGCCCAGACCAGGTACGGCAGGCTCGGGACCTTCCAGCCCTTGATATCGATGCCGTCCTTGAGATACGGCTTGCGCTTGGAGTCGTAGGGCGGCCGCGCGAGGGTGTCGGGGATGTCTGCGGGCAGATGCTCACCGTCGGCCGTCTCGCCGTACCAGCCCTCGGTCTTGCTGTACTTGAGCGCCGGCGGGAAATCCGGGGCCATGATGTGCCCGCGCAGGCCGATGGTCACCCACTCGTCGCCCTCGTGGGTGAACCGGTAGATGGGGGTACTGTAGACCTTGTCCGCCTTGGGACGGCCCACGTCGCACAAGAGTCGTGCGATCTGCTGTGCGGCGTCGTTTTTCTCGGTGACGACCAGCTTCATGCGCTGTTCCTTCTGTATGTGTGCCTCTTACTGCTGCGTTTGATGCCTCGTTTGGTCCTCGCCCGCGGGCGTATTGCGATTGTGGCCGGACGCGCCTAGTCCTCGTTTTCGAACGCGTGCTCCTCGTAGTCCTCGCGGGTCCACTTGAGGGCCTGCTTGCCGTCCCGTCGGGTGATCACGCTGCGGGCGACGGCGAGCGCGGCCTCATAGAGCAGCAGCATCGGGAAATACATGAGGATCATGGTGACCGGCGAGCCGTCGGGCGTGAAGATGCCGCAGAGCGTGAGCAGAATCACGTAGACGTAGCGCCAGTTGCCACGGAAGGTGGCGTATGGGATGACGTGCAGCACCGACAGGTAGAAGATCACGAGCGGCAGCTGGAACATCACGCCGAAAGCGACCTCGATCAGCATCATGATGTCGAGGTAGTCCTCGGCGTTGGCCGTCGCGGAGGCAAAGGCGGTGGTCTGGTCGATCAGCCAGCCAAAGGCGGCGGGCAGGATGATGAAGTAGCAAAAGACCATGCCGACGAAGAAGAGCGCGATCATCGTGGCCACGGTCGGCACAACCCAGCGCTTCTCCTTTTCCTTGAGCGCGGGCAGGATGAAGCCCATGATCTCCCACACGATAATCGGCGTGCAGACGATGGCGCCAAAGAAGAGCGCGACCTTGAAGCGGATGGTGAAGCCGCCCAGGGCGGTCAGCACCGTGAGCTCCGTGCCCTTGGGCATGGCGTTGCGGATGGCGTCCATCATCACGTCGATGAGGGTCGGGGTCGCGAAATAGACGACAAGCGTGGTGGCAAGGACGGACACCACGATGATGGTCAGGCGCCGACGGAGCTCACCGAGGTGATCCATCAGCGGCATGCGTGCTGGTCCTACAGGCATAAGCGTTGGGGGACGTGCTTACTCGTCCCCGCCCTCCTTCCTGGGCGTAAGCGAGTACAGCGCCGCGGCGCTCGTGTCGGGCTTGGCCGGCTCGGGCGCGGGTTGGGCGGACGCGTCGGCATCGGCGTCGGTGTCCGCATCGGAATCTGAGTTGTCGTCCGCGACGGGGGCGGGCGCCTCAACCGCGGCGGGGGCATCGGCGCCTGCGGCAGGCGACTCGGAGCCCTCGGCTGCGGCCGCCTCCGCTGCGGCCGCCTCCGCGGCCTCGCGCTGCTCCTTCTCCTTCTTGAGGCGGGCACGGCGCTCGGCGAAGGTCTCCTCGTGCTGCGCGACCTGGGGAGCATCGTCGATGTCGGCGTCCTCCGCCGCACCGGCCTTTGCGGCCTCGCGCTTCTTCTTGGCCGCGTCGGGGTCGTTGATGGCCTCGGTCAGCGGGTCGACGACCTCGGACTGCACGACCGAGGTGAAGCCCTCCTGCGCCTCGCGGAACTGGCGCAGGGCGCGGCCGATCGTCCTGCCCATGCCCGGGAGCTTGTCCGGGCCGAAGAGCAGGAATGCGAATACAAGGATGATGAGTAGCTCGTTGGAACCTATGCCAAACACGCGGGATCCTTTCTATTGCCCCCTCGAGACTATCTTAGTCGCGGGTCCGGACACCTAGCTTGTCCGCCACGTCGAGCAGCGTGAGCACACGCGCGACGTTGCGCTGCGGGTTGACGACGGCAAATGCGACGCCGGCGTCGGACGCCTCGTGCGCCGCCCCGACCAGTACGCCGATGCCGGTCGAGTCGATATAGGGCACATTGGCCATATCGATCTCGAGAGCCTTTGTGTCCTGCGCAAAGACACCCGCCAGGGCCTGCCGCAGCTCGTCGGCGTTCGAGACGTCGACCTCGCCGGCTAGTTTGACCTGCGTCTTTTCCGCATCCGGAACGATGTCAATGGTCACTGCCATATCCTGTGCTCCTTCACGTCCTAATTGCCGTTGCCGCCGAGCGCCTCTGTGAGGCCCGACACGCCCGTTGAGTCCGACGCGTCCGAGCCCTCCGATGCGCCGGCCGCCTGCTCGGCAGCCTGCGCCGCGCTCTCGTTGATCTGGGCCAGGCGCTGCTGGGCAAACGAGTACGAACCGTAGGTGTCGTCGGGGTCGGCTTCCTCAGCCTTTTGGTAGGCTTCCTTTGCCTTTGCGGTGTCGCCCGAGACCTCGTACGCGAGGCCGAGGTTGGCCCACGCGGGACCGTAGTCCGGCGAGTCGGCGGTCAGCTGCTCGAGCGCGCTGGTCGCCCCGGACGTGTCGCCCTCGTAGAGCTGGCAGAGCGCGCGGTCCACCTTGACCGCGTCGGATTCCTGCAGCCCGAGGTACTGGTCGAAATACCCGATGGCACTGTCGAAATACTCGTTGACGCGCACCCTGTCGTCGTCCGTGCTGGCGTACTGGGACGCCTGGTAGGCGCAGTTCATGTACGCCTGGCCGAGGTTGAGGATATAGGCGAGGTTGTCGCTGTCGCCCGAGAGCTTGTCCTTGAGCGAGGAGATCTCGTCGGCGTAGGTGTTGAAGACGCCGTCCACGCTGGCCGTGTTGGTGTCGGCGGACACCTCGGCGTCGCTGCCGTAGGTGGGCGCCTCCTCCTCGGGCTGGGCCTGCTCCGCCGCCCTGTTGGAGGAGAAGATCTGCACAAAGGAAGGCAGCATCATGGAGAGCGCCATCAACACGGCAAAGAAGACGATGACCACGGTGGTCGCGGTCTTGCGCACGTTGTGCTTCTTCTTGCCCTTTGCGGCCGCCTCCTGGCGGGGCGCGTCCTTCTTGCTCGCGGCAGCCGGCTTCATCTTGGAGGCCGATTTCCTACCGCTCTTGTTGTTTGCCATCGTCTTGCTTTGCCTTCCCGTCGACACAGACGAGCCAATATTGTACAGAAATATCACGGCGACTCCGTGAAGCCGCCGTGGATTATCTCCGACAGGTATTCCCTTTTTGTTGGCGCCCATACAAAGCGCAGGTTAGAGGAACGATCCTGCAGCAAGCGCGGCGCCGGGGCTGCGGAACGCCCCGGCCGCGGGGTGTGGCCGGACGTCCGACCCCCTACTTCGCCGCGCGCGCGAGCCGGGCCGAGACCAGCTTGACGACCACCACAAAGACATCCAGCGCGGCGCCGAGGTCCTCGAGCGAGGGGTAGGTCGGGGCGATGCGGATGTTGGTGTCGTGGGGGTCGTTGCCACCGGGCCAGGTCGCGCCAGCTCCGGTCATCTTGACGCCGAGGTCGGCCATCGTGGCCACGATCTTTTTGGCCGAGCCCTCGGGACCGTCGAAACTCACGAAATAGCCGCCGCGCGGGTGACTCCAGGTGGCGACGCCCGTCTCGCCCAGGCCCTCGGCGAGCTTGGAGGCCACGAGGTCGAAGCGGGGCTTCACGATTGCGGCGTGCTTGCGCATGTGGGCGCGGACACCCGCGGCATCGTGCAGGAAGAGCACGTGCGCGAGCTCGGTGAACTTCTCGGGGCCGACCTGCTCGACCGCGAGCGCGGAGCGCACCTCGGCGATGTCCGCGGGGCTCGCCGCGACCCAGGACATGCCGGAGCCGGGGAAGGTGACCTTGGACGTGGAGGCGAACTCGTAGACCAGGTCCGTCTTGCCCGCCTCGGCGAGGGCGTCGAAGATGTTGAGCAGCTCGTCGCCCTCGTCCTCGAAGTCGTGGACGATGTAGGCGTTGTCCCAGTAGATGCGGAAGTCCGGCGCCGCCGGCTCGAGCGCGGCGAAACGGCGGACGACCTCGTCGGAATAGGTGACGCCCGTGGGGTTGGCGTACTTGGGCACGCACCAGATACCCTTGACCGCAGGGTCGCGCACGAGTTCCTCGACCACGTCCATGTCGGGACCGTCGGGGCCCATCGGCACGGGGACATTCTCGAATCCGAGGTACTCGGTCACGCGGAAGTGACGGTCGTAGCCGGGAGCGGGGCAGAGCCACTTGACAGGGCCCTGCTTGTAGAAGGGCTCATGACCTGCGACGCCCTTGACGAAGCCATGGTTGACGAGGTCGAACATGATGTGGAGGCTCGCGGAGCCCGAGACGATCACGTTTGCCGGGTCGACGTCGAGCAGGTCAGCCGCCAGCGCACGGGCCGCGGGCAGGCCGTCGGGGAAACCGTAGTTGTCGGCCACGCCGCCCGCCGCCGTGAAGTCCGTCTGGGAATTGACCAGGTCCAGCATGGGACGCGAGAGAGCGGTCTGCTCGGGCGAGGGCTTACCGCGCGCCATATCGAGCGCGAGCTGCTGGCCGCGGATCTCCTCGACCTTCTGCTCGAGCTGTGCGATCTCGGCATCGAGCTGCGCCGCGTCCATCTGCTCGTAGATGTTTGCCATGTGTGAGCCTCCAAACGTGAGTCTCTTGTACGGGGCCCCGAGAGGGCCCGTCTCAAAAACGCCCGCCCAACATCTTGGGTGGCATGCCGACAATCGTACGGGTCGGTTGATATGAGTATATCGCCCGCGCCGACACCATATCCGCTACTATGGAGCACATGAAAGATACTGATTACACAGACAAGCGCAGGCACGAGGCCTCCCCCGCCGGGAGCCGCCCCGCCCCCGAGTACGGCGAGCTGCAAAAGCTGGTGGACGAGCTCTATGCGGTCGGACCCTCGCAGGCGGTCTCGCGGATGGACGTCGTCGTGCGTGCCGAGGTAGACGACCTGCCGGAGGACCTCATCGAGGTAGTCGAACTGCTACCCGCGGGCCGCTACAAGCGCGCACGGCTCTGCGACCAGCTCAACTCCATCATCACCGCGCACGGCTGGGCCTACGTCTACGGCACCGTGGAGTAGCGGGTCATTCCTGAGCCCGGGTATCCGTCTTGTTCCAGACCGAATAGCCCGTCTTACTCAAGCCAAGTAGCCCGTCTTACTCCAGACCGAGGACGCCCAACCCCACCAGGTCGGGGCCGGTGTGCACGAGCAGGTCGGGCGAGAGGTTGGCGTGGATCACGTCGACGACCTCGGCATACGGCGCGACCGCCTCGCGCAGCCGCGCATCGAGCTTGTCGAAAAGGTCGCTCGTCTCGTAGCAGCACACAGCCAGGCAGACCTTCTTGTAGCCCTTTGCCTGGTCGACCACGAGCTTGACCTCGGTGTCGAGGGCGCGCTCCCAACCGCGGGCTTTCTTGGAGAGGATGTAGTGACCGTCCTCGGGGTCGCACATCAGCACGGGCTTGATGTTGAGCACCTTGCCCAGACGGTAGATCGTGTCGTTGATGCGGCCGCCCCGGTGCAGATAGCCCATGTCCTTGACGGCAAAGAAGACACGCCCCGCGTGTGCGAGACCCTCGATGCGCGCCTCCAGCTCCTCGAAAGGCACACCCTCCTCGATCAGGCGGACGGTCTCCATCACGATCATGCCGGCGGCGATACCGATCGAGAGCGAGTCGCCGACGATGATCGGGAAGTCCTCGACCTGTGAGGCGACCATCATCGCCGTCTGATTGGTGGCGGACAGGCCGGACGACAGGGTCACCATGACCGCTTTTTCGTAACCGTCGCTGCGCGCCTGCTCAAAGGCGCGGCGGATCTCGTCGGGAGACGGCAGGGACGTCTTGGGTATCTCCGCCTGCATACGGTCGAGCAGCTCGGGCGGGGTGATGTTGACGCCGCTGCGATAGCTCGTGCCGTCGCTGAAATTGATGCGCAGCGGTACGACGCGCACATCGTGCTCGCGGCAAAAGTCGGCAGGCACGTCCGTGCCCGAATCGGTGATGACAGCGATACGCTGCTCGTTCATGCGATCCCCTCCCGTGCGCCAGCGCGCCCGTGCCTCTTGTCGCCTCTAACTATAACCCTTGCACAATACCGTTGCGCGATACTGAATATCTTGTGTGCGCAAACTCCTATACGGGATAATCGTGCTAAGGCGAGACGATCGACACGGCCACCGCCGGAGGGGACGGTAATGGACAAGACGAACGTGGACAAGACGAACGTGGATACAAGCGAGCTCCAAAACGAGACGCCCATCGACGCCCTCACGAGCATGATCGACGAGCCCGCCGTCGTCCACCGACTCGAGCAGCGCAGCGAGCTCGAGAGGTTCACCTCCGACTCGTCGGTCGCCGCCGCCGTGATGGTCTTCGCCGCGATCGCCGCGGTGTTTGTCGCCAACTCCCCCGCATACGAGGCCGTGCACGAGGTGTTTGAGGCCCCCTTCTCGCTCGGGCTCGGCCCCTTCGCCTTTTCCATCACGCTCGAGCAGTTCATCAACGACGGCCTGATGACGCTCTTCTTTATGCTCGTGGGTGTGGAGCTCAAATACGAGATGACCGTCGGTCAGCTACGTCACCCCAAACAGGCAGCCCTCCCCATGCTCGCCGCGGTCGGCGGCGTCGCGGCACCCGCCCTGATCTACCTCGCGATCAACGCCGGCGGTGCCACACACGGCTGGGCCACCCCCATCGCCACCGACATCGCCTTTGCCATCGGCGTGATGTCCCTGCTCGGCGACCGCATCGCGCCTGAGACCAAGATCTTCTTCCAGACCCTGGCGATCGCCGACGATATCCTCGCGATCGTCGTCCTGGCGCTCTTCTACGGGCAGACGATCGACGTGATGTGGGTCGCCGCCTCGCTCGCCGCCGTCTTTGGCCTGTGGCTCCTCAGCCGCGCGCGCGTCTACTCGCTCAAACCCTATACGGTCGTCGGCATCATCCTGTGGTTCTGCATGTACAACTCGGGCATCCACGCGACGCTCGCCGGCGTGATCCTGGCCTTCTTCCTGCCCGTGCGTTCCGACGTCCGCCTGGACGACCTGCGCGGCTGGCTCCACACCGAGGGCGTCAAGCTCGACGACGAGTACGACGACGAGTCGCACGTCCTCGGCCAGCACGACTTCACCGCCGCCGCCTGGGCTGTGGAGCGCGTGATGCACCATGTGCGCCCGCCCCTGCAGCGCGCCGAGCGCAACCTCTCCGCGCCGGTGAACTTCATCATCCTGCCGCTCTTTGCCTTTGTGAACGCGCAGGTACGCGTCGTGGGCGCCGACCCGATGGCGATACTCGCCGACCCCATCGCACAGGGCGTCTTTGCGGGCGCCGTCCTCGGCAAGCCGATCGGCATCATCGGCATCACCTTCATCCTGGTCAAGACGGGCCTCTTCTCGCTGCCCGAGCACGTGAACTGGCGTCAGATCGTCGCCGTGAGCATCATGGGCGGCATCGGCTTCACCATGTCCATCCTGATCGCAGGCCTCGCCTTCAGCCCCGCCGAGACCAACGCCGCGAAGTGCGCAATCCTGGCCGCGGCGGTCGTATCCAGTGCAGTCGGCCTACTCTACGCGCACATCGCCGACGCCGTCAGCCGCTGTGGACGAGGGAAGCGACCAGCCGCACAGTGACGGCACCCGCCAGCTCCGCCGCAGCCAGCTCGCCTGCGTTGTACTCATCGAGGTCGAAACCGTACGCGGAGTCGGAGATGGCCCGGATCACAACGAAGGGTACCTGCGTGAGCCAGCAGGCTTGCGCGACCGCCGCACCCTCCATCTCGTGGCAGAGGGCTCCGTACACCTCATGGGAGCGGCTTGCGTCCTCGACCGTGCAGACGAAGCTGTCGCCCGAGGCGACCGTACCCTCGTGGACGTGTGTGCCGGGCGAGACCTCGGCTGCCGCTTTGCGTGCCGCGTCGACCGCCGCGCTACGCAAAGCCGGGTCCGCATCGAAATGCGCCGTGCCCAGCTGCGGCACCTCGCCCGGCGCATAACCCAGATTGGTCGCATCGACATCGTCGTAGACGCAGTCGGTGGAGATCACGACGTCGCCCACGCGGACCTCGGGTGCGACCGACCCCGCGACACCGGTGAAGACGACCGTGTCGCACCCGTACTCGCAGGTCAGCACATAGCCGCAGATGCCGGCGTTGACCTTGCCGACGCCCGCTCGGGCCACGACGATGGATGCGCCGCCGAGCGTGCCCTCCGTGAACCCCATCCGGGCCCGCACGTCCGTCCGCGCATCCCGCATCTTCTCGAGAATCGGGGCGACTTCGACGTCCATGGCACCGATGATCCCGATTTTCATATCGACCTCCTCCTGCGGCGTACCCGTGCGTCTAAATCCCAGCCCCGGCACCACCCCGCGTCAGACCTCGATTGCCGTGCGGTCGAGGTCGAGCGTGGCCATGTCGGGCACCCCGTTCACTACGGCAAAGGACCCGACACCCGCATGGGGCAGCTTGCGTTGCCAGAAATCGGCGACCGGCACCCCGCCGACCAGCGTGTTCACAAGCGAGCAGAGCACGGCGCCGTGCGCGGCGACGAGGATGTCGTGCGCGTCGGCCGTCGCCGGTAGCAGGGTTTCGTCGATGAAGGCAGCCACACGGTCGTTGAGCTCGTCGAATGTCTCTCCCCCGATCGCAGGCGTGTAGTGTGCCGGGTCGTTGAGGTAGCCGTAGACAGGCGATTCCCTGCGGAAAAACTCTTCGTGAGACGCACCTTCGCAGATACCGTATGCCTGCTCGATCAGGCGAGGCTCCACGACCACGGGCGTGCGGCGGTCCACCAAAACGATGGCCGCCGTCTCGCGCGCGCGGCCGAGCGGGCTCGTGAAACACAGGTCAAAGGGGACGCCGGCCAAACGGTCGCGCTGGGCGCGCGCCTGGGCGCGCCCGGTATCGGTCAACGGGATGTTGACTTGGCCCTGCATCTTGTGCACCACGTTCCAATACGCCTGACCGTGCCGGATCAGGTACACATGGGTGATCTTCTGTGCCATAGGCGGGTCTTCCTCCGTCCGTCTCATTGCGCCCGGTCGCTCGGCCGCACCTATGCGGCCAGCCACTCCGCGCCCGACAGGGCACGCATCATATCGTCCACCGCGTCAAACGTGCTCGCATCGGGCACGAGATAGATATAGCAGGTAAGGGGGGCACCGCCGAGTTGGGTGCCGCTGTAGTGCAGGACCAGGTCGTTTGCCGGGTCGGTGCGGCCGACCAGTGCGGACGCCGCGGCGGCGCGGATGTCGGCCTCGACGTCAGAGAGGTCGGCATCGGCGCGCACCAGCAGCGGGAGCTTGGCGCAATTGAAGTTCTTGTCCGTGACCTTGGTCAGCGAGGTGCTGTTGAGGACCGAGTTGGGGATGATCTGCAGGTTGCCGGCCAGGTCGACGACCGCGGTCGAGCGCCACGTGACGTCGCGGACCGTACCCGTCACGCTGCCGACCGTCACATGGTCGCCCGGTTGGATCACGCGGAACAGCAACAGCGAGAAACCGCCAATCAGGTTGGAGATCGTGTCCTGCAGGCCGAGGGAGATCGCGACGGAGACGACGCCCAGGGCGGTCACAAAGGCCGTCGGCTGCACGCCAAACACGGGCTGCAGCACGGAGATCAGCGCAAGGGACCAGATCAGGGCGCGCAGCACGTTGATAAAGATCGAGGCGGACGGCAGGTCGGACGCCGCGAACGCCTTGCGCGCGATGCGCACCAGGATGCGCTGCACCACCAGCGCCACGGCAACCGCCACCGCCAGGTACACGATCTTTCCCACCAGCTCTGTCATCGCGGCCTCCGATACCCCATGTCCGTCTTGTCACATCATACGCGACGCGGCGGACATGCTCTGAAACGGCACCGCGTAAAATGTGTGAAGTATGTCTTCTCATAGCGCATCAGTGGGATTTAACCGGCTCCCTTGAGGCGCGCTGCGATAACGGCTATAGTGCATGTGTCAGTTTCAGGGCGGGGTGAGATTCCCCACTGGCGGTGACGGTGCGTCGTGGCGACGCCCGAAGTCCGCGACCCGCGGGAGCGGTTGACCCGGTGCGAGTCCGGGACCAACGGTATAGTCCGGATGGGAGAAACGAGGAGCCACCATGGCACAAATCTCCAGCACCAACAGGCACGACACCCATTCCACGACCACCGCGGCGAACGGCTGGTCCACCAAGCGCATCGCCGTCACGGCGCTCTTTTGCGCAGCCGCGGCGATCTCGACGCTCATCCTGGAGTTCCCGATCCTGCCGGGCGTCCCCTGGCTCAAGTACGACCCCTCGGGCATCGTCGCGCTGATCGCCGGCTTTGTCTTTGGTCCCGCCACCGGTGCGGTCGTCTCCATCCTGCCCTACCTCGTACACTTCGCCACGTCCTCGGGCGTCTACGGCGTGATCATGGCGATCCTGGCGACGTTCACGCTGGTCATGCCCGCGTCGCTCATCTATCGCCGCAACACGACCCTCAAGGGCGCGATCGTCGGCATGGTCGTGGGCGCCGTGGTGTGCCTCGCCGCCTGCATCGTGGGCAACCTCATCATCACGCCCTTCTACACCGGCATGCCCGCCGACCAGGTCGCCGCGCTCATCGTCCCGGCACTGCTGCCCTTCAACCTCATCAAGATCGGCATCAACTGCGTCGTGACCGCGCTCATCTACAAGCCTGTGACCAGGGCGCTCGGCAACTAGTCTCGCCAACGAAGACACACGATGCCCACCGGACCCGACGACATCCTGCTCGACCTCTCGCACGTCACCCTCGTCTATGAGGGCGGCGTGCGAGCCCTTGACGACGTGACGCTGCGCATACGCCGCGGCGAGCGTCTCGTGGTCCTGGGCGCCAACGGCTCGGGCAAGTCCACGCTGGCGGGCGTGCTCTGCGGCCTGCTCGCCCCGGACGCCGGCGACGTGACGCTTGCGGGGCAGCGGGTGTGCACGGACGGTCAGCCCGACTTCGACGCCTACCGCACCGCCCGCCGCGAGCTCGGGCTCGTCTTCCAAAACCCCGACGACCAGATCGTGACCTCCGTCGTCGCCGACGACGTCGCCTTTGGGCCCGAGAACCTCTCCGTCCCCACCGAGGAGATCGCCGCACGTGTGGCACGCGAGCTGCACCGCGTCGCCCTCGACGACTATGCCCAGGCGGACCCCACCAGGCTCTCCGGCGGACAGAAGCAGCGCGTCGCCATCGCCGGCGCCCTCGCGATGGAGCCCGCCGCGATCGTCTTCGACGAGCCGGGCGCGCTGCTCGACGTGCGCGGCCGGCGCTCGATCCTGCACGTGATGGACCGCCTGCATGCGGCAGGCACCACCATCGTGCACATCACCCACTTCATGGAAGAGGCGCTTCCCGCAGACCGCGCGATCGTGATGGACCACGGCCGCGTCGCGCTCCAGGGCACGCCGGCCGAGGTCTTCACCCACGGAGAGGAGCTGGAGCGCCTGGGCCTCGACGAGCCCTTCACGGCCCAGCTGGCAAGCAGGCTCCGGCGGGCGGGCGTTCCCGTCACCTGGACCTGCGACGAGGACGCGCTGGCAGACGAGCTCATCTCCCTCGCGAGGGAAGACGCACGGACAGGACCTGAGATCGCAGCGCTCCCGTCGGGGGGAGGCGTGATGGCGGACGATTTTGCGAGCAGAAAAGGCGAAGGCGACTTGCGGGACCCGAGACTGTCTGAGGCCGCAGGCCGAGTTTCGAGGGTGCAAGCCGTCTTCGCCTTTTCGGGTGTGAGCACTGAGTCCGACGGCATGCCTTCCCCCGACGGGAGTGCCGCGATCGCCCTACACGATGTCGTGTACTCCTACCACGATGGGGATGCGCGCACCGACGCACGGCCCGCGCTTGACCACGTGAGCTTCGAGGTGCCGCGCGGGTCTTCCTGCGCCATCATCGGCCAGACCGGCTCGGGCAAGTCCACGCTCGTGCGCCTGGTCTGCGCGCTCGAGGCGCCCGACGCGGGCACTGTCACCGTGAGCGGCATCGGCACGTCCGCCCGCCGTGACCGGCGTCGCCTCCACGGACACGTCGGCTACGTGATGCAGCATCCCGAGCGGCAGCTCTTCGCCGAGACGGTGCGGCAGGACGTCGCCTTTGGCCCCACCAACCTACGGCTGCCCGCCGACGAGGTCGACCGGCGCGTGGCGCATGCGCTGCGGCTCGTGGGCCTCGCGGGCAAGGAGGACGCCTCCCCCTTTGAGCTCTCCGGGGGCCAGCAGCGCCTGTGCGCAATCGCCGGCGTGCTCGCGATGCACCCGGACGTCCTCGTGCTCGACGAGCCGATGGCGGGCCTCGACCCGCGCGGGCGCAGGCAGATCCGCGAGCTGTTGCGCGACCTGCACGCTCATGGCGTCACCATCCTCACGGTCACGCACTCGATGGATCAGGCCGCGGGTTGCGACCGCGTCGTCGTGCTCAACCAGTCCGAGGTCCTGATGGTCGGCGCGCCTGCCGAGGTCTTTGCATCCGAGCACGAGGCGCTGCTCCATGAGTCGGGCCTCGGCCTGCCCCACGCCCTGCGCTATGCCCGCCGCCTGGGCAGCCTCGGCTTCCCAGGCCTCGCCGACCCGCTCTCGCTCGACGCGCTGGCGGACGCGCTCGTCCGGGCTCTCTCCGGGAAGGAGGGCTAGCATGGCGCTGCGCATCAAACTCGGCCAGTACTATCCCGCAGACTCCGTCGTGCACCGCCTCGACCCGCGCACCAAGGTCGGCGCCGCGCTCGTGCTGATGGTCTCGGTCTTCTTCATCACCGATCCCTGGCAGCTCGTCTTTGGCTACGCCTTTGTGCTGATGCTGCTGCACCTCGCACGCATCCCCGCCGCGAAGGCCGTGGAATCCATCCGGCCCATCGTCGTGGCCCTGCTCGTCCTCTCGCTCTTCAACCTCTTCCTTGTGAAGACCGGCGACGTGCTGTGGAGCTGGGGCGTCCTCACCGTCACGACCGACAGCCTGCGCGTGGCGCTGCTCTACAGCCTCCGCCTGGTCATCGCGGTGGTTGCCGCCGCCCTCATGCTGCTCACGACCACGCCGACGCAGCTCACGGACGCCTTCGACGCGGGGCTCGCCCCGCTCTCGCGCATCGGTCTGCCCGGTCACGAGCTCGCGATGGTCTTTTCCCTGATGCTGCGCTTCATCCCGACGCTGGCCGACGAGGCCCAAGCCGTCGTCGACGCGCAGACCTCGCGCGGGGCCGAGATAGGCCAGGGATCCCCGTTGCGGCGCGTGCGCGCGATCGTCCCCGTGCTGGTAGCCCTGATGGCCAGCTCGCTCAACCATGCCAACGGCCTCTCGCGCGCGCTCGACGCCCGCTGCTACGAGGGCGGGGCGCAGCGCACGCACTACCATCCGCTGCGTTTCGGCAGGGGCGACGTCGTCGCCGTCTTGGCCGTCTGCGCCTATATCGCCGGACTTGCCGCACTGGCGGTATAGCACCCTCACAGCAGGTGGGTACGGACCGCGTCCAGCTCCTCCTCGGTCACCCCGCAGGACCGCAGGTAGGTGGCCACATCCCCGTATACCGAGCGCAGCCGGTCGTACACCGTGGCCATGACCTGCATCGCCGCGTCGTAGAGAGAGGGGTCGACACCCGCCGAAGGCGTGCTGCCGTCAAAAATCCAGCTGTCGACCTCCTCGGTGGTCGCATAGGAGTAGGCATAATCCGCGATGATGTGCGTCCGGTCCACCCCAGCCAACGCCAGCACCAGCATCGCGAGAACGCCCGTGCGGTCCATGCCCGCCGTACAGTGGAAGAGCACGCATTCGTCCTCCTGTGCGGTGGCAAGAAAGGCAAACATCAGGCGAACCGCCTCGCTTGTGGCAAGCATGTCCAGATAGCTGGAGGTCAGAAAGCCAACCAGGGTCTCGTCGTCCCCCGCCAACGCCTCGAGCGAGGGGTCGTGCAGGTTGAACTCATAGAAGCTCACGTTGCAGTACCGCACGTCGGGCCGTTGCGCGAAGGGGTCGGGATGGGCGCGCACCTCGGCGGCGCTGCGCAGGTCGAGCACCATCCGCACCCCGTACCGCTCGAGGTAGCGCAGGTCGCGCGGGGTGAGGTCGCTCGTAAATCCCGACCGGAGGAAGCGGTGGTAGCGCGTCTCGCCGCCATCGACCGGATAGCCGCCGAGCTCGCGGACGTTTTCGCCCGAGGCGACGTGCAGCACGTGCGGCATATCCCCTCCCCTGACAAGACGTGAAAGAAACCGGCAGGGGATCTTTGGCAGAAAACCAAGCGGCATTCCTCGGCGGCCCTCCCTTGCCAAAAAGCCCTCCGACGGTACAACGCAAAAAAAGCCCCTGACTCATTATGCGGTGAGTCAGGGGCTTGCTCTGATTACTCGGCGAGGTGCTCGGTCAGCGGCACGTACGTCCGTCTTACTTCACGCCGGCCTCGACCTTGGCCTGCTCGATCTGGGCAAGCTGCTCGGGCGTCAGGTGGATCGCGTGCGAGCCGCCGCGCTCGTTGACGATAGAGTCGTCGAGCTCGGGACGGTCGGGACGCATGGTCGGGTCGTCGTCACTCGCCAGACGGAAGCCCAGGCCGTTCTTGTAGTTCTCCTTGGCCACAGAGATCATCAGCTTGATGCGGTTGAGCTGGTTGACCTCGGACGCGCCGGGGTCGTAGTCCACGGCGACGATGTTGGACTCGGGGTGCATCTGGCGCAGGCGCTTGATCACGGACTTGCCGACCACGTGGTTGGGCAGGCAGGCGAAGGGCTGGGCGCAGACGATGTTGGGCGTGCCGTGCTCGATCAGGTCGATCATCTCGGCAGTCAGCAGCCAGCCCTCGCCCATGTTGTTGCAGAGCGACAGGACCGTCTGGGCCTTCTTGGCCAGCTCGAGGATGTCCTCGTAGGGCTCGAAGCGCTCGGAGCGCGCGAGCATGCGGTCGATCGGGCCGCGCACGCCGGCGAAGAGCTTGAGGCCCGCGCTGTTGATCAGGCGCTTGGAGGCCTGGGTGCCCAGCTCGTGGTTCATGCCGATGGGGTTGACCATGCCGTAGAGGAAGAAGTCGATGAGGCCGGGCACGTTGGCCTCGCAGCCCTCGGCCTCGATGACCTTCACGAGCTCGTTGTTGGCCGTCGGGTGGAACTTGACGAGGATCTCGCCGACCACGCCCACGCGCGGCTTGGAGCGGTCGTCGACGAGCGGCAGACGGTCGAAGGCGTCGATCGTGTCCTGGCAGAGCTGGTAGAACTCCTTGCGGCTGCAATGGATGAGCTGCACCTTGGCACGGCGCATAAAGGCCTCGTAGAGACGCTCGGCCGCACCCTTCTCCGCCTCATAGGGGCGCACGCGGTACAGCAGCTGCATAATCACGTCGCCGTAGAGCAGCGCGTAGGCGGCATGCACGAGCAGCTGGGGGTCCTTGATGTCAAAGCCCGGGTTGTCCTCGTCGAGGCCGGCGGCCATGGACAGGCTGATCACGGGGATGTTGTCGTGGCCGGAGTCACGCAGGGCCTTGCGGATCAGCGAGATGTAGTTGGTCGCACGGCAGCCGCCGCCGGTCTGGCTGATCAGCAGCGCGGTGCGGTCCAGGTCGTACTTGCCCGAAAGCACGGCCTCCATCAGCTGGCCCACCGTGAGGATCGAGGGGTAGCAGATGTCGTTGTTCACGTATTTGAGGCCGGTCTCCACCGCGCCGTGGTCGACGGAGGGCAGCAGCACCAGGTTGAAGCCGTTTGCGCGCAACAGCGGCTCCACCAGCTCGAAGTGGATGGGGCTCATCTGCGGGGCCAGGATGGTGTAGCCCTCCTTGAGCATCTCCTTGGTGAAGCGCACCTTGGGGAAGGCGGCCGAGGCAGCCTTGCGGTACACCGGCGCGCGGCGCGAGAGGTCGGTCTGACGTGCGTGCTCGAGCGAGCCGTCGGCGGTGTGTACGCCCGCGGGCACCTCCTCGGACACGAGGCCCGCGGCGGCCTCGCGGCGCAGCTCGGCATCCTGCTCGCGCAGCGCTGCCATCAGCGAGCGGATGCGGATGCGGACGGCGCCCAGGTTGGAGACCTGGTCGATCTTGAGCACGGTGTAGATCTTGCCCGAGGCCTCCAGGATCTCCTGCACCTCGTCGGTGGTCAGGGCGTCCAGGCCGCAGCCGAAGCTCTGCAGCTGCACGAGGTCCACGTCGTTGCGGGTGGCGACGAAGCGGGCCGCACGGTAGAGACGGCTGTGGTACATCCACTGATCGACCACGCGGATCGGGCGCTCGGGCTCCATCTTGTGCGCGACGGAGTCCTCCGTCAGCACGGCGAAACCAAAGCCGTTGATCAGCTCGGGAATCGCGTGGTTGATCTCGGGGTCGTTGTGGTAGGGACGGCCAGCCAGCACGATGCCGTGACCGCCCGTCTTCTCGATCCAGTCGAGGACCTCGTCGCCCTTGCGGTGCATCTGCTCCTTGAACTCGAGGTCGGCCTCCCAGGCCTCATTGACAGCGGCGTCGATCTCGGCGCGCGTGATGTGCTGACCCTTGCAGCGGCCCTTGCCCTGCTTCGCATCGGCCTCGCGCTGCTCCGAGATGATTTCGTACAGGCGGCGCTTGAGCGTCTGCTTGTTGTCGTACGGGATGAAGGGTGCCAGGTACTCGACCGAGGGGTCGGCGAGCTCGTCCACGTTGAGCTCCAGCGTCTGCGGGTAGCTCATCACGATCGGGCAGTTGTAGTGGTTGGTGGCACCGTCGTCCTCCTGGCGCTCCCAGCGCACGCAGGGCATCCAGATGAAGTCTGGATCCTTTGCCAGCAGGTTCATGATGTGGCCGTGGCTGAGCTTGGCCGGGTAGCACACGGACTCCGACGGCATGGACTCGATGCCCGCCTCGTAGGTGTGCTTGCTGGTCTGGTCGGAGAGCACGACCGAGAAACCCAGCTTGGTGAAGAAAGCGTGCCAGAAGGGGTAGTTCTCGTACATGTTGAGCGCGCGGGGGATGCCGACGGTACCGCGGGGCGCCTCGTCGGGATCCAGCACGGGGCGGTCGAAGAGGAGCTTGTTCTTGAAGGCAAAGAGATTCGGTGCGTCCTTCTTGTCCTTGTTGGTCTTGCCCGCGCCCTTCTCGCAGCGGTTGCCCGTGATGAAGCGGCGGCCCTCGCCAAAGGTGTTGACGGTGAGCAGGCAGTTGTTGGAGCAGCGTCCGCAGTGGACGTTGGTGTGCTTGACCTGGAGGGCGTCAATCTCCTCGCGGGAGAGGATCTCGGAGGTGCCAGCGGCGCCCGCACGGTCGCGGGCGAGCAGCGCCGCGCCGTAGGCGCCCATCGTGCCGGCGATGTCCGGGCGGATCACGTCGCGGCCCGTGAGCAGCTCGAAGGCGCGCAGCGTGGCGTCGCTCATGAAGGTGCCGCCCTGCACGACGATGTACTCGCCGACCTCGTCGTAGTCGCGCAGCTTGATGACCTTGAAGAGAGCGTTCTTGATCACGGAGTAGCTGAGACCCGCGGCCACGTCGCCGATGGTCGCGCCCTCCTTCTGCGCCTGCTTGACGCGGGAGTTCATGAAGACGGTGCAGCGGGAGCCCAGGTCGACCGGGGCCTCGCCGTGCACGGCAGCCTGCGCGAACTCCTGGACAGTCATGCCCATGGAGTCGGCGAAGGTCGCGATGAAGGAGCCGCAGCCCGAGGAGCAGGCCTCGTTGAGGCTGATGTGCTCGATCACGCCGTCCTTGATCTGCAGGCACTTCATGTCCTGGCCACCGATGTCCAGGATGAAGTCGACGTCGGGGACGAAGGCCTTGGCGCCGCGCAGGTGGGCGACCGTCTCGACCTCGCCGGAGTCGGCCTTGAGCGCGGCCTGCAGGATGCCCTCGCCGTAGCCGGTCGTGGTCACATGGCCGATCGTGCAGCCCGCAGGCAGAAGGTCGTAGATCATGTCCATGATCTTGCGGGCCATGCCGATCACGTCGCCGTTGTTGTTGCCGTACCAGGTCCAGAGGAGCTCGCCGTCCTCGCCGACCACGGCCGTCTTGATGGTGGTGGAGCCGGCGTCGATGCCGATGAAGACGCGGCCCTGGTAGCCCTCGAGCGTGCCCTTGGGCACGACCTGGGCGTCGTGGCGCTCCTTGAACTCGCGGTACTCCTCCTCGGTCGCAAAGAGCGGGTCGAGGCGCGCGACCTCGCTGCCCTGGGTGTCGCCCAGGTTGTCGAGGGCATCGATGACCTCGCCGAAGGTTACGCGCTTGCCGGACTCGCCTGCCAGCGCGGCGCCCGTCGCGACGAAGAGGTGCGCGTTCTGCGGGACGATGCGGTGCTCCTCGTCCAGGTTGAGCGTCTCGTAGAAGCGGTGGCGCAGCTCGGAGAGGTACTGGAGCGGGCCGCCGAGGAAGGCCACGTAGCCGCGGATGGGGTGACCGCACGCCAAGCCCGAGACCGTCTGGTTGGCGACGGCCTGGAAGATGGAGGCGGCGATGTCCTCGCGCGGCGCGCCCTCGTTGAGCAGGGGCTGGACGTCGGACTTGGCGAAGACACCGCAGCGGCTCGCGATCGGGTAGATGTGGGTGGAGGATTTGGCCAGCTCGTTGAGGCCCGGCGCGTCCGTCTCGAGCAGTGAGGCCATCTGGTCGATGAAGGCACCCGTACCGCCCGCGCAGGTGCCGTTCATGCGCTGCTCGATGCCGTTGTCGAAGAAGATGATCTTGGCGTCCTCGCCGCCCAGCTCGATCGCGCAGTCCGTCTGGGGGATGAGGACCTCGACGGCGCGCTTGGAGGCGATGACCTCCTGCACGAACTCCAGGTCCAGCCACTGGGCCAGCAGCATGCCGCCCGAGCCCGTGATGGACACGCGCATCGGCACGTCGCCGACCGTCTCGCGGGCCTTGGCAAAGAGCGCGCGGGCCGTGGCCTTGACGTCGGTGTGGTGGCGCTCGTAGTTGGCGTAGACGAGGTTGTTGTTGTCATCGATCACGGCCAGCTTGACGGTGGTCGAGCCGACGTCGATGCCCAGGCGCAGATGCGCATGGCGCAGGTCGGTGCGATGCTTGGGCACCAGCTCCGCCCCGCGCTCGACCAGCGAGATGGACGCGCGGGCCTCGCTTTGGACCTGGTTGCTGTGTGCGGTGTTAGTCATTGTGTGTCTTCCCCTCGGTATGTGTCTCCCCTGCGGCGTTCACGAGCCGCGCGAGGTCGTCGTCCGACAAGCTGGTCAGCAGGGCCAAGCCAAAGGACGGCACGTCGAAGTCGATCTGTTTGCCGTACAGGTCGCCCGGACGCACAAACATCAGCGCCGTCATCACCCGCGCCATGACCTCGACGCTCTCGCGGGCGCCGGTCGTGAGCCAGCGCACGAGGACCCCAACCTCGGCCGAGATGGCAAAGGTGAGGTAGTAGTCGAAGATATGGCCCAGCAGCTCGAGGTCGAGGCCGCTCTTCGCACGCTGCTCCACCTGCCCGCGTACTGTCGCCTCGAGGCGGTTGGCAAAGGCGGGGTCTCCGCCCTCGCCCAAAAGCGGGGCCAGATAGTCCTCGCGCTCCTTGAAGTAGGTGAGGATCTCCGCCGCACCGGGGCACGCCTCGTGGCGGCCGATCGCCTGCGACAGGCTGTCGAGGTCGACCTGTGCCAGATCGGCGATGAGCGGCTTGAGGTCGTCGACCGTCTCCTGCTCGGTCTGATCCACGAGGTCGGCGATATCGCGGAAATGCGAGTAGAAGGTACGGCGCGTGACGCCCGCACGGTCCGTGACGCCCGTGACGGTGACCTGGGTCAGGTCGCCCGACGTAATAATCTCGGTCGCCAAGGCGCTGCGCAGGGCCCGGCGTGTGCGGGTGCTGCGCGGGTCTCGCGTGGAGCACTGCGGCTTGTCGGCTCGCCTGCCTTTCTGAGATTCCAACGTTTGTTGCACGTGGCACTTCTTTCACACTATGTGTATTTTGCACAGTGTGAGTATTATTGCACAACGTGTGTAATTAATGCGTAAGCGCCCCGTTGCTGCACGCCTTCGCCACATGCAGGCATCAGCAATCATCCTCTGATGCGGGGCACTCGGGCACAGAGCTCGCCACAGATTTACAAAACCTGGCCTGAGGGAGCTTTGCGTGCGGAGGGCGGAAAGCGACCAACCCTCTTAAGCGGAGTTTTACGCGGATTTGCGAAAATCCCTGTCCAAAAGGGTAATCTCGTTTTCCGCAAGCTCTTCCGTTCGCCCTCCAACGTAGGGTTTTGCACGTTACTGCAGAAAACCCCATGTCGGAGGGTAATTCCAGGTCCTCGGATTTTCCCGAATCCCCCTCTGGGGCGAGGTTTCCTACAAATTTTCGGCAAACCCCGCGTTGGAGGGGCAAGCGTGAAAGTACGGGATATCCGGTACCGCGTGGGGCAGCAAGGTCGAGCTGCGCTACCCTACTCACCCTTGACCTTGAGGTTGAGATTGGCGGCGAGGATGCCGAAGAAGGCCAGGGCAAAGAAGGTGCCCCAGGTGATGAGCAGGTTGGCCGGGCCCGCGGCGAAGCAGAGCGCCGTGGTCGCCTCGACCGCCTGGCCGGCGCCGAGAATCAGAATCTTGAAGCTGTAGCCGCCCAGCGAGGCGAGCACGTCGGTCACGCCGAAGAGGGACAGGATGCCGCCGAGCGACTGGCTGGCCAGCAGAAAGTCGGGCATGGCGGGTTTGCCGACGGCACCGTAGAGCAGGTGCCAGACCAGGCAGACGCAGCCCGCGACCACAAAACCGGCGCAGAGCGCCACCGGCATCGGCACCGCCGCGGGAGCCGCGAGCTTGGGGAACGCGACGAAATGGTCCAAGACGCCGGCGGTCATGTTGATGGCGCTGGAGAGCACGATGACGTGGAAGAAGAGCTGACCCACGGACTTCAGGCCGCCGGCAAAGCCGCCCCCGTTGGCATGGCCGGCCTGGAAGGCGTCGGCAATGCCGCAGGCAAAGCCATTGAAGGGCAGGATGGAGCCAAAGCTGGACACCGCCGCGATCCGCTGATGGATGCCGGGGGTGTAGAGGAGCACGGCCAGGACACCCAGGCAGACAAGGGTCAGCGGTGCCGCGAGGCCAGGACCGACGACCGACTCGAGCGCGACGCCGATCAGCTGACCGATCACACCGTACACGCCGCCGACGATAAAACAAAGGGCAAGGGTCTTGCCCTGGGACTGGCTATCCGACATGGGGTTCCTTCCGCTGCATACGCACAATAAGCAGTGGAACATTATCCCTGAAAGACGGACGCAAGGAATTGTTTAACGGTCTAAGAGTTCGCGCGACCGCCGCTCTCACGTTGTGGCTTTAGACCGAGCCTAACGGACGAGCAAGTCGGTCCAGCCGAAAAGCTCCGCCACGGTGCGCGCTACACCCGACTCGTCGTTGGTCCAGCGCGTCACATCGGTCGCCGCGGCCTTCACGGCATCCACGCCGTTCGCCATCGCATAGCTCCTGCCGACCGCGCCGAGCATGTCCAGGTCGTTGTAGCCGTCGCCGAATGCGACTGCATCCGCGGAAGAGACGCCGTAGTGGCGGCAGAGGCAGTCGACACCGGCGGATTTCGAGGCGGTACCGTCCATGATCTCGCACAGGATCTCGCTCGAACGCACCACATTGAGCTGCGGGTAGCGGGCGCCCACCGTCTGCTCGGCTGCGGCGATCTGCGCCGGCTCGCCCATCAGCAGGAATTTGTGCACTCCCCTCCCGCCAAAGACGCCCATCAGGTCGTCGGTCTCACGGGCCTGCGCGTGGACCAGTCCTTCTTCGCGGCGGACGCGCGGGTCGCTCCGGTCGTCGCAGATCCAGTCGTGGAAGCCGTACGTGTTGACGCAGAGCTCGGGCAGCTCGCGGTGGAGGTAGGCGTAGATGTCTGTCGCGTCTTGCGCGGGGATGACTTTGCTCGCGAGCTCCCTGCCCTGCTCGTCCAGCACATAGGCACCCGAGTAGCAGACCAGCGGACCCGTGAAGCCCAGCGTACGCTGGAAAGGATAGAGCCCCTCGGGGGAACGGGCCGACACCAGGCACAGTGGCACACCGGCCTGCATCAGGCGGGCGACCGTCGGGACGTCGGACGGCAGCGGCTGGTGCCCCTTGTCGGCAAAGGTACCATCTACATCGGTAAAGACGATCTTTGGCTGCATGGGACCTCCGTTATATATGTGCGGTATGCGGCTTGGTACGCGGCGCGCGGGTCGGTCAGAAAGTCTGCTGAACGCTGACAGTCCGCCGGACGCCGAAAACTAGACGTCCAGGTCGCTCGGGACATGCGAGTCGTAGGTGTTCTCGTAGCCTTTGCGCAGGATCCGGAGCAGCTCGTTGGCATCATCCTCGCCCAGGCTGTCGATGAATCTGACCAGACCCTCGGTGGATTTGGCGTCCGTATCGCGGGAGGCGGCGCGCCCCTTCTCGGTAGCGTACACCAGCACGCGGCGGCGGTCCTGCTTGTCGTGGACGCGCCTGATCTCATCGCGCGACTCGAGCGCATCCAGGATACGCGTGACGCGGGCGCGGGAATATCCGAGCTCCGAGGCGATTTCCGAGGGGATCACCTCGTCCTTCTCGCCCTTGTTGCACAGGTAGAGCAGGACGGCGGCCTCGCTCTCGTTGGTGCCCTTCCCCGACCCGATCAGTCCCTTGGGCAGGGCACGCGAATACACGAGCAGCTTGCGTGCGGCCTCTTCGCTGCTATTGTGCGTTGCCACGTGCCCTCCTTCCGGCGGCGCCACGATATCCCAGAACTGTAATTTCTTTATTTGAATATCTTGCGCCAATAAAGTTTACGACTGAGATTATTTTACCCACCTGACAACCATCGGCATGCTTCAATATCTGAAACGTTCCGTCGCAATGGCCAGGCAAAGGGACAATAGGCAGCGGCTCTGCCTGTGTCATATAGGCAGCGGCCCTGCCCGTGTCGCGCAGCCTACTTCTGCTTGGTGTCGGACCCGCCGTCCTGACCGTGCTTCTCCAGGAAGCCCTCTGCCCGCGCGTTGGCACGGCGGATGGCGTCGGCGACCTTGCTGTCCTTATTGGGATTGCCCAGCGGTACAGAGTCCAAGTCGACACCCGCGGCGGCCATGATAGCCTTCACGTTTTTCTTGGCGTTGCCGATGCCCACGGTCAGAAAGACGGACGCGATGCCAAAGACCACGATCAGGGCGATGCCCACCGGCATGAACCACGAGGCCCCTCCCAGGTAGTTCTGCCAGTAGATCAGCAGGATGCCCGCAACGACGCCGGTGTAGGCCAGGCGCTTGTACACCTCCAGGCGCATGATGGCCTGTGTCTGGCGATCCGCCTCGGTGATGAGGGCCTCCCGTTCGGCCTTGCTTGCCGCCTTGCCTGCCTTGTGTACCTCTGCCGTCATAAAGGGTGCTCCTTGCGATGGGTTGTGCCGCCGGAATTCGGATTTTGGTCGTGCCGACAGATTCGATTGGGCAGGACCAGCAGGATTCATGAAGAAGGGCGCCGGCCGCTCTCGCGAAACGGCCGACGCCCACAGTCCACATGCGTACGAAAAAGTACTACTAGTAGGACAGGCCCGGGTCGAAGAGGGACGTGTTGATGCCCGGGATGGTGATGCAGCCGATCATGGCGATGATCACGAGGATCAGCATGACCTTGGTGGGGCTGATCTTCTTCTTGGTCATGAGCCACCAGCACAGCCACACAAAGAAGAAGGACAGGAACTTGGGCATGATGCCGTCAAGGGTGCCCTGCAGGCTGAAGGCGGAGTCCTCGGTGAACTGCAGGTTGAAGCTCGTGGAGATGGAGATCCAGGTCGCGGCGACGGCGCCGATGACCATGGTACCGACCATGACGATGGAGCTGCGCAGGGCGGCGGAGTCGGGACCGACGAGGGCCTCGACGGCGGAGCCGCCGAGCGTGTAGCCCTGGTCGTAGGCGAACTTCATGCCGAAGTACATGAGCACGTTCCACACGATCATGTAGAAGATCGGGCCCATGGGGTTGCCGCCGGTGGAGAGGCCGAGGGCGATGCCGAGCAGGATGGGGATGAAGGTACCGACGATGATGGAGTCGCCCAGGCCGGCGAGCGGGCCCATCAGGCCGGCGCGGATGCCGTTGATGGTCTCGGCGTCCATGGCCTCGCCATTGGCGCGGGCCTCCTCGAGGCCGGCGGTCAGGCCGACGACCATGGTACCGATCTGAGGCTCGGTGTTGAAGAAGGTGGTGTAGGTGCGCAGCGCCTCGACCTTGTCCTCCTCCTTCTCATAGAGGTCGTCCACGATGGGCATCATAGCCCAGAGGTAACCAAAGGTCTGCATGTGCTCCTGGGAGAAGCAGGTGAGGTTACCGTAGATCCAGCGCTGGAAGGACTGCTTGCGCGCAGCCTCGGAGACTTTCTTAAGCTCTGCCATGATTAGATGTCCTCCTCTTCCTCATCGTCGACGTCGGCGGCGGAAGCAGCCGCGATGGCATGCTTGCCGGACTTGAGGGACTGAAGCTCAAAGTTGATCAGTGCAAAGAACACGGCGATGACCGCGGAGGCGATCAGGTTGCAGCCCATGACGGCCGCGAGGATGAAGCCGAAGCCAAAGGTGACCCAGTCGAGCGGCTTGGTGATGACCTGCTTGCACAGGATGCCGACGCCGACGGCAGGAAGCAGCGAACCGACGGTGAAGAGGACCTTCATCGCGTAGCCGTCCATGGGCAGGTAGGTCTTCATGAGGTCGACCATAGGAGCGCCGGCCAGGCAGATGATGACGGTGGGGATGAAGGAGAAGCAGATGTGGGAGACCCAGGGAAGGACGGTCTCGACCATGGGGATGGTCTTCTTGATCTGATCCCACTTGCCGGTCTCCATGGCCTTCCAGCCGATGCCCTGCCAGATCAGGTTCATCGTGGCGGTGCCATAGAAGAGGACGGTGCCGAGGGTACCGACGGCGGCGCCGAGAGCGGCGGCGAGGCTGGCGGCCTCAGTGGAGGTGGGGTCGAGGCCCTGGGCCTGGATGGCCAGCATGGACAGGGGGATGCCGATGTAGGTGACGGCACGGACGTCGGCGGACACGGTGCCGCCGGGGGTCACGAGGGCGATGTAGACGACCTGGATGGCGGCGCCCACGATGATGCCGAGCTGCATGTTGCCCATGATGATGCCGACGATCAGACCGCCGACCAGAGGACGACCGAGGGTGTAGTTACCGATGGTGGTGCCACCCATGCCGGGCAGGGACGCCAGGCAGGCAAACAGGCCCAGCAGAATCGCCTGGAAAAGACTAATGGTCATTACCTAACTCCTTCCTTACTTCACGTCAAACTGACCGCGGAACTTGGGCCACTCGCCGATCGAGGTCTCCTTGAGGAGGGCGAACTCGACGGTGTAGCCGGCCTTGGTCATGTCCTCGAAGGCCTGGGCCTCCTCGGCGGTGATGGACTGGTTGTTGCCCAGCTTCACGGTACCGGGACGATCGTTGCAGGGGCCGACGATGACGCGCTTAACGTCGGACGGCTTGAACTGCAGGTCAACGAGGATGTGCTTCATGTCAAGCGGGCTCTTGGTGATCAGGAAGTAGCGGGTCTTGCTCGCCAGGACCTTCTCCATGCTCTCCTTGAAGTGGTCCATGGTCCAGATGAAGATCTTCTTGTCGGGAGCCGCGCCCTTGTAGGCGCTCTTGAGGACCGGGTTGCTGGCAGCGACGTCGTTGACAGCGATGATGCCGTCGCACGGGTACTCGAGCGCCCAGCGGGTGACGGTCTGGCCGTGGATCATACGGTCGTCAATACGGACAAATGAAATCATTGCTTCCCCTCTCTTGATATCCCTAGCCCGCGCACGGGCTTACATCTGATAGTGCGGTGACGGCGGGAGACTACAGGTCTTCCTCGTCGTCGTCCTCGCCGAGGTCGAGCTCGACGAGCCTGATGGCGGCCTTGCCCTCGTCCTGGATCTCCTCGATGAGCGTCGCGTCGTCCTCGTCGGACTCCGTGGCAGCCACGAGCACCATGGGGAGGTTCATGCCGCCAAAAGCGGTAACCTTGGGAAGAAGACCCTTGCCCGCCAGCTCGTTGAGCGTATTGGTGAGCGGGGAGCCGCCGATGATGTCGCCGAAGACAAAGACGGTGTCGTCCGGGCCAATCGGCTCGATGGTCTTGTCCACGAGCTCAACGAAGGTATCGGCGCCCATGCCGTCCTCCATGCTGCAGCTGAGGATGTCATCGCGCTTGCCGACCAGCATGTCGAGCACGCTGTGAAGGCCGGGGGCGAACGTACCGTGGCTTACGAGGAGCAAATAGCGCATGGTCCTTCTTCCTTTCGTTCGAATGGGCTGACCAAATCTTCCAAGGGCAGACATCGGTGATTTGGCCATGTCGGGCCTCTGCCTGAACCTGACAATGTGAAGGATAAATGAACGGAGAAATAATTGCGCACTGAAATTATTTCATTCCATGAACGGTATGAATTGCGGGGTGAGCGGTAGGCCCATTGCACGATCGGCGGACTTCCGCAGACATCAATCCGATACGGAATCAGCACATCACCGCAGGTAACAAGCCCTATTTCCCGCCCGCCTACACAATTGCGCCGTTAACGTTTTTTACCGCTACCACCATTAGGGTTTTTACTACCGTCCCTATGACCGCCCTTGTTGCCGCCCCTCTTGCGACTGTCGGTCCGCGGACGCTCGGGGCGCACCAGGCACTTGGGATCGTAGCCGATCAGGTCCGTGCGGCCGGCGCGATGCAGGGCTTCCACTACCAGGTCGTAGTTCTTGGGGTCGCGGTACTGGATGAGCGCGCGCTGCATGGCCTTCTCGTGCGGGTTGGTCGGGCAATAGACGGGCTCCATGGTGCGCGGGTCGAGGCCCGTGTAATAGATGCAGGTGCTGATCGTCGAGGGCGTGGGGATGAAGTCCGAGACCTGCTCGGGGTTGAAGCCCATATCGCGCACAAATTCGGCGAGCTTCACGGCCTCCTTCATCGTGGAGCCGGGGTGGCTGCTCATCAGGTAGGGCAGGACGTACTGCTCCTTGCCGGCCGCCCGCGAGTAGCGCTCGTACTCCTTGACGAAGTCCTCGTAGACCTCGATCGGCGGCTTGCCCATCACCTGCAGGACCGCGTTGGACACGTGCTCGGGCGCCAGGCGCAGCTGGCCGGAGGTGTAGTGCTCGGCCAGCTCGCGGATGAAGGTGTGGTCCTTGTCGTAGAGTGCGTAGTCAAATCTGATACCCGAGCGCACAAAGACGTGCCTGACGCCCGGGACCTCGGAGAGCTTGCGCAGGAGGTGCACGTATTTCTTGTGCGTGACCGTGAGGTTGCGGCAGGGCCGGGGCGAGAGGCAGCGGCGGTCGGTGCAGGCGCCAGCCCGTAGCTGCTTCTGGCAGGCGGGCACCATGAAATCGGCCGTGGGACCGCCGACGTCGGTGATCGTCCCCCTGAAGTCGGGGTCGTGGGTCATGAGCTCGGCCTCGCGCAGGATGGACTCCTCGCTGCGCGCCTGGATGATGCGGCCCTGGTGGAAATTGAGCGCACAGAAGGCGCAGTCGCCCAGGCAGCCGCGGTTGATCGCGAGGCTGAACTTGATCTCCTTGATGGCCGGCACGCCGCCCGCCGCCTCGTAGTCGGGGTGGTAGGTGCGCGCGTAGGGCAGCTCGTAGACCTCGTCCATCTCCTCGGTGGGCAGGGGCAGGGCGGGACGGTTCTGGACCACATAGACGCCGTGCGGGTACTCCTCCACCAGCGACTTGCTGAGGAAGGGGTTGAGGTTGCGGTACTGGATGCCGAAGGACTCGGCGTACTTGCGCCTGCTGTGGCTGATCTCGTCCCAGGTGGGCAGGATCACGGGGTCGTCGCAGGCGTCGAGCGTGCGCGCGCGATAGCAGGTACCCTGGATCCACGTGATGTCGCGGACGTCGATGCCTGCGGCGAGCGCGTCGGCGATCTCGACGATGCTGCGCTCCCCCATCCCGTAGGAGATGAGGTCGGCGCCGGAGTCGATCAGGATTGAGCGTTTGAGACTGTCGGACCAGTAGTCGTAGTGGGCCAGGCGACGCAGGGACGCCTCGATGCCACCGATGACGATCGGGTTGTGCTTGTAGGTGCGGCGGATGAGGTTGCTGTAGACCACCACGGCGTGGTCGGGGCGGCGGCCCATCTCCCCGCCCGGGGTGTAGTAGTCGTAGCTGCGGCGGTGCTTGGCCACCGTGTAGTGGCAGACCATGGAGTCGATGTTGCCGCCGCAGACGAGGAAGCCCAGCCGCGGCTCGCCCAGCACCGTGACGCTCGCTGGGTCGCGCCAGTCGGGTTGCGAGATGATGCCCACCCGGTAGCCGTGGGCCTCGAGCACGCGGCTGATGATTGCGGGGCCGAAAGAGGGGTGGTCCACGTAGGCGTCGCCGATCACGTAGACAAAGTCGCACTGGTCCCAGCCGCGGGCATCCATATCGGCACGGTTTACCGGCAGGAAGGCGCTGCGGTCCGGCAAGGTCGCTGCGTGCACGGGTGTCTTCGCGACGCGCACGGGTGTCTTCGCGGCGTGCGTGCCTTTATTGCCATGCACATCGCTTTTGCAGCGCACGCCGGCGTTGCTGCGTACGTTTGTCTTGCCGTGGTGTCTGTTTGCCTGTGTACTCATACCCACATCATACGATGTCGCGCCACCGTTCGGCGTAGGGTTTGTGGCTCCACGCCCCTTTTAACGCAAAGGTGGGCACCGACCCAGGCGCTGCCGGTTTCTAGACGAGGCTTGCGTCAAATTGACTCTATTACAACAAAGTCGGCCTCTTTTCCCAGCACGCTGCACCCCGCTAGAATCAATATTCAATCGCCCGCCGGAATCGACCCCGGCGGGCACCTGCGGAAGGACCACCATGAAACAGCTGCTCATCCGCGCCGACGACCTCGGCTACTCCTACGCCGTCGACCTCGGCATCGTCCGCGCCGTCCGCGAGGGGCTCGTGCGCTCCGTGGGCCTCATGCCCAACATGCCCGAGTCCGAGCGCGGCCTCGCGTGGCTGCGCGAAACGGGCGTCGACGTTGCGCTCGGCCAGCACACCAACGTCTGCCTGGGCCGCCCCTGCGCCGACCCCGCGCTCATCCCCAGCCTGCTGCAGGAGGACGGCACCTTCAAGAGCAGCCGCACCTACCGCGCCTGCTATCAAGAAGGCAGCGACTTCGTGGTCTTCGAGGAGGCCGTGACCGAGATCCGCGCCCAGCTGGCCCGTTTCCGCGAGCTGGCCGGCACCGAGCCCGCCTACTTCGAGGCCCACGCCGTGATGAGCGACAACCTCATGCGCGCCATCACCTACGTGGCCGAGCAGGAGGGGCTCAAGGAGCAGCCCATGTCCTTCGACCCCACCGCCCGCGTGACCTGCGGCTCCACCGAGCTCCGCATGGTGATGCGGTCGATGTCGCCCGACTACGAGCCGGCCGCCAGCATCCGCGCGGCGGTCGAGGACATGGCCGACGGGGAGACGGTCGTCTTCGTCTGCCACCCCGGCTACCTGGACCGCTTCATCCTCGAGAACAGCAGCCTCACCACCGACCGCACCAAGGAGGTCGACGCCCTGATCGACCCGGACCTGCGCGCCTGGCTCGAGGGGCGGGCCGACCTGCGCCTTGTCGACTACCGCGACCTGTAATAAGCTCTATCCTCCCCGCCCTCGCGCCAGATACGCAAAGACGAACCCCCGCCCCGGATTGTCCGGGACGGGGGTTTGCACTGGAGGTCTGTGTTCTCGGGCTTACGCTGCGTGCGAGCAGGGGCGCCACGAGGGCTTGCGTGCCCGCGGAGAGCGTCTGGCTCTCCTAGTCCAGGCCCTCCGCGCCGTTGGACTTGATGATCTTCTGGTAGGCGTAGAAGGAGTCCTTGCGGCGGCGGCTGTAGTCGCCCGTGCCGTCGTCGTACTTGTCCACGTGGATGAATCCGTAGCGCTTGCGCATCTCGCCGGTGCCGGCGCTCAC
>OMWE01000011.1 GCA_900314685.1 uncultured Actinomycetes bacterium | reverse complement strand
CTTTACGGCCGCCTTGCTGGCGTCCACGCCCTCGGGGATCTGCAGGGTCACGTCGAAGGTGGAGGTCAGGCCGGACAGCGTGATCTTGCCGTAGTCGGCCTCTGTGACACCGTCGAACTTGCCCTCGATGGCCGTCATCTGCTGCTTGATGGGGGTGACGTCGACCAGGCCGGTGAGGGAGACGGTCTCGCCGGGACGGACGTACTGCGCATCCTGCGACGTCGCTTTGCTGGGACCGTAGATGTCGCCCTGGAGGTTCTGCTGCATCGGGACGGTTGCAATGAAGGTGAACTGGATCGCTTTGCTGTCAGTGGCGTACACGTCACGCCCAGCGTCTTGCTGCACCGCGTTCCAGTCGAAGTGGAAGTGCTTGGTCTCCTCCACCTGCCCCGCCGGGGCACGGCGGATGAAGCTCGTGGGTGCAGCAGGCGCATCGTGCGTGAAGGTGGCAAAGGAGTCAAAAGTGCCGGAGACCGTGCCGACGGCGGTGAGCTTCTGGCCGTCCGTGAGGCCCGTCTGCACTTTGAGCCCGGAGACCGTGGCGGTAAGCTCGTCGTCGCATGCTTTACGGCCGCCTTGCTGGCGTCCACGCCCTCGGGGATCTGCAGGGTCACGTCGAAGGTGGAGGTCAGGCCGGACAGCGTGATCTTGCCGTAGTCGGCTTCGGTGACACCGTCGAACTTGCCCTCGATGGCGGTCATCTGGTCCTTGATGGGCTTGACATTGATCAGGCCGGTGAGGGAGACCTCGTCGCCCTCGGCCACGTAGTCCGGCTGAGAGCTCGTGTCTTTGCTGGAGCCGAACATGTCGGCGTTCAGATTAAGGCTGGCGGTGATGTCCTGGATGCTGGGATCCTGCTTCCAACGCAGGTAGTAAGTGGTGTCGCCGGCGAGAGCCTGCGAGTAGTCGGCGCGCTGGGTGCCCGCCGCGTCGCTGAACCAGTAATAGTAATGGTCGGTCTTGAAGATCCACCAGCCGGTCTCCTCGTAGTCGTTGTCGAGGACGTAGTACTTCCTCGCGGCGATGTCCGTGTAGGCGCCGTTGTTTTCAGCGTCGGCGTCGATGCCCGGGGTCTCGGAGGTGAGGCCCGTGTCTTTGAGTAGGTCGTCCAACGTCACGTCGTCTGTGAGCTCAGCGGACTTCTTGACGGTGGCTACGTCGCCGCCGTTGGCATCCTGCGTGATATCGAAGACCTCAGGATGCTGCTTGAAGACGCTGTCGTCGGAGAAGGTGCCGCCGTTTGCGGAGAAGCGCACGGTGGCCGTCTGCACGTCCCACTGGGCGTAGAGGTCCAGCGACTTCTGGTCTTGGGCGAGCGTGAGCACATCGCTTGCGGAGTAATCCGTGCCAGAGCCGTCAGCCTTGGTGTTCCAGGAGCGGAAGGTGCGACCGCGGGGCTGGAAGGCGCCATTCGCCTTGATGGCATCGTCGATCGTGGCAACATCGATGGTGCGATCGGGGTTGGAGGCCACGGTGGTGTAGGAGGCGTCGGAGCCATCGTAGTTGGCGTGGTAGGTCACGCCGTAGCTGGCCGCGTTGCCCTTCCACTTGGCGTACACGGTGACGTCGGAGGTCAGGACAGTGGCGTCATTGAAGGACTGCTCAGCGCCATTGGCGTCCTTGTAGTACCAGCCCAGGAAGTCATAGCCCGCAGCTACGGGATCAGCTGGCATGGTGGTGGAGCCGTTGTATACGGCGGAGGCCATGCTGAGTGTGTAGCCGCGGATGGCAGAGGCCTTCTTGTCCGTGGTGCTGCCGTCGGCGAAGGTGGCGGTGGTTACCTGATCGGTAGCATCGGGGTCGTTGAGCTTGAATGTGGCGGTGGCAGCGGGGACCCACACACGCTTCTGACCATCCTTAGATGCCCTGGGGACGGCGTAGGTATAAGTCTGACCGTTCTTGTTGAGCGGGCTGAGGCTTGAGACGCTGGTGTCGGAAAGTGTGAAGAGCGAGAGAGGCTCGTCCCCGTTGGATTTGCCGTTTGTGGGAATGGGGTTTCCGCTTCCTGCGCCTTGGGGGAATGGGTGTGAGCCGCCCGTGACAACGTACTCGCCACCCCTGGTTCCACCAGGAACGCCACCGTTGGCCTCGACATTTGTGCCGTTGGTGAACTCGATATGGCCCTTCTCCTGAGATCCGAAGAGGGCGCTGTTCCTGCCGTTGCCCTCGAGCGTGCAGTTATCGAGGACGACGACGCCCGTGTTTACGTTGAGGCCACCGGTGCCGCCGTTGGCAAAGTTGAGGGTGGAGTTGGCAAAGGTTAGCGTCGTGCCGCCCACGGAGAGACCCGCCGTGCTGCCGGCGTTTACGTTGATCTCGGAGTTACTGACAGTGCCGTCATGGACGTACATGCCCGTGGCAGTGTAGTAGCTATCCCCCTTGTTGACCGTGAACGCAGAGTTGTTCATCGTGAGTGTGTTGACATAGTAGCCCTGGCCAAAACCCGCCACGGTGAAGCTGGCGTTGTCCAGCGTGAGGTCGCACTGGTCGAGCCAGGTGCGGGTCTGGGAACTCACGTCTACCGTGCAGTTGGTGAAGGTGGCCGACCCCGTGTAGAAGTCGGTGGCGCACTTGTCGTCAGCCTTGAGGGTGAGGGCGCTGCGGCTGCTGCCCTTGACGGCGCCGGCGATGTAGAGACCCCTCGAACCGTTAGCGCCAGCATTCCCGGAGAGCTGGTAGTTGCCGTCGCCCAGCGTGGCACCTGCCTGCACGGTGAGCGCGACGCCCGAGTAGCCCTTGAAGGCGATGGTCTTCCCGGGGGCGGAGAGGGTGCCACCGGAGACGGTGAGGAAGTTGCCGGAGCCAGTGAAGGTGACGCTCTTACCGATGGTCAGGTTGCCGACCGTGTAGGTGCCGGTCGTGTGGATGGTGCCACCGTCCTGCACGAGCTCGAGGGCCTTGTCGAGGGTCTTCACCGCGTTGGCGGAGTCCGCGCCGGACTTGGCGTCATCGCCGGACGTGGACAGCCACACCTCGGAGAGGGCGGCGCCAGCCTGCGGTGCACGAGCGGGAGCCTTGGCGGGCTCTGCCGGCGTCGCGGCCTCCTGTGAGTCGGTGGCGTCCTGGATGTCCGTCTTTGTTTCTTCTGTCTTTTTCTCGGAGGCGGTACCCGCATTCTCGGTGGTATCGTCGCTCGTAACCTGTTCGTTGGCAGTCTGCTCGCCTGCAGCTTGGTTGTCGGTTACTTGCTCATCGGGGGGGGGTGACAGCGGTCGAGATCTCCGTAGGCTCGGCTGCACCCGTCTGCGTGGTGTCGGCAGCGATGGCACCCGTGGGTACCATCGATGAGGCCAGAGCGATGGAGAGGGTGATAGAAGCCGCCTTCTTCGCCTTGGGGTAGGAGGTGCGTTTCATCTCTGTTTTTCCTTCCGTCGATATCAGCCGGCCCGCCGTTGGCATCATAAAAAGTACGCTCAACATCGACCGGGAAAATCCATCAGGAGACACGTCGTTCCTCGGGACAACGTAAATTCTTATTTTAGATAGGTCGGGCAGATTGCACAAACGAATGACCTGTCGTTTTTGTAAAGAAGAGACACCGGTTGTCGTGCGTCTCTCAAGCTTGGCAAAACGTAGCGGAAGGCAGGGACGTCATGCGCGTCCCACTCTCCGAAATTTGGTGCACTCGGCTCGCGTGCTTTTATCGTCGCTGTTGTCTTTTTGGAGTGTATGATACTGGCACCATGACTTGACATTCTGACCCTTTTGTTGCAAACGGGCGATTTTTCAAGCTTTTTCTGTTTGCCTGAGAGTTGCCTCAGGCCATCTACCTGCGTTTTCTTGAATCGATTAAATGCGGTAAAACCCCGGGTTTTGCCCTCACAAAAAAACAGGCCATCTACCTCGGGTTTTCTGGCTGCCCGCTGACGCTGTTTGCAACAAAAGGGTCAGAATGTCAAGTCAGGGTCTGACGTGGCTGCGTTCCTTCTGGTCGTGCGCTATCTTTGATAACAAGGGCGATCAAAGAGAGTGCCCGCAGGCGTCATCTGGAAGAACGCCAACAGCAAGTCATCGGGGAAGGGATCATCATGGGTCTTCGTCGCGTGCTCGTCGGTCAGTCGGGCGGTCCCACCGCCGCCATCAATGCGAGCCTCGCGGGCGTGGTCGAGACGGCCCGCGCGCTCGGTGCCCAGGCGCTGGGCATGCGTCACGGCGTGGAGGGGCTCCTCGCGCGCGACGTGGTCGACCTGGACCAGACCCTGCCCACGGCGGTCGACCTGCAGCTCCTGCGCCAGACGCCCTCGAGTTACCTGGGCTCCTGCCGCTACAAGCTGCCCGCTATCGCCGACGACCTCACCCCGTACCAGCGGCTCTTTGCCTATTTTGACGCGGAGGGCATCGACGCCGTCTTCTACATCGGCGGCAACGACTCCATGGACACCATCTCCAAGCTCGCCGCCTACGGCGCCCAGGTCGCGAGCCCCGTGCGCTTCGTGGGCGTCCCCAAGACGATTGACAACGACCTCGAGGGTACCGACCACACGCCGGGCTTCGGCTCCGCGGCAAAGTTCATCGCCACGTCAGTCGCCGAGCTTGGCCGCGATGCGAGCGTCTACGACCTAAAAAATGTGCTCGTTGTCGAGATCATGGGGCGCGGCGCGGGCTGGCTTGCCGCATCGTCCGTTCTGGCCCGTGCGGACGGGCTCGGCGCCCCGCACCTGATCCTCACGCCCGAGGCGCCGGTGGCGGAAGACACGCTGATCGACGCCGTGGCCGCCAAGATGGAGGAGCATCAGACGGTGGTCGTCGCGGTGAGCGAGGGGGCGAAGCGCCTGGATGGCACTCTTATGTGCGAGGATCCCACGGGTGCCATCAAGGTTGACGCCTTTGGCCACAAGGCGGCGCTGTCGGGCACGGGCCGTTACCTGGCCGGTCTCATCGGCGACCGCCTGGGCGTGAAGACCCGCGCGGTCGAGCTCTCGACCCTCCAGCGTTGTGCAAGCCATCTTGCGAGCGCGACCGACCTAGACGAAGCCGCGACCTTGGGAGGTGTTGCCGTGCGTGCGGCGGCGGACGGCCTGACCGGCAAGATGCCCGTGATCCGCCGCGTGCAGGACCAGCCCTACACCGTGACGTACGATCTGGTGGACATCGCGGATGTGGCCAACAAGGAACGTGCCATCCCGCGCGCCTGGATTACCCCCGACGGCATGGACGTCACCCAGGAGCTCGTCGACTACATGCGCCCGCTCGTCGTCGGCGAGGTCCCGCCCTTCTGTGTCGATGGCCTCCCGCGCCACATTCCCTCGCTATAGCGGCAACTGAGTAGACTCGCACTTTGGCTTTTCCAAGGCGCCCGGCAAAGGCTGAGATGCTTTGCTGGGCAGTTCGCGTATTGCTAGACACTCTCGTCTAGTAGCGTTGCACTATTGGATGAAGCGAATTTCACCAAACACGTCGGTCCAACGTTTGCAGATGTCAGCGTGGTTGTAGGTGATGAATTCTCGCAAGTCGCAGAGATCGCGTTCGGGGATACCGCTGCGGTTGTTGGCCACCAGGCATCCGCCAGAACGTGTTAGCCAAATCTTCGTGGAGTCCTTTGCCGGCCGCTTCACGGAAATATGGACGTGAACAGGCTCGCCATTCTCTCCGATCTAGAAAAAGATGATGTATTGGCCAAACAAATAGAGCTTAGGCATAGCGCAGGTTTCCCTCGTGGGCGAACCGGATGATAAGAGGTGCGTTGCGCTGCAAGAATGCCGTGAGGGACAGGATTTCCTCATCGGAGAACCCATCGATACCCGTCCACTTGTAAGCCGGAAGTAGGCAGGTTGCCGCATCAAATCCCCAGTCACGTGGACGCTCGACCTCTACGCGTACGGTCTCATCGTCGTTGACATCTGAGTACGCGATCTGTGTCCCGTCTTCGAGCTCAACGTAGTTGTACAGCATGCAATCACCTTCCTTCCTTGTGCGAAATCTTACCACCAGCTCCCAAGTGCGCGTGCTCCGGTACGGATAGCTGAGATGGAGTCGGCATAAAGATCGACCCGCTCGGCGGCTTTTGTTAACTGGGGCGCTGCTCCGACGGCAGCGCTACGCCTCGGGATCGAGGAAGTTGCCGCGGCGGCTGTCGGGCGTGGCGTCCACGTCGCGCGGCACGATCTGGAAGGCGAGCGTGCGCTCGATCACCAGCGGCTGGCGGCACGCAAAGAAGACCAGGCCACCCGAGGGCGCCACGATCGTCTCGATGACCTCGCCCGTGTACGGGTCGGTGATCTGCGCCATCTCCTGCCCGGAGGAGACCAAGTCGCCCAGCTTGACGAGCGGATGGAAGATACCGCCGCGGCTGACCTGCACGCGCACGAGGCAGCTCTCATCGAAGGTGGTCGACCGCATGCCGCCGTGGCAGGGGCGGTGGATGATGCCGCGGGCGTCGAGGAAGCGCAGGCACGCGCGTACCATGGTCGCCGCCGCGCCGTCGTCGATATGCTCCGTCACGTGGGTGTAGAGGGAGTACGCCTCGGTGTCCCAGAGGCGCCAGTTGTAGTGCAGCGTGGTGGTGTCGAAGGAGCCCGGCACGTGGTGCAGCACGTAGGGGAGGCCGAAGAGCTCCCCCTGGTCGGTGTCCTCGCCGGGACCCATCATCACGCGGACGTGGTCGAGGAAGTCTCCCCGCAAATAAAAGCTGGAGAAGTGCACGCCCATCTTGAAGCCCTGCACGCCGGTAAAGATACCCGCGGCGATGCGCTGGGTCGTCTCGCCGCGGTCGTAGCCGGGCGACATGCGGTTGATATCGGTCCCGTCGCCCACCCAAAAGCGCCGGCCCATGTCCATGGAGGCGGGGTTCACGCAGGGGACGATCATCACCATGCGGCCCGGCTCCATCTCGCCGTCCGCCTCGATCTTGCGCATCTTGTGCACGAGGCGCGAGCAGATGTAGGTCTGCTGGACCTCGTCGCCGCGCATGGCGCCGACAAAGGCGATCGAGCGCTCGAAATCGTCGGGGTTGACATCGGCCTCGCCCAGGAGGCGCCCGTCGGACGTGGTGCCAAAGAGGAACGCCCGCACCTCCATGGGGTCACGGTAGGGCAGATCGATGCGAAAGAGTGTCTTCTCGAGCATGGCTATGCCTCCCCGTTCATGCCCAGCACACGCGCGATGAGCGAGCCGGGGTAGACGATGGGGTACTCACGCAGGGTAAAGAGCAGGCCGTCCACTGGACTGCGCAGCTCCTGCAGCACCGTGCCGTCCGCCGGGTCGAGGATGTTGCCGATGAGCTGGTCCTTCTTGACCCCGTGGTCGTGCCGGGCGACGGGGACGAAGAGGCCGGCCGCCTCGGCGTTGAGGAAGCTCACCTGACCGTCGGTGCTCACGATGGGGCGGCGCACGGGCGCGACGGGGCCGGTCCAGGCGCCCGCGCGCCGCATCAGGTTGAAGAAGCCCTCGGCCAGCTGCTCGCCGTACTCCTGCGTGATGCGCATGCCCACGCCCATCTCGAGGACGAGCGTGGGGGTGTTGCGGGCGTTGAGGCTGTAGGCCAGCGTGCCGCGCAGCACGGTCGCGTCGGCATGCACCCACACAAAGTCGGCGCCGGCCTCGAGCGCCCAGGGCAGCAGGCGGTCCCGCACGGTCTCGTTCACGCGGATCTGCGGGATCTCGCGCAGGTAGATGTTGCTGGCGTGGGTGTCGACGACGAGCGTGGCACCGGTCAGGCTGGCCACCACGTCGGCGGCCATGGACTCGTAGGGGGATGCGGCGTTGTTGCCCGGGAAGATGCGGTTCATGTCTAGGTCGAACTGCGGGATGCCGCGGGAGATGGCGCCGACGCCCAGCGGGTTGAGCGCCGGGTAGATGTCGACCACGCCTGTCAGGTACTCGGGATGCTCGCGGATGCGGCGCGCGACCTCGTAGCAGAGGTACTGGCCCTCCAGCTCGTCGCCGTGGATGCCCGTGACGAGGCAGAGGCGCGGTGTGCCGGCGGCCAGGGCCGCATCGATATCCATGCCCGCGGGGGCGAAGCGGTTGCGGAAGATGGCGAGATGCTCGCCCGCGCCCATCTCGCAGCTTGTGATCACGTCTTTGTCGACTTGAAGACGAACGCTGTCGCCCGTAGCCACATCGATCACGCCGTCCTCGATCACGCCGTCCTCCTTACCGTGAAGTGCACCGTCTGCTCCTGGGTCACATATCCGTGGAACGACCCGTTCTCGATCGGACAGTCCATCCAGTCGCGCCCGCACGCGAGCGGCAGGTAGCCGTCGTCCGCGAGCTTGTCGCGCGTGGGGTCGAGCCCGCGCCACCGGCTGCCCACGTAGGCCTCGACCCAGGCGTGCGTCTGGCCCTCGCCCTCGGCCAGGCCGCTCACGTAGCGGGCGGGCACGCCGTAGAGGCGCAGCAGCGTGGACAGGACGTGCGCGAAGTCCTGGCATACGCCATGCCGCGCCGCAAAGGCCTCGGCCGCCGTGGTCCGCACGCTCGTGGTGCGGGGCGCGTACTCCATCGTCTCGTGAACGGTGTGCGAGAGCTCGGCGCACATGCGGGCGTCGACGGTCGCATGGGTCCGCCCGAAGCTCTCCGCAAACGAGACGAGCCCGGCGTCGGGGCTGGTCAGGGGCGAGGGATACCGATAGAGCGGGTGGGGCTCGGGATCCGACTCGGTTTGCGGCCCGTCGCCCAGTCCGCCCGCGTAGCGGTCCACGCGGACCGCGCCCTGGCTGCGGTACTCGATCTGGGTATGCGGTGCGCGGATACTGCCGACCGTCAGCGTGTTGCCAAAGGAGTCGAGCTGACGGGTGGTAGCCGCCGTCGGGCTGATCTCGACGGCGGCCGACTCGATATGGATGCCACGGTCTTTGCGCGGCAGGCAGCGCAAGACAAACGTATGCTCGTCCACCGGCTCCGAAAAGCCGATGTGCGTCATGTAGTCAAACTCAAGTCTCCCCATCGTGCCTCCAGCTGCCGCCTACATGTCCGGGAATAGCCCTTCGATGCAGTCGAGAAGCAGAGCGCGGTTCTCGACGGGGGAGGGGTTGGGCGCGAGGTCCTCGAGCAGCGCCAGGCGACGGCCGTCGCGCGTGAGCGGCATCCTGCGCAGGCGGTAACGGAGGATGTCCAGCTCATGTGCCATCTTATCAGTGTTGAGGCCCAGGCGGACATACATGTCGATGCGCTCCACAGAGCTGCCCGCCTTGAGCGTGTAGCGGCTCTCGTTGTCGTAGAGCGTGTCGTCCACGCACCCGCGGAAGGCGTACAGGGCGTCACGCACCGCCTGCATCTCGAGCATGGGGGCCATGCCCTTGGCGGCCGTGTCCATCAGGTTCACGGCGACCTGGATGTAGGAGAGGGCCTCTGAGGAGATCGTCTCGCGCAGGACGATGGCGTTGTCGTAGGCGCGCGAGACGTTGGTGATCACCGAGAAGGGATCGTCCTTGTCCAGCAGGAAACGCTCGATGAAATCGTTGGCGTTCGCGTAGACGTCAGACGGTATCTCGAGCTTGTCGCAAAAGCCGACATAGTCGTAGTCGGGATTGTCGATGACCTTGTCGAAGATGTCCTCGACGATCTCGGTCTCGATGGAAACGCGCGACACGTAGCGCCCCAGCCAGTAGAGGCGGCCGAGTTTTGTTAGCGAGCTAGCACCCATGTGTCCTTGAACCCTCCTCCTTGGCTTGAATTGACGATTGCGTTGCCCGCCTCGCGGGAGAAACGCGTGAGGCCGCTGGGCCAGACCATGGTCTCCTTGCCCGTGAGCACAAAGGCGCGCAGGTCGGCCTTGCGCGGCACGTCGCCTTCGGCGAGGTGCACCGGCAGCTCGATGAAGTCCACGATCTCCTGCGCGATCCAGCGGCGCGGGGTGGCAATGACCTTCTGGCGCAGGTCCTCGCGCGCCTCCGCCGTCATATTGGCCGTGAATACCACGCCGTAGCCACCGGCCTCCGAGGTGTCCTTGATCACGAGGTCGTCGAAGTGGTCCATCACGTACTTCATGTCATCCGCGAAGAAGGGCAGGTAGGTGGGGGCGTTGTGCAGGATGGGCTCCTCGTCCAGGTAGTAGCGGATCATCTTGGGGACAAAGTAGTAGATGCCCTTGTCGTCCGCGGCGCCGTTGCCCGGGGCGTTGATGATCGCGACGTTGCCCGCGCGGTAGGCGCTCATGAGGTTGGGCACGCCGATCACGCTCTCGGGCAGGAAGGTATTGGGGTCGAGGTAGTCGTCGCTGATACGGCGGTAGAGGGCGCCCACGCGCTGGTCGCCGGCGATGCCGCGGTAGTACACGCACTCGTTCTCCACGTAGAGGTCGCTCGCCTCGGCGAGTACCGCGCCGGTCTGCTCGGCTAGGTAGGAGTGCTCGAAGTAGGCGGCGTTGTAGCGGCCGGGGGTGAAGATCACGTTGATGCCGCCGCAGTTGACGTTGTCCATCACCTCGCGCAGCATCGTGCCGTAGTTGCGGTTGTCCACCACGTGGTTGTGGCGGAAGGTGTCGGGGCTGCACATGCGGCAGATGCCGCGGCTGATCAGCGGATAGGAGGCACCGCTCGGCACGCGCAGGTTGTCCTCCAGGATGAACCACTCCCCATCCTTGGACTGCACGAGGTCGATGCCCGAGATGTGGCTGTAGATGCCCTTGGGCGGTGTGATGCCCACGCACTGCGGGAGGTAGCCCGGGGTGGAGATGGTGAAGTCTTCGGGGATCACGCCGTCGCTCACGATGCGGCGGTCGCTGTAGATGTCAGCAAGATAGGCGTTGAGCGCGTCGACGCGCTGAATCAGACCGCGCTCGAGCGGGCCCCACTCCTCCGCGGTGATAACGCGAGGTATTGCATCAAAGGGAAAGAGTCGCTCGTTGAAGGTGCCGTTCTTGTAAATACCGAACTTCACACCGTAGCGGGCGAGCTGCTCGTTGATGCGTGCCTCGTGCATGGCCAATTCTTCCATGCACCCCTCCTCTCGACATGCAATCCAAAAACATGCATATCTCAATTTTAGGAAGGGGTGAAAACGGCTTGTGAAGCACGCGTTACATATGAGTTTCGACGTGCGCACGAAGCCGCTGCGTTTTTTTCTAGCCCAGGCCAGGGAGGCTGCCATGCCTGCCGTGGCCGTCTGGATTACCTTTTTCAGCTGGGCAAAGACACTACCCGCGCTCGATGACCTCGTCGGCACCGACCGACACGTGGTGGATCTCGTAGGTCAGGTCGGGCATGCAGGCCTTGAGGTCCGCGAGCACACGGCGGAGCTCCTCGACGCGCTCGTTCACCGTGGTCGCCGGGTTGCCGACAAAGCAGAAGAGCACATTTTTGGTGTCGTCGGTCAGCTTGTAGGCGTCGGCGTCGCGCGTGTCGAGGTAGGCCATGATGCCCTTGCGGTCGCGTTAGACAAAGTCCGTCTCTGCCACGCGCTTGGGGTTGGCCATGATCGGCGTGAAGGTGTCCTCGCGCCCGTGCACGGTGTACTCGATGGGCCAGTCGATCACGTCCAGGTCGTGGCAGCCGATGGCCTCGTAGGAGATGAGGGTCTCGACGTTGTAAATGTCCACCACGGAGTTGACGTGGGGCATGGAGCCGCGGCGCTTGACGTTGTTGATGAGGGCGATCGCCGTGGGCGGGTTCTTGCGCAGGCTGCGGCCCACGCTGGCGGTCAGGTCGTTGTAGCCCTTGATGATGCGGTCGTCGGTCAGCGTGTCGGGGTCCACCTCGAGCGCCCAGTCCAGCCACTTCTGCTGCTTGGCGCGGAACTCGGGCGTGAGCTCCGCGTGCACGTCGACGTTCCACACCTTGGCGGTGACCACGTCGGTCACGCCGAGGTCCGCCATGCTCTGGTCGAGGATGAAGTCCATGATGAGCCCCCTCTTGACGCACGCCATCGCTGTGCGATCTGTCCCATGCCGCTGGCCTGTGCCACTGTGCGTCCGGCTGCATGGGCTTGTTCTTCTTCACTCAGGCAATGGTACTCGCAAAACGCTAGGATTGAGACAGATGAGCGCGTCTTTGACATGCGCTGTTGACATGTGCCGCCGACAAGCGATCGGCATGCTACCGGAGAGGAGTTCGACATGTTCGACAACAAGGCCCTGTGGCCCATCGGTGCGGGCGTCTATCTCTTTACCTGCGCGGATACCGACGGCGAGCGCGCGATCGGCCGCACGGTCGATGCCGTCTCGAGCGTCAACGTCAAGCCTTCCATCATCAGTGTGTCGCTCCACAAGGGCGGCTATGTCTCGCACGTGGTCAAGCCGTTCGATCGTTTCAGCCTGACGGTGCTGGCCAAGGACGCCTCCATCGACCTCGTCAAGGGCTTTGGCCTGCGCTCCAGCAAGGACATCGACAAGTTCGAGGGCTACGAGTTGCAGCACGACGAGTACGGTACCCCGTGGATTGCCGAGGGCGCCCTCTCGCAGCTGTCCTGCGCCACCAAGCAGATCATCGACTTCGGCGACCACCTGCTGCTGCTCGCCGAGGTCACGGACTCGCAGGTCCTCACGCAGGGCGAGGCCATGACCTACGCGTACTACCGCTCGCTGAAGTAGGGTACGTTGAAGTACGGCATCGTGGCGGGCTGGCTGCGCACGCGCCTTGACCCCCGATCGCGTGTCACGCATTAACCGCGGATGCGTGTGGCCGCGTATTGCGCGTTTACCGTGTGTCGCGTCCAAGCAAAATTGGTGCTAGTTGGCATTGACGCACAATGCCGCAAGCATTACGTCATATCAAGACCCCCGAAGCGATTGTCGTCGAGGGTCTCTTCTTGTTGTCGTGCGTAGCTCTCGACATGGCATTCACCCCCCCGCTCCCAAACACCGACGGAAGAGGCACCCCCCGCTCCCAAACACCGACGGAAGAGGCACCCCCCGCTCCCAAACACCGACGGAAGAGGCACCCCCCGCTCCCAAACACCGACGGAAGAGGTGGGTTTCGTCCGCTGGCGCCGAAACACCGACGGAAGGGGCACCCTTTCGGAGATCAAACACCGACGGAGAGCGCACCCACAGACAAAAGCCCAGGTCGCACTGCCGAGGTATGTCTTCCGTCGGTGATCATCCCGCGAAAAGGTGCCCCTTCCGTCGGTGTTTGGTCAAAATAGGCGTAGACCTATCTCTTCCGTCGGTGTTTGGGAGCGGGGTACCCCTTCCGTCGGTGGTTTAGGTGCAGCTTCGGAGGAGCTTCGGAGGGGATCGTTTTCCGATGGCACTTCATGCTGGAATTCGCCTTCCGGTAGTGCTCAATCGGCACCGAAGGGTTTGCGCCAGATAGAGAGATGGCTCGGCACAATAAGCCCTACTTGCCATCCGCAACAAAGAAAGCGAAAACTGGGAAAGAAAGCGAAAACAGGGAAAGAAAGCGAAAACAGGGAAAGAAAGCGAAAGCAGCTGAGTGCAATCCTTTCGCACCGGCGTATTACGAGTACTTTCCATAATTGCCGTCCGTCTCACCTGCTGGTGCTGAGCAGCGCGTCAACTAGGGCGTTGTCCTCCGGGTCGGACGAGCCGAGCGGCAGGCCGCACGCCTCAAAGAAGTGGCTGGCGGCGAACTGCCGCGCGCGGAAGGAGTCGTGCTCGCCGTCGTCCAAATAGCGCACGCGACTGCGACCGTCGGTGGTGCCGCAGAAGAGTGCACCATGTTTTCGCACGTAGGCGAGGTATTCAGACAGGTCGCTCCAGAGCACGATGCCCGCCATCCCCTCGAGTTCGTAGGCGACGGCGTAGCTGCGCCAGCTGATGCCGCGTTCGCGCACATAGCGGTCGAGGACGGTTGCCATGCGGGTCACGCGGCGCAGGGTCTGGCGGGCATCCACGAGTTGGCTCCCCTCGGGAATGGCCTGGTCGACCGAGGCGAGAATCGATGCGGCGTGCCCGCGTGCCTCCTCATCGAGCGGAACGGCGGGCACGGTGAGCTTCATGGACTCGTCGCCAAAGAGCTCGATGGCCGAGTGGGCCTCCCCATCGCGCAGAGGTGGCTGGTTGCGGACGATGAGCGAGTCGTGCGCGTGTTGCACGTGGCAGTCCATGCCCTGCAGCGCGAAGCCGGCTTGCATGGCTTCGACGTGCCTGGCGATGCGGGCGCGCGAAGGGGCATCGGCGGTGCGTTGGCCCATGCGGAAGAGGTAGAGATCAAAAAGCGGCGTGGCGACCCCAGGATAGTAGACGGTCCTGCGGCAGAATTCCGCGACCTCGGAGTGGCGCCGGTCCGTCTTGTCGTAGAGCTCGACCAGGGCGCTGCCGGTCGCGGGGCCCGACGTGGACCCCTCGCGGATCTCGACCACGCCGTCTGCGACGTAGGGCGGGAAGTCACCCTCGGCCACCTGAATGAGGGCGATGCCCTGCCGGTCGTTTGCCGGGTCCACGATGAAGCGCGCGTCAAAGGGCGGGGCGGGTGAGATGTGCCGCCGGCAGAGCTCGCCCACGGTCTGGCTGAAGTCCGCCTGCGGGCGAGGGATGGGCGCGATCTGCTTGGTGTCGTCCGTGATGCCGATCACAATCCAGCCGCCGCGTGAGTTGGCAAAGGAGGCGATGATCTTGGGGATCTTGCGGCGGACGGAGGGGGAGAGCTCGCGCTTGAACTCGAGCACGTAGCCCTCGTCCATGTCGGTGAGCTGGGCAAGGTCGTCCCAGGTCACGTCAGGCAGGGCCTTGGGCCGGCCGTCTGCATCGCGAAAGGGACTGAACATCAGCCGACCTCCTCTGTGGGGTGCTCTCTTAGCAGAAGTATAGAGGCGCACACCGAGTGTAAGTCGGTGTATGTGAGTGCAAAACGGTGTATGTTAGTGTAGAACGAATGTATGGTTTCTAGGTGTGACATCACCTATCTGTCGTCGGTCTTCTAGCTCGACGGGAAAAAACAAGGCCGGTGACCGAAACGATCACAAGCGGCAGATGGAGGACACCCATCCACCAGCTGGCGGGCATGAAGACAAACCAGGTCAGCAGGTTGAGGATGCCGAAGAGCAGACCCACGTACGAGGCGAAGGAGACGGCCGAGGAGCCTGCGCCGACTTCCATACCCCAGATGAGCATCGTGCCTAGTACGACGGGCGTGATCATGCAATAGGTGACGCCGGTGTCGTTGACGAGGACGCTCGCGTCGAAAGCAAAGATCAGCGTGCCGTCCGCTGCTGCCGTGTAGGGCTCCACGAGCGCGAGCGCCATGGGGGCGATGAGCCAGAGCCGCTCCGGATGCAGCTCCAAGGCCCAACTGCCATGGTCCCTGATGAGCGCGCGAATAAACCCGGCGGCGACCAGCAGCTGGATTGCGGTATTGCCGACCACCCAGACAAAGCCATAGTCCGTGGTGTGCGACATGTTTTGCAGGAAGCCGACCACCACGAGTATCGCAGCGTAATAGGTATAGAGCGCCTTGCGGGTATTATCGCCTCGCAGGAGGAGCGGGCTCAGCATCGCCAGTGTGAGCAGCGCTTTCGCGACGGGAAGAAGGACAGGCGCCTGCACTGCGAGCGGGTTGCTCAGGACCTCGGAGATGGCGCGCGAGATCTCCTGGGGAGGCAGGTTGCCCGTCGCATAGCACGGCGCAATCAGCAAAAGGCCTGCTAGATATTTGAGCCACGTACGCCTTCGTCCTTTGCCGCCCAGTTTGCTGCGTCTTGTTCCCACCACCGTGTCCTCCCGTCGCCGTCGTGATGCGGGGATATGCTGACGCTAAGTATAGGAATGTCCTGTCAGCTCTCCGTAAGGCCTGGCGGGCCGCGCTGTTTGCCTACCGATGCGCAACATGTTAGTATATACGCAGATATACATAGGGAAGGACAGCCTATGTCACAGGCAACGCTTTCAAAATGGGGCAATAGCCAGGGCGTGCGCATTCCGCGTGAGCTCTGCGACCTGCTCGGAGCCCGGGTCGGGGATACGATCGCGATCGAGTACGACTCGAGTCGCAATGCGCTGGTGCTGAGCTTCGACAAGCCCAAAAAGAAATACCAGCGCTCCCGCAAGATGAGCCTCGAGGAGTTTGCGGGCGACTGGTCGGGCGACAGGGTCGGCGAGGAGGTCCCCGGAAACGTGGGTGAGGAGGACGTCGCGTGAACCTGTTTGAGCAGGGCGACCTCATCGAGATGGACTTCGATTCGACGCTCGGGCATGAGCCGCAGAAGCGCCGACCCGCACTGGTCGTCTCAGTTGGCTTTTTCAACAACGTCCTTTCCAGTCTGACCGTTGTCTGCCCGATTACCTCGACACCCAGCACGCATCCGTTGCATGTGCCAATTCCTGAAGGGAATGCTGCCCAAGGCTGGATATGTCTCGAAGCCATACGTGCGGTCGACCTGCGCCAGCGCCATGCCGTCTCCTTGGGCGATTCGCTTGATGCCAAGACGATGTCCCGCGTGCTCGACGGTATCGGCGGTATCTTCGGCATCTGAGACCATAGCTGTGCTGTCGTGAGGGGCCATCCGACTCCTCCTCTCATGCCCTACGTTCATACGTGGTATCCGACATGGGCATTGGTATATGGCTCCCTTACGAGGGAAAATAGACCCGTGCGAAGGCAAGCCGAAGGAGGAGACCATGGCAAAGGCATTGGTAGCGTATTTCAGCGCGACGGGCACGACGGAGCGAGTGGCACAGAAGGTCGCAGAGGCGGCGGGCGCCGACCTCTTCGAGATCGAGCCGGAGCAAGCGTATACAAGCGCTGACCTCAATTGGCAGAATAAGTCCTCCCGCAGCAGTGTCGAGATGGGCGACGAGTCCGTGCGCCCCGGAATCGCCTCCCATGTGGACGACCTGGCGGCGTATGACGTCGTCTTCGTGGGCTTCCCTGTGTGGTGGTACATGGAGCCGCGCATCATCGACACCTTCCTTGAGAGCTATGACTTTGCCGGCAAGACCATAGTCCCCTTCGCGACGAGCGGCGGCAGCGGCCTCGGCAAGGCGCCGCAGCGCATGCAGCGCCTGGCAAAAGGCGCCCATGTGCTGGATGGCCGTCGCCTGTCTGCCGGCGCGTCGGCTGGTGAGCTCAAGAGCTGGATTGCCGGGCTCGGCCTGTAGCGTGCGCTAGAAGAGGTGCTCGATGGCCTCGACGATGCCGTCGTGGTCGTTGTCCGCGACCACGAGGTCGGCCAGCTTTTTGACGGACGGATCGGCGTTGCCCATGGCGACGGCGCAGCCCGCGGCCTCGAGCGCGGCGGCATCGTTTGGCGCATCGCCCACGGCGACGACCTGCTCCATCGAGATGCCGAGGTAGTCGCACAGCTGCTCGAGACCGAGCGCCTTGCTCACGCCCTGCGCCGAGCACTCGAGCGAGCCGCCCTCGGCATCTGCCAGCGTGAGCGCGAGGCTGGAGAGCCGCTCGCGCGTACGGCTGCGCGAGGCCGCATCCCGATGGTAGAGGTTGACTTTGAGTACCTCGCCCGGATGGCACTCGGCATAGGCACGCACGTCGGAGACCTTGGTGCACTTGTCCTCAAACATGGGCTGGTAGATGCCCATGAGGAAGTCCGCCATATGGGAGATGTCGTCGGGGCGGGCGACGGAGGTATCCGCGCACAGGAGGTGCAGCATCGCCCCCTCGTCCGCCCCCGCGTCGAGCGCCTGCAAGACGAGCTCGGTGTCGATCGGCGTGCTCGCCAGGGCGCGACGCTCGCGCAGGTCATAGACCAAAGCCCCGCTGATAAGACACCCGTACTGCACGCCGCCGAGCTGGGGGAGATAGTCGTCCAGCTCCACCGGGCAGCGTCCGGTGGAAAGGGCCACCGTGATCCCGCGGCCCGCCAGGTCCTCGAGCGCCGCAGCGGTCCGGGGTGAGATGCGCTTGCGCGAATCCAGCAGCGTGCCGTCCATATCGAGCGCCAGGAGCTTGTGGTCCTTCTTCATCGCATGCCTTTCGAGCCCGCTTAGTCGAGGTCGGCGCCGTTCGACGCGATGCACTTCTGGTACCAGTAGAAGCTGTCTTTGCGAATGCGCCGGAAGTCGCCCCGGCCCTCGTCGTCGCGGTCCACATAGACGAAGCCGTAGCGCTTCTTCATCTCGCCGGTGCTGAAGCTCACGAGGTCGGTGCAGCCCCACCAGGTGTAGCCCAGCAGCTGCACGCCGTCCTCGATCGCCTCGCGCATCTGGATGATGTGGTCGCGCAGGTAGTCGATGCGGTAGTCGTCGTGGACGTGGCCGTCGGGGGTCAGCTCGTCGCGGGCGCCGAGGCCGTTCTCCACGACGAAGATGGGCACCTGGTAGCGGTCCCACAGACGGTTCAGCACGATGCGCAGGCCGACCGGGTCGATGGACCAGCCCCACTCGGACTGCTTGAGGTAGGGGTTGGGGATGCCGGCGGTGAAGTCGCCCGCCGTCTTTTGCACCTCGGGGTCGGTCGAGATGTTCATGCTCTTGTAGTACGAGAAGCTATAGAAGTCCACGTGCCCGCGGCGGATGAGCTCCTCGTCGCCCGGCTCCATGCGCACCTCGATGCCATTGTCGCGGAAGTAGCGCAGGGCGTAGCCGGGGTAGGCGCCGCGCACCTGCACGTCCGCGCAGAAGTACTGGTCCATGCGCATGGCCTGCTCGGCGGCCAGGATGTCGACGGGGTTGCAGGTGTGGGCGTAGTAGTTGGCGCCGCGGCAGCACATGCAGCCCACATGGTTGTCGGGGTCGATCTCGTGGGCCAGAAGGACGGCCTTGGCGCTGGCGACGAACTCGTGGTGCAGGGCCTGGAAGCGCTCGGCACGGCGCTCGGCGCTCTCGCTGCCCGCGAAGGCGGGGCTGCGGTCCTCGAAGCCCTCCGGCAGAAGCCCCGCCCCGTTGAAAGCACCGGCCGGCGTGGCCAGGATGTTGATCTCGTTGAAGGTGAGCCACCAGTGCACCAGGCCCTTGAACTCGGTGAAGATGGTCCGGCAGTAGCGCTCGTAGAGGTCGATGACCCGGCGGTTGGCCCAGCCGCCGTATTTGGTGACGATGCCCCAGGGGATCTCGTAGTGCTGGATGGTGACGAGCGGCTCGATGCCATGGCGGTGGCATTCCTCAAAGACCTGGCGGTAGAAATCGATGCCGGCCTTCAGCGGTTTTTCTTCGTCGCCCTCGGGGAAGAGGCGCGACCAGTTGATGGACAGGCGGTACATCGTGAAGCCCATCTCGGCGTAGAGCGCGATGTCCTCACGCCAGTGGTGGTAGAAGTCTGTGGCCTCGTGGCTGGGGTAGTAGACGTCGGGGTCTATATCGCGCGTGATGATGCGGGGCCGGCCGAGCGCGCCGCCGGTCAGGTGGTCGGAGGTCGAGGCGCCTTTGCCGTTCGCGTCCCAGCCGCCCTCGTACTGGTTGGCCGCCGTCGCGCCGCCCCAATAGAACCCCTCGGGAAATGCCTGTGCCATAATGTGCCCCTCTCGTCGCGTGCCGTCGACAACCGATGGCTCTCAGGGTACCGCAATTGGCGGATGCGCTGGCGAGGCAGACGCCCGCACCGTCCTACTTATGAGAAAATATGAATCGGTATGCCGCCCCGGCGGGCACGCGCCGGATCCCCACGAGAAAGGAAGCGTATGGACTATCTGCAGCTCAAGCCGTTCCCCGAGGGGTTCCTCTGGGGTGGGTCCAGCTCCGCGTACCAGTGCGAGGGCGCCTGGGACGAGGACGGCAAGGGGCTCTCGGTCAAGGACGTGGCGCCGATCATCCCGGGCAACGCCGACTGGAAGGTGACCTCCGACCACTATCACCGCTACAAGGAGGACATCGCCCTCATGGCCGAGGCGGGCTTCAACGAGTTCCGCTTCTCGATCGCCTGGACGCGCATCATCCCCGACGGTGACGGCGAGGTCAACCCCGCGGGCGTCGCCCACTACCACGACGTGATCGACACCTGCCTGGCTAACGGCATCACGCCCGTCGTGACCCTCTACCACTTCGACCTGCCGCAGGCGCTGCAGGAGAAGTACGGCGGCTGGGCCAGCCGTCAGTGCATCGACGACTTCGTCCGCTACTGCGGCGTGTGCTTCCAGGAGTACGGCGACAAGGTCAAGTACTGGCTGGCCATCAACGAGCAGAACATGATGATCATGTTCAACGAGGACGGCTACAAGACGGACAAGGAGCGCTACCAGGCCAACCACCACATGCTGCTCGCACAGGCCAAGGCCATGGCGCTCTGCCACGAGATGTGCCCGCAGGACTGGATCGCCCCGGCACCCAACATCACCTGCATCTACCCCCTGACCTCGAGCCCCGAGGACAACCTGGCGGCCATGGACTTCGACCAGCTGCGCAACCGCCTCTACCTCGACGCGGCCGTCTTTGGCGAGTACCCCAGCGCGCTCGCGGCCTTCATGCAGGACAAGGGTGTCTTCCCTGATTTCGAGCCCGGCGACGAGGAGATCCTCAAGGCGGGCAAGCCCGACTTCATCTCCTTCAACTACTACGGCGGCACCACGGTCAAGTACATCTCCTACGAGGAGGGCACCGCCTTTAAGCAGAGCCTCGAGGGCCAGCAGATGACGGCGGACAACATGGCGCAGTTCATGACCGGCATGATGACCGAGCCGGGCATCGCGCAGGGCACGGACAACCCGCTGCAGCGCGTGACCTCCTACGGCATGGGCGTCGACCCCGTGGGCCTGCGCGCCACGCTGCGCCAGCTGTGGGAGCGCTACCGCCTGCCCCTCTTCATCTCCGAGAACGGCTGCGGCGTGCCGGACAAGCTCGAGGCCGACAAGACCGTCCACGACGACTACCGCATCGACTACCTGCGCCAGCACATCCGCGCCTGCCAGGAGGCCATCACCGACGGCGTGCCGCTCTTTGGCTACTCGCCCTGGTCCGCCTTTGACCTGGTGTCCACCCACCAGGGCATCACGAAGCGCTACGGCGTGATCTACGTGGACTACAACGACGACGGCACGGGCGACCACGCGCGCTACAAGAAGGACAGTTTCTACTGGTACAAGAAGTGCATCGAGTCCAACGGCGCCGACCTGGCGTAAAGACGAACACGTGCAGTAATGGGCAGAGAAGAAAGGAATACCCATGGACAACGAGCTTTTTGAGTACGTCGAGGCTAAGGTCAAGGAGATCGCGGCCGCCCCGTCCGCATCGGCGGCCACCAAGCAGGCCTGCAAGGACTTCGAGGACGCCATCGCCGCCGGCACCGACAAGCAGGCGGCGACCGACGCCTTTGCCGACGCCATCTCCGCCAAGCAGACCGACATCGACAGCCTGATCGGCTTCATCGGCTCCGAGGTCGGCAAGCAGGTCTTTGGCGACGCCGCCCCCGCGGCCCTCGCCCACGCGCAGGAGCGCAAGGCCGCCGGCGCCAAGTGGTGCGACTGCGCCGCCTGCCGCCCCTGCCACGAGCTGCTGGCCAAGCTGGGCCGCGAGGAAGCCGACGTCTACCTGTAAACCGACGTCTACCCGGACGTCCACCTGTACGACGTCTACCTGCAAGCATGGGTCCGTATCGTGAGAAAGGTATCTGACATGGCATTACCTGACAACTTCCTGTGGGGCGGCGCTGTCGCGGCGCACCAGGTCGAGGGCGGCTACGCCGAGGGCGGCAAGGGCCTCAACGTGTCCGACGTGCTGACGGGCGGCAGCCACGGTGTGGCCCGTCGCCTGACCGAGGGCGTCGTGGACGGCGAGTACTACCCCAACCACGAGGCCATCGACTTCTACCACCGCTACAAGGGCGACATCGACCTCTTCGCCGAGATGGGCTTCAAGTGCTTCCGCACCTCCATCGCCTGGGCCCGCATCTTCCCCAAGGGCGACGAGGAGGAACCCAACGAGGAGGGGCTGGCCTTCTACGACGAGATGTTCGACTACATGCACTCCAAGGGCATCGAGCCGGTCATCACGCTCAGCCACTTCGAGATGCCCTACTACCTCGCCAAGGAGTACGGCGGCTGGATGAACCGCAAGCTCATCGACTTCTTCGTCCGCTTCGCCACGGTCTGCTTTGAGCGCTACAAGGACAAGGTCAAGTACTGGATGACCTTCAATGAGATCGACAACCAGTTCAACGCGTCCAACTACCTCTTCGGCTGGACCAACTCGGGTGTCCTCTTCGACCAGTACGACAAGCCGCTGCAGGCCATGTACCAGTGCGCGCACTACCAGTTCGTCGCGAGCGCCCTGGCCGTGCAGAAGGCCCACGAGATCAACCCCGACATGCTGGTGGGCTGCATGGTCTCCGCCGGCCCGACCTACCCCTACGCCTGCAAGCCCGAGGACGAGCTGCTGGCCATCGATGCCATGCACAAGGAGTTCTTCTTCACCGACGTGATGGTGCACGGCAACTATCCGCGCTATGCCGAGAAGCTCTTCGCACGCGAGGGCATCGAGCTCGACCGCACCGAGGAGGACCTCGCGGCCATCGCCGCCGGCACGGTGGATTACATCGGCTTTAGCTACTACATGAGCCACACCGTCAACTCCGAGGCCAATACCGACCTCTCCAAGAGCGTGGCGCTCACCGACCCGCACATGGTCAAGAACCCCTACCTCAAGGAGACGGCCTGGGAGTGGACCATCGACCCGGTGGGCCTGCGCGTGATCCTCAAGATGTTCGACGAGCGCTACAACGGCATTCCCCTCTTCATCGTGGAGAACGGCATCGGCATCATCGAGACGCTCGACGACAACAAGACCGTCGAGGACGACGCCCGTATCGAGTACCTGGGCAGCCACATCGCCGAGATGAAGAAGGCCGTGGAGATCGACGGCGTCAACCTCATGGGCTACACCCCCTGGGGCTGCATCGACCCCGTGTCTTTCACGACGGGCGAGTACCGCAAGCGCTACGGCTTCATCTACGTCGACAAGAACGACGACGGTACCGGCGACTTCGCGCGCTATCGCAAGAAGAGCTTCTACTGGTACAAGCACGTCATCGAGACCAACGGCGAGGAGCTGTAGGCACGGCCGTCGCGTGTGACCCGCGGTCCGCACGCGGCACGTAACGCGCGACACGCGACCCGCAACGCGCGACACGCGACCCGCGACCCGCAACGCGCGACACGCGACCCGCAACATACGACCTAACCGAGCAGAGCGGGAAGAGGGACGGTCCTTCTTCCCGCCTTTTCTATGTCGGTGAGCACGGCTTCGGGTGCCCCTTTTCGGTGGTGGTTACCCTCCGAAAAGGCGTCTCCTCCGACGGTGGTTACCCTCCGAAAAAAGTGTCTCCTTCGACGGTGGCTTAGGCAGGGTCAACCCCCTGGAGCAGGGTTTTCCGCAGATTTGCGGAAAACCGTAGGTGCGGGGGCGATTCGAAAGGCGCACGAAGAATCGTATAGCCCTCCGAGGCGTGGTTTTTCATGGATTTGCGGAAAACCACGGGTAGGGGGGTCATTCTGGTCGGACGCGAAGTGGTAAATCGCCCCCTGAGGTAGGGTTTTCTGCACAATTACGGAAAACCATGCCTTAGGGGGTTATCTACTGTTTTCGATGGACCCTGAATTGCCCCCCTACCAATAGTTTCCATGAGAAACCATGGGTAGGGGGGCAATGGCAGCCCAGCGCAGGTAAAAGGGCGACGGTTGTCGATCGGCGGGGCGACCTTGAGCAGTGTGGCATCGGGCAAGACGGTGGAGTTGCCGAGACGGTGGAGTTGCCGAGGCGGTGATGACTTGAAGGCGGGGGTTTAGTCGCGCGACGGCAGAACGCGAGCATAGAGGCATGGGAGTGTGCTGGAGATGCGGACCTCAGGACTGCCTCGGTGGCAGAAGCGAGTATGATGGCAAAGTTTGCAGACGTAAGAAAGGCCCTCCATGCTCCCGCTCTCCGACGAAATCCAGCGCCGCCGCACCTTTGCGATCATCTCGCACCCGGACGCCGGCAAGACGACCCTCACCGAGAAGCTCCTGCTCTACAGCGGCACGATCCAGACGGCGGGCTCCGTCAAGGGCAAGGCCTCGGCCAAGCACGCCAAGTCCGACTGGATGGACATCGAGAAGCAGCGCGGCATCTCCGTGACCTCGTCGGTCCTGCAGTTCGAGTACGACAACTGCTGTGTGAACATCCTCGATACCCCCGGCCACCAGGACTTTTCCGAGGACACCTACCGTACGCTGATGGCCGCCGACTCCGCGGTGATGGTGATTGACGGCGCCAAGGGCGTCGAGGCCCAGACCATCAAGCTCTTCAAGGTCTGCACCCTGCGCCACATCCCCATCTTCACCTTCATCAACAAGCTCGACCACGACACGCGCGATCCCTTCGACCTGATGGAGGAGATCGAGCAGGTACTGGGCATCTCCACCTACCCGATGAACTGGCCGATCGGATCCGGCCGCAACTTCCGCGGCGTCTTTGACCGCGCGAGCCGCCACGTGCTCGCCTTCGACGGCGACGGTCGCGCCAACGCGGCGAAGAAGGTCAAGGAGATCGAGGCGACCCTCGGCGATCCCGAGCTCGACGACCTAATCGGTGCCGAGAACCACCAGACCCTCGCGGACGACATCGAGCTGCTCGACGGTGCCGACAGCGAGTTCGACCTCGAGGCGGTGCGCGCGGGCCAGCTGAGCCCGGTCTTCTTCGGCTCGGCGCTCACCAATTTCGGCGTCGAGCCCTTCCTGCGCGACTTCCTGCGCCTGGCGCCCGGCCCCTCGACGCACGTCGACGCCGAAACGGGCGACGTGGTCGAGCCGACCAGCCCCGACTTCTCCGGGTTTGTCTTCAAGATCCAGGCCAACATGGACAAGAACCACCGCGACCGCATCGCCTTTGTGCGCATCTGCTCGGGCAAGTTCGTTCGCGGCATGGACGCGATCCACGTCCAGAGCGGCCGTAAGCTCAAGCTCGCATCCGGCACCTCGATGATGGCCGACGACCGCTCGACGGTCGACGAGGCCGTGGCGGGCGATATCGTGGGCATCTTCGACCCCGGCATCTTCTCGATCGGCGACACCCTCTGCGCGGGCAAGACGAACGTGCGCTACACGGGCATCCCGACCTTTGCGCCGGAGCATTTCGCCCGCATCACGCAGGTGGACACGCTGCGCCGCAAGCAGTTCGTCAAGGGTATGGAGGAGCTCGCCCAGGAAGGCGCCATCCAGATCTTCCGCGAGATCGGCATGGGTATGGAGAGCGTGATCGTCGGCGTGGTCGGTGTGCTGCAGCTCGACGTGCTCGAGACGCGCCTGCAGAGCGAGTACGGTGTCAAGGTCGACCGCAAGCCGCTGCCCTACGAGATCGTGCGCTGGATCGAGAACGACCCGAGCGAGCTCGACATCGCCCGCCTCAACCTCACCCGTGATACCTGCAAGGTGGAAGACATGCGTGGTCGCCGCCTGCTGCTCTTCACGCGCCCGTGGAGCGTGGAGTGGGCCGAGGAGCACAACGAGGACCTGCGCATGTCGGAGTTCGGCAACGTGTCGATGGAGTAGACGGTCTGCGGTCGGGTTACTGCGCGAGTAGCCAGGTCAGACCCTTGGCCATGCGCAGGCTGACGTCGCGGAAGTGGTTGCCGGGGTTGCTCTCAAACGTGCAGGGGATGCCGAGCTGCGCGTAGCGGTCGATGAGGTCGTGCATCACGTCCTCAGTGGTCTGCAGCACGGGGTTCTTGACCTTGGTCTCGCGGTCGCCGAGCGAGAAATACACGCCGCGTAGCGTTTCGCCCCGCGTCAGGCATGCCAGCTCACTGTTCAGTGCGTATTCGCGCATGCCTGGGTACCAGAGCGAACCCGATCCGCAGACTGCGCCGGCGAAAAAGTCCGTCTGGTAGAGGGTCCATACCGAGAAAAGGCCCGCCATCGAGTAGCCGCTCACGTACGAAGCGGCAGGTGTGCCACCCAGCGTGCCCTCGGCGTAGGGCACAACGGTCCCGAGTAGCCAGGCGAGGTACTCGGGCGAGCGGCCCTCGAACTTGTCGTCCTTTTCCACCACGGGCTCGTGCGGCCAGGGGGAGAGGAGCTGGTCCCACTCGATGTCCGACACGACGGTTAGGTTGAAGGGCGCGCATCCGAGCTCCGCGCAATGCCCCAACACCTCCTCGCCAGCCTCCTTGTAGTCCGTGCTGTAGACCACGGGAAAAGCCAGAGGGTCTGCGGCGTCGACAGGATAGATCGTCACCGTGCGTCCATCGATGGATGCCTGTGTCTTGCCTGTCATTGCTCCTCCTGTCTCTGCTGCTGTCTTCTCTATGCTGTTGTTTGCGCTGTGCCTGATACGACCTGCACAGCTCCACAGCCGGGAAGATACATATTTGATTACCACACCGTCACACCGCAGCGGCCGCAGCGGGAGCATCCGTTACACGTCGACCGCATGCCGCATTCTGAGCACTTGACTGGGTTGAAGTAGGGCTTGTAAAGGTCTTCCGCCGGTATAGGCAGTCCCAGAGGGTCGCGCAGGTCCCACTCCATGGGCCTGCCCCGATGGGAGAGGCCCGAGCGGTAGGCCTGTCGGGACTGCTGCGCCTGGTCGGTGAAGTGATACGTGACGCCGTCTTTCACGAAGTTGTTGCCGATCCCGCAGAAGTCAAAGGTCACGTCGGCCGCTCGGCACTCGTCGCCGAGCCCTTTCACCCATTCGTAGTGACAAGGCCGCGAGCCCGCATAGTTCTCTCCGTCGCAGAGTACCTGCTCAATCTGACGGCGGGGTCTGCCATCTACCATGCGGGTCTTATCAAGCCATTGTGCGAGAGAGACGGGTCCGATGAAAGGCGCACACATGACACCCTTGTGCGCGGCGGGTATGCCAAGCAGGATGGGGATGCGTTCGTCGGCGCGGCGCTGGTTCTCGCAGGTCACGTTGAGCATCACGTTGGACCAGCCGTCGCCCCAGTCGCGCGGCAGGCATCGTTCGATGCGCTGGGCTCGCTTGGTGAGCAGGAAGAACTTCACGTCGGGACGCTGCGCGATGACATTCCAGGCTTCGTCGCGCCAAGCATCAGCCTCCTCCACGAAGAAATCCGAGGTCATGCAGACGCGGAGCATCTCGCCGGGTTTGACCTTATAGGCTCCGGAGCGGTCGCGGGAGAGGGGGTAGCGCATGCCGGTGGCGGTACGTCGCACGACGGACGGATCCCCGTTGCCGTGAAGCATATCCTCGTAGAACATGTAGCAGTTCGCGCAGCCTTCGCTGACCTTATGGCATCCGTGCCAGGGATTCCAGATATCGTGCACGCGCACCTCCTTTCTTCGACGAACAACTGTAGCATATGATGAAAATAAAATCAATCACGTGTTCCATTATTGGCAAAATTTGTTCGGCAAAGCGAAACACGTGATTGCTCGGCATCTCATCACGTATACTCTGATGTGCGAATAGGATACGGGTGAAGGAGACACCATGGACAATGTGCGCGTGATCGAGGTCAAGGAGAACGTCTTTGCCTCCAATATCCGCAACGCCGACGAGCTGCGCGCTCGGATGAAGGAGCAGGGGACCCTGCTCGTCAATCTCATGTCGTCGCCCGGTGCGGGCAAGACGACCCTGCTCTCGCGGACGATCGACGCCCTCGCGGGCGAGATGAAGATCGGCGTGATCGAGGCCGACGTCGATTCGGCGGTGGACGCCGAGACGGTGCGCATGCACGGTGCCAAGGCCGTGCAGGTGCATACGGGCGGCATGTGCCATCTGGACGCGGGTATGACCGACCAGGGGCTGACCGAGCTCGGCTATGAGGGCCTCGACCTGGTCTTCATCGAGAACGTCGGCAACCTCATCTGTCCGGCGGAGTTCGATACGGGTGCTGCGGTCAAGGCGATGATTCTCTCGACACCCGAGGGGCACGACAAACCGCTCAAGTATCCCCTGATGTTCGAGGTCTCCGACGTGGTGCTGGTGAGCAAGGTGGACGTCGCGCCGTATTTTGACTTCGACATGGACGAGTTTGAGAAGAACGTGCGCCTGCGCAACAAGGACGTGCAGATCCTGCCCCTCTCGGCCAAGACGGGCGAGGGTATGGACGCCTGGCTCGACTGGCTGCGTGCGCAGGTCGCAGCCTGGAAGGCGTAGTATGCACGAGCTGGGCATCGTCTTTGCGATGATCGACACGCTGGAGGACGTCGCGCGCGACAACGACCTGACCGTCATCTCGCGCGTGACGCTCGAATTGGGCGAGGTGTCGGGCGTGATCCCCGACTATCTGCTGGACTGCTGGAAATGGGCGTCGGACAAGCACGACCTGCTGCGCGGTGCCGAGCTCGCTATCGAGACCATACCTGCCGTGACCATCTGCAACGCCTGCGGCAAGACCTACCCCACGGTGGAATACGGGCGTACCTGTCCCTACTGCGGCAGCGGGGAGACCGTGCTCAAGCAAGGCAACGAGTTTGAGATACGGGATGTGACCGCCTGCTAGACAGCCGGATGGTAGGCGCTGCCCTGACCCCAGTCCCAGCGGCCGGGCCTGCCGCAGAGACGCTCGAAGTCGAGCTTGGCGATGCCGAAGTCGACGATGGTGATCTCGCGCGGCTTGTCCTTCACGACATAGCGGGCGGTCAGCGTGCCGTCCTGCCAGGTCAGTACGACGGGTTCCTGGTTGACGGCGGAGGGGCCGGCGATGATCGCCTCGGCGCCGGAGCGGATCCAGGAGGGAAGCTCAGCGTAGGGTACGTCTGCCTCGACGGTCTCCTCGGGTTTCTTTGACCTGCGGCGTATATTGGTGCGGATGGCGCGCTGGGCGAAGGGTGTCTTTTCCTGCGCGTATCCGATGGGGATGATGGCGACGAGGGCCTGGCCGTCTCCAATCGTGGCATCGGTGATCTCGCGGTCGAAGGTGCCCGCCACCCAGCAGGTGCCGAGGCCCAGGTGCGTGGCGAGCAAGACGAGCTCTTGGCCGTAGTAGCCGCACTTCTCGAGTGCGAGGTCGTCGGCGTCGGAGACGAGCGCCGCGTACCAGTGGAAGGTGCCCGTGAACATGCGCGCGTTGATGCCGACAGCCGCACCGGCACTGTCAAGCGGGCCGTAGAGCTGGAAGTCGAGGCAGGGCTCCGCCGTATTGACCGCCTCGATGCAGGCGCGTAGCTGCTCGATCTTGTCTTGCTCCACGGGACGGTCTGCATAGGCGCGCTCCGACACGCGGGTGGCTGCGGCGGCAGCGAGCTCATTTGCCGCGAGCTGGTCAAAAGGATTCATGATTTCTTCTTCCCCAAACGCTTCTGTGCCATCGAGATGAGTCCGCCGTACACGTATGGCGTGAAATTGGGGACATAGATGAGGTCGGGGATGGCCTCCTCGGGTACGTAGTTGAGGAGCTCCTTGCGAATCGCTTCCATATCCGGCGTCAGACGCGAGCGCACGCAGATGGCCTCGGGGGCGATGGTGCCGATATCGACCGCAAAGACCTGCGCGAGCATCTGCACGATGCGCGTCGGGTCCCAGACGCGGTGCCCATAGTGCCAGAGCTGGGCGTCGGGGGAGGGGAGCTCGGCGAGGAAACGCTGGATCTCGCCGGCGTCGGAGTTTCTACCCTCGTGCAGGTGACCGTCGATGATGAGGCCCTGTCCGCCTACCACGATACCGCGGCTCTGTGAGTGGAAGACGATGGTCTGGTAGTCGCTCTGTTGTTCGTACCAGCCCAGGGCAGCGGCGTTCACGTTATTGGAGACGATGGCCGGTATATGGAAGCGGCTGCTGATGTATTCCTCCAGGTTGAGACCGTCGAATTCCGAATTGGGAAGACTGACTACCCCCTTGTAGACCGAGCCGACCATGGCGACGGCGATGGCGTCGATCTTGGTGTCTTCGGGTTCGATGCACAGGACGGACCCGATCAGGTCGGTGAAGTCCGCCGGGGTGATGACGGAGCGGTTCTTCTCGCGAGGGTTGCCATGGCGGTAGAGCTTCATCGTGCCGTATTTCTTCGTCACGTCGCCCTTGCGCACGACCTCGCCGCCGTCGCTCAGCTGCCAGACAAGCTCCACGCGGATCGCCGTCTGGCGTACAAGGATGCAGAGGATGCGCAGGGGAAGCGGCTTGCAGGCGCAGGGCTTTTGCTGCTCTTCCTTCTTTCTGAGCGTGTCTTGCTGCTCCAGCGCATCGCGCACGAGTTGGATGCAGGCCCCAGCGTCCTCGGTGGCGAAGAGATTGGTCGGGATTTGGATGACGGGTTTCTCGGGCAGGGCGTTGCGCGCCTGCTCGTAGAGGTAGTTGACCTGCGGGGCGAGCAGTACGACGTCGTGCGCCATGCCCTGCTCGTAAAGGTCGCCCGCAGGCACCGCTTCGAAGCTGTAGTCGAGCGAGAGGGTCTTTGCCGCGCGGTTGAGCTTGTTGGCGAAGAGGGTGGTGGTCCAGCCCGACGTGCAGGACAGCAGGACGTTGACGGTACGGTGATTCTGCTGGTCGATCAAAGCGGCTACGAACTCGTCGTAGAGGGACGTGGCACGATCGCGGTCGTTGAGCGGGAAGTGCAGGTAGTAGACGTTCTCGTCTGTCGCCTTGTTGGTGATGCTGAATTCGACGATCTCCTCGTCCCAGATGGTCACGGTGCCGGTGGCGTAGGGAGTCTCGAGCGTGAGGCTGTCCTTGCCCTTGTCGACCAGCTCGTAGCCCTCGTGGTCGTGGCCGACGATGTAGTCGTGGTAGTTGAAGTCGGGGATGCCATAGCCGGGGTTGCCGCTAAAGACGGGTACGCCTGCGGTTGTGTCTGCCATGCTGACCTCCTCGTATGGGGGTGCCGAGCTGCCATCTCCATGATACCGAATGGGCTTAACGCAAAAGAAATGAAATTCCCCTTGCATGAATAGAAGCAAGTTGCTAGGATTATCCGCAACAAAGGCAAGCCGACCGCAGAAGGGGGTGACGGCATGAAGAAGAAGCACGTATACAATCGTCTCATCTGCATGGGTCTCTTCATGCTGAAGCCCGGGCTCAATGCGGTCTGGGCTGCCTGAGGCAATCTTCTCGAGTGAGAGACATCGGCTGAGAGTTCTCTCGATTTAGAGAAATCCACTCAATAATTCAGGCTCCTTGTGACCAGAGTTCCGGGCTTTCCCGTTTGCGAAGTGGCTGATCGCTTCGTGATTGCCTAGCACGTGCACGTATCTCTTGTTCACAGAAACTTTCTCACAAAGGAGCACACCATGCCGTTCCAGCTCAACCCCGATTTCAACCAGGACGTCGAGAAGCACTTTGATACCCTGCAGGTCCACGCCGGCTACTCGCCCGACCCCGTCACCGGCTCTGCCGCGCTGCCCATCTACGCCTCCGCCGCCTTTGAGTTCTCCGACGCCGAGGACGGCGCCCTCAAGTTTGCCCTCGCCCGTCCCGGCAACGTCTATGGCCGCCTGACCAACACCACGACCGATGCCGTAGCCGCCCGCATCGCTGCCATCGAGGGTGGTACCGGTGCCGTGGCCGTCGCCTCCGGCCACGCGGCTGAGATCCTGGCCCTCACCAACCTGGTAGGCGCCGGCGACGAGATCGTCGCATCCGACTCGCTCTACGGCGGCACCTGGAACATCTTCCTGCACACCCTGGGCGACCTCGGCGTCAAGACCACCTTCGTCGAGAACAACGACATCGACGCCTTCGTCGCGGCCACCACGCCCAAGACCAAGCTCTGGTACGTCGAGACCATCGGCAACCCGCTGGTCGACGTTGCCGACGTCCCTGCCATCGTCGAGGCGGCCAACTCGCTGCCCTCGCCCGTGCCCGTCTTTGTCGACAACACCTTCGCGACCCCGTACCTCTACCGTCCCGCCGAGGACGGCGCGGCCGTCGTGATCGAGTCCCTGACCAAGTGGATCGGCGGCCACGGTGCCACGCTGGGCGGCGCCGTCGTCGACACCGGCAAGTTCGACTGGAAGCAGGACCCCGACAAGTGGAGCACCCTGGCCAAGCCGGATCCCTCCTACCACGGGCTCGTCTTTGCGGACGCCGCCCCCGCGGCTCCCTTTGCCACCCGCGTCCTGGCCAACAAGCTGCGCGACTTCGGTCCCACCCTCTCCCCGTATGCCGCGCAGCTTATCGGCCTGGGCATCGAGGACCTCTCCCTGCGCGTCCAGCGTCACGCCGACAACGCGCTCGCCGTGGCCAAGTACCTCGAGTCCAACCCCAAGGTCGAGTGGGTGCGCTACTCCGGACTCGAGAACGACCCGAGCCACGAGGTCGCGTCCCGCATCCTCAAGCACGGCTTCGGCGGCGTGGTGGTCTTTGGCGTCAAGGGCGGTCGTGAGGCCGGCCTGAACGTCGTCTCCAACGTCAAGCTCTTCACCCACCTGGCCAACGTCGGCGACGCCAAGTCCCTGATCATCCACCCGGCATCCACCACGCACAGCCAGCTCACCAAGGAGCAGCTCGAGGAAGCTCACCTGTCCGAGGATCTCGTCCGCCTGTCCGTGGGCATCGAGGACGTCGACGACATTATCGCCGACCTCGACCAGGCCATCGAGAAGGCGTAGCGGCAAGACAGGCGCGCGCCGCCCCGCGACTCGGCGGCGGCGCCTGACTCACCCTGCGCTGTATAGCTGTTCGGCGCACATCACAAAGCGTGACCGACCTTTGATGGCGGTGCGCATCACACGGGTACCAGGAACGGCGCGAGACTTCAGCCACCTCGCGTCGTTTCTTCTTACCGTTTCTTCTCACCGTTTCTTCTTATCAACAGAGTCCCCGAGTTGGTGGCATCATCCGAGAAGTGCCTAGGTGGACTTCACCCCCGATGCGGTTATTGTGTCGCTGCACTGCAAAGTAGCCTCAGAAGCATGAAACGTGGAGCGAGTGGTTGCCAGAATCATTATTCAGATGGCAGTTCACTGCGATTCGCTGCATGTAGGCTTCGAGAGCGCGAATGGGTACGGGCGGTCGCGTGGGGGCGTAGTGATGTGACACAATCAATGCCGCGGTACGAGTCCATCAGCCGAGGCGGGCGGTGAGAAAGGTAGCGAGAAGGGCAGTCGATATGGCATGCGCGCTGATCACGGGGGCGTCGGGCGGGCTCGGGTGGGAGATCGCGCGGGTCTTTGCCGAGCGTGGCTACGACCTGGTGCTCGTTGCGAGGCGGGAAGACAAGCTGGCGCAGCTCGCTGACGAGCTCTCCCAGGCATATGGCGTCGTGGTGCGCTACGTGGCTGCCGACCTCGCGACGCCCGAGGGTCTGGTGGCGCTGACGAATCTGACAGACAGCCTGACCGCCGAGGGTCGGACGATCGACGTGCTGGTCAACAACGCGGGTTTTGGCGACTGCGCCGACTTCGCCGAGGCAGACATCCACAAGCTCGACCGCATGATCGAGCTCAACATCCGTGCACTGACCGACCTGACCTACTACTACCTGGGCCCCATGCTCGACCGCGGCGCTGGCAGGATTCTCAACGTCGCAAGCGTGGGTGCCTTTGAGCCCGGTCCGGGCATGGCCACCTACTACGCGTCCAAGGCGTACGTGCTCTCCCTGACCGAGGCGCTGGCGGAGGAGCTGCGGGGGACGGGCGTGACGGCCACGGCGCTCTGCCCGGGGACGACCGACACGGGTTTCTGGGAGGCGGCGGATGCCGGTGAGCTCTCGCGTGCGCGGCAGGCTGCGATTGCGAACCCTGCCGAGGTGGCTGCCTACGGCTACGAGAGCCTGATGGCGGGCCGGGTCGTGGCGGTGCCGGGGCTGGGCAACAAGATCATGGTGACCGCCGCCCGCCTCTGTCCGCGTCCGCTGCTGCGGCGCGTCATGCGCATGCTGCTGGCAAAGTAGCCGTTATTCCCCGCGGAGGATGCGCATGAGGTTGCGCACGAAGCGGCGGCGGTCCTCTCCCGTGAACTTCGCGGGTCCGCCCGTGCGGCCGCCGGCGCGACGGACCTTCTTTTCCTCGTGGCGGATGAGCAGGGCGGAGTCGATGGTCTCGCGGCGGTAGATGTGGCCGCGGACGCCAATGGCTGTACCGCCGCGCCCGAGCACCATGCTCGCGAGACCGATGTCCTGCGTCACGACGACGTCTCCCGGCGCGAGGCGCTCGACGATGGCAAAGTCGGCGCTGTCGGAGCCGATGCTCACATCGAGCGTGTCGACCCAGAAGCTGCGCCGTGCGTCTTCACGCCTACGGGGATCATCGGGGCGTATGTGATGCTCGAGGTTCTGCGTGGTGTTGCCTGCAATCACGACAGGCATGTGGGCCTTGCGGGCGCAGTCGATCGCCTCGCGCGTCACGGGGCAGGCGTCCGCGTCGATGAAGAGCGTGCGAGAGTGGGGTCGGGTGCCGGCCTGGGTGGCATTATCGCCTGCGGCGGCATCGCCTGCGGTGGCGTTATCCGCAGCCGCCAGCTCGACGCGTGCGATCTCGTCGTAGGTAAGAAGACCGGTGTCCTCGGGGCGATGGCTCCACATGAGGCTTGCGGCTCGCACGGGCCAGGGCGTCAGATTGTCGCCGAGCCGCCCACCGAGGTCATAGAGGGTCTCGGTGAGAGGAACGCCCGCCTCGGCACCTGCCGCGGTGACCGGCCGGGCGCCGCGAAAGAGCGTGATATGGGGGATGTACGGACCGCCCTCAAGGTCGAACCCCTCGTCTACCAGCGCATCTACGAGCGTATCGTGCAGGGTGTGGAGGGCATCGGTATCGCCGTCGACCCCGCGCCATACGATTGAGCCGCCGCGCTTCTTTTCGAAGCAGCCAAGCGTGCCGAGCGCGATGTCGAAAGGAGCGCACTGCGCGGCGGCTTCCTCGAGCGCACGTGCGGCAGCTGCCTCCTGCCGGGCGTCGCACATCCCCAGGAAGGCGAGTGTGATGTGCAGATTCCCCGGCGCAGTGGGCTTCGGCTTCGCGAGGTGCGGTGTCACGAGCTCCTGCGTGGCGACGAGGGCTTCGCGCGCCGCTGCATCCGGCAGCAGCGCCAAGAAGAGACGCTTGTCTACGGATGGTTGAACGTCCGTGGAGAGACGTTTGTCTTCAGAGAGGCGTTTATCTGCTCGGATTGCCATCGGCCTGCCTTCCTGGCCGTCCATCATGCGATCAGCCCAAAGTGGACGAAGGCGTTGAGCAGGCCGTCCTTGTCGACGCCGTCGGTCACATAGTCGGCGACCGCCTTGCAGCGCTCGTCGGCGTTGCCCATCGCGACACCGTAGGTCGCCGCGCGCAGCATCTCACGATCGTTTTCTCCGTCGCCGACGGCAAGCCACTCGTCGCCGTCGAGGCCGAAGTGGTGAAGCATCTCGCGGATGCCGCGGACCTTGCCGGCCTGTGCGGGGACGATGTCGTAGCAGCTGGGTGCCCATGAGGTCACAACGACCTCGGGATGCGCGGCTGCAAAGGCGCGCACGCGAGCCTCATTTGCAAAGGCTACCGCCTGGCAGATATCGAGCTCACGGACCCGATGGAGCTGGTCGATCCCGAGTGGATGCTCCAGATTGCAGGCCCGCGCCACGTCCTCGTCGACGAAGTCGAGATGGGACTCCGTCGGCTCGAAGAACTGGCAGGAGAAGAAGTCATGCTCCATCTCGTTGGCGAGGTCGTTGATCGTCTCGCGGGGAATCAGCTCCTCGTAAAACGCCGTGCCTGACGCGTCCACACAGACCGAGCCGTTGGTGAGCACCATGCCGTCGAAGGCGAGCGCGTCGAGCGGCAGTCCGTGCAGCTCGCTCATGTGGCGGCCGCTGGCGACAAAGACACGCGTGCCGCGCGCATGCAGCCCTGCCACGGCGCGCAGGGCGGACGCCGGGACGCATTGCGCCGCGGTGTCGTAGAGCGTGCCGTCCAGATCGAGGAAGACGGATTTGATCATATTCGGTGCCCCCCAAAACAGACGTGCGCAAAATGTACGCATCGGGTATAATCAAAATAGCACGGGACGCCATGGTAGCGTCCTCCCGTCAGGTTTCAGGTATTTTGGGCGCAGAGCCCGCAGACAGCCGTCTTCCTAGGGGCGGCTGTCTTGCTATAGAAAGACCCCTGCGCCACGTACAAGTGTATCATACTATGATACACAACACAATCATATGTTTGTAATTACAATAAGAAAAACGGGCGAATCCCGGTGCAATAGGATTCGCCCATTGTGCTTAAGCTAGTCGCTTTCCAGTTACTTCCAGCTGGTGTCCTCGCCGTTGGTCGCGATGACCTGCTTGTACCAGTCGAAGGACTCCTTCTTCTCGCGGTGCAGGTCGCCGTTGCCGTCGTTGTCCTTATCGACGTAGATGAAGCCGTAGCGCTTCTTCATCTCGCCGGTGGATGCGGACACGAGGTCGATGCAGCCCCACATCGTGTAGCCCATCAGGTCGACGCCGTCGTAGATGGCCTTGGCCATCTCGTCGATGTGCTCGCGCATGTAGTCGATGCGGTAGGTGTCGTGGAACTTGCCGTCCCCGGCACGCTCGTCCACGGCGCCCAGGCCGTTCTCGACGATCATCAGGGGGATCTGGTAGCGGTCGTAGACCTGCTCCAGGTAGTAGCGCAGGCCCTTGGGGTCGATCTGCCAGCCCCAGTCGGAGGCCTTGAGGTAGGGGTTCTTGACGCCGGTGAAGATGTTGCCGCCCTGGCCGGCGACCGCGGGGTCGGTGGAGGTCGCGGAGCTCATGTAATACGAGAAGCTGTAGTAGTCGACCACGCCGTTGAGCAGGGTCTCCTCGTCGCGATAGGCGAGGTCCTCCATCATCTCGACGTCGACGCCGCGCTCGGCCCAGAGCGCCTTGGCCCAGGCGGGGTACTCGCCGCGGCACTGGACGTCGCCGCAGTAGAAGTTGTTCTCGCGCATCTTCTTCTGCGCATCGATCACGTCGTCGGGGTTGCAGGTGTAGGGATAGGTGGTGTTGGCGGCGATCATGCAGCCCACCATATTCTCGGGATCGATCGCGTGGGCGATCTGGACGGCCTTGGCCGACGCCACGAACTGGTTGTGCAAGCCGTGGAAGGTGCGGTTGACGTCGATCCAACTATTGTCATTGTCTGCGGTGAAGCCCAGCGCCCAGTCCTGGGGCGGCAGGATGCCCAGGCCGTAGACGTCGCCGAAGCCCGGCATCATGGCGCAGTTGATCTCGTTGAAGGTCAGCCAGTACTTGACGAGGCCCTTGTACTCGCGGAAGCAGAGGTCGGCGAAGCGCAGCCACAGGTCGATCACGCGCTCGTCGTCCCAGCCGCCGTACTTGTGCGACAGCGCCAGCGGGAACTCGTAGTGCGAGAGGGTGACCAGCGGCTCGATGCCGTAGGACTTGCAGGTCTCGAAGATGTCGCGGTAGTAGTCGATGCCGGCCTGCAGCGGCTCGGGGTCGTCGCCATTGGGGTAGAAGCGGCTCCACTGCACGGACAGGCGGAAGCACTTGAAGCCCATCTCGGCAAAGAGGGCGATGTCCTCCTTGTAGTGGTGATAGAAGTCGATGCCCTGGTGGCTGGGGTAGTACGTGTCGGGGCGCACACCGGCTGGGGTCACGATGCGCGGCGTGTCGACCGTGCCGCCCATGATGATGTCGGGGACGGACAGGCCCTTGCCGTCGGCGTCGTAGCCACCCTCGAACTGGTTGGCGGCCGTCGCGCCGCCCCACAGGAACCCCTCAGGAAAACGTGCCATGTCGTGCTCCTCTCATGCGTTGACTTGCGTCATCGGCGATGACTTCTTACCCGCATTATCTCAGATGGGGAGGACACTCCGACGTCTCCTAGGCGAGCGTGACTAAAAGGGGCGCCCGCGGGGATACTATCCGCATCCCGCTGTGCCCTTTGCGGGACAACCACGACTATTGAACGGGGCGGCTCATCAAGAAGGGCAGGGCGGCCCCTCAGGAAGAGAAAGCAGGTGCACAGAGATGGAAGAAAGACGGGCGGACATCCCCTATATCGACAGCTCCCTGCGCCACATACTGCGTGTGCCCAAAGAGTGCTACGAGTGCAGCGGCATCGTGGTCAACGGCCGCAGGATCAAGTCGCTGCTCTTCTCCACGGACATCGCCCTGATCCGCAACTGCGACGCGGACGCTGTGTTTGCGGTCTATCCCTTCACACCCCAGCAGGCCATCTCCAATGCCCTGATCAGCGCTTCGTACGTGCCGGTCTTTTGCGGCATCGGCGGCGGTACCACCAAGGGTATACGCACGGTGACCCAGGCAAAGGACGTCGAGGCGCAAGGGGCCATGGGCGTGGTGCTCAATGCCCCGATCTCGGACCTCAACCTGCTGGCGGTCAGCCGGGCCGTGGACATCCCGGTGATCATCACCGTGGTCAACGACCGGACGGACATCGCGGCCCGACTCAAAGCCGGGGCGAGCATTCTCAACGTGGCCGGTGGCGCCAGCACGCCTGCGCTCGTGGCAAAGATCCGTGCGGACTTTCCCGGCGTGCCCATCATCGCCAGCGGCGGTGCGAGCTCGGACTCCATACGGGCCACGGTTCAGGCCGGCGCCAACGCCATCACCTACACCCCGCCCTCCACCAAGGAGCTCTTTAGCACCATGATGGCCAAGTATCGGGAGCTGTGAGCGCCGAAGGCCCGAAGTGCCGTCTGGGCCGTTGCCGCTAGACGAGATGGCCCTGAGCGTCGAGCGTGATCTTGCTGCCGCAGTAGGGGCAGAAGCGTGACATGCCCACGTGCACCGTGACGTTGGCGCCGCAGTTGGGGCACTGCACGCCGAGCTCGGGGGTCATGGCGTCGGGGTCGAATTCGCGGTTCATCAGGTCGTCCTGGCGCGCGATCACGGCGTTGCTGACCGAGCCCGGCACGAGCGCGGCGACGCCGTTTGCGATGCGGATGGAGACGGTGGCGCCGCGGGGGTAGAGCGTGGCGTTTGAGGTGTCGGTCCGGACGCGGGCCTCCTTGACCTGGCCCAGGTCCATGTAGCGCACGACCAGCGTGATGCAGGGCTGGCCGTTCACGAGTATCTCGTAGTCGGGCTCGTAGTCGTAGATCTTGCCCTGGTATTCCACGCCGTCGGATAGGATCGCGTCGTTCTCGTGCATCTTCTTGTGACCGAGGTAAGCGATGAAGCCGCCGACGCCGCCAAAGATGGCCAGGAACATGAGGCTACCCAGGCCGAGCACGGTCTCGCCGGCGGCATAGGCGATGCCGAGGAACATGAGCGCGGCGGCGACGCCGATCACGACGAAGACCAGGCCAAAGATATACATGAACTTGCCGCTGCTGCCGGGTGCCCCATTGACCTCGACCTCTTTGTTCATACGCATAAGACGTGCTCCTTTTCGCGTGTGTCTTCGCCCATCCTAGCATGCTAATAACGCGGGCGGTAGCCGATGGGGCGCGGGTTTTGTGGGTGGTCGCACTATGCCTAGCACGTATAGTGCCTCTAGAAACAAGGTTATTGACGCATAGGGGGACAGAGGGCGGATAATAGGCCCAGCGGATAGGGTAACGGCAGGTAGCCAAGGTACATGCGGCGGCCGGCCGGCGGAGAAAGGATCAGCTATGCCCAAGGTAGTGCAGACGGCAGGACGCGACAGGCTGGGCGATTTTGCACCCGACTTTGCCCGCTACAACGACGACGTCCTCTTCGGTGAGGTCTGGAGCGACGACACCCTCGACCTCAAGACCCGCTCGATCATCACGGTCGTAACCTTCATGGGTCGCGGCCTCATGGACTCCTCCCTCAAGTTCCACCTGATGAATGCCAAGAAGAACGGCGTGACCAAGCAGGAGATCGCCGCGATCGTCACCCACGCCGGCTTCTACACGGGTTGGCCGACCGCCTGGGCCGTCTTCAACATGGCCAAGGAGGTCTGGGCCGACGAGCCTGCGGCAGATGCGCCCGCTGCCGGCGCCGACAACGGCAAGGACGCCTACCAGCAGACGATCTTCTTCCCGATCGGCGACACCAACGACGCGTTCGCCCAGTATTTCGACGGTCAGAGCTACCTGGCTCCCGTCTGCGGCGATCCCTTCCCGATCCACAATGTGACCTTCGAGCCGGGCTGCCGCAACCACTGGCACGTGCACCGCGCGGACAAGGGCGGTGGCCAGCTGCTGATCGCCGTCGGCGGCCGCGGCTACTACCAGGAGTGGGGCAAGGAGCCCGTGGAGATGACCCCGGGTACGGTCATCGAGATCCCCGAGGGCGTCAAGCACTGGCACGGTGCCGCGCCCGACAGCTGGTTCAGCCACCTGGCATTTGAGATCCCCGGTGACAACGCCAGCAACGAGTGGCTCGAGCCCGTCGATCCCGAGGCCTACGCCCAGCTGAAGTAACGTCTCTGCTAAGACAAACGGTGCGGTTTCCGAGCGAGCCGCTGCACAGCGTAAAGTTGTGCGGCGGCTTTGTTTGTCTTACCGAAAGGGAGCGACGTGAGCGACCTCCTCGCTGACATACCCGGTCTGGTCGGTCTTGCGGGCTGGGTTCCCTTGATGGTACTTGCCGTCGGCACCTTCCTCTCCGGCTTTGTGGATGCCATCGCCGGCGGGGGAGGGCTGATCTCGCTGCCGTGTTACCTGATGGTGGGACTGCCGCCGCATGCGGCCATCGGCACCAACCACGTGTCGGGCTTGCTCGGTTCGGCGACGGCGGCGGTGCAGTTCCATCGCAACGGCTATGTGGACTGGGCGCTCGCGCCTGCCTGCGTGGTAGCGGGCCTGGTCGCCTCCGCCCTCGGTGCACGGGCGGCGCTGCTGGTGCCGGAGGACATCCTCAAGGCGGCCATGCTGGTGGTGTTGCCGCTGGTCGCGGCCTATGTCCTGACCCATCGCGACCTCGGTGATGCGTCGAATCCGCTGCCGCGGCGCCAAACGCTCGTCCTGTGCGTGGCGATCACCTTCGGTGCGGGCTTCTACGACGGGTTCTATGGGCCGGGCAGCGGGACCTTCCTCATCGTGGCGCTGACGGCGCTCGCGCACGTGAGCATGCAGACGGCCAACGGTCTGTCCAAGGCGGTCTTCACGGCGACCAACCTCGCGAGCACGCTGGTCTTCTTCACGGCGGGCAAGGTGCTGCTGGGCCCCGCTATCCTCGGGAGCGCGTGCTGCATGCTGGGCAACTACGTCGGCTCCAACCGCTTCCACGCGGACGGCATGCGCATCGCCCGGCCGATCATGCTGGGCGTGCTGACGCTCTTCTTTGTCCAGACGGTCTGGGGCTTCCTGGCGTGATATATGCGTACGCATCAAAATTGATGTAATAGCCATTGATTTATGCGTACGCATAAAGCGGAGTACACACCTGCCGATGCGTGCGGTCGCATACAATGATTCACAAGGAAGTACGGCAAAGACGTACGAAACGAAAGGAGCACGGCATGGCATTTCCCGAGGGATTCCTGTGGGGCGGCGCGGTCGCAGCCAACCAGTGGGAGGGCGGCTGGAACGAGGGCGGCCGCGGCATGGCGCTGACCGACGTCACGACCGGCGGATCGGTGGACGAGCCGCGCTACGTGACCTACGAGGACAAGGACGGCAACCACTGCAAGATGCGCAACGGCGACCCGCTGCCCGAGGGTGCGCACTATGCCGTCTTCCCCGAGTTCCACTATCCCAACCAGCAGGCCGTCGACGGCTATCACCACTACAAAGAGGACATCGCCCTGATGGCCGAGATGGGCTTCAAGCAGTTCCGTATGTCCATCAGCTGGTCGCGTCTCTTCCCGACGGGGCTGGAGAGCGAGCCCAATCCCGAGGGCGTCAAGTTCTACCGCGACATGTTCGAGGAGATGCGCAAGCACGACATCGAGCCGCTTGTGACCATCTGGCACTTCGACACGCCGCTCTACATCGAGGAGAAGCTCGGCGGCTGGGAGAACCGCGACACCATCGACCTCTTCGTCAAGTACGCGACCGCGTGCTTCCGCGAGTTCAAGGGCCTGGTACACCACTGGCTGACCTTCAACGAGATCAACAACACGATCATGTTCCTCTCGTTCTCCGGCCACACGTCCGACGACGACTACCAGCGCGCCTACCAGCACCTGCACAACAAGTTCGTGGCGAGCGCCAAGGCCGTCCAGATCGGCCACGCGATCGACGGCGAGAACGAGATCGGCTGCATGATCTGCGGCATCGCCTGGTACCCGGCGACCTGCGACCCGGCCGACATCCTGCTGGCCGAGCACCAGCGCGAGGAGGGCATCTTCTACTGCGGCGACGTGCAGGTCATGGGCGAGTACCCGACCTACGCCGAGCGCCTGTGGAAGGAGCACAACGTCAAGCTGGACATCCGCGCCGAGGACCTCATCGACCTCGAGCTGGGCACGGTCGACTTCTACACCTTCTCCTACTACATGTCCAATCTCGTGACGACCCACAAGGTCACCGACACCGTGAAGGGCAACTTCTCCGCAGGCGTCCGCAACGAGTACCTCACCTACTCCGACTGGGGCTGGGCGACCGACGCGACCGGCCTGCAGTGGTACCTCGAGACCGCCTATGACCGCTACCACGTGCCCCTGATGGTCGTCGAGAACGGCCTGGGCGCCTACGACACGGTGGAGGAGGACGGCTCCATCCACGACCCCTTCCGCATCGACTACTACCGCCAGCACATCCAGGCCATGGACCGCGCGATCGAGAACGGCGTGGACCTGCGCGGCTACACCACCTGGGGCTGCATCGACGTCGTCTCCGCCGGCACGGGCGAGATGCGCAAGCGCTATGGCTTCATCTACGTGGACATGGATGACGAGGGCAAGGGCACGATGGCCCGCAGCCGCAAGGACTCCTTCTACTGGTACAAGAAGGTCATTGCCAGCAACGGCACCGACCTGGACGACTCCTTTGAGAAGTAAGTCCCAGAAGTAACCGCGGTTAACGACGGCCCCCGTCTCTCCTGAGCGGGGGCCTTTTTCTTAAGACAATCGAAAGGTTGCACGATAGCGAGCGGAAAGGTCGGCTCCCTACCATCGTAGATGCAAGGTCGCAAATCAGGTGCGTAGGCACTGCGAGAAGGGATAGGCCATGTGGACACGTTCTGAGCTCAAGGCCAAAGGCAAAGCAAGCTTCAAGGCCAACTATTGGAAGTCGGTACTCATCGCGCTGGTGCTCTCCATCGCGATTGGCGGCAGCGCCTTCTCATCTGGGGTGCCCCGTACTCTGTTGCAACCTGCTGGAGCCGACTCCGATGCCGAGTCGGATATCGAGTATGCCGATCCGGACTTCGACGAGAAGGAGTTTGACGATATCGACGCCGATGGGGATAGCATCGATATCGACGAAGAAGGGATAGATGTCGACGCCGGCGACGGAGACTCGGTGCACGTCGGTAAGGACGGTATCGAGGTCGATGCGGGCGACGGCGACCACGTGCGCGTCGACAACCCCTTCGGCGACATGCCGCTCGGCATCTTTCTGGCTGTCGCGTCGGGTGTGCTGCTTCTCGTCTTGGCGATCGTCGCCATCGGTTTTGCACTGGATGCCTTCCTGCTCAACCCGCTCGAGGTGGGTGGCCGCAAGTTCTTCCTTGCCAACCTCAACCGCCCGGCCGAGACCAGGGAGCTTGGCACTGCTTTTGACCACAACTACCTGCAGGGCGTCAAGACCATGTTCCTCCGTGACCTCTTCACGGTGCTGTGGAGCCTGCTCTTTGTGATCCCCGGCATCGTCAAGTATTACGAGTACTACATGATCCCGTATCTCATCGCCGAGAATCCGCAGATGGACCGCGAGACCGCCTTTGCCGAGAGCAAGCGCATGATGGACGGCCAGAAGTGGAACGCCTTCCTCCTCGACCTCTCCTTCCTGGGCTGGGACATCCTGTCTGCTATGACCTTTGGTATCCTCAGGCTCCTGTATGTCGGTCCGTATCACGCCGCTACCAGCGCGGCTCTCTATGAGGTGCTCCGCTACGGCAACGGCGGTCAGCCGCAGACCGGTCTGCCGCAGGGCACCGTGCCTCCTGCCGGCTATGGCCAGGTTCCGTACGGCCAGCCCCAGTACGGACAACCCTATTCCCAGGCTCCGTACGGCCAGCCCGATCCAACCGATCCCACGATGGGGTATGCGCAGCCGATGCCCTTCGCCCAGCAGCCGGTGCAGTACGGCCAGCCCTACGGCCAGCCCGATCAGCCCGTGCCGCCCATGGTGTATCCGCAGGCGCAGGCAGAAGCCCAGGAGCCCACCCAGCAGCAGGACCCTGCGAAGACGGACGCTCCCATCCCGCTGCCGCCCGTGTCGGAGGAGCCAACGCCCGAGCAGCCGTCGGATGATGCGTCCGATACCCCGGACGATTTGCTCGGGTAGCGACCGAGATTGTCTTTGAGACGAATGTCTTGGCCGGTAGCCGCCTGCATGCGAGGGGCGGCTACCGTCGTATGGTGGACCGCACCGTATAATGGGGTGCGTCGAAGGGGAGACCATGGCAGAGCAGCGGTGCGTGTTGGTGGCAGACGACGAGCGGGACATCCGCGAGGTCCTGCGCCTCTACCTCGAGAATGCGGGCTACCGCGTGCTCGAGGCGGGCGACGGCGAGGAAACCCTCGGCGTGCTTGCCAGCCAGCAGGTCGACCTCGTCCTGCTCGATATCATGATGCCCCGGCTCGACGGCTACCAGGTGCTCAAGCGCCTGCGCGAGACGAGCAACATCCCGGTGATCGTCATCTCTGCCAAGGGACAGGATCCCGAGAAGATACTGGGCCTCGACCTCGGCGCGGACGACTACATGGTCAAGCCCTTCAACCCGCTCGAGGCCGTCGCGCGCGTGCGGTCCAACCTGCGGCGTGCGTACGGCTTCGGCGACGCCGGGGAGCAGGGAGCCGAGGCGCACCAGGTCCTCCGTGTGCGCGACCTGGCGCTCGATACGGACTCCTGTCAGCTGACGCGCGCCGGCGAGCCGATCGACCTCACGCCGGTGGAGTATCGGATTATGGCGATGCTGATGGAGCATCCGGGGCGGGTCTTCACCAAGCAGCAGATCTACGAGTGCGGTTGGGACGAGCAGTACATCGCGGCGGACAATAGCGTGATGGTCTGCATCAGCAAGCTACGCTCCAAGCTGTCTGCCGACTCCGGTGCCTATATCGCCACGATCCGCGGCCTCGGCTACCGCTTGGAGCGCTAGATGGCACGGCGGAGAAGACAAGACAAGACCGACGAACCGATGCGGCTCTTCATCATCAAGCGTTTCGTCGCCATCTCGGCCGTCGTCGTCCTCGCCGAGCTCGCGATACTCTCGCTCGAGAGGGACCTCCTGCTGCCGATCATTACGACGCTTGGGTCGGGGTCGCGTGCGCCTGACGGGGTCTTGCAGTCCTTTTTGCGATCGCTTCTCCTGATCGCACCCATCGTCGTGCCGGTCGCTGCGGGAGCGATCGTATTTGCCAATCAGACCGAGCGGCGGATCGCGGCGGAGCAGGAGGCCCGCAATGCCGAGCGCGCCCGGTACTTCCAACGGCGCAACCTCATGATCTCCGATATGGCGCATGACCTGCGCACCCCCGTGATGAGCATCTCGGGTCTGGCGCAGGCGCTCGCCGACGGCATGGTGCCCGACGAGGCGACGCGCCGGCGCTACCTGCACTCCATCACGGCAAAGTCGGAGAAGATGGCCGACCTCGTGAACATCCTCTTTGACTATGTGCAGCTGGACAGCGAGGGCTATCGGCTCGACCGCAAGTGCATCGACCTGCCCCAGCTGCTGCTGCGCGAGGCGGCGTCGGCCTATACCGATGTCGAGGACGGGGGAATGGAGCTGCGCGTGGAGGTGCCCGAGGCACCGCTTGCCGTCTATGCGGACGAGCGGCAGCTGGGGCGTGTGGTCGCCAACTTGATCGCCAACGCCGTGCGCCACAACGACGCCGGGACGGTCATCACCCTCGCGCTCGGCAGGCGCGCCGGCGTGGCGGACGTCGTGGTCGCGGATACGGGCGAGCCCATCATGCGGGATGTCGGGGAGCTCTTCGAGCCCTTTGCGCGGGGCGATGCGGCGCGCAGCGGCGGCGGTTCGGGCCTGGGCCTCTCCATTGCCAAGACGATCGTGGACATGCACGGCTACCAGATTCACCTCGTGCAGCCCTACGGCACCTACACCAAGGCATTCGTGGTGACCTGCACGGTGGAGGTGTAGCGGCGGCGTCCGTCTACCCGCGCGGCAGGTGCGACGGGCCTGTCCGTCTTATCCGCGCGCTGCCTGTCGCGAGAGCTTGCGGGCGACCCGGCTCAGGCGCGGCATCGCGAAGTCGGCAAAGGCACGGGCGGCGGGGGAGGAGAGGCCGGGCGCCGGGGTCGCGATGCCGATCGATATATTGACCGCGGGGTCGAGCGGCAGCACGTGCACGCGCTCGTCATGCACATCAGCATAGACCCTGTTGATCATCGTGACGCCCAGGCCGACCGCGACCAGCTCGAAGGCATCGCGCAGCTCGAGCACGGTATTGTGCGCATTGGGCTGGATGCCGTGGGACGCGAGCGTACGCGAGTTGTCGCTCTCCTCGTCGGGGTAGAGCAAGATGAAGGCGTCCTGTGCGAAACGCTCGATCGGGTAGGCGCTGGCGTTCGCGAGCGGGTGGTCGGCAGGCACGAGCGCGACCATGGGGTCCTCGAGCAGCGGCGTCCACGTGAAGTCGCCCTCGCGGTGGCTGATGACCGCCAGGTCGAGCCTGCCGCGTTCGATGCCGCGCACGAGCGGCGAGCTATTGCGGGCGGTGAAGTCGACCTCGACGCCGGGGTGGGCGTCCGAGAACTCAGCCAGCAGCTCCGCGATGGGATCGTAGAAGGGGCGGTAGGCGGTACCCACGCGCACGCGGCCGACCTCGATGCCGCGGATGAGGGACGCCTGCTCCTCGCAGCTCTCGCCCAGCGTGGCGAGCTGCGTGAAGGTCGGTAGCATGGTCCGGCAATCGGCTGTCGGTTTGACGCCGGTCTTGGAGCGTACGAGGAGGGGAAAGCCGACCTCGGCCTCGAGCGAGCTCATCATGCGGCTGATGCCCGAGGTCGTGTACCCGAGCTCCTCGGCGGCGTGGGCCAGGTTGCCCTTTTCCAGGACGGTCAGGAGCGCCTGGCATTTGCTCGTGTCCACGGTCGTCCAATCGTTGCGCAAACGTCAATACATACTTGATATTATTGCGCTTTACGTCCAAGAAACAAAGGCATATTCTCAGGTTACGAAAAGGGAAAGCGCAGGGGAGCGCTCGAAAGATAGGAAGAAAAAATGAGCTCGCAGGCAAAGAACAACAAGGTCAAGCACCCCACCAATCTGATCGACCGCGTGATCACCGCCATTGTCCGTCCCGACGTGTACGGCGACCGTCACGATTCGGCGGTCAGCAACAGCCGTGCGGCGCTCGTCCGCAGCGGCCTGCTCTCGCTCTACAACTAGACCGCTCAGGGTAGCAGGCGCCCCTTCGAACGCCTGCGCCTTCAGCACCCGGCGGAAGACGCGCTCTTCTGCCGGGTGTTTTTTCTTCTTGAGGCAGGACGTGCATGACAGGTGAGGCGCGGAGCCGTTGTCCGTCTTCTCCGCGGTGCACCCATGAGTGTGGACCCTTCGCGTGAAACACCGTGCCAACCACCGCCTCGGCGAGAGGATGTCCGCCCGGCACCCTATACTTGGGTATGACAAGCGACTCGTCGCGTGTATATGCGGCTAACGCAGGCTTTATCTCGGCGATGCGCAATGTGACAAGGTAGGCATGGCAAAAGGAGGCACTATGCTCGACAAGAATCTCAAGCCCTTCCCCAAAGACTTTTTCTGGGGCGCCTCGACCTCGGCGTATCAGGTCGAAGGCGCGAATCTCAGCGACGGCAAGGGCCCGTCCTGCCAGGACGTGAAGGAGCTGCCCGCCGGCACCGCATCGCTGGACATCTGCGCCGACCACTACCACCGCTATGAGGAAGACATCGCCCTGATGGCCGAGATGGGCTTCAAGATGTACCGCTTCTCCATCGCGTGGACCCGCATCCTGCCCCAGGGCACGGGCGAGGTCAACCAGGCCGGCATCGACCACTACAACAAGGTCATCGACTGCTGCCTGGCCCACGGTATCGAGCCGCTGGTCACCATGTTCCACTTCGATATGCCCGACGCACTCGACCAGCGCGGCAGCTGGGGCAATCGCGAGTCCGTCGACTGGTTCGTCGAGTACGCCAAGGTCCTCTTTGAGAATTTCGGCGACCGCGTGAAGTACTGGCTGACCATCAACGAGCAGAACATGCTGACGCTCGTCGGCCCCGTGATCGGCACCATGCACATCCCCGAGGGCTGCACCAACGTGCTCAAGGAGACCTATCAGCAGAACCACCACATGCTGCTCGCGCAGGCCAAAGCCATGCAGCTCTGCCACCAGATGCTGCCCGAGGCAAAGATTGCCCCCGCGCCCAACATCTCGCTCGTCTATCCCGCCAGCTGCAAGCCCGAGGACATCCAGGCGGCCCAGGAGTTCAACGCCATCCGCAACTGGGTCTACCTGGACATGGCCGTCTACGGCATCTACAACAGCCTGGTCTGGCGCTTCCTCGAGGAGCACGACGCGACGCCGGAGATCCAGCCGGGCGATATGGACATCATGAAGGCGGCCCATCCCGACTTCATCGGCTTCAACTACTACAACACCTCTACCGTGCAGAAATGCCCTGTAGACTTCGCTATCGGTGATGGCGAGGTGGACCAGCAGAAGGGTGGCGCCGAGCCTGGGTACTTCATGAACGTGCCCAACCCCAATCTGCCCAAGACCGAGTTCGGCTGGGAGATCGACCCCATGGGCTACCGCAACACCATGCGCGAGATGTACAGCCGCTACCACCTGCCCATGATCACCACCGAGAACGGCCTGGGCGCCTATGACACCCTGACCGAGGACGGCAAGGTCCACGACCAGTACCGCATCAACTACCTGCGCGCCCACATCGAGCAACTGCAGATGGCCATCTCCGACGGCGTCGAGATGATGGGCTACCTGCCCTGGTCCGCGCTCGACCTGGTCTCCACCCACGAGGGCATCCGCAAGCGCTACGGCTTCATCTACGTCGATACCACGGACGAGGAGGTCGGCACGCTCGACCGCTACCGCAAGGACTCCTTCTACTGGTACAAGAAGGTCATCGCATCCAACGGCGCGGACCTCAGCGACCTGGCGTAGCGCCCCTATCGTGTAGCGTCACCGTCGCGTAGCGCCCTTACCCGCACAGACGAACGGCGCGGCTCCCGAATCTCTGGGAACCGCGCCGTTTTTGCTTACCGAGGGTCAAACGTCGAGTGTAAACGTCCTTACGCCGCAGACTCGACCGCGCCGGTCGGCAGCTCGGCGTCCTCGTCGGCATGCGTACGGCGCCGGACCGCGTAGGCCGAGAGCGACATGATAGCGGACGAGATGTCGGTGAGGCCGGCGATCGGCAAGCCCGTGGCCAGGTCGTAGATGCCCCAGAGCAGGTCGTTGACGGTATTGTGCAGGCGCATGTGCTGCATGCTCTTGGACCACCACATAAAGGCCGTCGCGTACATCGTGAGCGCCATGGGCAGCAGCGACAGGGGGCTCGTCAGCACAGAGGAGCTGAACGAAGGAATCAGGGCGATGGCCTGCGCGATGAGGCAGATGAAGGGGATAGCGTCCGTCTTGGCGCGGCCCTGGTAGAGGTAGGCGAGCGAACGCACGTTGATGAGGATGAGGGAGAGCGAGGCGGCCGAGTCGCCGTTGAACACAAAGACGGCGAGCGAGGCGAAGTTGGCCAGCGCGCACATCAGCAGGTAACCGAAGCGGCTTTTGGCGTAGGGGGCGGCAAGGAGCAGCACGGTGAGGACGACCTGGGAAGCAATGACAGACGGGGACATATTGACAAAAGGCACGGGTGCTCTCCTCTTGACGTGCAGGTATTGAATGTAACCACTGTGTTTCTTGGGTGACCGCGGGCTATTCTTGCACGTTATCGACGCTTTTTCCACAGCTCTGGCAATTATCACAAGAGCGTCAAATGACATAAACCGGCATATTGCCGCACACCCGTAAAGATCTCGAAATCAAGCCGTGGTTTCTCGCTCTGTCATAAACTGATGAAATTGGGCGAGCGGCGCCCTGTTTCGACAGACAATAGACGCGCGCAACAGCGATACTGGAAAAGATGCCACCCAAACCGAGAGGCGATGAACCGTGCTTTCCATCCCGCAGATTCCCATGAAGAACGTCCCCGTGCCCGATATCCTGCCCGACCTCCCGATCTCGCAGATTCCCGTCCCGGATATCTCCCTGCCGGACCTGCCTGTGTCGTTGCCCGACGTCTCCCTGCCGGACCTCCCGGTGCCTGACGTCAACCTCTCGGGCCTGCCGGTCCCGCCTCCCGGCTCGCGTGTGTACAGCAAGGTCGGCTATATCCCCTCCGGTCGTGCGAGCAGCGCAATCACCGAGGGCGCCATCGTCCTCGAGGGCGGTGCCTGGCGCGTGATCTACACACAGGGTGCCCTCGACGCGCTGATGATGGATGACATCAACTTCCGTATCACCATCGGCGTGTCCGGCGGCGCGATGTCGGGTATCTGCTACCTGGCCGGTCAGATCGGTACGTCGGCGCGCCTCAACCTGACCTACCGCCACGATACCAACTACTGCGGCGCAGGCGCGATGGTGCGCGACCACGGCATCACGGGCTTCTCGTACTTCTTCAACGAGCTCGCCCCCGAGGCGCATGTCGATTACCAGCGTCTCTACAATCCCAGCCGGGCCTTCTATGTGACGGCGACCGATTGCACCAACGGCCGCGACCACTATTTCGAGAAGAGCGACAACGTCGACTTCGAGCAGGCCATCCGCGCCTCTGCGACGGTGCCGTACGTCTCGCTGCCGGTGCGGATCGAGGGGACGCCCTATCTCGACGGCGGTCTCGACTGCCACATCCCGTACAAGAAGGCATTCCATCTGGGCTGCAAGAAGGTCATGGTCATCAAGACCCGCGACCGCGGCTTCCGCGCCGACCCCGAGAGCGACGCCACGCAGCGTCTGATCGAGACGATGTACGGCCGCACCTACCCGCTGCTGGCCGAGGCGATGAGCAGCAACCACCTGCGCTACAACCAGCTGCTCGACGAGCTCGACGCTGATGAGGCCGCGGGCCGCGTGTTTGTCTTGGCCCCGAGCGAGCCGGTGACGGTGAGCCGCTTCGAGGGCGACGTCGAGAAACTCGGCGAGCTCTACTGGCTCGGCTACAACGATATGGTGCGCGAGCTCCCGCGCCTGCGCGCCTACCTCGCCGCGGAGTAGGCAGCTGAAACAGACGATTATCCAAGGGGCAGTCGATATGAAGACAAGGCTTTACAACGCTCGCATCCTGACTATGGCTGGCGAGAAGGCGTCTGACCAGCCGATCTTTGAGGGCGAGGTATGGGTCGACGGCGACCGTATCGTATATGCGGGCGCCGGCAAGACGGACGGTGCGGCAGGGGCCGTATCGCCGGCCTTCGACCGCGAGATCGACTGCGGCGGCAACCTGCTCATGCCCGGCTTCAAGGACGCGCACACGCACTCCGCGATGACCTTCCTGCGCTCGCACGCCGACGACCTGCCCTTGCAGGACTGGCTCAACAACCAGGTCTTTCCCTATGAGGCGCGCCTGACGCCCGACGACATCCGCGAGCTCACCAAGCTGGCCATCCTCGAGTACCTCACGACCGGCGTCACCTCGGTCATGGAGATGTACCTCACGCCGGAGTCCATCGCCGAGGCCTGCAACGACTTGGGCATGCGCTGCGTGCAGGTCGGCTCGTGCAACAACTTCTCCCAGTCCGCCGCCGACGTCGAGCGCTGGTACAAGGAGCTCAACGGCGTGAGCGACCTCACGAGCTTTGAGATCGGCTTCCACGCCGAGTACACCTGCTCGACCGAGCTGATGGAGCAGTTCGCGGACATGGCGCGCCGCTACCAGGCACCCGTCTTCACGCACTGCGAGGAGACCAGCGCCGAGACCGAGGGCTGCATCGGGCGCTACGGCAAGACCCCCATCGCATACCTGGCCGATATGGGCATGTTCGACTACGGTGGCGCGGGCTACCACCTGGTCTGGACCAACGAAGAGGACCGCGCGATCATGCGCGACAAGGGCATCGGCGTTGTCACCAACCCGGCCTCCAACGCCAAGCTCGCGAGCGGCATCGCCCCGATCAGCGCCTATCTCGCGGCGGGTATCCCCGTCGCGATCGGCACCGACGGCCCCGCCTCCAACAACTGCCTCGACATGTTCCGCGAGATGTTCCTCGTGACCGCGCTGGCCAAGCTCCGCGACCAGGACGCCTCCGCCGTGCCCGCCTACGACGTGCTGCGTATGGCCACCTACCAGGGCGCCCACATCATGTGCATCCCCGACGCGGACTGCATCGCCGCAGGCAAGCTGGCCGACCTCGTCCTGATCGACCTCGACCAGCCCAATATGCAGCCCCTCCACAACATCGCGGCCAACGTCGTCTACGCGGGCTCCAAGTCCAACGTCAAGATGACCATGATCGCGGGCAAGGTCCTCTACGACCGCTTCGACGGGACCGAGCGCTATCACGTGGGCGCCGATCCCGAGGAGATCTACGCGACCTGTGCCGAGCTCACGCGCCGTCTCACCGCCTAGTATCCTCACCTTATCGACTTGCCCTACCGACCGGCAAGGACAGACGCGCAGACACACGCGAAGACAAGCACGCAAAGGAGCACGCATGACGCGCTACGCATACGTGAACGGCATCATCCTCGACGGTACGGAGTACATGGAGCCCCAGACCGGGCGTGCCGTGATCGTCGAGGACGACAAGATCGTCTCCCTCGTGGAGAGCCTCGAGGACATCGCCGGCTGCGAGGTCGTCGACCTCGGCGGCCGCTACCTGCTGCCTGGCCTCATCAACATGCACGTGCATCTCGCGGGCAACGGCAAACCGCAGAAGAAGCAGCGCGACAACACCGCACTGGTCGAAAAGCTCTTTTCCAACCCGGTCTCGGCCGCTGTCGCCCACAAGCTGGTGGGGGAGTACGCCAAGATCGAGCTCATGAGCGGCGTCACGACCATCCGCACGGTCGGCGGCCTGCGCGACCTCGACACCCGCGTGCGCGACGCGATCAACGCGGGACGCCAGGTCGGTCCCCGCATCATCACGAGCAACGAGGGCATCTCCGTGCCCGGCGGCCACATGGCCGGCTCCGTCGCCGTGCCTGCGACCAGCCCGGAGGAGGCACGCCAGCTGGTGCGCAAGGGACAGCGGCAGGGCGTGGACTTCATCAAGCTCATGATCACCGGCGGCGTGATGGACGCCAAGGCCAAGGGCGTCCCCGGCGAGCTCAAGATGCCGCCCGAGATGGTCCGGGCCGCCTGCGACGAGGCCCACGCCTGCGGGTTCAAGGTCGCGGCGCACGTGGAGGGCGTCGAGGGCCTCAAGGTCGCGCTCGAGTGCGGCGTCGACTCCATCGAGCACGGCGCCCAGCCGGACGACGAGATCATCCGGCTCTTCCAGGAGCGCGGCTCCTTCCTTACCACGACCATCTCGCCTGCGCTGCCGTACGCGCTCTTCGACCGCAGCGTCTCCAACGCGTCCGAGGTGGAGCAGTACAACGGCAAGATCGTCTTCGACGGTATCGTCGCCTGCTCCAAGGCGGCGCTCGAGGCCGGGGTCCCCGTCGCCCTCGGCAACGACGTCGGCTGCCCCTGGATCTCCCAGTACGACTTCTGGCGCGAGCTCGTCTACTTCCACAACTACGTGGGCGTCTCCGAGCAGTTCGCGCTCTATACGGCGACCCTGCGCAACGCCCAGCTCCTCGGCCTCGGCGACGTCACCGGTTCGATCGAGCCCGGCAAGTCCGCCGACATGATCGTCTGTGCCGCCAACCCGCTCGAGGACCTCTGCGCCCTGCGCCACGTCGACATGGTCGTCGCGCGCGGCCAGCTGATCCGCCACCCGCATGTCTCACGCAAGGCCCAGGTCGACCGCGAGCTCGACAAGTTCCTGACGGCAAAGTAAGACGTACGTGGAGTAAAGACATACGTGGAGCTTCGCGACGGACAAGAAGGACTGACGCTGGTGGGGGCAGACGGCCTCGAGATGACCCCCGACCTCACGGGTATGCTTCCCCGCCTGCGCCGCGACCGTCTCTCCCGCGAGCTGCTCGTACGGGCCGCCAAGGTTCGCGGCGTGGAGGCGCCCACGGCGTTCGACGCGACCGCCGGCTTGGGCGAGGACTCCCTGCTGCTCGCCGCCGCGGGATTTATCGTGACGCTCTACGAGAGCGACCACGTGATCGCGGAGCTGCTCAAGGACTCGCTCAGGCGTGCGGCGTCCGATCCGCGTCTGGCCGATCCGGTCGCCCGCATGCAGGCCCACGAGGGCGACAGCATCGCCGCCCTGCGGGGGCTCGCGTCGTCCGAGGCGGCGCCGCCCGACGTGGTCTACCTGGACCCCATGTTCCCCGAGCGCCGCAAGAGCGCGGCGGTGGGCAAGAAGTTCCAACTCCTGCACGAGCTCGAACGTCCCTGCGCCAATCCCGAGGAGCTCCTGGACGCAGCCCTCGCCGTGCACCCGCGCAAGGTCGTCGTCAAACGCCCCGTCAAAGGGCCCTATCTTGCCGGTGCGAAACCGAGCTACTCGCTCGCGGGCAAAGCCGTGAGATTTGACGTAATCGTGCCCCCGCGGCCGTGAGCGTGCTATCGTACGGTGGTTGCCGCGGTGTTCGGTTACACTAAGGCATGCACATGTACCCCAGGGCGAGGAGAATGATGTCCGACAGCGGTTATGACTTAGACGGGCTTGCTTGGAAGTTCCGTTCGATCGTGGGCGAGGAAGACGTACTCACGGACGAGCCTCTGAGCGAGCACACCACCTTTGAGATCGGCGGACCTGCCGACCTGTATGTCATGCCCGAAGACATCGATGAGCTCCGCGATGTCATCGACCTGTGCCGCGAGAAGGACCTGCCCTTCTTTGTGCTCGGCCGCGGATCCGACCTGTTGGTGTCCGACGAGGGCTACCGCGGCGTGATTGTGGGCCTCGCCGACGGCCTGACGGGCGTCGACGTCGACGAGAAAGAGATGACATGCGAGGCGGGCGTCACGCTCAAGGAAGCGGCCGAGATGGCCTGCGAGCTGGGGCTGACCGGCCTTGAATTCGCCTGCGGCATCCCCGGTACGGTCGGCGGCGCGTGCTTCATGAACGCGGGCGCCTACGACGGGTGCATGGCCGACGTGATCGAGAGCGTGCGCGTGATCACGCCCGAGGGCGACGTCAGGCAGTACGGGGTCGACGAGCTGGATTTCGGCTACCGTCAGAGCCGCATCCGCGAAGAGGGCCTCATCGTGCTGTCCGCCACGTTCAAGCTGCATCACGGCGACCCCGAGGACATCCGCGCCAAGATGGACGACCTCACGGCCCGTCGGGAAGAAAAACAACCGCTCGACAAGCCCAGCGCGGGCTCCACCTTCAAACGCCCCGAGGGCTACTTTGCCGGCAAGCTCATCTCCGACGCAGGCCTGCGGGGCTATCAGGTCGGCGGCGCCGCGGTCTCGACCAAGCACGCTGGCTTTGTCGTGAACCTCGGCGGTGCGACGGCAGCCGACGTCCGCGCGGTCATCGAGCACGTGCAGGACGAGGTAGAGCGTCAATACGGTGTGCGCCTGGAGCCCGAGGTGCGCTTCCTCGGCTAACCAACCAAATAACTAACCCGCGTAGAGCCCGTGGAGCTCGTCGACCGCGGCAAAGACGGGCTCGAGCGCCTCTAGGTTGGCCTCCTCCGTGCTCATCACGGCGACGATGTATGGCTTATCGGCAAACACCACGCCCGCCTCATTGGCGCAGGGTGCAGAGTCATAATCGCTGTCTTCGTAGAACCAGCCGGCCTTGCCCTAGGTCGTGTACTTATCACCGAGCGCATCGCGCAGCGGGGAGGTCGTGCGCTCCTCGAGATAGCCCTTGAGCTGCGTCGCCGCGGGGGTCTGCGCCTCGGAGAGGTAGCCGTATATGCCGATCCACATCTGGGCGAGCTGACTCGGGTTGAGCGTGAGGTAGTACCAGGTGCTCATCTGCTGGTAACTGCCGTATTTGCCGAGGTCGACGTCGTTGGACTTGAGCCAGGGGCCGAAGCAGTCCGAGTACGAGTCGCGCAGCTTGCGGTAGCACACGTTGTCGGAGTTGACGATGGTCTGCTCCACCGTGCCATCCACGTCGTCGAGCGGGAGCTTCCCGCCGTCGACCTGCGTCTGGTAGAGGGCGGCCACAAAGGGGGCCTTGATCGTGCTCGCGCTGTAGTACTGCTGGTCGGCGTTGTACGTAAAGCCCGATTCGGTCTCTGGGCAGTAGACGACCACGCTGACCTCGTAGCCGGCGTCCTCGATGCTACCGACGGCCTCGGCGAAATCCGCATATGCCTGCGTGCCCTGGAGCGGGGTCGCCGCATCGCCGCCCGTCACAAACTCGTGGGCGATGGACCGGGCGCTGACGGCGGGCGTCTCTGCCTCGGGTGCAGCCGCCTTGTCGGTGTCGCCGCTATCGTCTGCAGGCTCGTCCTCGGGCTCCGGGGAGTCGACCTCAGGCTCCTGGGAGTCGCTGACCTCGACGGGGGCAGCCGAATCCGTAGTCGCGCCTGCGGATCCGGCGGTCTCGGGGTTGCGGCCCTCGCAGGAGAAAGCCAACAGGCAGCCCGCCAGGACCGTACCGAGAGCCACCAGTGCAAAGACGGGCGTTCGCTTCCGCGTGGTTCTTCTTCCGGCATTCTGATGCCCAGCCGTAAGGCGCGTGTTCGCACCGGGTCTTTGCACGGGTCGTCTGCTCGCGTCGTATTTGTTTGCGGGTCGCCTGCCCACGTCGGTCCGGCTAGTTCTTGAGGGAGTTGAGCGGGGCGGGGAAGCGGCCGCCGCGGTGGACGAGCACGCTGCCGGCGAACCGGTTGACGGGCATCACGGGCGCGGAGCCAAAGAGGCCGCCGAACTCCAGGACGTCGCCCTCCTTGTGGCCGATCGCGGGGATCAGGCGGACGGCGGTCGTCTTGTTGTTGATCACGCCGATTGCCATCTCGTCGGCGATGATGCCGGCGATGGCTTCCACGGGCGTGTCGCCGGGGATGGCAATCATGTCCAGGCCGACCGAGCAGACGGAGGTCATGGCCTCGAGCTTCTCGATCGAGAGGGAGCCGTCCTCGGCCGCGCGGATCATGCCCGCGTCCTCGGAGACGGGGATGAAGGCGCCGGATAGGCCGCCCACCGAGGAGGAGGCCATCACACCGCCCTTCTTCACGCAGTCGTTGAGCAGCGCGAGGGCGCAGGTGGTGCCGGGACCGCCGCACTCGCCGACGCCGATGATCTCGAGGATCTTGGCGACCGAGTCGCCGGCGGCGGGGGTCGGGGCGAGCGAGAGGTCCACGATGCCCTTCTCCACGCCCAGGCGGCTCGCGGCCTCGCGGCTCATCAGCTCGCCGGCGCGGGTGATCTTGAAGGCGGTCTTCTTGATGGTCTCCGCGACCTCCATGAGGTTGGCGGTCTCGGGCAGCTGCTCGAGCGCCGCCGCCATCACGCCGGGGCCGGAGACGCCCACGTTGATCACGGCGTCGGCCTCGCCTGTGCCGTGGATGGCGCCGGCCATAAAGGGCGAGTCCTCCACCATGTTGGAAAAGACGACCAGCTTGGCCGCACCGTAGCAGTCGATGTCGGTGGTCGCCTTGGCGGCGTCGATCATCTTTTGGGCCATCAGCAGGACGGCGTCCATGTTGATACCGGCACGCAGACTCGCGACATTGACCGACGAGCACACGCGCGTGGTGGAGGCGAGCGCCGTGGGGATCGAGTCGATCAGCCGGCGGTCGGCATCGCCCATGCCCTTTTGCACGAGGGCGGAGAAGCCGCCCATAAAGTCGATGCCCAGCGTCGCGGCGGCGCGGTCCATTGCGGCGGCGAGCGGGGAGAAGTCCGCATCGGGGCAGGCGGCGGCGACCTGGGCGATCGGGGTCACCGACACACGCTTGTTGGCGATGGGGATGCCGTACTCGCGCTCGAGCTGCTCGGCGACCGGTACGAGGTGCTCCGCCGTGTGCGTGATGCGGTCGTAGACCTTTGTGCACATGCGGTCCATGTCCTCGTCGGAGCAGCCAAGCAGGGAGATGCCCATCGTGATGGTGCGGAGGTCGAGGTTTTGCTGCGCGACCATGTTGCGGGTCTCAAAGACTTCCTCGGGCGTGATGGCCATGGCGTTCCTTTCGACGGAATCAGTCGTACGTATTATGCCGCAAGCGCAGGCCTTGCCGCGGTCGGGGTCCCATTGGTCACGTCACCGAAACGAGAAATCCCTTATCAACGCATGTCCATTCCCTATGCGATACTCGACATGTCCGTCTTTGTGCGGTGCGGAGGGTTTTCATGAGGACCAGACGGTCGTTTCTCGCATACCTGCTCGCCCTGTCGCTTGTGCTGACCGGCTGCTTTGTGCCAGCTCAGACGGGTGCGGCGGGGTCGGCCGACGCGCCGGCGCGGACCGCAGTGCTTGTGTCGGATGCCACGCCGCAACAAGCACCGGCGGTCACGATCTCGCTCGTGATGGTAGGTGACGTGCTCGTGCATCGCCCGGTGTGGGAGAGCGGCGAGCTGCCCGACGGTACGTACGACTACGACCATCTCTTTGCGCAGGTTGCCCCCGATGTGCAGGCTGCCGATCTGGCAATCGTCAACCAGGAGACGTTGCTCGGCGGTACGGAGCTGGGGCTGTCCAGCTACCCCACGTTCAACAGCCCGCAGGAGATAGGCGACGCGGAGGCGGCCGCTGGTTTCGACGTGGTCTGCAAGGCGACCAACCATACCCTCGACAAAGGAGTCGCCGGCCTGGCGGCCGAGCTTTCGTTTTGGCGCGAGCACCATCCCGGGGTCGCCGTGGTGGGTGCCGCCGACAGCAAGGAGACCTACGACGGCATCTATGTCTACGAGAAGGACGGCTTCAAGGTCGCGGTCCTCAATTACACCTACGGCACCAACGGCATCCCGCTGCCGGAAGGCAATCCTTGGGCGGTGCACCTGCTGGATGAGGACGCCATCCGAGCTGACGTCGCCCGGGCGCGGGAGTCGGCCGACCTGGTGGTGGTCTGCCCGCACTGGGGCACGGAGTACATACCCGGCCCCGATGAGATGCAGCGGCGCTATACGGACCTCCTCTGTGAGCTCGGGGTCGACGTCGTGAGCGGCACGCACCCGCACTGCCTGGGCCCCGTCGAGGTCAAGACCCGCGCGGACGGACACCGGACCCTGGTGTACTACTCCCTGGGCAATTTCGTCTCCGCCCAGAACCGGCATGAGCTCACGGCGGTCGGCGGCTTGGCAAAGGTGACCTTGGTCAAGGACGCCGACGGGCCGCGGATCGAGAGCTACGAGCTCTGGCCGACGGTGACGCACATGGCGGCAGGCACGGCGTATACGACGTACAAACTTGCCGACTATACGGATGACCTTGCGGCTCAGAGCTATGCGGGCGTCACGCGACAAGGCTGCGAAGCCCTCAGCAGACAGGTGCTCGGGAGTGCCTACGACACACAGGAGGAGGTACTTCGCGGAACGTTGTGATGAGAGGCCCGCACTTTGGGCTACCATCACGCAGTAAGGCTATGGATAACGACGCGCGCATTTTTGGCGAGACGGCGCGCGTGGATTGTTGGATATCAGGAGGGCCTCGACAGGGGGCTCGATGGGGGTTCATTCGTATGGGCAATTTCTCCAGGCGCGGTTTCCTGAAGCTGTCGGGTGTCACCGGCGCCGGCCTCGGCGCGTCTTGGCTTCTTGCCGGTTGCGGCAGGGACGACGCCGGCGCGAACGCCGGCTCGGGCTCCGAGGTCGAGGCACCGGTACTCAAAATCGGTATCTCCATCTGGAGCTCCACCGATGCGCTGGGCAAGCTCTCGGTCGACATCTGCAAGACCGCCGCCGATGTTCTCGGCGTCGAGACCGTCGTGGTCGACCAGGGTCACGACTCCAAGAAGGTCACGGCCTCAGCAGAGACCCTCGCCTCCGCCGGCTGCAGCGGCATGATGGTCTGCAACTCCGCGGACGACGAGATGACCTCGGTCATCAACACGTGCGACCAAAACAAGATGTACGTCACCCAGTTCTACCGCACCATCTCCCAGGACGAGTCCCCGGACGTCTACTCCGTCGCCGAGGGCTCCCCGTACTATGTCGGTGCCGTGCACGAGGACGAGGTCGACAACGGCAAACGGCTCGCGACCCTGCTTGTCACCGACAACCCCGACGCGGCCGCCGAGCTCCAGAAAGGCGCCCGCATGATCTGCCTCGAGGGCTGGACCGTGGGCGACGCCACGTTTGCCCTGCGCTGGGAGGGCTACAAGGAGGGCGTCAAGGAGTGGAACGACGCCAATCCCGACGACCATGTGACCCTGACCGACCCGATCTACGCCAACACCTCCTCGTCCGAGGGCGCTTCCGTGACCCAGCAGTTCTACAACACCTACCCCGACATGGACGCCCTGATCGTCGCCGGTGGCGGCGGTGACCCGCTGATCGGGTCCGTCGGTCAGCTCAGAAACATGGGCCTTACCGGCAAGGTCCGCGTCGCGTCAACCGACTTCCTGGGCGACCTCGAGGGCCAGCTCGAGACCGGCGGGATCTATTGCGAGTCCGGCGGTCACTTCTGCGACCCCCTGTACGCCTTCATCATGACCTACCAGGCCTGCAAGGGCACCGATGGCTTTGTGCCCAAGAAAGGCGACTTCGGTCTCGATATCACCTTCCCGTACGTCTTTGTCTCGTCCGTGGCCGAGTACCAGGAGTATGCGAAGTACTTCTTGGACGACGCTCCCTACAACGAGGACGAGATCCGGGAGCTCGCGGACATGAGCTTCGACGACCTCGCCGCTGCCGCCAAGCGGTTCTCGGTCGAGGACGTGAAGGGGCGTCACGCGTAGGGACCCGGTTGATTCGCATTATGTGATTTACATGTCTTACAATTGGGTATAATGGTGCCTGATGACGCCTCGTACGCTTCGCATGGCGAGGGGGGGAGACACGATGTCGACAGTTGCGGAAAAACGTATGGTGAATAGCCGCGTCGATGCACAGGCGCTCGAACGCGCGAAACAGGTGCTCTCCCGGCAGGGGCTGACCATATCGGAATTCGTGCGTTACTCGATCGAGTACGTCTCGCAGACAAATACGGTGCCGGAAAGCGGTGCTCATCCCATCGATACGGCGGATGGCGCGACAGATGTCGACGCTATTCTCGATTGGCTGGAAACGCAACCCATGCCCGGCAAGGCGGATTTTGAAGGTTTGAGCACCGACGAGATGGTCGAGCAGATCAGGAGGGAGCATTATGGCCTCTAGAGATTTCGCGCGTCCAGGACGTACCCGGTATGTCTTCCTGGACACCAACGCCCTGCTCGACCTCTGCGACAAGGATCGCCCTGGTCACGATGCCATGCGGCAGCTCGCCAGGCGGTCGATATCGCACAGGGACGTGGAGCTCCATGCCTCGATTTCCTCGTTCAAAGACCTGTACTACATCCTGTCGAGACTGTATAAGGACGAGCACAGGGCACGTCTCGCGGTTGAGAAGATGATGGGTCCGCTTGTGGCACCGGTGGATTTGTTGGCGAGCTATGGGCAGACTGCCCTTGCCTGCGACGAGCCGGACTTCGAGGACGCCCTCATTCGTATTTCCGCCGAGCGTGAGGGAGCCGATGTGCTGTTGACACGTGATTCGGCAGCTTTCTTAGGGTCGTCGGTTGCAAAGAAAAGCCCCGCTGAGTTGGTCGGTGAACTCAGTGCGTGATGCACTGTCCGTATGAGCGACGAATCGGGCCGAGGTAGGGGATGGATATGCACAAGACGACGCTGCCTTTTGGTGCGCTCGGCGATGGGCGAGAGGCGCATCAGTATCTGCTGACCAACGACAACGGGATGACCGTGGGGGTTACCGACCTCGGTGCCGACCTCGTGAGCGTGCGCGTGCCCGACGGACACGGTCGCCGGCCCGATGTGCTGCTTGGCTACGACGGCGTTGCGGGCTACGAGGAGAACGGTCCTCTTTTCGGTGCCATCGTGGGCCGTGTGGCAAACCGTATCGGTGGGGCGAGCTTCGAGCTGGGCGGCAGGACCTACCGCCTGGCAAAGAATGACGGGGACAACAACAACCACTCGGGTCCCCACATGTACTTCCAGCGTCTCTGGAAGACGATTGAGGGAAAGACGGACGATACCATCGCCTTCGAGCTGCTCTCCCGTGACGGGGACCAGGGCTTCCCGGGCGCGCTTGACGTGGTCGTCTCCTATACGCTGGGGGAGGACAACACGCTGAGGGTCCACTACGAGGCCCAGCCTTCGGCCCCGACGCTCGTGAACCTGACCTGCCACGCCTACTGGAATCTCAACGGACATGCGTCAGGCTCGGTGCTGGGGCATACGCTGACGCTTGATTCGGACGAATACGCGGTTGCGACGCCGGCCCTGATTCCGACCGGCGAGCTTGCCGCTGCGGTGGGGGACATGGACTTCCGCGAGCCTCGCACCTTAGCCTCGGGCATCGGCAGCCGCTACGACACGTATTACTTCCTGCGCGACAAGACCCGCCACCTGCGGCATGCCGCCCGCCTGGTCGGTGACGCCTCGGGTATCGCGATGGACGTCTTGACGGATGCGCCGGGGCTGCAGGTCTACACGGGCGGCTTCCTCGACGAGCGCCTCTGCAAGGACGGGGTAAACTACCCGGCGGGGTCTGGCGTGGCGCTCGAGACGCAGCTGCCGCCCGACGCGATCCATCACAAGCAGTTCCCCCAGCCCGTCTTCACGCCTGAGCGGCCCTTTTCCTCCACGACGGTCTTTGCGTTCGACACGGCGGAGTAAAGGAGCCGTCAAGGCTGCGAGCCGCAAGAGGACGTCCGCACGTGTGGCGAGGGCACCTTCAGACCGTGCGCCGTGAGCGTCTTTCGACCATGAGGCGAGGGCGCCCTCGAGCTATGGAGCGGGCGCCTTCGGACTTTTTGTTCACTCGGCTGCGGTCGCACGGAGGGGTTGTCCGAAACTAAATACCGACTATGCCGCCGACTGCCTTTGACCTTTCTGTCGTGGGCTATCTTCCTTGGCAGCACAAAGCGGCAACGGACAACACTCCCAAGGAGGACAACATGAAGCTCGCAGTCGTCGGAACCGGTATGATCGTCGATCTGCTCGGCGCCCACCTCATCGAGTGGGGGTGCGACGTGGCGGCCATCGTCGGCACGCCCAACACCATGGACCGCGTGAGCAAGCTGGTGGGCAAGATCGGCAGCGAGGGGTGCAAGGGCTGGCCGGACTACGCCGAGATGCTCGCCTCGACCACGCCCGAGGAGGTCGACGCCATCTACGTCGCCGTCCCCAACTTTCTGCACTACTCCTTCTGCAAGCAGGCGCTGGAGGCCGGCCGCAACGTGATCGTCGAGAAGCCCATGTGCTCCAATGCCCGCGAGGCCGAGGAGCTGGCGGCTATGGCGCGCGAGAGGCAGGCCTTCTTTTTCGAGGCCATCACGACCCTCTACCAGCCCACCTACAAGAAGATCGGCGAGCTGCTGCCGCGCATCGGTACCGTCGAGCGCTACGACATCAATCCGGAGCTGCAGTGGGAGAACGAGTTCCGCGCCTTTGCGTCCATGATGGGCGCCGGCGACCTCGAGGGCTGCTACCGCATGCTCGATCAGAGCCTGCTCGTGAGCCGCGTGCAGACCGAGGCGCGCCAGTCGGCAGGCGTCGTGTTCCCCGCAGACGAGGCGTAGCATCGCAGCCTGTCGATAAAGTATGCAACCTCCTTCGAGCCTCGTTACACTGGTAGCGGGGCTTCTTGGGAGTCCTGCTTCCGCTACATACTCAACTGCATATACAGCGAGGTCTCCGGGCTCGACTACGAGCGGAGCCAGGCGCACAAGGATGCTATCGAGAGCGGCGGTCCGAACACAAGCTTCGCCCGTTGACCTTGGATGGCAGGTGCACATCCGGCGGGTTTCCCACGAAGGGACAGGTCTCTTTGGCTCAATAGGTGTCAGACGACACATGGCCCGGAAGGAGACGCCATGACACCCGAGGCGCTGTATGGCCCGTACGGGCCCGGTAGGGATGCTGCCTTTCAGACCCTGAGCAACTTCCGCGATCTGGGCGGATACCGGACGTCTGACGGACGCACCGTGCGCCACGGGCTCATCTGGCACGGAGGCTCCCTGGGGTGGCTGGACGCCGGCGAGCTGGACAGGGTGCGCCGGATCGGCTTCCGTTGCGACCTGGACTTCCGCAGCGCCGCCGAGGCCGACGAGACTCCCGACCGGCGCCTGCCCGGTGTCTCCTACGAGCGCGTCTGTGCCATGCTCGACGCGCGGGGCGACGAGATCGACTTCTCCCCTGAGGGCATCACCCGCATCCTGGATGCGTATCGCGAGGTGAGGGGGGTCGACGCCCTCGACCGTCTCGAGGACGGTTCGCCCGACGCAGACATGTTCTCGCCCAAGGCCATGGCCGTGATGGACGATATCTACGTCGGCATGGCATTTGACAGCATGGCACACAAGAGACTCTTTGCCCATCTCGCGGCGGGGGAGGTGCCGATCGTCTTCCACTGCACCGCCGGCAAGGACCGCACGGGCGTGGCGGCGATGCTGGTCCTGCTCGCCCTGGGCGTCAGCGAGGAAGACGCCCTCTACGACTACCTGCTGACCAACGTCTACCTGGCGCAACGCATCCGGGAGCTGGTGGCCAAGGACCTGGGCGTCGAGCCGGAGGACGTGGCCGAGGAAGAAGAGATGCGGGCGGGCGTGAGCGAGCGTATGGGAAGAAACGTGCTCGCCTTCTCTTGTGGGCAGGCACCGTAGAATGGTATCAACAAGCACCTCAAGCCCTACGTCAATAGGAGCTTCCCATGTCTGATTGCATCGTCACTGTCGCCTACATCGGCAACGGCAAGTCCGCCAACCGCTACCACGCGCCCTTCGTCCTGGCGCGCCACGACAAGTTCCGTATCAAGGCCATGCAGGCACGCCACATCAACCACGAGGCCTGGGCCGCCATTTCCGGCGTCGAGTACACGACCGACATGGACGCCCTGCTCGCCGACCCCGAGATCGACGTGGTGGAGATCACCACCCCCTCGGCCCTGCACTACTCCATGGCCAAGCGCGCGATCGAGGCCGGCAAGCACGTGACCGTGGACAAGCCCTTCTCCGCTACCGTCGCCGAGGCCGAGGAGCTCTTCGACCTGGCCGCCAAGAACGGCGTCACGGTCCAGTGCTACCAGAACCGCCGTTTCGACTCCGACTTCCTCACGGCCAAGCAGGTCGTGGAATCCGGCAAACTGGGGCACGTCTTTGAGGTCGTGACCTCCTACGACTACTACCGTCCCGAGATGATGGGCGGCTGGAAGATGGACCAGGTGAACAACGCCCCCTACGGCCACGGCAGCCACTGCCTGGACCAGATCATCTCCTGGTTCGGCACACCCGATCGCGTGCACTCCGACCTGCGCCAGCTGCAGGGCGCGGGCATGGTGTGCGACTACTTCGACTACGACCTGTACTACGAGGAGCTTGGTCTCAAGGCGACCGTGCACTCCAACTACCGCATGGCCATCCAGCGCCCCAGCTTCGAGATCTACGGCGACAAGGGTGCCTACATCAAGTACGAGAAGGACCAGCAGGAGCGCGACCTCAAGAAGTTCTACCTGCCCGCCGGCCACGCGGACTTTGGCCTGGACACGCCCGAGCAGTGGGGCACCCTGCGCTATTACGACGAGGACGGCATGCACGAGGAGCGCGTCCCCAGCGTGCGCAGCACCTACTCCCAGTGGTACGACGCGCTCTACGAGACCGTAGCCCACGGTGCGCCGCAGCTGGTCAAGCCCGAGGAGACCCTGGCTCAGATGCACATCCTCGAGGACGGCATGCGGCAGTTGGCGTAGCACGCGAAAAGCGCAGAAGGGGTCATTATGGAAGAAGAGAAAAAGGCCGTGCGCTGGGGGATACTCGGCGCGGGCAACATCGCGCATCGGTTCGCGCAGAGCCTGAGCCACGTCGAGGGCGCGGAGCTGGTGGCGCTGAGCTGCCGGTCTGCCGAGAAGGCTGCCGCCTTTGCCGGGGAGTTCGGTGTGGAGCGCAGCGGTGTCTTCTCCGACGAGGCCCTCGGTGCGGCGGACGCGGCCCACACCGCCCTGCTCGCCGACCCCGAGGTCGACGCCGTCTACCTGTCCCTGCCGCACGCGCTGCACCACGACTGGGCGGTCCGCGCCCTGCGCGCGGGCAAGGCGGTGCTCTGCGAGAAACCCGCCTGCCTGACCGCGGCCGAGATGGCCGACGTGGCCCGCGTCGCGCAGGAGACGGGCTCGCTCTTCATGGAGGGCATGAAGGCCCGTCTGACGCCGTGCTACCGGCAGATACGCGAGCTGGTGGACGCAGGCGAGATAGGCGAGGTGGTCCGCGTGGAGACCACCCTCTGCAACGATATGGCGGACCTGATCGCCTCGGGCAAGACGTACCACAGCCAGCCGGTGGGCGGCGGCGTCCTGCTGGACTGCGGCATCTACTGCGCGAGCTGGCTCGACGACTACCTGCCGGCAGGCGAGCCGCATGTCGCGGGCTTTGCCGGTATCGCCAACGGCGACGGGGTGGACCTCTATGCCGACGCCGAGCTCGAGATGAGCGGCAAGACCGCCACGCTCGAGTGCGCCTTCGACCGGGCCAAACCCCGCCGGGCCACGCTGGTGGGCACCAAGGGCCGCGTCGTGGTGGAGGACCTGCACCGCTGTCAGCGGGCTACGGTGTACACGGACGGCGACGAGCCGCGCGTGATCGATGCCCCCTACGAGGTGGATGACTTCTACGGTGAGGCCAGGCACTTCACCGATCTTGTTGCCCGGGGTGCCAAGGAGAGCGATGTGATGCCGCTCGGCTCCTCGATTCGCTGCGCGCAGATCGTCGACGCGATCAAGGCGCGCTACACGCTTGTGCCCGACGCGCTGACCGCACTGGAGGCGCAGGAGGAGGCACTGAGGTGGCACGGAGCCTTTACCAGCGCGGATGCCCTGAAGACGGGCTGTGCCGCCGCACGTCTTGCAGCCGACTACGACCGCGGCGTCACGGTGCGCGTGGTGCGCGCCTCGGACGGTCTGGTGATGTTTGAGTGGGCGTCGGACGACAAGGCGCCGCGCAACCAGGTCTTTGCGGAGGGCAAGCGGCAGGCCTCCCTTGCCTGCGGCCATGCGTCGCTGTGGGCCTACGTCGCCCACGAGCTGGACGGCCGCTGCCAGGACCTCTACGACCGCGGCACGATCGACAAGATGGGGTCGCCCGACTTCACCTGTCCGGTGGCCGGCGCCCTGCCCATCCGCGACCAGGTGGGGACCCTGCTCGCCACGCTCTGTGTGAGCGGCCTGCACGAGGGTCGCGACCATGAGCTGGCTGTTCGCACCTTGGCGGAGGCCGAGGGGTTGCGCTACGGCATCGACGTCCCTGCCTATACCTGGCTGGCCAAATAACGCCGAACAGGCTCGTCTTCATCGGGCGGCATATGGACCAGGCAGCGATCGCCGCGGAGCTCGATGGGTGTCTTGCGGGATGACCCCGCCCTGCAACAAACGGTGTGGTTGCGTTTGCTAGACTGAGCTGCGATGCCAGCAAAAAGGCGTCGTGTCCGGCGAGGATCTTTCTTTCCGCGGACGACGCCTTGGTCCGACGAGGAGAGACTATGCCGAGCGAAACGAAACCCGCCCAGATTCCGTCCTTGGTCGCCTTCGACCTCGACGACACCACGCTCGATCATGGGGACAAGGACATGCATCCTCGCGTGCAGGCGGCGCTCGAGCGTATCCACGAGCTCGGTGCGGCGACGGCGGTCGTGAGCGGCCGCCCCGTCCAGATGCTGCGCCCCATCCAGGCGCATCCCTGGGTCGACTGGCTCGTCACGATGAACGGGTCTCTCGTCATGCGCGCGAGCGACGAGAAGCCGCTCTATGGCAAGGCAATCTCACGGGACGATGTCGTGCGGTCCTTTGATGCTGTAGGCGATCTGGGGCCGGGCCTGGGCGTGATTATGCGGACGGGAATGGCCCAAGAGCAGAAACTGGTCAACTACATGCTGCGGGGATCGACTCCGCAGGGCGTGGGAGAGCAGGCGGCAGACGCTGCGCTCAAAGAGCTCCTTGCCGATACGGTATACATCGACTCTGCACGGGAGTACGTGTTCTCGACCGACGAGGATATCTACAAGATTCAGATGAGTTTCCCCGATGTGCCAGCGCGCGACGAGGCGCACGCTCGTCTTGCCGTGCTCGGCTGCTACGAGCTCGCTGACATGGGTGTCGTGGAGATCGAGATCACTGCGCGCGGTGTCAACAAGGGCACGGCGCTCGACCAGCTCTGTGCACTCGCGGGGATCGACCAGGCGCGCTCGGTCGCCTTCGGGGACTCGGGCAACGACCTGCAGATGGCTGGCCATGTGGGAACCCTCGTGGCCATGGGAAATGCCACACCGGAGTTCAAGGCGGTCGCGGACGAGGTCTGCCCGCCTATCACCGAGCAAGGTGTGGCTCGCTGGTTGGAGGAAACATGCTTGAGCTAGGGACCGTCGCACCGGACTTTGAGCTGTCCGACCAGGACGGCGTCACACACCGCCTGTCCGACTACCGCGGCCGGAAGGTCGTGCTCTACTTCTACCCGCGCGACAACACCGCCGGCTGCACCAAGCAGGCCTGCGGCTTTGCCGAGCGCTACCCGCAGTTTGCCGAAAAGGGCGCCGTGGTGCTGGGTGTCTCCAAGGACTCCGTCGCGTCGCACAAGCGCTTCCAGCAGAAATACTCGCTGCCCTTCACACTGCTCGCCGACCCGGAGCATGCGGTCATCGAGGCCTACGGCGCCTGGCAGGAAAAGAAGAACTACGGCAAGGTCTCCATGGGCACCGTGCGCTCGACCTACCTGATCGACGAGGAGGGTATCGTGCGCCGCGCTGTGACCAAGGTCAAAGCCGCCGACGACCCGCAGGTCGAGCTCGACGCGCTCGACGGTCTCGGCGCGTAAGGCCGCGCCCCACGCGTCCGACGTGCCCAGCGCATCCGACGTGCCCGACGCACAGCCCTTCCGCCCCGACTCGCCCCCAGGTTCCCCATGAAGATCATCATCTCGCCTGCAAAGAAGATGCGCGCCGACTGCGACGACCTGCCCGTGCTGACCATGCCCGTCTTCCTCGACCGCGCGGAAGAGGTGCAGGCGTGGCTGCGGACGCTCTCGTATGCCGAGGCAAAGAAGCTCTGGACCTGCAGCGATGCGATTGCCGGCCCTGCCTACGAGCAGCTGCGGACCGCCGACTTGCGACGTGGGACGGTGCCCGCCCTGCTCTCGTACGACGGCATCGCCTTCACGTACATGGTGCCGGGCGTCTTGGAGGAAAGCGCACTCGCGTACCTGCAGAATCACCTGCTCATCTTGTCCGCGCTCTATGGGGTCCTGCGCCCTTTCGACGGCGTAGTGCCCTATCGGCTTGAGATGCAGGAAAAGGCGCAGGTAGCGGGCACGCGCAACCTCTACGAGTACTGGGGCGACGCCCTCTACCGCATGGCGGTGGGGGAGGGCGATGCTGCCCCCGGCGTTGCCACTGCATCTGTCCCTGGCGGTGCCACCACAATTGCCCCCGGCAGGGCTACCACATCTGCTCCCGACGTCGCGGGTGACCGCGTGATCGTGAATCTCGCCTCGAAGGAGTACTCGCGGGCGGTCGAGCGCTATCTGCAATCCGGCGACCGCTTTGTGACCTGCACGTTTGCGACGCAGGCGGCGTCGGGCAAGCTGGTGCAGAAGGGCGTCTATTGCAAGATGGGCCGCGGCGAGATGGTGCGTTATATGGCGACGCATGTGGTCGAGGACCCCGCCGAGCTGGCTGGCTTCGATTCGCCAAACTGGCGCTACTCCGACAAACTCTCGAGCCGTGACGAGTTTGTCTTCCTACGCGTTGGGCACAAGTAAGAGGCCGCTCGCGCCGCAGAGAGGTGCCCGATGCGCACCCACGCCGCCGGAAAGCGTTCGATGGGACGCGACCTGCAGGTTTGCGGCAGCGGAGCCTTTCCATCGGCGTGGCGAAGACGAAATCTCCGGGATCAGGCGTCTTCCGTCGGCGTCCAGTAGTATCGAAACCATCGGGCGACCCCCTTACCCACGGTTTTCCGCAGGGTTGCAGAAAACCCTGCCCGAGGGGGTCGCCCGATCATGGCAAGAACCCCCCTGGGCGCTGTTTTCTGCAGAGATGCGGAAAACCAGGCGTTGGGGGGCGATGCGCCTCCCGGCACTCGCCCCCTTACCCGCACTTTTCTGCGGTTGCGGAAAACCCCGCCTTCGGGGGTTTTGCGCCTCCGGGGTCGGCCTCGGGTTGGTAGGTGTCCTCGGGTGGTGGGCGTTTCCGTGCGGCAGGGGAAAGTCGGCACCTCCTTCGGGCAGGTGTGCCCACCCGAAGACGGCCACCCGAAGGCGGCCACCCGAAGACGGCCATCAGCCGAAGATGTACGAGGTCATCGACATGCTGCCGAGCTCGCGGTAGTCGTTGAAGGTCGCAATCGTGTCGCCAACCTGCACCGCACCGAGCGCCACGAGCAGGGGCAGGAAGTGATCGGTGGTGGGCACGGCGAGCCGGGCGTCGGGCAGCTCCTCGTAGTGGACAACCTTGCCGAAATCGCTCGCAGCGATCGCGTCGTGGATGTCCTTGTCGAAGCGATCGGCCCAGTCCGCGCCTGCGTCGCTGTCCCAATCGACCATCATGAGGTTGTGGACCACGTTGCCGGAGGCGAAGACAAGCACGCCCTCGTCGCGCAGCGCGCGCAGGTCGGCGCCGACGCGGTAGTGGTCATCGGCGCTGGCGGCCATATCGACGCTCATGGGGACGACGGGCACATCAGCCTCGGGGAACATCGTGGCGAGCACGCTCCAGACGCCGTGGTCGATGCCCCACTCGTTGTCGGCGGTGGCGCGGTCGCCGAGCAGGCCGAGCACGCGGCGGGCGAGCTCGTTGTCGCCGTCGGGCTGATAGTGGACCTGGTAGAGCTCCTCGGGGAAGCCCCACATATCCATGATCTGCGGGTTCACGACATCGGTGTGGACGTGGAAAGACCCGCGTGCCTGCCAGTGGGCGGAGACGGCGAGGATGGCGGAGGGCTTGCCGTAATTTTCCACGATATGCTCCCCAACGGCGCGCCAGCCCTGACGGGCGCGGTTGTCGCCGATGGCGTTCATGGGGGACCCGTGGCCGGCAAAGACGACGGGCATGCGGTCGGTGTTCATGGGAGGTCCTTTCTATCTTGATTTCAGGTGTGCCGCCTGCATTATGCCCAGTAAGTTACTAGGAATATCAGTGCGTATGTCGATTGCAAAGCCTTGCGTCTGGGCAGGATGCGTCTATGGCATGCCCCGGTAAACAGGGGAGAACGAGGTGAGGGAGACGGAAAGACGAGGTAGCAGAGCGAGGCGGGGGAACGTTTGCCGAGACGCCAAACCACCACAAGACGCGCATGCTAAGCTTGAAGACGGACAGGACGTTGCGGACGACCCCGCACGAAGGTCAGGCACAGAGTCAATCAGGAGGATTCCATGGCAGAGCAGCTCGCGTGGTGGCAAAAGACGATCGCCTACGAGGCGTATCCCAAGAGCTTCCAGGACACCAAAGGCGCAGGTACCGGCACCATCGCCGGCATCACGTCGCGCCTGGACCACCTGGCGTCGCTGGGTGTGGGCGCCCTCTGGCTGACCCCCATGTACAAGTCGCCGCAGAAGGACAACGGCTACGACGTCCAGGACTACTACCAGATCGACCCGAGCTACGGCACGATGGGCGACTTCGACGAGCTGCTCGCCCAGGCCGACGCGCGCGGGATCAAGATCGTGATGGACCTGGTCTTCAATCACACGTCCGACGAGAACCCCTGGTTCGTCGAGTCCAGCTCCAGCCGCGACAACGCCAAAGCCGACTGGTACGTCTGGGCCGACCCCAAGCCCGACGGCAGCGTGCCCACCAACTGGCGCAGCTGCTTCGGCGGCTCGGCCTGGGAGTGGTGCGAGGCGCGCCAGCAGTACTACCTGCACACCTTCGGCACCTATCAGCCCGACCTCAATTGGGAGTGCCCCGAGGTCCGTCAGGCCATCTACGACGTGGCCAACTGGTGGGTGGCCAAGGGCGTGGGCGGCTTCCGCATCGACGCGATCACCTTCATCAAGAAGCCCGCGGTCTTCGCGGACGCCGAGCCCGACGCCGGCGACGGCATGGTGGACGTGCGCTCGGTGACGGGCAACGTGCCGGGCATCCTGGACTTCCTGCACGAGTTCAAGCGCCAGGTCCGCGACGGCCACGACATCTTCACCGTCGGCGAGGCCAATATGGTCGCCGCCGAGGAGCTGCCCCAGTGGGTCGGCAGAGACGGCGTCTTTGACATGGTCTTCGGCTTCGAGCACACCAAGGTGCCCCTGGGCGGTACCGAGGTCTGGTACCACAAGGTCGACTGGAAGAAGAGCACGCTCGTCCGCGAGCTCGTCAAGACCGAGGACGCCGTGGCCGGCCTCGGCTGGTGCCCGGTCTTCTTTGAGAACCACGACCAGCCCCGCTCCGTGGACCACTTCCTGCCCGAGGCGGTGCCGGCGGGCCGGACGGACGACGCGGCCAAGGCGCTCGGCATGCTGCTGCTCACGATGCGCGGCACGCCCTTTATCTACCAGGGCGAGGAGCTGGGCGTCTGCAATCTGCACCTGCCCTCGATCGACCTCTACAACGACCCGCAGTCCAAGAGCACCTATGCCGAGGCGCTGGCCGCGGGCCTCTCCGAGCAGGAGGCGCTCGAGGCCGTCTGGGGCTACAGCCGCGACAACGCGCGCACGCCCATGCACTGGGACGACACGGCCAATGCCGGCTTCACGACGGGCACGCCGTGGCTCGCCGTCAACGAGCAGTACAAGACCCACAACGTGGCGGCCGAGTCCGCCGACCCCGACTCCGTGCTCGCCTGGTACCGCCGCCTGGTGGCGCTGCGCGGCGAGCTGCCTGTGCTGGTGGACGGTGACTTCACCGAGCTCGTGCCGGGCGACGAGCAGGTCTTTGGCTATGCGCGCAAGGATGCCGAGACCGAGGCGCTCGTCTTTGTCAACCTGTCGCCCGAGCCTGCAACCTACGATACGGCGCTGGTCGCAGGTGCCGAGCTCGCTGCCTCCAGCCAGGGCGCCGATGCCCAGCCGGGCGCGTTGCGTCCCTACGAGGCGGTCGTCTACCGCCGTTAGGCGCCGCGGCGGCGCATCGCGAGCACGACGAGCACGGTGCCGAGCACGGAGACTACGGCACCGACGCCCATCACGCCGCTCACGGGCAGCGTGTCGAAGAGGATGCCGCCGACAAAGCTCGCGAAGAGGCCACCCACGGTGCTGGCGAGCGCCATGACCGATTGGCCCTTGTTGCGGTCGCTTGCAGCGCAGACCTCGTTGGCGAAGTAGACCAAGCCGGGAACCAGCACGGCGTAGCTCAGCATCTGCAGGGTCATGCCGACGTAGTAGAGCGCGATGGAGCCCGTGAGGACCGACGCAAAGACCACGACGTGCTTGACCGAGTACATGACCGCCGCAAAGGCCATGAGGCGGTCGATCGAGAACCGCCTCATGATCTGGGCAAAGAGGAACATGGTGGGCAGCTCGACCATCGCCTGGATAAAGACGGCGGTGCCCTGGTAGCCCGACGCGCCTTCGGCTCCGACGATCGCGCCGACCACGTTGATCATGAAGTTGTTGATGAGCATATGGCAGAAATACATCAGGGCCATGCCGAAAAAGACCAGGGTGAGGATGCGGTACTTGCGGAAGAAATCGGGGTAGGAGAGGCTGCCGGCGTTGTCCTTGCCCTGCTCAAAGCTCGCGTCCGCCTCGGCGAGCGGCGACGGGTCGGGCAGCGTGACGACCGCGAGCAGGGTGAGGCCGCTCAGGATGATATAGAACCAAGGCAGCAGCGCAGGGCTGTGCGAGATGAGAAACTGCCCAAAGATCCAGCCCGCCACGGCATAGGCGGCCGACCCCGTGCCGCGCGACACGCCGTAGTTGATCGTGACGCCCTCCTTCTCGTAGAGGAAGGCGATGGAGTTGAGGAAGGGCATGGCCGCCGCCGTGGTGGCATAGGTCACGATAACGACGGGGATCAGGAGCCAGATATTCTCGATGAAGAGGAGCAGGACACTGCCCGCGATAGCCACGACGAGCGTCCAGGAGATGAACTTCTTTTCCGATATGGTGTCGGACCGGTCGATGATGGGGGCAAAGACCGCCTGAAAGACGGCGCCCACGATCGAAACCGCGGTCATCACGATGCCGAAAAGCGAGTTCGAGAAGCCCTTGCCCAGCAGGAAATTGGCGGCAAATCCCATCGTGCCGCACGCCTGCGCGAGCAGGAGGGCGTTGATCGTGGCGTACTGGACGTTGAGGCGGATGCCCTTGTTGCGCATGGTGTCCCCTTCGCTCTGCGGCCGACCGTCTAGAGGCCGGCGCCGGTCTGGCCCTGCTCGTTGCAGATGAGCTCGGCGCGGACATAGGCCTGCAGGTCCCGCTCTGCGCGGGCGACAGCCGCTGGGTCGCCCGACTCCTTGGCTCGGCGGTAGGTGTTCATCGCGTTGAGGAAGTCGACCTCGGCTTTGGCCTGGTCGATGATCTCCTCGTCTGTCTTTGCCTGGCCGTCCATCGCGCCTCTTTCCCTAGGTCCGTCTTGCTCAGTATAGACGGGCACGGGGCGGGGAGCCTACGCGATATCGGTGTCTGCGCCAGACCGCTCGGCGCGCTCGCGTGCGCGGCGCTCGCGGTCGTAGAACATCAGGGCGAAGGCGGCCACGAGCAGGACGCAGCTGACGCGGATGGTATGGAGGCCCGCGAAGCCCAGGACCCAGTTGCCCAGAACCGCGCCGAGCACAAAGGTGGCGACGACGCCGTAGTAGAGGCCGGCGGTCCTCAGATGCACGCGCTCGCGGCTGTCGAAGTAGGTGACGAGCGCCTGGGTGCCGCTGCGGAGGTTGCCGATGCACATCGTCGTGGCGAAGGATCGGCCGTGCAGCTTGCGGAAAGCCTGGACCTGCATGCCGCAGGCAAGCGAGGTCAGGCTGTTGGCCACGAGGTTGAGGTCCGAGCCCATCGTGGACACGATCAGGAGCAGCGCCGCCTCGACCAGCAGCACGTACTGGCGCCAGTGCATGCCCGGCGTCCGATGGAGCTTGGCGAGGTGGGCGAGCGCGCAACCGCAGGCAAAGGCGACCACGGGGCAGAGGTAGTGGGCGACCACGTCCCAATTGCCCGTGGAGATGTTCACTCCGAGCAAAAGGAGGTTGCCGGTCTGGGCGTTGGCAAAGACCCCGTCGCGGCCCAGGTAGGAATAGGCGTCCATGAGACCGCCGGACAGGGCGAGGATGAGGGCGAGCTCCAGGGATTCGGATGTCTGGGATGCGCGGAAGTGCATGGTAGGGCCTTTCGTGGGGTGCGGTGCCGCATGTGAGCATGGCACAAGAGACGCGTTTACCGAAAAAATCTGCGAAGCCAACAGATTGCCGATACCTGTGCGCCCCACGGCCGACTGGCACGGTAGGATGGAAGTGCACGGCCGGTTTGATGAAGGCGCGGCCGGCACCATGTAGGCTACCTGCGCATTTGACGCAAAGAGAAGGGATGCAGTATGGCAGTGAAGTTTCCTGACGACTTCTATTGGGGCGGTGCGACGGCGGCCAACCAGTTCGAGGGCGCGTGGGACGTGGACGGCCGCGGACCTTCCACCGACGACCACATCCTCGGCGGCAGCGTCGAGACGCCGCGCATGATCACGCGCGAGATCGACCCCGACAAGTTCTACCCCAACCACGACGGCATCGACTTCTACCACCACTACGCCGAGGACATCGCCCTTTTCGCCGAGATGGGCTTCAACATGTTCCGCATGTCCATCTCCTGGTCGCGCATCTTCCCGAACGGCGACGACGAGCGGCCCAACGAGCTGGGCCTCGCGTTCTACGACAAGGTCTTCGACGAGCTTGCCAAGTACGGCATCGAGCCCATGGTCACCATCAGCCACTACGAGATGCCCTACAACCTGGTGGACAAGTACAACGGCTGGACCAACCGCAAGTGCATTGGTTTCTTTGAGAACTTCTGCCACACCATCTTCGACCGCTACCAGGACAAGGTGAAGTACTGGCTGACCTTCAACGAGATCAACTGCGGCACGCTGGAATCCGGTGCCATGCTCGAGAGCGGCCTCATCCAGGGCTTCGAGGGCCCCGCCTCCGACCTGCACCCCTCCATGCAGGACCGCTATCAGGCGCTGCACAACCAGTTCGTGGCGTCCGCGCGCGTCGTGAAGTACGCCCACGAGAAGTACCCGCAGTTCAAACTCGGCAACATGGAGATCTATATCCCCAGCTACCCCGCCACGCCCGACCCCGCCGACTACTTCGAGAACCTCAAGGGCCAGCGCGAGATGGAGTGGTACTGCGGCGACGTCCAGGTCCGCGGCGCCTACCCGAGCTTTGCCAAGCGCTTCTGGCGTGAGAATGGCATCGAGCTACAGATCGAGCCGGGCGACCTCGAGACCATCGCCGAGGGCACGGTGGACTTCTTCACCTTCAGCTATTACATGAGCTCCGTGAAGGGCACCCACGGCGTCGAGCACACGCACGGCAACATGGCCATGGGCGGCGTGAACCCCTACCTCGAGCAGACCGACTGGGGCTGGCAGATCGACCCGCTGGGCCTGCGCATCTCCCTCAACGAGGTCTGGGACCGCTACCAGATCCCCATCTTCGTCGTGGAGAACGGCATGGGCGCCCTGGACACCGTCGAGGAGGACGGGAGCGTCCACGACCCCTACCGCATCGCCTACCTGCAGAGCCACGTGAAGGCCATGGGCGAGGCCATCGACGACGGCGTCGACCTGCGCGGCTACACCTGGTGGGGCCCGATCGACCTCGTGAGCGCCGGCACCGGCGAGATGCGCAAGCGCTACGGATTCATCCACGTGGACAAGTACGACGACGGC
>OMWE01000022.1 GCA_900314685.1 uncultured Actinomycetes bacterium | reverse complement strand
TCGAGGGCCTGCTGCTGAACCTCAAGGTCCTGCTCGCCGCCCTCCCGCTGACCGCCCTTTTCGGCACGCTGCTCGCGCTCATCCGCATCACCAAGTCGCCCGTGATGTTCCCGCTGCGTGTGGCGGCCAGGCTCTATACGACGATCATGCGCGGCATCCCGATGCTGGTCGTCCTGTACCTCATCGGCTTCGGCATCCCCGGCCTGGGGCTTTTCGGCCGCATCGACAAGGCCGTGCTCGGCACCATCGCGGTCGTGATGAGCTATTCCGCCTATATCGCCGAGGTCCTGCGCGCCGGCTTTGAGGACGTGCATCCCTCACAGCGCGCCTCGGCACGCTCGCTGGGTCTGACCTCCAACCAGACCACCTGGCTGGTCATCATCCCGCAGGCGCTGCGCAAGATGGCGCCGGCGCTGATGAACGACTTCATCTCCATGCAGAAGGACGTCGGCATGATCTCGACGCTGGGTGCCGTGGATGCGGTCCGCGCCGCGCAGATCGTCGTCGCCAAGACCTACAACTTCACCCCGTATGTCGCGGCCAGCGTGCTCTTCATCCTGCTCAGCGTGCCCTTCATTCTCATCAACGATCGATATACCGCCAACCTGCGTCGTCGCGAGCAGACCGGCGGCACGGTGTAGGAGGCGCTCATGGCAGAGGAGATCAAGATGGCCGAGACGAGCGATCTCATCGAGGGTTTCAAGGACGCGCCCCGGATCGGGGAGCCTGTCCTGCGTATCGACAACGTCGTGAAGCGCTTCGGCGACAATACCGTGCTGGACCACGTGAGCTTCAACGTGTGCCGGCATGAGACGGTTGCCCTGCTCGGTCCCTCCGGCTCGGGCAAGTCGACGCTCATGAAATGCGTGAACCTGCTCGAGCGGGTCAATGACGGCCAGATCTGGCTGGGCGACACCGATATCACCGACCCCCGCATCAACGAAGACAAGACCCGCGCCCGCATCGGCGTCGTCTTCCAGCAGTTCAACCTCTTCCCGCATATGTCCGTGCTGGACAACGTGACGCTGGCGGCCCGCAAGGTCCATGGCTGGGATCGCGCCAAGGCCGAGGACAAGGCGATGGGTCTGCTCAAGCGTATCGGCATGGACCAGAAGGCCAAGGAGTACCCCGACCGCCTGTCGGGCGGCCAGCAGCAGCGCGTGGCCATCGCCCGCGCCCTGATGATGGAGCCCGAGCTGCTCCTGCTCGACGAGATCACCTCGGCGCTCGACCCGCTGCTGGTGGGCGAGGTGCTCGAGATGGTCGCCGAGCTCAAGACCCAGGGCGCAACGATTCTCATGGCAACGCATGAGATGGGCTTTGCTCACCGCGCCGCCGACCGCGTCGTGCTGCTCCGCCGGGGCAAGATCGCCGAGAACGGCTCGCCCGCCGAGGTCATGGACAACCCGTCCGACCCCGAGACCCGCGCATTCTTCCACTCCTACCGCGACTGGAACTAACGTCAAGCCCGCATCATCCGCGAGGGGGGCGGGATGTTTGCATCAGGCTCATGGGCTTCGCGGCCAATAGTCGCCTGATGCAAACATCCCGCCCCCCTGCTGTTGTGTGACAGGTGCGTGACAGGTGACAGGGGAGTGACACGCTGCCGCATGCCTCGGTGTGTCCCCTTGGTCGGCTACACTAGGGGAGGAAGGCAAGCGCAGGAGGCAGCATGGAGTCCTTGTACCGCAAATATCGTCCGCAGACGTTCGATGACGTCGTTGGCCAGCAGCACGTGGTGGCCACCCTCGAGCATGCCGTGCTCGAGGGGCGCACGAGCCATGCGTACCTCTTCTGCGGCCCGCGCGGTACGGGCAAGACGACCATGGCACGCCTTCTCGCCAAGGCGCTCATGTGTGAGCAGGGTCCGGGCCACCTGCCCGACGGCACCTGCGAACAGTGCCGCCTGATCGCGGCGGGCGATCACCCCGATGTCTACGAGCTCGACGCCGCCTCTCGCACGGGCGTCGACAACGTCCGCGAGGAGATTATCAACCGCGTGAGCTATGCGCCGGTGTCGGGCACCCACAAGGTGTACATCATCGACGAGGTCCACATGCTGACGACGGCGGCTTTCAACGCGCTGCTCAAGACGCTCGAGGAGCCGCCTGCCCATGTGACCTTTGTCCTCTGTACGACCGATCCGCAGAAGGTGCCCGAGACGATTCTCTCGCGCGTGCAGCGATTTGATTTCCACGCTATCAGCGCCGCTGAGCTTTCGGCCCGCCTGGTCTACGTCTGCCAGCAGGAGGGTTTTTCTTACGATCAGGCCGCCCTCGACCTCGTCGTGCGCCATGCCCGCGGCGGTATGCGCGACGCCCTGTCCACGCTCGAGCAGCTGTCGGTTTTTGGCGACGGGGACATCTCGCTGGAATCCGCGCAAGACCTGCTCGGCGAGGTGGCGACATCTACGCTGAGCACGGTCTCCCTGGCGCTGGCACAGCGCGATGTCCCCGAGCTTTTCGCGCAGGTCGGAGGCTTGGTCGATGCCGGGCGTGACCTACTGCAGTTCTCCCGGGAGCTTGCGGCCCACCTGCGCGACGTGTACGTGGTCGCCGCGGTCGGGGCACGCGAGAACATACTTGCCGCCACGCCGGAAGAGCTGACGGCTTTCCAGAGCGAGGCGGCCGCCTTTGGCTCCGTGGACCGGCTGTCCCGTGCCCTGGGGATACTCGGGGACGCTTCGAGTGAGATGCGTACCGCCACAAACCAGCGGCTGGTGCTCGAGCTCGCCTTTACCAAAATCGCCCGACCCGAGTCCGATCTGACGATAGAGTCGCTGGCCGAGCGCGTGGAGGCGCTCGAGCGGCAGGTTCGCGCGCTGTCTATGCCGGGGAAGACAAACGGGGCGGCAGCTGCGCCACGGAGCGTCCCCGCCCCGCAGATAGCTCCCGTGCCGCAACCAGCCCAGGCGCCCAAACCAGCCGCTTCCGATTCGCGTTTCGCATCCGCTCCGCAGTTGCGTCCCGCTCCGCAGTTGCGTCCCGCTCCGCAGGCGGTTCCCGCTCCGCAGATGCGTTCTGTCCCGCAGGCAGCCTCCGTGCAGCGAGTGCCAGCTGCCCCACAAGCCGCCCCTGCGCCGCGGCCCGCCCCGACGCGGCAGCAAAATGCCGTCCGGAGCGACGTGGCTGCGCCTCCGGCTGTGGCCCCGGCTGCGCCTCAGGGGGTCATCACGGACAAGGGCGAGCTCCAGCGCCGGTGGCGGCAGGTCGTAGACAGCCTGCTCAGCTCGGCTCCCGCGCGCGGCTCCCTTCTCATGAACTCGTCCCTCGAGGAAGACAACGGGACCGAGCTCACGGTTGACCTGCATCAGGTCTCTGCATTTGCGGTCAGGCAGCTTACGCGCCAGGACGTGAGCGAAGAGGTCTCGCGTGCGGCATCCGAGGTGTTTGGCCGCCGTCGCGTCTCGTATCGGACTTCTTCTGGCGCGTCACCTGCCGTGACGGCTCAGCGCCAGGCACCTGCCGTGCCACAACCGGCGTCGGATTCACGACCTGTGCCCGGCGTACCGCAGCCGGCTCCCAATCCGCACCATGCACAAGCCGTGCCGCAGCCTGCGCCGACGGCGCCTCAATCGGCCCCGGCATCAACGGCGGCGGTCGGCACGCCTCCGCAAGAGGAACGTCCGCCTTTCGACGAATCCGTCGTATATGCGGACGAGCTTCCTCCCGAAGCGTATGACCTACCCGGTGCCCCCACGGCTGTCGCTGCGCCCGCGCCCGCGCCTGCCGTTACGACCGCTCACGTGCCCGCGCCACAACAGCCCGCTACCACGACACCGCGGCCTACTCCTGCGCCACAGCAGCCTGCCCCCGCGCCGCGGCCTGCGCCCGCACCCGCGCCTCCCGTGGCGGTTCCTCAGCCGCCGACGCCGATTCCCGAGCCGGCCCCTCAGTCGGCTGCCGCGCAGGACTATGTCTCGTTTGATCCGACTGACGCTGCAAGCGTGATGGCAATGCTCACAGACATTTTCGGCGCTGGCGTGAAGGACCGCACAAACGGGTAGCTGACGCGCACGCAGGCGGCCATCCGCTATTCGTCTACGGGATCATTGCAGTGAAACTATGCACGTTGGCCTTGAGCTGGACGCAAGCTCTTACCCCACCGTGACGTCGACGCTGCCCGAGTCGGCCGTGATGTGCAGTACGGTGCCTTCCAGCACGACGGACGTGATGCTGCCGTCGCCGCTCACGGGGTTGCCGTCCTTGTCGGCGACCTGCACGGGCACGGAGCCGTCGCCGAGCGTGTAGGCGATCACGTCCCACGTGCCGTCGAGGTTCTCGGGGAGGATGATGGCGCCGTTGCAGAGCACGAGCTGGACGGGGGTGCCAGACAGCGCAAAGAGCGCCGTCGCCTCGCCGTCACCGTACGCCCTGGTGAGCGCGTAGGTGCCGTCCTCCTGCTGGGCGATGCGGTAGGTGGCGTCGTTGTAGGTGATCGGCTGGTCGGTGGGGACCTGCGTCTGCTCGACCTGCGACGGTTTTTCGGGCTGTTTGTCGACGGCGTTGAGAATGCCGTGCAGGAGGAAGAAGCCCAGCGCGATCACGACGACCACGGCGATGCCGAGCCCGATGAAGAGCCTGCGGTTGCCCTTTGTCTTGGTCTGGTGCGATGCGACCTGCGGCCTGCTCGCCTTGCGCAGGCGGCGGTCACCGACGTGCTCGCGGGAGATGACGGCGGCCTCGCGCGCCTCCGTCGCGTTGTCCCGCGTGGTGAGACGGGCGCCCTCGCCAGACCCGAGCCGCGTGAAAGAGCCGGTCTCGGAGGGATCGACGCCGATGGGGCGCGGGGCGTCGGCGTCGAGCGGCACAAACGCGCTCGTGGCATCCGGGCCGCTCGGTACCTTGGGGACGTTCATCCTGAGGTCGTTTGCGGTGGAAGAAAAACGCGGCACTCCGACACGCGCCTCGGCGCGCGCCGCACCAGTGACCGGGGAGGTACTTGCGGGCGTGCCGGCAGATGTGCCTGTGCCGCCCGCCATATGGCGACCGTGACGAGGGGCGTCTTCGCGTTTATGTGGAGTGCTGGCCATAGCGTGCCTTTCGCTTGTTTTTGTAAAGCACATTCTAACCAAGCGACGGCTAGAGCATACGCCGCGCCTCGATGGCGCGGCCGAGCGTCACCTCGTCGGCATATTCGAGGTCGCCGCCGACGGGCAGGCCGCTGGCGAGACGCGAGGTCTGTATGCCGAGCGGCGCGATGGTGCGCGCGAGGTAGGTCGCCGTGGTCTCGCCCTCCACATTGGGGTTGGTGGCGAGGATGACCTCCTTGATCTCTCCGTCGGCCAGGCGGGCGAGCAGCTCGCGCACATGCAGCTGGTCGGGACCGATCTTGTCCATCGGGCTGATCACGCCGCCCAGCACGTGGTAGAGGCCATGGTACGCGCCGGTGCGTTCGATGGCCGACACATCGCGCGGCTCGGAGACCACGCACACCTTGCTGCGGTCGCGGCTGCCGTCCGCGCAGACGTCGCAGGTGTCACGCGTGGCGTAGTTGAAGCAGATCGGGCAGAAATGCACCTGGCGTTTGAGGTCGAGTATCGCGTGGGCGAGGCGTCTGGCCTGCTCGTCGTCGGCCTCGAGCAGGTAGTAGGCGATGCGCTGCGCTGATTTTGGGCCGATGCCCGGCAGGCGTCCCAGCTCGTCGAGCAGGCGCTGCAGGGCGCGGCCGTCGCCGGTCGTCTCCACGGGCTACATCAGCCCCGGGATGCTGAGACCGCCGGTCACCGAGCTCACCTGGCGGCTCGCGGCGTCCTGGGCGCTCTCGAGCGCGTCGTTCACGGCGGTGAGCACCATGTCCTGCAGCATCTCCACGTCGTCGGGGTCGAGTGCCTCGGGGTCGATCGTGATGGACTTGACACGCAGGTCGGCCGTGGCGACGACCTTGACCATACCGCCGCCGGTCGAGGACGTGACCTCGATGTCGGGGAGCTTTGCCTGCGCGGCCTCGAGCTGCTCCTGCATCTTGCGTGCCTGCTTCATCATCTGCTGCATGTTCATCTGGGACATGGCGACCTCCGTGGGTATGTCTTGCCGCGGGCATGCAGAGCCGTGCTGCCTCCGCCGGAGCGGGGGTGTGCATGCCGCAGCTATTTCCTCAAAATCCCTCATCACTTTAGCGGGGTGTGGATGACTTGTGCATTATTTCAAAAAACCGCTAGACAAGATCCGACGGTTCTGATTAAATAGCTTCCGCACCTGATGCACGGGGTATTAGCTCAGCTTGGTTAGAGCGCCGGCCTGTCACGTCGGAGGTCGCGGGTTCGAGCCCCGCATATCCCGCCATTGTCTGCTCAAGGGCCTCGGTTTCCGAGGCCCTTTTTGTTTATCCGCGTGTCTCGGAGACGCTATGGGCGAGTTGTGCGCAATGGACATTCCTGCTGACGGGCGGCTCGAGGAATTTCGCCGCACCGTGCGCTCACGGGGCGCGGAGCTCTATCGCGACCTGCCCTGGCGGCGGACGCGAGACCCCTACGCCATCTGGATCAGCGAGGTCATGCTGCAGCAGACGCAGGTCGCGCGAGTGGACGGCCGCTGGCAGCGATGGCTCGAGCGCTTTCCCGACATCGCGACCCTGGCCGCAGCAGACCCCGCCGACGTGCTCGAGGAATGGCAGGGCATGGGCTACAACCGCCGCGCCCTCGCGTTGCGCTCTGCCGCGCGCGCGGTCGTGGACGCGGGCGGCGAGCTCCCGCGTGAGGCTGCGTCGCTGGTTGCGCTGCCGGGCATCGGCCCCGCGACCGCGGCGGGCATCCGCGCCTTTGCCTGGGATCTGCCGGGCGTCTACCTGGAGACCAACGTGCGCACGGTGTTTCTTCACGAGCTTTTTCCCGGTGAGCAGGACGTCTCGGACCGACGCATCGTGCCCCTGGTGGAAGCGACCTGCCCTCCCGGCGCGTCCGACACCGGCGACACGCCGCGCAGCTGGTACTATGCGCTGCTTGACTACGGCGCGCACCTCAAATCCACCCTGCCCAACCCGTCCCGCCGCTCGCGCACCCACACGCGCCAGTCGCGATTCGAGGGCTCGCACCGCCAGAAACGCGCCGAGCTCGTCCGCCTCCTTTTGACCCATCGCGGGGATGCGCGCGGGGCCGGCGGGCAGTCCGCCGGGGAAGCCGGTGCTCAACGCATCCACGGCGCGGATGGGCCCGGCGGAGCGACGGTCCAAAAATTTACCGAAGAGCTATCCCAAGTTGAGCTCAAAGCGGGTAGACTACCCTTGAATGTGTCGGAGGTTGCCGACCTGCTGGCCGAGCTCTCGCGTGAGGGCTTCTGCCGGTGCGACGGTGACATATGGCACGTGTAGTAGCAGGGATTGTCCTGGAGAGGAGCGGGTCCAATGGCTATCGATTTTGAGAATTCCGAGACCAAGAAGAACCTGGAGGCCGCGTTTGCCGGCGAGTCCCAGGCCACCAACAAGTACGCGTATTACGCGAGCAAGGCCAAGAAGGACGGCTACGTCCAGTTTGCCAACATCTTCACCGAGACCTCGGGCAACGAGCGCGAGCACGCCAAGCTCTGGTTCAAGTACCTCCACGGCGGCGAGGTGCCCGACACCCTGACCAACATCAAGGATGCCGCTGCCGGCGAGAACTACGAGTGGACCACCATGTACAAGGAGTTCGCCGAGAAGGCCGACGAGGAGGGCTTCAAGGAGATCGCCGCCAAGTTCCGCATGGTCGGCGCGATTGAGAAGCACCACGAGGAGCGCTACAACAAGCTGGCCGAGCGCATCGAGAAGGGCGAGGTCTTCGGCCGCGAGGGCGTCAAGGTCTGGAAGTGCCTCAACTGCGGCCACATCCACGTCGGCCCCGAGGCCCCCAAGGTCTGCCCGGTCTGCAACCACCCGCAGAGCTACTTCGAGGAGCAGGTCGTCAACTACTAGCGACCGTTGCCACCGGTGCGTTCGTCTGTGTATAGCCGAACGCCGAGCTGGCCGGATATTCGCGGGACAAGAAGGACGGTGCGTTTCGGCGCACCGTCCTATTTCTTGCTGCGCTTGCGGTAGCGGTCGGGGTTGCCGGCGCTGGGGCACAGGTCGGCCAGCGGGCACTCGTCGCATTTGGGGCGCTGGGAGGGGCAGATCTCGCGGCCCAGGCGGATCCAGGTCTCGTTCACCCCGGTCCACAGGTCGTGCGGGATGAGGTCGAGCAGGTCCTTTTCCGCCGCGGCGGGGGAGGGGGCCCGGGTGAAGCCCAGGCGCGTAGCGATGCGGTACACGTGCGTGTCGACGGCAATGCCCTCCACGATGCCAAAAGCCTTGTTGAGCACGATGTTTGCGGTCTTGCGACCAACGCCGGGCAACGATGTGAGGCCCTCCATGGTCGAGGGCACCTCGCCCCCGTAGTCTGCTACCAGCGTGCGGGCGAGCTCCACGGCGTGCCTTGCCTTGCTGTGGTAAAAGCCGAGCGAATGGATCACGTCCTCGACCTCCGCCACATCGGCTGCCGCGAGCTCGGCGGGCCCGGGCCAGCGGCGGAAAAGCTCGGGCGTGACCTTGTTGACGGAGCGGTCGGTCGTCTGGGCCGAGAGCATCACGGCGATGAGCAGCGTGTAGGGCGAGTGATAGTCCAGGGCGCTGCCGACCTGTCCGTAGCGCTCCTCCATCCTGCGGCACACCTCGGCCGCGCGCTCGCGCTTGGATTTCTTTGACTCCCTTGCCATCTGTCCTCCGCTTTTGGTGGGGCTCTATCCGTCTGCCGTGCTGGCGTGCCGCACGGGGATTCGATAGCCGTATTGTCGCTCAAGCGGGATTAAAATGTGAACGCTATGGGACCGTTCTCTCGCGGGGCGGCCACCACACGACGGCCGCCCGTAGCGGACGTGACAGATGGAGGTAAGCATGGGCAATCCCGATGTGGTCCACGCACTCACCAACGACGACATCTACATGCTGGCGGAAGGCGACTGGTTCCGCAGCTATGAGAAGATGGGCGCGCATCCCGCGACCGTCGACGGCGTCGAGGGCTATTCCTTCGCCGTCTGGGCGCCCGACGTCCGGGGCGTCCACGTGATCGGTGAATTCAACGGCTGGGATCCCGACGCGACGCCGCTGTCGGTCACCCCGTACGGCGGCGTGTGGGAGGGCTTCGTCCCCGGCGTCGTCGAGGGCCAGCTCTACAAGTACCTGATCGAGACCAAGGCGGGCGACTACCTCTACAAGGCCGACCCGTACGCCTTCTCCGCCGAGCTCATTCCCGGCACCGCCTCCCGCACCGCCGACATCAGCGGCTACGCATGGGGCGACAAGGCCTGGATGGACGCACGTCATCAAGAGGGGCACATGAAGAAGCCCCTCAACATCTACGAGGTGCATCTGGGCAGCTGGAAGCGTCACGACGACGGGCTGGCCGGCAACGGCGACCCGGACTCCGACGACCATGCGGGCACCTACCTCACCTACGACGACCTGTCGGTCGAGCTGGTGGACTACGTGAAGGATATGGGCTACTCCCACATCGAGATCCTGCCCGTGATGGAGCACCCCTTTGACGGCTCGTGGGGCTATCAGGTCACCGGCTACTACGCGCCGACCTCGCGTTACGGCTCCCCCAAGCAGTTCAAGCACTTCGTCGACGCCTGCCACGAGGCGGGCATCGGCGTCATCCTCGACTGGGTCCCCGGCGGCTTCTGCCGTGACGAGCAGGGCCTGGTCCACTTCAATGGCGACAAGCTGTACGAAAAAGAAGAGCATCCCAACTGGGGCACCTTCAAGTTTGATCTGGGTCGCGGCGAGGTCCAGACCTTCCTGATTTCCAACCTGCTCTACTGGGTGGACGAGTACCACGCCGACGGTATCCGCATGGACGGCGTCACCTCGATGCTCTACCTCAATTTCGGCGTCGACGACCCGCGCATGAAGAAGTTCAACGACAAGGGCACCGAGGAGGACTTCGCCTCCATCGAGTTCATCCGCAACTGCAACAAGACCATCGGCAAGTACTATCCCGACGTCATGATGATCGCCGAGGAGTCCACCGCGTGGCCGCTCGTGACCTACCCGCCCGAGGACGGAGGCCTGGGCTTCAACTACAAGTGGGACATGGGCTGGATGAACGACACGCTGCACTACATGCAGTCGGACTTCCCGTATCGCCCGAGCACCCACGGCCTGCTGACCTTCTCCATCATGTACGCCTTCAACGAGAACTTCGTGCTGCCGCTGTCCCACGACGAGGTCGTCCACGGCAAGTGCTCGCTGATCACCCGCATGCCCGGCGACTACTGGCGCCAGTTCGCCGGCATGCGCTCGCTGGCCTTCTACCAGATGATGCACCCCGGCGCCAAGCTCAACTTCATGGGCAACGAGATCGCGCAGTTCATCGAGTGGCGCTACTATGAGGGCATTCAGTTCTTCTTGACCGAGCAGTACGAGGCGCACGCCCACCAGCAGCACTTCGTGGCGGCCCTCAACAAGTTCTACAACGAGCATCCCGCACTCTGGCAGCGCGCCTACACGTCCGACGGCTTCGAGTGGATCAACGCCAACGATGCCGACCAGTCGATCATCAGCTTCGTGCGCCACGGCGACGACCCCAAGGACGACCTGGTTATCCTGATCAACTTCGATCCGGCGACCTACGAGGAATTCCGCATCGGTCTGCCGCGCGAGGGCCTGTGGAAGGAAGTCTTCAACACCGACGCCGAGGAATTTGGCGGTTCCGGCGTCACCAATAGCGGGACTGTTTATGAATCTCTTCCCGAGGAGTGTGACGGCAGGGAAAATTCTGTCATCATACGTGTTCCGCCCATTGGCGGTGTCGTGCTAGCCTACGAGGGTCCGCTGCCCGAGAAACCGGCTGACGAGCCGGTTGTGGAGGCGGAGGACAAGGCCCCGGCTGCACAGGCACCCGCCAAGAAGGCGCCTGCCAAGAAGGCCCCGGCAAAGAAGAAGGCTACCTCGGCCAAGGCGACCGCGACAAAGAAGGAGACGGCATCCAATAAGGCCACCGGCAAACCCGCTGCGGCCAAGCCTGCGGCGGCGTCCAAGAAGGCCCCGGCCAAAAAGCCGGCAGCCTCTACCGCCAAGCGCGCAAAAAAGGCGTGAGAGCGGTACGCTGAGACGGGAATAGGGGTGCACGGCGCCCGTCTCGGCATGTGTGTACCAGCGTCGAAAGGCAAACATGCAATTCCAGACACAGCACGATCAGGGTATCGGCGGCAAGGTCTTTTCCAGCAAGGAGGAGTTCAAGGAGCAGTTTGAGAACAGCTGCCAGGCCGCCTTTGGCCGCACGTTCCAAAACTGCAGCGATTACGAGCGTTTCTATGTGCTGGCATCCCTGATCGCCGGACGTTCCCGCAACATCGAGCTCAAGAGCCACAAGCCCAAGTCCGAGAAGCGCGTCTATTACTTCTCCCTCGAGTTCCTGATCGGTCCCCTGCTGGACAACTACCTGCTCAACTTGGGTATTCGCGACATCGTCAAGGAGGGCGTGGCCGAGCTCGGCGGCGACCTCGAGACCCTCGAGACGCAGGAAGTCGACCCGGGCCTCGGCAACGGCGGCCTCGGCCGTCTGGCCGCGTGCTTCCTCGACTCCATGGCCGCCGAGGGCATCGCCGGCTACGGCAACGGCATGCGCTATCGTTACGGCCTCTTCCACCAGGATATCGAGGGCGGCCGTCAGGTCGAGCGCACCGACAACTGGCTGGAGCGCGGCTATCCCTGGGAGACCCGCAAGGACGGCAGCGCCGTGACGGTGCAGTTCGGCGGCCAGGTCGTCCGTCACGAGAAGGACGGCTACTACTGGTTCACGCAAGAGGGCGGCGAGGTCGTTCGCGCCGTCCCGTACGACGTGCCTATCGTTGGCTACGGCGGTGGCCTTGTGAACCGTCTGCGCATCTGGAAGGCCGAGCCCAATACCGAGGACTTTGACCTCGATGCCTTCAATGCCGGCGACTACGCCAAGGCGAGCAAGTTCCGTACGGACGTCGAGGCCATCTCGATGATTCTGTACCCCAATGACGCCGGTGAGCACGGTCGCATGCTGCGCCTCAAGCAGGAGTACCTCTTTGTCTCCGCCGGTCTGCAGACCATCCTTCGCGACTATGTGAAGAACTACGGTGAGGACGACTGGGAGCACCTCGGCGACCACGTGGCTATCCACACCAACGACACGCACCCCGCTATGTGCGGCCCCGAGCTCATGCGTCAGCTCGTCGACGTCCACCACGTCGACTTCGACCTGGCCTACGAGATCGCCAGCAAGACGATCACGTACACCAACCACACGGTCATGCCCGAGGCGCTCGAGAAGTGGCCCATCAACACGTTCCGCGCCCTTCTGCCCCGCGTCTACATGTTCATCGAGGAGATCGACCGCCGTTACCGCGAGAACTTCCCGCAGACGAATCCCAACTGGCACGAGCAGCTGCAGAATACCGCCATCCTCTGGGACGGCCAGGTGCGCATGGCCAACCTGTCGGTCATCTTCTCGCATTCCGTCAACGGCGTCTCCGCGCTGCACACCTCGATCCTCGAACAGTCGGTCCTCAAGGATTTCTACGACCTGACCCCCGAGAAGTTCAACAACAAGACCAACGGCGTCTCGCACCGCCGCTTCCTCGGCAACGCCAACCCGCCCTACGCCAAGCTCATCTGCGACGCGATCGGCGACGGCTGGCTCAAGGACGCCGACGAGCTCAAGAAGCTCGAGCCCTTTGAGAACGACCCCGGCTTCCTCGAGGGCTTCGAGCAGGCCAAGGCCGCCGACAAAGTCCGCCTGGCCAAGTACGTCAAGGAGACCACGGGTGTCGTGATGGACACCAATATGATCTTTGACGTGCAGGTCAAGCGCTTCCACGCCTACAAGCGCCAGCTGCTCAACGCCTTCAAGGTCATGGATCTCTACAACCGCCTGCTCGACGACCCCAATTACGACATCCATCCGACCTGCTTCATCTTCGCCGGCAAGGCGGCGCAGAGCTATGCCTTCGCCAAGGAGGTCATCCGCCTGATCAACTCGCTGGCCGACGTGATCAACAACGACGAGCGCGTCAACAAAAAGATCCAGGTCGTCTTTGTGCCCAACTTCGCCGTCAGCAACGCGCAGTACATCTACTCCGCCGCCGACATCTCGGAGCAGATCTCGGTGGCCGGCGCCGAGGCTTCCGGTACCTCCAACATGAAGCTCATGATGAACGGCGCCATCACGCTCGGCACCTTCGACGGCTCCAACGTGGAGATCTCCGAGCTCGTGGGCGAGGACAACATCAAGATCTTTGGCCTGCGTGCCAATGAGGTCGACGACCTGCGCGCATCCCGCAGCTACTACGCCTGGGATATGTACAACAACGACCGCGGTCGCCTGGGCCGTATCGTCGACCAGCTGGTTGACGGCACCTATGCTCGTCTTTCCGGCAATTTCGAGAGCGTCCACGACGCACTCATGGTCAACAACGACCAGGACCTGGTGCTCAAGGACTTCTACTCCTACGTCCAGGCGTGGGAGGAGCTCACGGCGTTCTATGCCAACCGCGAGGCGTGGAACCGCTGCGGCGTGCACAACACGGCCGAGTCCGGTTACTTCAGCTCTGACCGCACGATTCGCGAGTACGCCAAGGAGGTCTGGGGGCTGTAAGACGAGCGTCTGACGCGAGTCTGTCATACATCCTTTTCGGGGCGCCGTTCGCAGAATCGGCGCCCCTTTTTTATCTGCGGGCGGGGATACTGGTATGCGCCTATGCGCTTGCAGTCGCGAAGGAATGCAGATGTACCGTCTGGCCTTCCGGGCGGCGGAAAGGTTTGGTAGGTAGTGGTTGTGGCGCCCTGCGGGGCACGTAGTACGAAAGGGGAAGTGACAGATGAGCAAGACCGAATGCATCGCGATGTTGCTCGCGGGCGGACGCGGTAGTCGACTGGGCGTGCTGACAAGCAAGATCGCCAAGCCGGCCGTCTCGTTCGGCGCGAAGTACCGCATCATCGACTTTGTGCTTTCAAACTGCTCGAACTCAGGCATCAACACGGTGGGCGTGCTCACGCAGTATCGCCCGTACCTGCTGCACTCCTACGTGGGCAACGGCAGCGCCTGGGACCTCGACACGATTGACGGCGGCGGCATCGCCATCCTGCCGCCCTACGAGAAGCAGACCGGCGCCAGCTGGTACGCCGGCACCGCCGACGCTATCACCCAGAACCTGGGCTTCATCGAGTCCCAGGATCCCGAGTACGTGCTCATCCTCTCCGGCGACCAGCTCTACAGCATGGACTATCAGGAGATGCTCGCCAACCACAAGCGTCACAACGCCGACCTGACTGTAGCCGTCATGCCCGTGCCCTGGGAGGACGCGCCGCGTTTCGGCATCATGACCCAGGACGAGGACGAGAAGATCCTCGAGTTCAACGAGAAGCCCGCCAAGCCCAAGAGCAACCTGGCCTCCATGGGCATCTACATCTTCAACGCAAAGCTCCTGATCGACACCCTCAAGGCCGACGAGCAGGATCCCAACTCCAGCCACGACTTCGGCGGCGACATCATCCCCAAGCTGCTGCACGACGGCCGTCGTCTGTATACGTACCAGTTCAACGGGTTCTGGCGCGACGTGGGCACCATCGCCTCCTTCCACGAGACGAGCATGGAGCTTCTGGGCAAGGAGCCCGCGTTTGACCTCTACAGCGGCCCCAAGATTCTCTCCAACTCCAACACTATGCCCCCCGCCTACGTCGGTAGCGACGCGGTCGTGGACGACTGCCTGGTTGCCGGCGGCGTGACCGTCCTGGGTACGGCCAAGCACTCCATCGTCTCGCTGGGCGCCACCGTTGCCGAGGGTGCGGTCGTCGAGGACTCCGTCCTCCTGCCCGGTGCCACCGTCAAGGCCGGCGCGCATGTCATGCGCGCGATCATGGGCGAGAACTCCGTGGTCGAAGAGGGCGCTACGCTCGGCAGCGCCGACACGTCTGTTGATTACGCCGTCATCGGAGATGACGTCGTCGTTGGGAAGGAGGAGGAGTAACCATGGCAAAAGCGATTGGCTACATTACCGCTAATTACTCCACCAAAAACACGAGCGCCCTCACTGAGAGCCGCCCGGTGGCGTCGCTTCCGTACCTCGGCCGTTACCGCCTGATCGACTTCCCGCTGTCCAACATGGTCAACGCCAAGATCACCTCGGTCGGTATCGTGATGCCTTTCAACTACCGTTCGCTCGCCGACCACGTGGGCGCCGGCAAGGACTGGGGCCTCTCCCGCAAGAAGGGCGGCCTCTTCATGCTGCCCGGCTCCGCCTTTGGCACCACCCGTGCGGGCACTCGCTTCCTGGTGCGCGACATGATCGCCAACAAGGCCTTCTTCCAGCGCTCCGACGCCGAGTACGTGATCATGAGCTCCGCGAGCTTTGTCTACAACATGGACTACAACGAGCTCATCGCTGCTCACGAGGCCAATGACGCCGACATCACCGCCGTCGTCCAGACCGCCCCGGGCGACGATGACGACGTCGTCTCCTTCATCACCGAGGAAGGCCGCGTGACCGGCCTCAAGCGCGGCGCGCACGAGGGCAACACCGCCTTTATCGACCTCTTTGTTGTCGGCCGCGAGAAGCTGCTCGAGATGCTCGACTGGTACACCGCCGTCGACTACCTCGACCTCTTCGAGGCCATCGAGCAGGAGCCGGGCCGCGTGAGCGTCAAGACCTATGACTTTGCCGGCTATTGCGCGCCGATCTTCAACCGCGAGTACTACTACAAGTCCAATATGGACATGCTGAAGTCCGCGGTCACCGACGACCTCTTCACGCCCGAGCGCCCGATCCGCACCAAGGCTCACGACAACGCGCCCGCCAAGTTTGAGACCGGCTCGCACGTCACCAACTCTCGTCTCTCCGGCTCCGACCGCATCTACGGCACCGTCGACGGCTCCATCCTGGGCCGTTCGGTCGTCGTCGAGAGCGGCGCCGTGGTGCGCAACTCCATCGTGATGCAGAACACCGTGGTCAAGAGCGGCGCCGTGGTCGAGAACGCGATCATCGACCGCAACAACGTCATCCCCGCCGGCACCGAGCTGCGCGGTACCGCCGACGACCTCTTCATCATGGAGAAGGGCGAGTAAGGGAACCACATGGCAGACAGGGTAAGAAGGAAGATCAGGATTCTCTTCGCTGCCTCCGAGGCGGTGCCCTTTGCCAAGACCGGTGGCCTGGGCGACGTGGCAGGCTCTCTGCCGCGCGCGCTCAAGGCCGCCGGCGCCAAGGTCGCGGTGATCGTGCCGAAGTACGGGACGATTCCCGAGCAGTACACGGACAAGATGAAGCACGTGGCGGACTTCTACGTCCCCCTATCTTGGCGCAACGTGTACTGCGGCATCGAAAAGTTCACCTATCAGGGCGTGGACTTCTACTTTGTGGACAACGAGGCGTACTTCAAGCGCGATGCGCTGTACGGCTACTTTGACGACGGCGAGCGCTTTGCCTTCTTTAGCAAGGCGATCTGCGAGGCCATCGAAAAGGTGCCGGAGCTCGAGTGCGACGTGCTGCACTGCAACGACTGGCAGACTGCCCTCGCGCCCATCTTCCTACGCGAGTTCTACCAGGGTAGCGACGTGTGCCGCAACGTGCGCACCGTCTTTACGATCCACAACGTCAAGTTCCAGGGACAGTTCTCCGACAAGGTGCTTCAGGAGGTGCTCGGCCTCGACGGCATCCCCGCCGCAGCCGGTCAGCTTCGCAGCGACGGGCAGTCCATCAACTACATGAAGGGCGCGCTGCTGTACTCCGACACCATCTCGACGGTGAGCCCCACCTACGCGCGTGAGCTGCAGATGCCCTTCTACGGCGAGGGTCTCGACGGCATCTTTCGCGACCGCAGCTGGTGCCTGCACGGTATCCTCAACGGTATCGACACCGACGCGTGGAATCCCGAGACGGACAAGACGGTCAAGGCGCCCTTCAGCGCCGACGACCTGTCCGGCAAGGCGCAGGACAAGGCCGCCCTCCAGGAGGAGCTCGGCCTGCGCGTCGACCCGGAGCGCCCGCTGGTCGTGATGGTTGGCCGCCTGACCAACCAGAAGGGCCTGGGCCTCGTCCGCTATGGCATGGAACGCATCATGTCCAACGGCGTGCAGATGGCCATCCTCGGTACCGGCGACGCGGACCAGGAAGAGGCCTTCCGCTATTTCGACGGCAAGTACGGCGATATGCTCACCGCCCGCATCGCCTTTGACGGCGCGCTCGCGCACCGCATGTATGCGGCTGGCGACATGCTGCTGATGCCGTCCGAGTTTGAGCCCTGCGGCCTCGCCCAGATGATCGCGATGCGCTACGGCACCCTGCCCGTGGTGCGCGAGACCGGCGGCCTGGCCGACAGTGTCATCCCGTACAACAAGTACACGGGAGAGGGCACGGGCTTTGCCTTCACCAACATGAACGCGGACGAGATGACCAACTGCCTGCTCGATGCCTGCGAGGTCTTCTGGAACGACCAGGATGCCTGGCAGCAGCTGCAGAGGCAGGCCATGGCGGTGGACTTCAGCTGGAAGCGCGCGGCCGGCGACTACCTCGCCATGTACCACGATCTGCACCCCGAGATCGTGCAGCGTTAGTGGCGTAAGCGCGGTTTTTAGAGCTGCGGGCGCGAGAAAGCGCGCCGATAACACAGAGGTGAAAGCCTGAGGGACCTGACAACAGCCGGGTCCCTCTTCTCTTGTGGGGCTGCCTGTCCGTACTGGTGTGACGTACGTGGTATCCTGAACAGAGTTTTTTCTGCTTATGAACGGAGGCCCGCCATGCGAGCTTGTCATATCACCTCGGATTCCTGTTACCGCACGCCTTTTGGGGCGGCCCCGACCGGCAGCACCATCATGCTGGCTATCGATGTGTGGGAGGACGGCGACGCGCAGGCCGAGCTGCGCCTGTGGACGGACGACGAGGGTGAACGCCTCGTCCCGATGGACCGCGCAGTCGAGGGTGATCATCTGCACTTCTCCGTCAAGCTCACGACGGAGCGCCCAAACATCGTGTGGTACAGCTTTATGATTCACGCGGCAAACGGGGATGTGTGGCGCTACGGCGCACGTCCCGACTGCCCGGTGGGGGAGGGCGCCTTTGCCTACGGCGAGCCTCCCTCGTTCCAGCTGACGGTCTACGCCCGCAAGCGCGGCGTGCAGCCCGACTGGTTCAAACAGGCGGTCGTCTACCAGATCTTCCCCGACCGCTTCGCGCGCGGCAAGGACTGGCGCGAACGTGTGAAGACCCTCGAGAAGCCGCGCAAGGGTATCGACCGCGGCGTGGTCGAGGACTGGGACTCGACGCCGGCGTACCGGCGCAACGCGGACGGCTCCATCGCCGGGTGGGATTTTTACGGCGGCACGCTCGAGGGCATCCGGGAGAAGCTCGACTATCTCGAGAGCCTGGGTGTGACCTGCCTCTATCTCAACCCGATCTTTGAGGCGGCCTCCAACCACCGCTACGACACGGGCGACTACCTCATGGTCGACCCGGTGCTCGGCGACGAGGAGAGTTTCACCAAGCTGTGCTCAGACGCGCAGAAGCACGGTATCTCGGTCATTCTCGACGGCGTCTTCAACCATACCGGGGACGACTCCCGCTACTTCAACCGCTACGGCAACTATCCGGACGCGGGCGCCTGGCAGTCGGACCACTCCGAGTACCGTGACTGGTACAAAATCGGGGAGGACGGCACGTACACCAGCTGGTGGGGCGTCGCCAACATGCCCGACCTCAACGAGGAGAATCCCGGCTATCGCGAGTACATCTGCGGCCGTGACGGTGTCGTGCGCCACTGGCTGCGCGCCGGTGCCCGCGGCTGGCGCCTGGACGTGGCAGACGAGCTGCCCGATGACTTCATCATCGATATCAAGCGGGCCGAGCTGGCGGAGAAGCGCGACGCCGTCCTTCTGGGCGAGGTCTGGGAGGACGCGACGACCAAGCGCGCCTACAACAAGCTGCGCCACTATTTCTGGGGCAACGAGCTCGACGGTACGATGAACTACCCCTGGCGCCACGTGATCCTGCACTACCTGATCGGCAAGGCGACGGCGCCGCAGGTCTCCCAGACCATGCAGACCCTGCGCGAGAACTACCCGCGCGACGCCTTCTACACCGAGCTCAACATGCTCGGCAGCCACGACCGCGCCCGCCTGCTCACCATCCTGGGCAACACGCCCAAGCCCGACACGCTGGGCGAGCGGCAAAAGGCGGAGTTCCGCCTGGACAAAGACCATCGGTCGCTGGCGGTCAGCCGTCTGTGGATCGCGGCGCTGCTGCAGATGACGATGCCGGGCGTGCCCTGCATCTACTACGGCGACGAGGCGGGCTGCGAGGGCTATGCCGACCCGTACAACCGCGGCACCTTCCCCTGGGACGACATCGACAAGAACTGCCGCGACATCTACCGCAACGCCATCGCCCTGCGCAAGGCGCTTCCCGTGCTGGTCGACGGCGAGTTCGAGCCCTTCGCGCCCAACGACGACGTCTTTGGCTTCTGGCGCTGGGACGACGACGCCGTGGTGTGCGTCCTGGTCAACGCCAGCCTCTCCAACCCCCACACCGTCGAGGTGGAGATGCGCGGCGAGCAGGTGGACGACGTGGTCAGCGGTCGCCCGGTCGACGTGAGCGACGGCAAGGCGTCCGTCTTTCTGTGGCCGCTCGGCAGCACCGTGCTCTACTTCCATCCCGAGCGGCGCCTGCAGCGCCCCATGCCCCGCGGCATGGGCGTGATCGCCCACATCACCTCGCTGCCCAACCCCAAGCACCCCGGCAAACCGGGCACGCTGGGCGAGCCCGCAAAAAAGTTCATCGACTGGATGGCCGACGCGGGCCAGCGCTACTGGCAGGTGCTGCCGGTCAACCCGACCGACGCGTTTGGCTCGCCGTACGCGGGTCTTTCCGCCTTTGCCGGCAATACGTCGCTGCTCGAGGGCATGGAAGACGGACCGACCAGCTTTGCGACCGACTTCGAGGACTCGGTGGCCTTCCGCCGCTTCAGCGAGGTCAACGAGAGCTGGCTGCTCCCGGCTGCCACATTCAACGCGATCAAGGAGATCGTCGGCGAGGAGGTGCCCTGGTACGAGTGGCCTGAGAAGTACCGTACGTGGGACCGCAAGCTGACGCGGCTGCCCGAGCTCAAGGGCCGCGTGCGCCGTCACTGCCTGCTGCAGTACGAGTTCGACCGCCAGTGGCAGCAGATGCACGAGTACGCGCGCAAACGCGGCGTGCTGATCATCGGCGACATGCCCATGTACGTCTCGGGCGACTCGGCCGACGTGTGGAGCGAGCAGAGCATCTTTATGCTGGACGAGGACGGTCGTGCGAGCGGCCGCGCCGGCGCGCCGCCCGACAGCTTTGCCAAGGACGGGCAGCTCTGGGGCAACCCCACGTACAACTGGGCGGAGATCCGCCGTACCCGCTACTCGTGGTGGATGCGCCGTTTCCGTCGCATGTTCGAGCTCTACGACTTTGTCCGTCTTGACCATTTCCTGGGCTTCTCGTCGTATTACAAGATTCCCGCGGACGGCACGGCCAAGCAAGGCGACTGGTGCTTCGGTCCCGGTCTCGACCTCTTCCTGCGCGTGCGCAATCGTTTCGGCGCACTGCCCTTTGTGGCCGAGGACCTGGGTCTCGTGACGCCCGCCGTCCGCGCGCTGGTCGCCGAGACGGGTTTCCCGGGCATGGACGTCGTGCAGTTCTACCCCGGCGACCTGAGCCAGGGCTACGAGCCCATCCCCGGGCGCATCGCGTACACCGGGACCCACGACAACCAGACGCTCGTGGGCTGGGCCGCCGACAAATACGGTGAGAAGCATGCCGAGGAGGAGGCGGCCAGGGTCATGGACCTGGTGCTGGGCTCCGACGCCGACGTCGCGATCACCACGCTGCAGGATGTGATCGGCCTCGATGACACCGCCCGCATGAACACCCCGGGCACCTCCGAGGGCAACTGGACGTGGCAGGCGACCGCGGCACAGCTCGAGGCTGCGGGCGAGCACCTGCTCGACCTCGCTCAGAGGAGCGGTCGTGCGGCGGACGCTCCGCTGTCCCAGGACATGCTGCCGACGGTGCTGGACGTCGGCGAGCTGCGCGAGCCCGCCAAACCGACGGCGGCTGAGGAGCCGGGCACATACCGGTTCGAGGACCTGCCCGAGACCGAGCCGCCCGCGCCTGTTTCGGAGGAGGACGCGGGTAGGCCGACGCTCGTGCGGATCGACGCGGATGACGACGAGGGCGAGGACGCCACCAAGATCGACCAATAGCGGGCGGGACGACGGGCTGGACGGCGGCTCAGGCGAGGCCGAGGGCGATGCAGACGAGGTGCACGACCCAGGCGACGACCCAGGCCACGGCGGTCTGCTGGGCAAAGACGATCAGCGCCCATTTGCCGCCCAGCTCGGCCTTGACCGTGGAGATGGCGGCCATGCAGGGCGGGTAGAGCAGGGTGAAGGTCAAAAAGACATAGGCGCTCGCAGGCGTGAACATCTGAGCCAGCAGGGCGGTCTTGCCGCCGAGCAGGACGGTCAGGGTCGAGACCACGCTCTCCTTGGCCATGAGGCCGGTGACCAGGGCGGTCGACGCGCGCCAGTCCGAGAAGCCCAGCGGGGCAAAGACAGGCGAGATCAGGGAGCCGAGGCCGGCGAGCATGCTGCGCGACTGGTCGGCGGTCACGTTGAGGCGCACGTCAAACGTCTGCAGGAACCAGATGACGATGCTGGCGATGAAGATGATCGAGAAGGCCTTGGTCACGAAGCCCTTGGTCTTGTCCCACACGAGCTGCGCGGTGGTCTTGGCGCTGGGCATGCGGTAGTTGGGCAGCTCCATCACAAAGGGCACGGGGTCGCCGTGGAACGTCGTCCGCTGCAGGACCTTTGCGGCGACGACGCCGACGGCGATGCCCAGCAGGTAGAGCGAAATCATCGCGAGTGCGGCGTGCCCGGGGAAGAAAAACGCGCACAGCAGCGTGTAGATGGGCAGCTTGGCCGAGCAGCTCATGAAGGGGGTGAGCAGGACGGTCATCTTGCGGTCGTGCTCGGAGGGCAGCGTGCGCGTGGACATGACGGCGGGGACCGTGCAGCCAAAACCGATGAGCAGCGGCACGAAGCTGCGGCCCGAGAGGCCGAACTTGCGCAGGACCTTGTCCATCACAAAGGCGATGCGGGCCATATAGCCCGAGTCCTCCAGCAGGGACAGGAGCAGGAAGAGCGTGACGATGATCGGCAGGAAGCTGATGACCGTGCCGACGCCAGCGAAGACGCCGTCGATCACGAGGGAGTGGACGACGGGGTTGACGCCGGCGGAGGTGAGGGCCCCGTCGCACAGGGCGGTGAGCGCATCGACGCCCACGGCCAGCCAGTCCGAGAGCCGCTGGCCGACCGCGTAGAAGGTCAGCCAGAAGACCAGAGCCATGATGCCGATGAAGGCGGGGATGGCGGTGAAGCGGCCGGTCAGCACGCGGTCGATCGCGACGGAGCGCGCGTGCTCGCGGCTCTCGTGCATCTTGGTCACGGTGCGGCCGCAGACCTCCTCGATGAAGGAGAAGCGCATGTCGGCCAGCGCGGCGGTGCGGTCCTGCCCGCTCTCGGCCTCCATCTGGGCGACGATGTGCTCGACGCCCGCGGCCTCGTTCTCGTCGAGCTCGAGGGCGCGCAGCACCAGCGCGTCGCCCTCCACCAGCTTGGTCGCGGCGAAGCGCAGGGGGAGGCCGGCACGGGCGGCGTGGTCCTGGATGAGGTGCATCACGGCGTGGATGCACCGGTGGAGTGCACCCTGGTCCGGTCCGTCTTCACGGCAGAAATCCACGCGGCCGGGCACGTCGTGGTGGCGCGCCACGTGGATGGCATGCTCCACGAGCTCGTCGATGCCCTGGTTCTTGGCGGCCGAGATGGGGACGACGGGGACGCCCAGCATGGTCTCGAGCAGGTTGACGTCGACCGAGCCGCCGTTGGCCGCGACCTCGTCCATCATGTTGAGGGCGATGACCATCGGGACCTCGAGCTCCATCAGCTGCAGCGTGAGGTAGAAATTGCGCTCGATGTTGGTGGCGTCGACGATGTCGATCACGGCGTCGGGATGCTCGTCCAGGATGAACTGGCGGCTCACGACCTCCTCGCCCGTGTAGGGCGAGAGGCTGTAGATGCCCGGCAGGTCGGTCACGAGGGCCTCGGGGTGGCTGCGCATGCGGCCGTCCTTGCGGTCGACCGTGACGCCGGGGAAGTTGCCGACGTGCTGGTTGGAGCCTGTGAGCTGGTTGAAGAGGGTGGTCTTGCCGCAATTCTGGTTGCCCGCGAGGGCGAAGGTGAGCGGCGCGCCCTTGGCCTTGGGCTCGCCGACCGACTGCCAGCGGTACTCCCGCTCGTGCCGCTCGCCGCTGTGGGAGCCCTCGCCGAGCTCGGGGTGCGGCGTGCGACCGGTGGCGGTCGGGTTGGCGCGCTCGGGGATGTCGGTGTCGTGGACCGAGCGCAGCATGATCTGCGCGGCGTCTGCCTTGCGCAGGGTGAGCTCGTAGCTGCGCAGGCGGATCTCGAGCGGGTCGCCCAGAGGTGCCGCCTTGACCATCGTCACCTCGGTTCCCGGCGTGAGACCCATGTCAAAGATGTGTTGTCTGAGCGCTTTGTCGGTACCGGCGACTGACGCGACGATCGCGTCCTTGCCGATCTCCAGCTCGTCAAGCGTCATATGCAGCCCCTATTCTGCGTGGCGCCAGCCTATGCGGTTGTGTGTGACAGGTGACGGGGCTTGTCACATCCCCCGTGCCCGTGTCAGGTGACGGGGACTCGTCACGTCCCCGGCGCGTACGTCTAACTATAGTCGGTCGGGGCGAACTGGTGTGACACGACGGGTGACGCGCGTGACAATCCCCATCCCCTGTCACATCAGCCGAAGAGCCACTCCTCCCAGCGGGGATAGTCGCGGAGGGCCTGCCGGTGCCCCAGCTCGTAGGAGGCGTACAGCTGCGCGACGTCGAGCGTGGTGGACTTCACGGGCATCTCGTCGGGGCGCACGATGAAGGCGCGGCCCTCGCGCTCGAGCCGCAGCAGGTGGTCGATTGCCGCGTTGTAGCGCTCGTGCCTGGTCAGAAGGGCGCGCTCGAGCTCGGGGAATTGCTGGCCCCAATGGGCGTAGAGCCGCCTGGCTGCGGTGCCGGGGGCGGTCTTGCGGTAGCCCGCGGGCCTCGTCGCGACGAAGAAGATCTTGTCGTACCCGTCCATCTCGGCCAGGTGCGTGGGGATGCCCGCGCCGACGCCGATACCGCCGTCGAGCATGATGTGGCCGTTGATGCGGACGGGCCGCATCATGCCGGGCAGGGTGGAGCTCGCGCGAACCTCGGTCATCATGTGTTCGAAGGTGTCCATGCTCTCACGCGCAAACGAGACGGTGCGACCCGTATCGGCCTCGAAGCTCTGGATGCGCGGGCGGGCGGGGTTGGCGGCGAAGGTCTCCCAGTCGAAGGGAAGGAAGCCGTCGGCCACGCATCCCGGGTAGTCGTAGTCGGCGTTGAAGTAGCCATGGCCCGCGGCCAGCGACCGCATGCCGCCGCCTTCGGGTATGCCGGCGAGGTCGATGAAGGAGCGCCGCACGCGGTTTTGGTCGCGGCTGATGTAATTGGCCGTGTGGCTGGAGCCGGCGGAGATGCCGCAGACCTCGTCGAAGTAGATGCCCCGCTCGAGCAGCACGTTCGCGATGCCGGCGGTGTAGGAGGCGCGATAGCCACCGCCCTCAAAGACCAGCGCCACACCGTGCACGTTGGTCTCGAGCGGTGCGTGTGTCTTCTCGCCCCGCGGATGCGCCGTGCAGCCGGTGAGCACGAATTCGCGGGCGGCCGTGCCGTTATGAGCCGCCGCATCCATACGTTCGGTCGCGCGGTCGGCATTCAGCTCTGTATTGGTGTCCATAAAGCCCCTTTAGTGTTACGTCTGTCGTGTGTGCATTCTACCCAATTGCCCGAGGGTGCTAGAGTATCCCTATCTATGTGAAGGAGGAACCATGTCCCAAACGATCACCGACCCCTCCGAGGCAGCCGCCGAGCTCAAGCGCCAGATCGGCCGCGCGCGCAGCGTCGTCTTTTTCGGCGGCGCGGGTGTGTCCACCGCCAGCGGCATCCCTGACTTCCGCAGCGAAGACGGACTCTACCATCAGCACTTCAAATACCCTCCCGAGGAGATGCTCGGGCATCGCTTCTTTGAGACCCACACGGAGGAGTTCTACGACTTTTACCGCCAGCGCATGATCGCCCTGGACGCAAAGCCCAACCGTGCGCACTACAAGCTCGCGGAGCTGGAGCAGGAGGGCAAGCTGACGGCGGTCGTCACGCAGAACATCGACGGCCTGCACCAGATGGCTGGCTCCAAGCACGTCTACGAGCTGCACGGCTCGGTCCACCGCAACATCTGCGAGGACTGCGGGCGCACCTATTCGGCCGAGTGGGTCATGGAGACCGAGGGGGTGCCGCACTGCCCCGAGTGCGGCGGGCGCATCAAGCCCGACGTCGTGCTGTACGGCGAGTCGCTCGACGAACACGTGCTTTTCGGGGCGGCGGCCGCCATCGGTCACTGCGACATGCTGATCGTGGGCGGTACCTCGCTCGTCGTGTATCCGGCGGCGGGTCTCGTACAATACTTCCAGGGTGACGAGCTCGCGATCGTCAATCTGCAGCCCACGCCGCAGGACCGCGGCGCCGACCTGCTGTGCGCGTGCGACATCGCGAAGGCTTTTGATTTTTAGAGACTGCCCCGCCGGCATCGGCAGGGGATGAGTGGAGGACAACATGGCACGAGAGGTCTACGCCGTCTGGCGCTGCGGGCGCCACGAGCTGTCGCTGGCGCGGCCGCGCATCATGGGCGTGATCGAGGTCGGCCCCGACGCGCTGACGACGGAGGAGGCGGTCGCGCGCGGCAAGCAGATGCTCGACGAGGGCGCCGACCTGCTTGATGTCTGCGGCGAGACGACGCCCGAGGACAAGGGTTTGTCTTCCCAGGCCGAGGCCGAGCGTGTCGTGCCGGTGGTGCGCGGCCTCGTGCCGACGGGCGCGATCGTCTGCGTGAGCACCCGCCATGCCGACGTGGCCAAGATGTGCGTGCGCCTGGGCGCCTCGGTCATCAACGACCCCGAGGGCTTCACCAACCCCGAGATGGTGCAGATGGCCGCCGAGACCGACTGCGGCTGCGTGATTCTGTGCGACAGCGAGTTCCGCGGCAACGCCTCGCGCCGCTCCGTGGTGCTTGACGCGCGCACGCCGCTGCGTCCCGTGGCGTCCAACCGCCGCTTCACGCTGCCCGAGGAGTCGCCCATCATGCGCGAGATCATGGGCTTTCTGGGCGACCAGGCGCGCGGTCTGGTGCGCGCGGGCGTCTCGCATGACCGCATCTGCCTGGACCCCGGCCCCGGTCAGGGCAAGACGACCGACGAGGACGTCGTGATCTGCCGCAATATCAAGAAACTCGCGACCATGGGCTACCCCCTGATGCAGGCGGTGTCGCGCAAGGGGTTCTCCGGCGCCGTCGCCGGGGGCGGCGTGCCCGGGGCTGCGACGACCGGCCTCGCGATGTGGAGCATCGAGGCGGGCGCCCGCATCCTGCGCGTGCACGACGTGGCGCACGCGGCCGAGTCCGTGAACGCCTACTGGGCCATGTCCAAGCCCGACCCGCGGCAGGCCTTTGTCTCGCTGGGGTCAAACGTGGGCAACCGCGTGGACTTCCTCTCCCGCGCCGTCCGCCTGATCGACGAGATCCCGATGACCTGTGTGGTCGCGGCCAGCGACGCGTACGAGACCGAGCCCGCCTACGGTATCACGACGCCCGTCGCCAACGCGGTGGCCGAGATCCGATCCGAGCTGCACCCGATGGTGCTGCTCGACCACCTGCTCGAGGTGGAAAACGAGCTCGGACGCCTGCGCGACCCCGAGCAGGAGGGCCACGGCCCGCGCACGATCGACTGCGACCTGGTGTGGATGGAGGGCGAGACGCACTGCGGCAAGCACCTGACCCTACCGCACCCGGGCCTCGGCGAGCGCGACTATGTGCTCGTGCCGATGGAGGACCTCATGCACGACCCGGTCCGTTTCCTCACGCATGCCGGCGTCCGCGTGCTGCCGCCCGAGGAGCGCGTCGGCCACGTGCGCTCCAACCTCGGCCCGCTCGACTGGAAGTAGCCTGCCCATGGAGACCACCCTGCGCCCTCAGATACCTATGTACTGCCTGCAGGGAGCCGCCTATGTCTGCGCGCTCGGTGCCGCCGCTGCGGTTGACGGGTGTGTGGGCTGGCCTTTTGCGGTTGTCGACAAGACGGGCGCACCCCTTGCGACCGTCGAGGCACACGGCGGGTACGACGACGAGGGGCTCTTCATCCGCGTGACGGGGGAGGGGCTGACGGACGAGATGGTGGCAGGCATCCGTGATCGCATCTCCGCCTGGCAAGACGAGATCTCCCGTCGTCAAGGCGCGGTGGCCGGGCCCCTGGCGCCGCTGCTCGAGGATTACGTCGATCGTCTGGTCGGATTCGGCCGCGAGGTGGAGGTCGTCTTCCCAAACGGCAATATCGCCGCCCGCGGCACCTTCTGCGGGGTGGACGTGTGGGGCCGCGCGACGGTGCGTACCGCCTCCGGTCGCGAGCTCGAGGTAGCGCCCGAGCAGGCCTCCCTGCACCTGGTCGGCTAGAACTCCAGGCGATTCTCGTCCGCGCGCGGGCCACCGTCGTCGGAGAGTCCGTCTTGACGGAGCATCGTGCGCAGGACGCTCATGTCGCTCTGCAGGTCCCAGGCCTTGTCCTGCAGCATGTCGTCAGAGAGCTTCTCAAATGAGTCGTTGATCACATCGAGCGTCGACTTGATCTCGCGCCGCGTGGCCTCCGCGTTGGAGCCGTGCTCGTCGTGCTCCTCGAGGTCGACGTAGGCGTCCACGAGCTTGCCGGTGGTCGGTAGGTAGTAGCTCATGAATTGGCCCAGGTCGTCCGCGGTCTCGGGGTTGTCGTGCACACCGACGATGATGCGGCGGACGACGCTCTCGAGGCGCGCGAGCTTGTCGGACATCTCGGCTTCCTCGATCACGTCGTTGGCGTGGTGGATCTTGATGAGGTATGCATTGCCCTCGTCGACTATCTGCTGAACGCGGGGGTCGATGGCACGGGCGCCGGCTGTGCGCGGGTCCGCGGCGCGCCCAGCCTCATACGCCGCCTGGGCGGCAGCGGCCGCCTCGTAGGGGTCGGGCTGGGGTGCGGTCTGGTTGCGGTCGCCGACGCGGTCGGACGTCCGGTAGCGGTACGTCGGCTGGTCGACGCCGCCCGCGCGGCGAAACGCGCCGTCCGTCAGATAGAGCATCGTCTGCCCGCTGGTGGTGCCGCGCAGGCGGCCGTGGGGGATGTACCCCTCGCCGATGCCCCGGTTGATCTCGTTCACGCACTCGGTCATCGACAGGCCGGTGCGCGCCGCGAGCTCCTCGACCGTGACCTGCTCGCGGGGGCCGGCGATGCGCGCGAACTGGTCGAGCGCCTTGTGCAGCCGGTAGTCTCCCGCGGCCTTCTTTGCCGCGACGCCGACGCCGGCGCCGATTCCGAGAAACGCCGCACCCATCCCGACGGCGGAGAGCCCCGACCCCACAAAGGCGGCGAGGACACAGATGCCGCCGAGCAAAAGCGAGCCGACCGACAGCGAGCCAAAGACGAACCGCCTCACATTCGCGCCGACCTTCTTGTCCTGCGCGCGTACGATCGCCGTGCTCGGCTGTGCGAGCGACTGGCTGATGGAGTCGGCGGTCGAACGGATGGCGTCGCTGACCGAGCTGGCGAGCCCGCTGAAGTCGGCGGCGTTGACCGCGTCGTTGACCTTGTTGGCCACGGAGCTGCCGAGGTCGTTCATCGCGCGGCCAAAGCTCTGGCCGGCGCCCGGATAGCCCTGGTCCGGCATCTCGTAAGTCGGCTCTTCGCCTGGCTCACCGTTATAGTGTCTGCTCTGCTGGTTCGCGTCTTGTGCCATCATCCCTCGCAATATCGACTGACGCAGACCATTCTACCCAAGGGGGCGGACACCTACTCGGCGTCGTGGTCGTGGCGGCAAAGCGCGTGGCCATGCAGCCCGCGGTGGCGCATCGCGCGCAGGAAGAGCTCCGCGTCGGTCTCGCAGGGCACGAACTCGTCGCCCACGTGCTGGCGGGTCTCGTCGCCCTTTGCGAGCAGGCAGACGAGGGCGGGCGTGTCCTCCTCGTAGGCGATGTCCACGGCGCGCGCGATGGCGTCGGGACGGCTGGGGACGGACTCGGCGCGCTGGTCGGCCGGCGTGGCGGCGAGCATCTCGGCGTTGATGTCCTCCACGCGCTCGTGCGCGGGGTCCTCCTCCGTATAGATGAGCGCGTCGGCCCACTTGGAGGCCTCCTGCGGTAGCTCCCGGCGGCGCTCCTGAGCCTTGCCGCCCGGCGCGCCGAGCACGGCGATGATGCGGCGGCCCGGGAACTCTTTGGCCATAGACGAAAAGAAGCGCTGGTAGGAGAGCTTGTTGTGGGCATAGTCCACGATTGCCGCGACGCGGGCGGGGTCGGGGGAGTCCACAAGCTCCATGCGGCCGGGCACGCGGCAGGCGGCGAGGCCGTCGCGGATCTGGGCGCGCTCCGCGCCTGCGAGCTGGGCGATTGCGATGGCGCACAGGGCGTTCTCGATATTGAAGAGGCCAGGCATGCCCAGATGCATGTTGGCCGTCCAGGCGGGCGTGTGGGCCACGAAGCCCACGGTGCCCTCGTGGGTGGCCACGTGATCGGCCCAGAAGTCAGCCGCGGGGTCCGTGTCCGAGAAGGTCACGAGGCGGTCGCACGCCTGTGCGGCGGCAAGGACGCGGTCGAGGTGGTCGCAGCCCAGGTTCACGACCGCGGTGTCGCACTGGTCGAAGATCTGCAGCTTGCTCGAGAAATAGTCCTCGAAATCGGGGTGCTCGAGCGGGGAGATGTGGTCGCGCCCGATGTTGAGGAAGGCGCCCACGCGCAGCCGGAGGCCCAGCGTGCGGTCGTATTTGAGGGCCTGGCTGGAGACCTCCATCACCATGGCGGAAAGGCCGGCGGCGCGCGTGTTGGCCAGGTGGCGCCAGAGGTCGGGGGCCTCGGGCGTCGTGTTATGGCTTTCGAAGCGCTCGACGCCGTCGTAGGTGTTGATGGAGCCGAGGATGCCGCAGGGCCGGCCGCCCGCCGCAAAGATGCTGCGGAGCATATAGGCGGTGGTGGACTTGCCCTTGGTGCCGGTCATGCCCAGCACGGGCAGCTCGCGGTCGGGGTGGCCCCAGGCCTCGGCGGAGACCAGCGCCATCGCACGCCGCAGCCCGTCGTCAGGCGCGACCAGCACGGGTATGCCCGGGGCGGCCGCCGCCAGCTCGTCTGCGTGCGAGGCGTCGCACAGGTACGCCACGGCGCCCATATCCAGCGCGTCGCGCAGGTAGACGGCCTTGAACGCCGCCCCCTTGCACACAAAGACGTGCCCGGCCGCCGCGACCCGCGAGTCGCAGTCGGCGCCCGTCACGACCGTCGTATCCGCATCGTGCATGTTTGTCTTGCCGTCCAGTAGCCCCTCGCGGTCGAGCAACTGCGCAAGATCTGTGAGTGTCGTATCCATGCCGCTCATGATACACTCAAGTGCGCGACGGGCGATTGGCGCAGTGGCTAGCGCAGGAGCTTTACACGCTCAAGGTCGGGGGTTCGAATCCCTCATCGCCCACCAGGACAAAACAGCGGCCAGCGGCATGATATGTCGTTGGCCGCTTTTTCGTAGCACGCGGTTTAAAGGGGCTTTGCAACGGCGCGTTGACGGCGAGATCGAGAGGCTTACGCTGATGAAGGGTGATGAGGTCGTCGAGGTGAGAAAGAGTACCTGAAATTACCTTTTGTTCAGCCATCTCTGGGACGAGGACGTCTACATCACCAATGATGGTTTTCGACAGGCTTGGCAAGCCCGTCGACTCATCCTTCGACGCCCAATCGACATTGAGGAAGAGCCCTTCGAGGAAACCTAAATCTATTTCTGGTTCTGGGATGCAATAAAACAGCGTGTCAACTGTCCAAAAGGGCGCACGGAGTACATAGGGCTTGTCGATAGTTCCTTTTCTTCCAATGCCGACGGCATCCTCCTCGTAGGAAAGAGCCTTATCGACGCTAACCATGTACCCACCAGTGCCGTACACGGGAATATCACCTTGGCCAAGATGCTTATAGTCTCTACCACTGTATATCTCGCAAAGCTCCCCCAACTTACGCTGTTCCCAAGCGTGCGTATAATGCAAATGCATATGTATTGCAAACCGACAGCATGGGGTGATGTCGATGGCATACGCAGAGCTTTTGGAG
>OMWE01000024.1 GCA_900314685.1 uncultured Actinomycetes bacterium | reverse complement strand
CTTGGTCTGCGCGTTGAACGCCTGGCAGAACTGCATGATGTTGACCTGGGCGGCACCCAGGGCCGGGCCGACGGGAGGAGCGGGGTTGGCCTGGCCGGCGGGAATCTGGAGCTTGATGAAGTGCGTGACCTTCTTAGCGGGCATGAGAGCCTCCTATTGATGTTTCCAAAAACAACTTGCTATATCTCACGTCCCCCGAGAAGCCATCTCCACAGATGCGAGGGCCGCCAGTATCGCCTTGCCTACAGTACGGCAGTCACCTGATCGAGGGTGAGCTCGACCGGGGTCTCGCGTCCGAAGATGGTGAGCATGACCTTGATTTTGCCCGCCTCGGGGTTGATTTCGGAGACGGTGCCGTCGAAGTCTGCCAAGAGGCCGTTGACCACATGGACCACCTGACCGACCTCGATATCGGTCGTCGTGATCTTGGGTGCCGGGGTACCCGAGACGGCGCGGGGATTGACGCGACGCATGATTTTGTCGTACTCCGAGCGGCGCAGGGGCGTCGGCTTGCCATCGATGCCCACAAAACCGGTGACGCCCGGGGTGTTGCGCACGACAGCCCAGCTATTGTCGTCGACCTCCATGCGCACGAGGACGTACCCAGGGAAGACTTTCTCGTCCTTGGTCACTCGCTCGCCGCCGTCCTTGAGCTTGGTGACCTCCTCGGTCGGGATCTGGATGTCGACAATCTGATCCTGCAGGCCATACGACTCGATGCGATGCTCGAGGTCCGTCTTGACCTTGCTCTCGTAGCCCGAATAGGTGTGAACGACATACCAACGCTTCGCCATGTTTACCCCCTCAGACCCGTGAAACCGACCAGCAGTGCCACGAAACCCGTATCGACGAGGTAGACGCAGAGGCCAAAGACAACAAGGGCGACGATGACGGCGACAGACCAATTGGTGAGCTCACCCTTGGACGGCCACGTCACGCGCTTCATCTCGCTACGGACATCGCTGAAGTACTGAACAAAGGCGTTCTTCTTTTTGGGCTTTGCCTTCTCCTGCTTTGCCGGAGCCTTTGCAGCCTTGGAGGCAGCCGCGGCTTTCTTGGCATCTTTGGGAGCAGCGCCCGCGAGCTCGTGCTCGGCAGCAAGACGCTCGCGCTCGGCGGCGCGCGCCTTGCGGACACTCCTCTTGTTGCGATCCTTATTCGGCATTCGCGAACCTTCCCTGTGGGGCGGACGCCCTCTTATCATGCAAACCGGCTAACCCCGAAGGGATAGCCGGTGGTGTTTCTGGCAGGCCAGGAAGGACTCGAACCCTCGACATACGGTTTTGGAGACCGTCGCTCTACCAACTGAACTACTGGCCTATGTGTGACCCTATTTTAGCGGGTTTCCCTGTGCAGGGTGTGCTTGTGGCACCACGGACAATACTTCTTCATCTCGATACGATCGGGATTGTTGGACTTGTTCTTCTTGGTGGTGTAGTTGCGTCGCTTGCACTCGGTGCATGCGAGGGTAACCATTGTGCGCATCGTTCCTCCTATAGATAGCCACAGACGTACTACTCGTCAGTGACGCGATGGAAAACATTAGCACCCGACCATAGACTCTGTCAAGACTAATGGAAGCTCCAACATTTCCCACATAACTAAAGACCGCCGAAACACAAAAAGGCGAAGGATTTCAGTCTCGCCAACCCAAAATTCCTCGACTCTTTGCGTTAGCGCAATCCCGAAAAAAAGACCCGACGCCCTCGCGGACGCCGGGTCCTCACATACCTAGTCCGTACTAGTCGATAATCGTGGAGACACGACCATCACCGACGGTGTGGCCACCCTCGCGAATAGCGAACTTGAGGCCCTGCTCCATAGCGATGGAGTGGATCAGGTCGACCTTGATGGTGACGTGGTCGCCAGGCATAGCCATCTCGACCTTGTTGCCGTTGGCATCGGTCAGCTCCTGGACATCACCGGTGATGTCGGTGGTGCGGAAGTAGAACTGAGGACGATAGCCGGAGAAGAACGGGGTGTGACGGCCGCCTTCGTCCTTGGTCAGGACGTAAATCTCGCCGGTGAAGGCGTGGTGAGGGGTAACCGAACCCGGCTTGCAGAGAACCTGGCCGCGCTGGATGTCCTCACGCTTGATGCCGCGCAGGAGGATGCCGACGTTGTCGCCCGCCTCGCAGAAGTCCATGGTCTTGCGGAACATCTCGATGCCGGTAGCGACGGACTTCTGGGTCTCCTTGATGCCGATGATCTCGACGGGCTCGTTGAGCTTGAGCTCACCGCGCTCGACACGGCCGGTGGCGACGGTACCACGACCGGAGATGGTCATGACGTCCTCGATAGCCATCAGGAACGGCTTCTCGTTGTCGCGGGCAGGCGTCGGGATGTAGGAGTCGACCTGGTCCATGAGCTCCCAGATGCACTTGTACTCGGGGGCGTCGGGATCGGTGGAGGTGGACTCGAGGGCCTTGAGCGCGGAGCCACGGACGATGGGCAGGTCGTCGCCGGGGAAGTCGTACTCGGTCAGGAGGTCACGGGTCTCCATCTCGACGAGGTCAAGGAGCTCCTCATCGTCGACCATGTCGCACTTGTTCATGAAGACGATGATGTAGGGCACGCCGACCTGACGAGCGAGGAGGATGTGCTCGCGGGTCTGAGCCATCGGGCCGTCGGTGGCAGCAATGACGAGGATGGCACCGTCCATCTGAGCAGCGCCGGAAATCATGTTCTTGATGTAGTCGGCGTGGCCAGGGCAATCGACGTGAGCGTAGTGACGGTTCTCGGTCTCGTACTCGACGTGAGCGACGGAAATGGTAATACCACGCTCGCGCTCCTCGGGAGCCTTGTCGATCTGATCGAAGGCCTCAAACTTGGCCAGGCCCTTGAGGGACAGGACCTTGGTGATGGCAGCCGTCAGGGTGGTCTTGCCGTGGTCGACGTGACCGATGGTACCGATGTTTACATGGGGCTTAGAACGATCGAACTTCTCCTTGGCCATTGCCAATCCTCCTTCGGAAACCGCCTTGTGGCTGCTTCTTGGAACTTGCCGTGCTACGTACTATTTCAGGCGACGGTGACCCGCCGCGAGAACTCTGGTACCGGTGACTGGATTCGAACCAGTGACATCGCGGGTATGAGCCGCGTGCTCTAACCAGCTGAGCTACACCGGCAAAGCCGTACTTGAAATCGGAATGGAGCCCGCGACCGGATTCGAACCGGTGACCTCTTCGTTACCAACGAAGTGCTCTACCGACTGAGCTACACGGGCAAATGGTGGGGATGCCTGGACTCGAACCAGGGAACTCAGAGAGAGCGGATTTACAGTCCGCCGCAGTTGCCGCTGTGCCACATCCCCATTCCGTTTTCAAGCGCTCCCGTGGCGTGCTTTGCCTCAACCACGTTAGCGGAAGAAATCTTACGTTCACACGGGGCACTTGTCAACGGAAAATCTTTGAATCCACGTAGCCGGGCGTGTACTCACCACGATTTCACCACGAATGCGGTAAATAAAAAGCCACGTCGCACGGGCGTGGCTGTGTCTTCTGGAGCCAGCAGAGGGAGTCGAACCCCCAACCCACGGTTTACAAAACCGTTGCTCTGCCATTGAGCCATGCTGGCGCGTGCAAGTATTATGCCACAGGTTGTCCCGCCGATGCCACAGGCACGATGTGGAAGACATTCCGCCCCAGGTCTCGCGCCGCATCGTGGATGCCGCAGACAACAGCATCCGCATGCCGCAATCAACGACCGAGTATCGCGTTGAGCTTTGCCAACGTCTCGGGGCTCAGGCGGTCCTCGACGGTCATCCTGGCGTGGGTGCGGTCGGCAAGCTCCCGGGCAACCTCGCGGTCGGTCGCCTCCATCTCGTGCACCAGCATCAGGCTCGAGATCTTGGTGACGGACGCGGCGTACGGCCCGAGGCTCGTGGTCGAACGGATGGTGTTGTCGCTGGTCACAAGGGCGATGTCACGGCCAGACCGGTGGGCCTGGGCACACAGGCGCTCGATTACGGCGTCGGCGCTCTCCCCCTGTGCGGAAAAGACGATCCTGACGCCCGCCGTCTTGGTCGCGGGCCGGTCGGGCGACAGGTTGTTGGCCCCGTCGTATACGATCGTCGCCTCATAGGAGCCCTGGGCAAAGGCGGCCACATCGGCGACCAGGGCCTCGCGGGCGCGCTCGAAGGGATCGACGCCGATCATGCCGCCGCCGGCCGCCCGCCCGCTACCGCCGGCAGACACATGTATCCGGTCGGGCCGCTCGTCCATGAGCGCCGCATAGCGCGGGGTCGCGCGTAGGACGTTGTAGCCGTCGACGACCAGGAGCGGGAGCCGTGCCTTGCTCATCGGGCGTCCGTCTCGGCCATCGTCCTGCGCAGCCACTCGTAGCACAGCACCGTGGTTGCCTGCGCGACGTTGAGGGATTCGACGCGGCCGCGCTGAGGCAGGCGGCACTCGAAATCACAGTGCTCCCGCACCAGGCGCGACACGCCTGCGCCCTCGGACCCCATCACGAGCGCGATACGGCCGCCGAACGGCGCGTGCCACACGTCCTGCTCGGCATGCTCGGTCGCCGCCGCAGCCCAAAATCCCGCCTCCTTGAGACGGTCGAGCGCGGTGGCCAGATTGGGTACCTGGGCTATGGGCAGGTGGAGCACCGCCCCGGCGGAGGTCTTGTAGGCCCCGACGCCCACGCCCGCCGCCCGCGCCTTGGCGATCACGACGCCAGCCGCGCCGACCACCTCGGCAGAGCGTACGATGGCGCCGAAATTGCCCTCGTCGGTCACGTGGTCGAGCACCACCACGAGTGCGTCGCCCTCCCCCGCGCGACCGATCACGTCCTCGAGCGTCGCGTAGCGGTACGGCGCCGTCTGGCAGACAATCCCCTGGTGCGCTCCGTGCGAAGACATGCCATCCAGCCGCTCGCGTGGGACCTCCTGCACCTCGACCCCCGCGTCGCGCAAGCGCGCCACGAGGGATGCGAGCGTATCGTCTCCCGTCGCCACCAGTGCACAACGCAGCGGCACGCCGACCTCCAGCGCCTCGGCGCACGCACGGCGCCCCTCGATCCAGCCGGCGGCGGGAGCGGGCGTCCGGCCTCGCTGGCCCGACGCCTTGCCCCCCTGCCTGCCGACAGGACGGGACCCCGCCCTGGCGCCGGCGGGTTTCCCCGCACGGTTACCTGCCTGTTGGCGGCGGTCATCGTTGCGATACGAGCGGTCTTGCTTGCCACGCTGACGCGTGTTGTTGCCGCGACGGTCTGCCACGTCCTAGTCCTTCTTTGCGCGGAGACGGGCGCCGGCGGCCGTATCCTCGACCACGAGGCCGAGCGCGGTGATGCCGTCACGGATCGCGTCGGCGACAGCCCAGTTCTTTGCCGCGCGGGCGGCCTGGCGCGCCTCGAGCAGCACCTCGGCGGCCTCGTCGGCGGAATCGCCCTCATAGCCCGCCTGTGCCCGGGCCAGGTCGACGAGCTCGGCGGGGAGCTCTTCGGCCGACTCGCGCGTCAGCTCGATGCCGAGCACCTCCGACAGCTCCACGATCGCGTCGGACGCACGCAGCGCGAGCGCGGTCGAGGTGTCGGCGCCGGCCTGGTCGAGATACGTATTGGCAGCGGTGACCAGCGCAAAGATGGCGGCCAAGCCTCCGGCGGTATTGAAATCGTCGTCCATCTGGGCGGTGAACTCGCTCACCGCGGAGTCGATGGCGGCACCCAGCGCACGGTCGGCGTCGTTGAGCTCGCCGTCCTGAGCGGAGTTGTGCGCGGCCCAGCGGAGGTTCTTGACGCAGGTCTTCAGGCGCTCGAGCGTGCCGACGGCACCGTCGAGGCGGTCGAAGCTGAAGTCGAGCGGCGAGCGGTAGTGGGTCTGCAGCATGAGGATGCGGACCGCGCCGGCGGGGTACTTGTCGAGGACCTCCTTGAGCGTATAGAAGTTGCCCAGGCTCTTGGACATCTTCTCGCCCTCCACGCGCAGCATGCCCGTGTGCATCCAGGTGTTGGCGAGCGCCTTGTCCCAGGCGCACCAGGCCTGCGCGGTCTCGTTCTCGTGGTGCGGGAAGACGAGGTCCTGGCCGCCGCCGTGGATGTCGATCGGCGTGCCGAGGTAGTGGTGGATCATCGCGCAGCACTCGGTGTGCCAGCCGGGGCGGCCGTCACCCCAGGGGGAGGGCCAGGAGGGCTCGCCGGGCTTTGCCGCCTTCCAGAGGGCGAAGTCGAGCGGGTCGCGCTTGTCGGTGTTTTCCTCGACGCGGGCACCCACGCGCAGCTGGTCGACGTCGCGGCCGGACAGCACGCCGTAGCGGTCGTCGGAGCGCACGGCGAAATAGACGTCGCCAGAATCGACCACATAGGCATGCCCCTTGTCGATCAGGATCTGGATCATCTCCTGCATGGCGTCGATCTCACGCGTGGCACGCGGGCGGATGTCCGGGTCGAGCACGCCCAGGCGGTGCATCTGCTCGATGAACGCCTTGGAGAACTCGTCGGCGACCTCGGCAGCGGTACGGCCCTGCTCGTTCGAGCGGTTGATGATCTTGTCGTCCACGTCCGTCAGGTTCTGGGCGAAGGTCACCTCGTAGCCCTTGTAGGTGAGGTAGCGGCGGATCACGTCAAACGCCAGGAAGGTGCGGCCGTTACCGATGTGGATCTGATCGTAGACCGTGGGGCCGCACACATACATGCGGACCTTGCCCGGCTCGATGGGCACAAACTCTTCCTTGCGGTGGTTCTTGGTGTTGTAGATAAGCATTGCAACTCCTCGTATTGCTATCCGTACGGTTGGATTCTAGCGCTCGACGTCGCGCTCGTCTTCCGCGAGGACCACCGCCCAGGCGGCGATGCCCTCCTGGCGCCCCACGAACCCGAGATGCTCAGTCGTGGTCGCCTTGACGCCGACAGAACCCTCGGGCAGGCCGAGCGCCGCAGCCAGGCGCGCCGCCATCTCGTCGATGTAGGGCGCGAGCTTGGGTGCCTGAGCCGCGATGGTACAGTCGGCATCGAGGATCCTACATCGCCTCCCCCGGGCCATCTCCCCCACCCGGCGCAGCAGGACGAGGGAGTCGGCCCCCAGGTAGGCCGGGTCGTTGTCGGGAAAAAGACGCCCGATGTCGGGCAGGCGCGATGCGCCGCAGACGGCGTCGATCAGCGCGTGCGCCAGCACGTCTGCATCCGAGTGGCCGTCGAGGCCGCGCGCCGACGGGACCTCGACCCCGCCGAGGATGAGCTTGCGCCCCTCGGCAAAGGCGTGCACGTCAAAGCCGTGACCGATACGCAGCATAGCGGCTACCCCTTTCCAAAGCCGCAGCCCTCATCCACCAGGCGGCGCTCGAGCAGCGCCTCCGCGATGATCAGGTCCTCGGGCAGCGTCACCTTGATATTGTCCCGCGCCGTGTCCACCAGCACCACGCGGCCGCCGGCGTGCTCGACCAGCGAGGCGTCGTCGGTGCCCACGTACCCCGTGCGCTCCGCCTCCTCGTGCGCAGCCACCAGCGTCGCCAGACGGAAGACCTGCGGTGTCTGCGCACTCCAGTAATAGGTGCGATCGGGCGTCGATACGATCGTCTCGCCCTCGGCGATCTTGAGCGTGTCGGTAGACGGGTTGGCTGCGATCGCCCCAGCGACGAGGCGGTCGTTGCGCACGCGTTCGCACACGGCGTCTATGGCGGCAGGCCGGATCAGCGGCCGCGCGCCGTCGTGCACGGCGACGAGGTCGCACCCGCGCGGCACGCACGCGAGGCCATTGCGCACGGAACCCTGACGCGTCGCGCCGGACGAGGCGATCGCGAGCGGATGGATGAGCGTCAGGTGCGTGGCGAGGACGTCCCGCATCTCGTCCTCGCGGCCCTCGGGGGCCACCACCACGAGCGACGCCACCGACGCCGAACGGTCGAGCGCCAGCACGGACCAGCAGACGAGCGGCATGCCGGCGAGGTCCACGAACTGCTTGCCGCGTGGGTCGCCAAAACGCTCGCCCGCGCCGCCCGCGACCACGATGCCGCAGGTATCCGAGGCGGGACCGCCCGCTTGGGCGGCTTGCGTCTCCACGCACGGGGACGTGTGTCGGACGGAGATCATGCCCTGCTGCCCCTCATCCGCTGCAGGCTGTCGGCGAGGATGGTCGGGTTGCGCACTCCCAGGTCGCCGACGCGCTCGGGGTTTTCCTCGATATCGTCGAGCAGACCCTTGAGCGAGCCATATTCGTCCACGATCTTGTCGGCCACGCCGTCGCGAACGACCGAGACGTTGTTGAGGGTACGCAGCCCCAGCGGCGTGAGCACGGTGTCCTCGCCGAAACTCTCGTAGCCGAGCATGCGCGCCACAGATTTGGCCGAGCGCATGTCGCTGTTGCGCGTGTCGTGGAACTTGCGCCGTATCTTTGCCGCGTTGTCCTCGGAGGAGTCGAGCGCATAGTCGCGGATCATCAGCGTGTACTCGGCGTCGAGGTCGCCGATGAACTCGTCGCGCTGCATCTTGATCGTCTTGCCCTCGCTGCCGAGCTGCAGGATGAGGCGGTCGAACTCCTCCGCCTCGGTCAGGAGGACCTCAAAGAGGTAAAAGACATCCGTGACGTCGCGGACCGTGACGATATTGTTGAGCTCGAGCGTCGTCAGCCGCAAAAGACCGCGGTCGACCTGCGTGCGCGTGCCCTGCATCGAGACCAGCAGCTGGTTGACCGAGCCCATGAGCTCCTGCACGCTGCGCAGCTGATAGCCGCGGCCGTCGAGGTAGAGGTTGACGACCTGGCGGCGCTCCGACACCGAGATCACCAGCGCCTTTGTCAGCAGGCTCATGCGCGCCGCGGTGCGGTGCCGCATGCCCGTCTCGGACGTGGGCAGCGAGGGGTCGGGGTTGAGGTGATAGTTGGCGCGCAGGATGCGCGTAAAGTCCTTGTCGACCACAATCGCGCCGTCCATCTTTGACAGCTCAAAGAGACGGTTGGCGGTAAACGAGATATCAAGCTTAAACCCGTCGTCTCCGGCGGCAATCACATTGTCCGAATCGCCTATGCAGATCAGCGCCCCCAGATGACCGGCGATGATCATATCGAGTGCGCGGCGCAGCGCCGTGCCGGGAGCCGTCTGCCTGATTGCCTGCTCGAAACGCTCCTGGTAATCGTCCTTGTCGATATCCTCGCCCATCGGCACCTCCTCGCGTACGTCATGCTCAGTCCAAAGTATATGTCAAGACGGGCGCTCTCCCCGCGCGTGCAAGAAGGGCGCCCGTCTCGGATGTGACGGGTGACGATGCGACAGGTGACGGGGACTGTCACATCGACCCCGCGCGTGACAGGTGACGGGGAACTATCACGTCGCGCTACTCGGCAGAGCTCAGCAGTCCACCGGCGGCTGGCGTCGACGTCCCGGCACGGTCGGGCGCTGACCAGCTCTCGCGGGCGCGCGGCGCCTCCAGGTGCACACGCTCCTCGATCTCGGGCATCTCGCCTTCGCGCTTGGCAAAGACGAGCTTGTCTTCGCCCTGCTCGTCCGGCTGCGCGTCCACGCAGATGATATCGCCGGCCGCATACTTGCCCTGGAGCATCTCCTCGGCCAGCGGGTCCTCGATGTACGTCTGGATCGCGCGGCGCAGCGGACGGGCGCCGTAGATCTTGTCCGTGCCGTTTTTGACCAGGAAGTCGCGCGCGGCGTCGGTGAGCTCGATGGACATGCGCTGGGCTGCGAGGCGGCGACGCAGGTCCATGACCATGAGGTCCACGATCTGGCGCAGCTCCTTGCCCGTGAGCGACTTGAAGACCACGATCTCGTCCACGCGGTTGAGGAACTCGGGGCGGAAGAGCCTCTTGAGCTCGCCCTCCACGCGGCTGCGGATCTCCTTGTCGGAGAGGCCGCCGTCGCCCTGGCTCGTGAAGCCCATGGGCGAGGTCTGCGCGATCTCGCGCGCGCCGATGTTGGAGGTCATGATGATCACGGTGTTGGAGAAGTCCACGTGGCGGCCCTGGCCGTCGGTGAGCCTGCCCTCGTCGAGGATCTGCAGCAGGACGTTGAATACGTCCGGGTGCGCCTTCTCGATCTCGTCGAAGAGCACGACGGAGTAGGGACGGCGACGGACAGCCTTGGTGAGCTCGCCGCCCTCGTCGTAGCCCACGTATCCCGGAGGGGCGCCGACGAGCTTGGAGACCTCGTGCTTCTCCATGAACTCGGACATGTCGAAGCTGATCAGGGCGTCTTCGCTGCCAAAGAGGAACTCGGCGAGCGACTTGGCGAGCTCGGTCTTGCCGACGCCGGAGGGACCCAGGAAGATGAACGAGCCGCCCGGGCGGCGCGGGTCCTTGAGCGGGCTGCGGCTGCGGCGGATCGCGCGGGCGACGCCGGAGATGGCCTCGTCCTGGCCGATCACGCGCTGGTGCAGGGCGTCCTCGGCCCGCAGCAGCTTGCTGGCCTCCGCCTCGGTGAGGTTGGAGACGGGCACGCCGGTGATGTCGCTCACGACGTCGGCGATGGCGGCCTCGTCGACCGTGACCACGTCGAGCGCCTGCTTGTCGCGCCACTCCTTCTCGAGCGCGTCGCGCTTCGCGGCGAGTGACTTCTCCTCGTCGCGCAGGCGGGCCGCCTCCTCGAACTCCTGCGCGTCCGCCGCTTTTTCCTTATCCTCGGCGATCTTGACGAGCTGCTCGTCGACCTGCGCGAGCTCCGGGGGCAGCGACATCTTGTGCACGCGGGTGCGGGCGCCTGCCTCGTCGATCACATCAATCGCCTTGTCGGGCAGGAAGCGGTCCTGTACGTAGCGGTCCGACAGCGTGACGGCCGCCTTGAGCGCCGCCTCGGTGTAGTGCACGTGATGGTGCTGCTCGTAGCGGCTGCGCAGGCCCTGCAGGATCTTGAGCGTGTCCTCGACCGAGGGCTCGCCGATGTTGATGGGCTGGAAGCGGCGCTCAAAGGCGGAATCCTTCTCGATGTGCTTGCGGTACTCCTCGGCCGTGGTGGCGCCGATGACCTGGATCTCCCCGCGCGACAGGGGCGGCTTGAGGATCGACGCGGCATCCATGGAGCCCTCCGCGGCGCCGGCGCCCAGGACGTTGTGAATCTCGTCGATGAAGAGGATGTCGTCCTCGGACTTGGTGACCTCGTCTATGACCTTCTTCAGACGCTCCTCGAACTCGCCGCGGTACTTGGATCCGGCGACCATGGCGGCCATGTCCAGCGTCCAGACCTGCTTGCCGCGCAGGATGTCGGGCACGTTGCCCGACGCGATGAGTTGGGCCAGGCCCTCGACCACGGCGGTCTTGCCCACGCCGGGGTCGCCGATGATGAGCGGGTTGTTCTTTTGGCGGCGCGCGAGCACCTGCATCACGCGCTCGGTCTCGCGGTCGCGGCCGATCACGGGGTCGAGCTTGCCGTCGTGCGCCAATTTGGTGAGGTTGCGCCCGAATTTCGCGAGGATGGAGTCCCCATCGTCCCCGTCGGACGGCTGCTGGCCGAACATCTGGCCAAAGCTCACGGACGCGGGCTGTCGGTGGCTCTCCTGCGGTTTGTCTTTGCGGATGAGCTCCGACACGGCGTTGCGGACCGCGTCGGCGGAGACGCCCATGCGCCCGAGCGCGGTCATGGCGATTCCGTCGCCCTCGCTCACGATGCCGAGCAGGAGATGCTCGGTCGCGATGTAGGTCTGGCCGTGTGCCATGGTCTCGCGGTAGGCGTCCTCCAGCACGCGCTTGGCGCGCGGCGTGAAGGGGATGTGTCCGCCGGAGCCAGGCTGCACGTCTTCGCTGGACAGCTGGCGGATGGTGGCCAGCGTCTCCTCGTAGGTCACGTCGAGGCTCGCCAGCGCCTTGGCCGCGATGCCGTCGCCCTCCTTGATGAGACCAAGCAAAAGGTGCTCGGTGCCCACGTACATCTTGCCGAGGCTCTGGGCCTCGTCCTGCGCGAGGCTCATCACCTTGCGCGCGCGGTCGGTGAATTTCTCAAACATGGGTGGCGTCCTTCCCTGCCCGGGCGCAGACGGCCGGGCTCGCTTTTGTCTCAACACGTTTACCCAGATGTGTCGGATGCTATACGGCAGGCAGTCGCAGCAACAACTTTCGCGCCTCCCCCATGCAAAAGACGCCCGGACCAAGTGCCCGGGCGTCTATGGGAGTCAAACTGAGGCCTGTAGCAGACCGGATTGCGATACGCGGTACCTACACAAACGCCTCGCTCGTGCCCACGAGCGACTTCTCGGCATCGAGCACGTCGGTGAAGAGCTCATCGAGCTCCATGCCCATCAGCTCGGCGCCGTGGCGGATGACGTCGCGATCGCAGCCGGCGGCAAAGCTCTTGGTCTTGAACTTCTTTTTGAGCGACTTGAGCTCCATGTCGGACACGCTGTGGGACGGGCGCATGTTGACGCAGGCGTTGATGAGGCCGGAGAGCTCGTCGACCGCGTAGAGGACCTTCTCCATCTGCAGCTCGGGAGCCGGCAGCTGGTCGTTGAGGTCGTAGTTGTGGGTCTGGATGGACTTGGCAAGCGCCGGGTTGGCGCCAGCCTCCTCGAGCAGCTCGGCGGTCTTGACGGTATGGAGCTGGTCGTCCTGCCACTTCTCCCAGTCGAGGTCGTGCAGCAGGCCGACGAGGCCCCAGAACTCGATGTTTTCGGGATCGTACTTCTCGGCGTAGTAGCGCATCAGACCCTCGACCTGCAGGCCGTGCTTGATGTGATACGGGTCCTCGTTGTACTTGTGCAGCAGGTCGAGCGCCTGCTCGCGGGTGATGCCCGCTTCGAGCTTGTTGCTCATCTTGTTCTCCTTATCCGCGCTTGCGCCGGCCTCGGAACTGGCGGCGATTGCATCTACCGAGGCAAACGGGTTGTCGGAGCTCGCGCCCTCGACCTGGGAGGCGATGTCGGCGCGGGTGATCGTCTCGGCCTTCATCTGCGGGAAGAGGAGCACGTCGCGGATGGCGGGCTGGTCGCAGAAGAGCATGACCATGCGGTCGATGCCGTAGCCGATGCCGCCCGCGGGGGGCATACCGTACTCCAGGGCGCGCACGTAGTCGTAGTCGTAGCCCATGGCCTCGTCGTCGCCGAAATCCTTGGCAGCGACCTGCTCGGCGAAGCGGCCCGCCTGGTCGACGGGGTCGTTGAGCTCGGAGAAGGCGTTGGCGTACTCGTGGCCGCAGATCACGAGCTCGAAGCGGTCGGTGAGGCGCGGGTCCTCGTCCTTGCGCTTGGAGAGCGGCGAGACCTCCTCGGGGTAGTCGCAGACAAAGGTCGGATTGACGAGCGTGCTCTCGCCCAGCTCGTCGTAGAGCTCGAAGAGGAGCTTGCCGGCGCCCCAGTTGTCGGCCCACTCGATGCCGTGCTTGCCGCACAGCTCGCGCAGGTGCTCGACCGGGGTGTTCATGTCGATGTGCTCGCCGACGACCTCGGAGGCGACCTCCGACAGGGGGACGGAGCGCCAGGTGCCGGACATATCGACCGTCTGGCCCTGGTAGGTGATGACCTCGTGGCCCTCCTCGCAGCCGCACACCTCGTGGGCGATCGTCTTGAAGAGGCCCTGCGTGAGGTCCTTCATGCCCTGGAGGTCGGAATAGGCGCAATAGGCCTCCATGGTGGTGAACTCGGGGTTGTGGGTGAGGTCCATGCCCTCGTTGCGGAACTGGCGGCCGATCTCAAAGACGCGCTCCAGGCCGCCCACGATGCAGCGCTTGAGGGGCAGCTCGGTGGCGATACGCAGGTAGAAGTCGCGGTCGAGCGCGTTGAAGTGCGTGATGAAGGGCTTGGCGTTGGCGCCGCCGAGGATGTCGTGCATCATCGGCGTCTCCACCTCCATGTAGCCGTCGGCCTCCATGTAGTGGCGGATGGTCGAGACGATCTGGCTGCGCTTGCGGAAGGTGTCGCGCACGTCGGGGTTCATGATGAGGTCGACGTAACGCTGGCGGTAGCGAATCTCGCGGTCGGTCAAGCCGTGGAACTTGTCGGGCAGGGGGCGCACCGACTTCGAAAGGATCGTGAGCTTGGTCGGCGCGATGGAGAGCTGACCGCGGCGGGTGCGGACCACGGTGCCGGTGGCCTCGACGATGTCGCCCGTGTCGATCATGCCGAGGATACCCCAGTTGTCCTCGCCGAGCACGTCGATGCGGCAGAAGACCTGGATCTGGCCGGTGCAGTCCTCGAGCACGAGGAAGCTCACCTTGCCCTGACCGCGCTTTGCGCGGATGCGGCCCGCGACGGTCACGACGTCCTCGGTGTCCGCGCCGTCCGCGAGGTCCGCGTAGCGCTCCTCGAGCTCGGCGGCATGGGCGTCCACGTGCGATTTGATGGGGTACGGGTTGACACCCTGGTTGATGAGCTGCTTGCGGCGCGCACGACGCTGGGCGCGCTCGTCGTTGATGGACGGCGCGGCGGTCTCGGCCTGCTCGGTCTGCTCTGCCATGTGCTGATTCCTCTCTACAGACGAAAGTCTTAAAGACGAAAGACGGACAGGTGCACCCATGGGTAAAGCGCGCCTGTCCGCCCAATCCTACGTTGTATGCACGCTATCGCGTGATGTTGGTGATGGTGAGCTTGCGCTCTTTGCCGTTGGGCGTGTTGTACGTGATGACGTCGCCCACGACGTGTCCGATTGCCGCGGCGCCGACGGGTGAGTCGTTGGAGATACGGTTGTTGAGCGAGTCGGTCTCGGTGGTACCAACGATGGTGTAGGCAGACTTCACACCCTTCTCGTTCTCGAACTCGACGGTGCAGCCGAGCGAGACGGAGAGATTGCCGCTCTCGGACTCGACCACGCGGGCGGTCGCCAGGATCTGGCGGATCTCGTTGATACGGCTCGCGTTTTTGGCCTGGTCCTCCTTGGCGGCGTCGTACTCGGCGTTCTCGGAGAGGTCGCCCTGGGCGCGCGCCTCCTTGATGGCCTCGATAATCTCGTTGTTCTTTTCGCCCTCGCGCCACTCGAGCTCGTCGACGAGCTTCTGGCGACCTTCGGGCGTGAGCGTCATCTCAGTTTTTGCCATGTGTTGCCTTCTCAAAAAGTGTGGTCGATGCAGGTGTGCGAGCTGATGCCGGGAGCAGGCGTCCTACTCGAGAGGTGCGCCGCACTTCTTGCAGAACGCAGAGTCGGCAGGGTTGGCGGTACCGCACTTGGTGCAGAAGACAGTATCCTCGCCGGTCTCCCCGGTGGACTCGGCTGCGGGCGCGTCGGTCGCAACGACGTCCTCGACGTTCTCGTCCTTCTTGTCCTCGTCGTCGCCCTCCATGCCCTCACGGACGTTCTTGACGGTCTTGCCAAAGGCAGCGCCGAGCTTGGGGAGGTTCTTGGGCCCGAAGATCACGAGCACGACGACCAGAATGATGACTATCTCAAAAGGTCCGAGATTCATGGGTAATCCTCTCTTGTTGTGACGTCGCGCAAGGTGCGCGGCACGGTAGCCCCGAAATTATACCCGCTCAGCCCACAAAGGGCAAAGAGGCAACAAGACCTCACAGCACGTACGCAAAGCCTTTACGACTGCGGAACATAGAGGACGTCCAAATCGACGAGTTGCGCGTCCGTGGACTTGAGGTAATTGCGTGCCGCGTCGGCGCTGCCGTAATTGATCGCCGTGAGCGAGCCTGGGTTGTCGATCGCCTCGGAATATACCTGGGGGTTCTGGCTCGTACCGGAGATAGTGAGCTGCACGGTGTCGCCCGTCGTATCGTCCGTGATCGTGACGGTATAGTCGTCGTCCTCGCCCGTCTTGTCGTAGTCGCCGAACCAGCAGCGGTACTCTTCCGTCGTGCGATCGTGGCAGGCAAAGAGCGCCACGGTACGGTCGCCGTCCTTGCCGAATCCGTACGCGACACCGCGGTTGTACGCATCGGTCCCCACGTAGTCCGCGCGCATCAGCGCCATGGCGTCAGGCAGCGCCAGCTGGGTCGCCGTAACCGCGTCCGATCCCGAGCCCACGGTGACCGTCGTACCCGTAGCGCCGCCCTGCGAGCAGGCGGCGAGTGCCAAGGCCAAGGCTGCAGCCAAGGCCGTCTTTATGACCTTCATATGAGAATCCTCCCGTACCGCGGGCGGAATGCCACCGCCCGCGCGCATCGAATATCAGAACAACGTGAAAAGGATAAGCGAACAAATCTCGATGGCAACCGCGGGCGGGTCGATATGCGTGTCGCAATTCTCGTTGCAGTAGCGTGCAAAGAGCAGATAGATGAGGTTGGCGAGGATGCCAAAGCAGATGGCGATCGCGACGTTGCCGCCCGTCGCGAGCATCGCGTAGCCGACCACGAGGGTCTCATGATGCGTGGTCGGGTAGGTGCGGTGCTGCGTGTCGAAGCCCGACAGCAGGATGAGCGCCGCGGAGATATTGAAGCCGACCGTGTAGTACTCGGGCGTGACGTACGAGAGCGCGATGGCGGTCAGTCCGCAGATGCCCAGGGCGTTGATCGCCTGAAAGACCCAGTAGCGCGGGCCCTCCTTCCGGTAGTAGGCGGTCGCATTGGGATTGACCCAGTGCCCGTGCCCGAGGAAGGCGCGCGTGAGCACGCCGACGAGGATGACGGAGAAAGAGCCGGCGTCCGCCGGCAGGTTGATCATCTGGGCAAAGACAAACACGAGATAGCCGACGACTCCGCCGAGGCCCGACACGAGCATGACTGCGGGGTCATGCGTGAAAAGGAGCGAATGGTTGACGTCCCAGCCATCGATGTCGTACTTGCGCGACGCGTAGGCCGTCGACACCGAAGCCGCATTGAAGATGATCGCGGGAAGAAACACCGTGTTGAGCAGCGTGTCCATCAGGAAGGGCGACTCGACGCCCGCCGCCTTGAGCAGATAGATGAAGATGCCGGCAAAGCCTGTGCAGATAAATGTCTGCGTACCGCCGAATATGGCACCGACGATGCCGATAAAGAACGCCAAGAGCGCGGTAGACCAACTGAACATGCGACCCCCTCCCGAATCGGTTGGGGTATCCCAGCCGTACTCTCAACTGTAGGCGAAAATCCCAAATCGGGGGCGTGGGTTCAGGTCAAGCATCCAGCGCGTCGGTACGCGGTCGCACATCGCGCTCAGCCGTGCACGTAGACCTTGGCCGCGTGGAGCATGTTGACCTCGCGCAGCTCGAGCTCGCCGTCGATATAGGGCTTGTACATCGCTTCGATGGAGCCGACGCCCATGCTGCAGCCCGAGCACGCCTCGCAGGAGCTGTCGTCGCAGAAGCTCAGGCCCTTCTTCACGATGCGCATGCGCTCTTCGCGCGTGGTGTCTTTGATCAGAACGCTCTGCATGCTGCACCCCCCTGGTTACCTGCGGGTACCTACCGCACTTTATTGTGCCCTCTTTCGGCGATTTATTCCCAGCAATACACTGGCATATGAAAAAAGACACGCCGTGCCTCGGCAATACGTCCGTCCAGGCAATGCGCAGAAGTAAGGAGACGCCATGCAGTGGATCACCAAACCGTCGGCACCGCTGGCCGAAGCCGTCAGGGCATTGGCTCAGCGCATCGACAAGGCGGACGCCGTGCTGGTCGGTGCTGGCGCCGGACTCTCGGCCGCGTGTGGGCCGGCCTTCGATTACTCCGGCAGGAACTTCCTCGACAAGTTCGGCGACTTCCACGAGCGGTACGGCATCAACGACCTGTACTCGGGTGGCTTCTACCCCTTCCCCGACGCCGAGACGCGCTGGGCCTGGTGGAGCCGGCACATCTGGTACGCGCGCTATGCCTGCCCCGTCGGCCAGCCCTACCGCGACCTGGTCGCCCTGCTGACCGGCCGCGACCACTTCGTGATCACCACCAACGTCGACCACCAATTCCAGCGCGCTGGCCTCGACAAGGACCGCCTCTTCTACACCCAGGGAGACTACGGCCTCTGGCAGTGCTCGACCCCCTGCCACAGTCGGACCTACGACAACTACGACCAGGTCAAGGCCATGGTCGAGCAGCAGCACGGCCTCCGCATACCCACCGGACTCGTCCCCCATTGCCCCGTGTGCGGCGAGGAGATGAGCATGAACCTCCGCGCGGACAATACCTTTGTCGAGGATGCCGGCTGGCACGTCGCGGCTCGGCACTATCACAGCTACCTGGATTCCCTGCGCGACAAGAAGGTCGTCTACCTCGAAATCGGCGTCGGCGGCAACACCCCGGGCATCATCAAGTACCCTTTCTGGCGTATGGCGCTCGAGAGCCGCGACGCGACCTATGCCGAGCTCAACTACAGTGACATTCTGGCCCCATCCGACCTCGGAAAACGCGCCCTGCTCATCCAGGGCGATGCCGCAGAGGCGCTCGCACAGCTCCGCGCCGAACTCGGCGCATAGAATCTCGGCGTACAGAGAGGAAGACGGACATGCAGGTTGCAGACACCCACGCAGACGAGCTGCTCTGGCTCGTACGTTACTTGGAGCGGGAGCGTTTTGACGCGACAAGCGAGGGGCTCGAGGCCTGGTCGACCGATGACCTCTGGGCGCGTTTCCGCTCGCTGGTCAACACGCGCGAGCCGCAGCCGGCGTCCGATGAGTTCTATGCGAGGCAGGACGCACTGCTTCGCTCGCTCATCGACGAAGCAGGCGTGACGGATGCGGAGAGCCTCCCCCGCAGCGAGGCGGATGGGCGCCTGTCCGTGTGGCGCGGCGACATCACGACCATCCGCGCCGATGCCATCGTCAACGCCGCCAACAGTCAGATGCTCGGCTGTTGGGTCCCCGGCCATCGCTGCATCGATAATGCCATCCACACCTTCGCCGGCGTCGAGCTGCGCGAGGAATGCGCGCGCATCATGGCAGCCCAAGGTCACGAGGAGCCGACTGCCCGGGCAAAGGTCACGAGCGGCTACAACCTGCCCGCCGCGCATATCATCCACACCGTCGGCCCCATCGCGGGCGGACGACCGACCGCACGGCACCGCCTGCAGTTGGCGGAATGCTATGAGAGCTGTCTCGACTCCGCTGCGGGGGCAGGATGCCACAGCGTCGTCTTCTGCTGCATCAGTACGGGCATCTTTGGTTTCCCCCAGCGCGAGGCGGCCGAGATCGCCGTGCGTACCGTCCGCCGTTGGCTCGACGCGCACGCGGCGGACAGCGCAACCACGGTAGACCACGTTGTCTTCAACGTTTTTCTTCCCGCAGACGAGCAGATTTACCGCTCGCTCATCTAGCAGACGACGGCGCCGACCGGGGCATCGGTCCAGACGATCTCCACGTGCTCCTTGCCCTCGGCATCGTCCCACTCACTCGTGAGAATCATGCCCTGCGACTTGATGCCGCGCAGCTTGCGGGCTTTGAGGTTGAGCAGCGCCACGAGCCTGCGGCCCGCAAGCTCCGCCGGGTCGTAAAACTCTGCCAGGCCGGACACGATGGTCCGCGGCTCGTCTTCGCCAAAATCGAGGGTGAAGACGAGCAGGCGGTCCGCATCCGGGTGCTTTTCGCATTTGACGATCTGCCCCACTGCCAGCTCGAGTTTGTCGAAATCGTCGAATTGAATCGTGTCCTTGTGCTCAGCCATGGGTAATGTTCCTCCTTTTGTCGCAGTGCATCCAGCTTACCGTTGGTCAACCGCTCACGCACAGTAAACCGTACATGCTATGAGCAGCTGCGCTGCGTAGTATGCCAACAGATAAATCGCACGCAGTGGCCTGACCTTCTTGACAAAGCCATAGTATGCGAGCATGAAATCGCTCGACGCAAAGATCAGGGAGCCGCAGGCGAACAGAGCGGTCAGGCGAGTAACTCCCGCCGTGAGCAGGCACCCGAGGGCCACTGAAAACGTGCCGACCGCAATTACAAGGTACAGTGCCCCGAGCGTCTTGAGCGCCCGAGAATCCACCTGGACCCGTTTCATTAGTGCGGGGACGCTCGCAATCGAAAGGACTGCGCACAGCGCCAGAGCAAGCAATGCGCTCGAGCCATCGCGCGTCAGCAGTGCCGTGATGTAGGCGAGATGCCCGAGCAGAAACGACACCGTTCCGACGGCAGATGCGACGACCGCCCGCCTGTCTTGCCAGACAAAACGCAGCTCGAGGATCACGTCCCCCAGCGCCCCAAGCGCAAGACCCGTGACCACCAATGCGCCGAAGGTGGTCGGGTGCGCCAGGTATAGGACGACGCCGAGCATCACGAAACAGAGAGAGGCCAATCCTTTCAGCACGACACTCTGCCGTTTCTTGCCCGCGTACGTCGCGCAAACAAAAGCGATGTCTGCCGCGATGCCTGCCAGCACCAAAGCCCAGACGTACCGGTCCATTGCACTCATCTCCTCTGCCGGGGCGCAACGTGGAATGAATGAAATACAGAGCAGCTATCGGTGCCGCGGCTCGACATAGAGCGCGCACTGGGCGGCGGGCTGCCCGTCCTCATGCGTCGCCAGGAGGATGTGCCGCCGCGGATTGGCCTCGTCCGTCTTTTCCCAGATGCCCACCCGCTCGCCTTCGTAGCACTGCGAGAGGAAATGCACCTCCATATCCGTCGGCCGCCATGCGTCGTAGAAATCAGCGTCGAACGCATCAAGGAAACGATTCACATACAGCAGGTTGTTCATGTGCCGCGTCTTGTCGAGATCCGTGTAGCGCACCGGGGCTGCATACACCTCACGCATCCCATCCGACTTCTTGGGGAGACGCTCGAAGCTCACCGATACCGGATCGCGGTCCTCCTCCATCTCGTACGGAAAGTCGATGAAGTCCATCAGAGCAGGGCGCATCGTGTCGAGGTCGAAGACACACGCCTCGAGACGGCCAAAGGCCACGGGCTCGCCTTCTACGGAAATCGTCGTATCGAGCCAGAGCGTACGCTTCGATGGGCGTTTCTCGCACCAGGACTCCACGCGGACCCTGTGGTCGTAGCCAATCTCACGCACGAAATGCATGCGATAGCGCAGGAATATCCAGGGCGCGCGGTATTTCTCGACGAGGGTGACGTTGCCCTTGTCGACCAAGTTGAGAAGCCCCGTCACGCCATCCTGGAAATACCCGAAGTAGCCGCGCGCGCCTATGTAACCGTCCTGTTCGGCTTCGCGGAAATAGGTCGTGTGCTCATACGAGTGAATCATTTCAACCTCAATCCTGTGGGCGTCGCCTCTCGCCTTATCGCAGCGTGTACCCCAGCAGGTCGTGATGTATGCTCAACATGCACCACGACGTTTAGGCTATTTTGAGCCACTTCGCCCTCATCCGGCAGGTGCTCCGCCGCCGAACGCCCCGCGTTTTTCTTCGCAACGCCACCGCTCAGATTGGAGCGCTCATGTCCAAGGCCCAACGCCCAAAGTCAGGCCATCGCGCTCCGCTGGCCGGCGAGGACCCGCGCGAATTCCACGGATGCGCTCGCAAGAAGCGTTACCTGACCAAGGTCGAGGCGCAAAAGGCCGCCGACGCCGCAAGCCGGCGCAAGGACGCTCCGCGTCTCTACGTCTACGAGTGCCCCTATTGCGGCAGCTGGCATCTCACGCATCGCAGGAAGGGAAAATGATGAGCACGCTGATCGTCCACTGCCATCCCTATGAGGGGAGCTTTTGCCACGCCGTCCTCGAGACCCTGGCACAGAGGTTGGAGCAGGAGGGCCAAGAAGTCATTATTGACGATCTTTATGCAGATGGACTCTCCCCCGCAATGACCCCAGCCGAGCTCGCCGACTACAGCTCCGGTAGCCCACACGACCCGCTCGTCGAGCGCTATCTCAAAGACCTCACTTCCTGCGAACATCTTGCGCTTGTCTTCCCCGTCTGGTGGAACGACGCCCCGGCAATGCTGCGCGGCTGGCTCGACCGCGTCCTTCTCGTCGGCAGTACATGGGACATTGGTCCCGACGGCATGGTCGGCCTGCTCGGCGGCATCCAAGACGTCACGCTCTACACCACCTCCGACAACCCGACCGAGTTCCTCGAGAACGTCACCGGCAATGGCATCCGCCGCACGTTGCTCGACGGCACCTTCATGCAGCTCGGCATCGAGCGGCGCATCTGGCACAACTTCGGTTGTGTGAGTACCGCTACGGACGCCGAGCGCGCCGCATGGCTTCATGGCGTCGCAACCGATACGCTGCCCGCCTCGGGCGACACCAGCGGCAGCGAGTCCTCTGCCCCCGACTTCGTCCCCTGGGCGCTCGATGAGGTGGAGCTCGATCCCAGCCTCTTTGGCAAAGACTACCTCTACGAGCTCATACACGTCGGACAACCCATCGCACGCGATACGCTCTACCGCAGGTACGCGCAGCGTTTCTATACCGGGCGGGCGACCAGTACGGTCCGCCGCGACGTCGACGGCATCCTCGGCCTCATCAAGTCCCGGATAATCGACTGCTCGCTGCCCGATGAGGATCCGGCATACCGCACGGCCGATGGCGGGCCCATCGTCCCGCGCCTCGCTGGTTCGCGCTCCATCGCCGAGATACCCTTGGCCGAGCTTGTCGAGGATGTCGTGGCGGTGGCTCGCAGCACGCAGAGAGCGTTGCCCCGCGCAGATTTCATTCGCGAGGTTGCCGGCACCCTCGGCTACAAGCAGGCTGGACGGCAGATCAGGGAATGTATCGGCCACGCAATCGATTACGCCCAAAAGAAGGGCCGTGTCGCAAAGGATAAGATCATCTCGTAGACGTTCTTGCCTTCAAGACGGTTCAGTCTTGCCCGGTACGACACGCATCGCACCGGGCAAGACAACGTGCGTCCTCAAACAGCCTCTACACTACTCGATCGAGTACTCCTTATAGAGAGCATCGCGGTCGCCATCACGCAGGGCCGCAATCACCTCGGAGGCATCCATGCCCGACTTCAGCATGGCTTCCATGAGCGCAGCTTCGCGGTCTCGCTCGGACGCGATTCCTTCCGCGCGCCCTTCGGCACGGCCCTCCTCGCGTCCTTCGGCACGGCCCTCCTCGCGGCCCTCCTCGCGACCTTCCTCGCGACCTTCCTCGCGACCCTGGGCAGCGGCATATCTCCTCGCATCCTCGAGATCCCAGTCAAGCCTGCTCATGCTACTCACCCATTCCTCATCGCGATAGGCATCTTCCACAGCCTGCGCGAGCCTACCGGTAAGCGAATCCTCGGACCCAGCCCTGTTTGTTGACACATATTCTAGCAACGCCGCTACGTCCGCCGATGCGCGAGAGAGGTCGCCGTCGGCGCAGAGCACGATATCGTGCACGCCGTTTTCGAAGGCCACCGTCGGGTCTTCTTGACACGTGCTCTCGAAGGTATACACAGGAAGTCCGTGCTCAAAGTAATCGTGCAGGCAGATGAAGATAACGTAAACCGGCTTGAGACCACCGAACGCCTCACCCTTGCCCAGCATGCGACGATCGAGTTGCGAACGATAGAAACGCATACGACGCGGTAGGTCTTCCTGCTCGTACGTCTGCATCTCCACCTCAAAAGCAGCTTCGTCACCCTGGAGGAAGACGTCGAACCGCACGCCACGATGGATGATGCTCGTACTTTCCGACTCGACCTCGATGGTCTTGATGCGACCGACCTTCATGTCCAGGATCTGCTCGATCATCTCCTGACAGAGATCGGGATTGTCCTGCATCACCTTAGCGAACACGTAACGATTAGAGATGGGGTAGCGCTTACACATAGGCACTTCCTTCCATATCCCCTGGGCTGAGAGGATCTTGCAGGCGTGGTACGGGCAAGGGAGGGGTAACCCCGCCATCTATGGTCGCGCCTTCGTCCCGGGCTCTCGAGCGTGCGCCTGCACTGGCTCTGTTGGGTATGAGTATAGGCAAGAAAGCAGACATTTGTTCTTATTTTTGAAAATTACGGTTCTCTCTATAATCTCTCTATAGGATGTTCTGTATATCGGTATGATACTATTCTTAGGCACTTTATCAGCATGTATAGCAATAGCGAAAAACTATAGCGCTATACAGTGAAATTGTCTGATAGAACAATGTTTCTTTTTTTCGCTATGATAATTGCTGCATCAGATCTTATCCGTAGCCTCTTCCAACGTCTCGGCCACCATTGGGATTGACCTTGAATCCAGCCCGCCACAAACCTCGGCGCCCGTGTTTGCCTGAGCCTCCCCCATGCCTCCCCTATATCAGCACACCGGCACAGTGGTCCACCTCGTGCTGGATGATCTGGGCGATGTACCCCTCGTAGCGCGCGGTGCGGTGGCAAAAGCCCTCGTCGTCGTACTCCACCGTGATGCGGCGGTAGCGCGTCACCGTGCGCTGGCCGGGCAGGGAGAGGCAGCCTTCGACCGCCTCGTACGGGCCGGGCAGGGAGAGGCAGCCTTCGACCGCCTCGTACGGGCCCGTCTTGCGTGTGATCTGCGGATTGAACATCAGCACGTCTTGTCCGCGCGCCTCATCATGAAAGACGATCACGGCCTTGCTGACGCCCACCATGTTGGCGGCCATACCCACGCATTCGTCGGCGTGCGCCGCCAGGGTGTCGAGCAGGTCCTGCCCCAGCTGGGCGTCAGCCGACACAGCCGGCTCGGCGGGGCGCTGCAGCACGATACGCGAATGCACGATAGGTCGAATCATTTTGCCTCCTTGGAACGTCGGCGCAACCGCCCCTATGATAAGGGGCGGACAACAGTGAGAGGGACGGTGGCGATGGACGGCTTTGTCGACAAAACGGTCGAGCTCGGACGCGAGGTATACGTCGCCCGCGGCGCCCAGGTGCTCGGACGAGCCTACCTGGGCGATGAGGTCAGCGTCTGGAACGGCGCCGTCATTCGCGCCGACATGGCGGAGATCCGCATCGGTCCGCGCTCGAACGTGCAGGACAATGCCGTGGTCCACGTGGACGCGGGTCATCCCGTCGACATCGGCGCGGGCGTCACGATCGGCCATGGCGCTATCGTCCACGGCTGCGCCATCGGCGACAACACGCTCATCGGCATGGGCACCATCGTCCTCAACGGCGCACGCATCGGCCGCGACTGCATCATCGGCGCCGGCGCGCTCGTGACGCAGGGCAAGGTCGTGCCCGACGGGAGCATGGCCTATGGCAATCCCGCAAGAATCATCCGGCAGCTGACGCCCGAGGAAGTCGAGGCAAACCGCGCCAACGCACAGGCTTATGTCGACGAGGCGCATGCCCTTCTTGGCTAGGGTGTCTTATCTCGTCGAAACGTATTGAGCTGCCCGAGCGATCGGGGTGTCTTACCAGCGCAAAGACAGACAGGTGATCGATCCGTCGATCTTGCGGTACTCGCTCATGTCGACGGTGATGACGCCGTAGCCGCACGCGGCTCCCCAAGCGCGCAGCTGCGCCTCCACCACGGGATAGCCGGCTGCCATGATGACCTTGTCGTTGATGCGCACGCAGTCGGCCCCGTAGGCCTCCCCGTCGGGCACCTCGAAGATATTCGCGAACTGCCCCTGGCGGTATACGGCCGACGCCTTGAACTCGCCCGAGACCAGCAGGTTGCCGTCCTCCACGTAGGTGCCACCCGTCTTGAGGTGCAGGATGTGCTCCACGGGCACCTGCACGGTGGCATAGCCCCACTCGGCCAATAAAGTCGTGAACTGGTCGAAACCCGCTTGGTTGGTGCGACGGGAGTGACCGACGTAATAGGTGTCGTCGACCATCATCACGTCCCCGCCCTCGAGCGTCGCAGGGTCGACGAGGCGCTTGATCTGGTCCGCCGCGAAGAACTCCCGCAGTGTCGGCAGCATGAGCTCGGCTTCGTCGTGGCGCGAGGGGGTCGCCGGGATGTCCACCACGATGCCCCGGGGCGTAATGACGCAGGTGTCCTCGACAAAGACGCTGTCGGGATAGTCGTCGAGCGCGGGCAGCACCGTGACCTCGACGCCCGCCTGCTGCAGGGCGCCCACGTAGTCGTCGTGCTGCCGCAGCGCGAGCTCGTAGTCGGGCGTGCCCAGCTGCGGGTTGGTCGTGATGCCCTCGATGACCCTGCGGCAGGGGCGGCGGACGATCGCATGAGTAAAGTTGCTGGCCATGGGCCTTCCCCTCGCTCGGTCAACCGATACGCAGGATTACTTCTGCTCTGTGATAACACAAAGCTGTTTCAGCGACATGTCGGTCGGACAGCGTCAGTCGTCTGCGGCGTCTAGGAGGGCGACCAGCGCCTCCTCGCGCGTCTGCCCCTCTCCGCGCAGACGGTCAAGCTTTGCCGCGCGTGCAGCGTCCAGGTCAACGATGACCAGCGAAGACGAACCATGCTCCTTCGCGTCCTCGTCCTGCCCGACAGCGGCAGCTCGGTCACCCGCAAACCACGCGTCAAAGAGCGACCCGACCGTCCCGGCTGTGTCTTCCGCGGGCACGTCGGCATCCGCAGCGGTCTCGAGATCGAGCAGAGCGTCATCGGTATACACACGCAGGCCATCGACGTTCAAGGCATCCGCATCTGCTGCCGCTTCGGCAATCTCGCACTCGATCGCAAGCTCGGGCGCCAGGCTCTCCAGCACGCCGGCGAAAGCCCGCGCCTCCAGCTCGTTGGCAAACTCACGCTCCTGAGTCGCCGATACCGCGCGCCACGTCACCGTCCAGCTCATGAGTCGCTCCCCCGATAGCCATGATCCACAAAGTCTACGGCGCTCAACGGCAGCTGGACGAGCCTGATTCCCGCCTCATCCCCCGCTAGGACCGCGATGCCCGCGTTGGGCGTCTTGAGCGTCTCGCTCTTGATTTTGCGGCGGACGGGACCGAGGCCGCGGTAGAACTCGAGCAGCACGTAGCGCATGAGCGCCCCGTGGGCCGTGACCAGCACCTTGTCGCCATCGGCGCTCTCGTCGTACATGGTCTGGAAGGCGCGGCGCACGCGCGCCCGCACCTGTGCGCCCGTCTCGCCTCCGACGGAGGAGAAGTTCTGCCGCAGGTAACACCTGACGAATTTCGCGCCGTACTGCTTTTGCGGCTTGCCGTCGATCGTCCCAAAGTCGAATTCCCGCAGGTCGTCCAAGGGTGCCACCGGCACGTCGCGCCCGGCCAAGATGATCTCGGCCGTTTGGCGCGCCCTGCCGAGCGGCGAGGTGTAGCACCGTGCGAAATCGACGCCCGCCAACGCGCGACCGGTATCCTCCACCTGCCAGATCGACTCCTCCGCCAGCGGCGAGTCCACCCGTCCGCCCTGGATGATGCCGTCGCGGTTGTATTCCGTGCGCCCATGCCGGACGTAGTAAAAGGTGACGCGCTTCATCTGTTTGACCCGTCTACTTCGAATAGTGCACGTGCACGAGGCGCCAGCCCGCGTCCTCGCGGACCGCCACCTGCGTCTCGAGGCCGGCGATGCCGTATGGCTCGCCCGTCTCCCTGCGCTCGCACTCGGTGTGGTAGCCAAAGATGATGAGCGCCGTGTCCTCGGCAATCAGACGCATGCTGAGCTCCTCACGGACCAGCTCGATCGTGCGGTAGCTGGCGCGAACCGCCCCGACGAGGAAGTCTTCATATATTCCCTTGTCTCCGAGGTAGGTGTGCCTGATAGAGACGAGGCTCACGTCGCGAGTGGACGAGAACACCTCGTCGTACAGCGCCCGGTCCTGCGTGCTCACGAGCCGACGGTATTTCTCGACGAGCTCCTCGAGCTCCGCTGCGGTTTTCTCATCCATGGGAGTCGTTCCTTTCTCAATCACCGTGCCGTCGTGGGGACATAACGAATCTTTACAACTATTTACAACTTTCCCGTTCTTTACAACTCTTTACAAGTCGCACAATACACACTCGCTCGAGGTGCGCGAAATACCGTTGCACACATGAAAAAAGGCCACCGCATGATGCGATGGCCTTCGTCAATCCATGGTCGGGTTGACTGGATTTGAACCAGCGACCTCTCGGTCCCGAAAAAGTTCCAGCGGTCAAAGATAGACTTTCCCATTCTGGCCGTCAAGTCACTTTTCGGTGTTTGACCTGCGGTTTTGTCAACATTGAACGATTCCGTCGAGTATTGTCACTTCCATCGCAGGAAGGGTGTTTGTGGCCAGTTTGTGGCCATTTGGATCCGCATTTTGTGGCCACTCCCAAACGCCCAAGTCGACGGAAGGACGCAGCATATGAAGCCCATGAAGTACTCGAACCCCTCCGTGAGGGACCGTGGCGGCGGACACTGGCAGGCCCGCTTCAGGTACAAGGAGGGGGACAAGTGGCGGACCCTCTCCAGGAACCTAGAGGCGACGTCGAAGAGGGACGCGAACAAGAAGGCGACCCAGCTTCACAGGCAGCTCGAGGAGGAGGCTGAGCGCGCCAAGCTCCGAGTGCTGCTCGTCATGGACGAGGACGAGGCCGTCTTGGAGAGGTTCCTGGAGAAGTACATCTCCGGGATCGAGGGCTCGGGGCAGATCGAGAGGACGACC
>OMWE01000018.1 GCA_900314685.1 uncultured Actinomycetes bacterium | reverse complement strand
CTTTGCAAGCCTGAGGTCGTGGGTTCGATCCCCATCGTCTCCACCATGTACATGCACGGGCCGGGGGTCGCACCTCCGGTCCGTTTTTCTTTGTCCGATTCACGTGCGTAATCTTTATTGCAATACAATTTCCTGAAGCGAAACTATTTGCGTGTATGCTTTGTTGGGCGCGCGGTGGGAGGCCGCACAACGGCGCTGCGTCTCGCATGGTAGGGATTTTGAATAGGGGAGCACACATGGCAAATCAGGACAGGAACCAGCGTATCTGCATCGTCGGAGGCGGTCCGGCCGGTACCTCGGCGGCCATGTACCTCGAGAAGGCGGGCTACTTCAACTACGTGATCTACGAGAAGTCCGACCACGTGGGCGGCAAGGCCTTCTCGCCCTACATGCAGGTCAAGAACAAAAAGGGCCAATGGGAGAACCGCACCATCGAGATGGGCGCGGTCATGGGTTGCGACACCTACTTCGCCGTGCATGAGTGCGAGGAGTTCGGCGGCACCACGCACGCCGACGGCCCCGCGATGGGCCGCTCCTTCCGCAACACCGACGGCACGCCACTCAAGCAGAGCAAGCTCGAGCTGCTCAAGAAGGTCATGAAGATGCGCAAGCTCTCCAAGCTGCTTGCCACCAAGTACAAGGGCTACGACGTGAACGGCCACCGCGGCGTGGCCCAGGGCCGCTACGAGGGTCCCTGCCCCAGCCCCGAGCTCAAGCTCGCACACATCGAGGGCGAGAACCCCAATCTCAAGGACCTCTGCATGCCCTTCAACGAGTTCCTCAAGCTCAACCACTGCGAGGACGCCGAGATGGTCTGGAAGGGCCCCTTCACCTCCTTCGGGTACGGCTACTTCGACGAGATCCCGGCAGCCTACGTCCTCAAGTACCTGGACGCCTTCACCGTCAAGCAGTTCCTCTCCACGGGCAAGCTCTGGACTTGGCGCAACGGCACCCAGTCCATCTGGACCGGCGTCAATTCCCACCTGCGCCACCCCGCCCTCCTCAAGACCGAGGTCGTCGCTGTGGACCGCACCGGCGACAAGGTCAAGGTGACGGTGCGCGACGCCGCGGGCGAGCGTGTGGAGGAGTTCGACCGGATCATCCTCTGCACCCCGCTGGAGCTCTTCATGGGCTACGGCGACGCCACGCCCGAGGAGTGCGAGCTCTTCTCCAAGATCCAGCACAAGGAGTACTTCACCATGGCCGTGCGCACGGCCGAGGACAAGAGCCCCGACATCTCCTACTACTACTTCTCCAACATGACCCCCGAGACCCGCGGCCACCTGATGGTCTTCTATCACCGCTGGCCCGACTGCGGCCCGCAGCCGCTCGTGACCTTCACCCTGCGCAACCACGAGGGCGCCGAGGACGTGCCCTTTGCCCAGGCCAAGCAGACCACCCTCGACGACATGGCCATCTCCGGCCTGCCCGTGGAAAAGACCGAGCGCATCGACGACTGGTACTACTTCCCGCATGTCAACAGCGAGGAGTACGCCAACGGCTGGTACGACAAACTGGAGGCCATGCAGGGCCAGCGCAACACCTTCTACGCCGGCGAGATCATGGCCTTTGGCGACATGGAGGAGACCGCGGAGTACTCGCGCGACCTGGTCCGTCGTTTCTTCGCGTAGCTGTAGTAGCCAGCACGCGGCAGTACCGAGCCGATAGCAGTACCGAGCCGATAGCAGTACCAAGCCGAAAGCAGTACCGAGAGGCGACCGAGGGGCGCAGGTAAGAAGAACCTGGCCAGACCGACGGTCCGTGCCCACGGACCCATGAAAGAGAGAACCGATGCCCGAGCAGTACAAGGCACACCATTCCCAGTACGACGGCGAGCCTATCAAGAAGGACTATGCCAAGCTGGCGCGCAAGATCACCGACACCGTCACCCACAAGATTCGCGGCGTCAAATCCACCGACCCCGAGTATTGGGGCCTGCGCGAGATCCTGACCGACGACATGGTGGAGCTGGCCAACAAGATGAAGCTGCGCCACTTCTACACCTTCGAGGAGATTCAGAAGTTCGAGCCGGGCATGGGCAAGGAGGATCTCGAGGACCTCCTGCAGCGTATGAGCGTGGCGGGCATCCTGGAGTACGACTACTCCGACCGCTACGACGACAACGGCCCCACGGACGAGCCGCGCACCAAGCGCTGGCGCATCCCCTACTTCGTGCCGGGCTCGGCCGAGCTCTTCAACTCCTCCATCGACCGCATCGACAAAAACCCGGCCGTGGCCAACATGTTCGAGCGCATGACCTTCGAGCCGCTCGCGCCCATCACCCACATGGTGCCGCCTGGCGGCGACGGCATCGGCATGCACGTGATCCCCGTGGAGCGCGCCATCGAGGCCGAGCAGATGTCCGTGGACCTGGAGCACATCTCCCACTGGCTCAAGCGGTACGAGGGCCACCTCTCCGCCGGCATCTGCTCCTGCCGCTACTCCCGTGCCAAGCTGGGCGAGGGCTGCATCGACGACCCGGACGACTGGTGCATTCAGGTGGGCGACATGGCCGACTACACGGTGGAGACCGGCCGCGCCCACTACATCACCACCGAGGAGGCGCTCGAGATCCTGCAGAAGGCCGAGGACAACGGCTTTGTCCACCAGATCACCAACATCGACGGCTCCGACCACATCTTTGACATCTGCAACTGCGACGTCAAGATCTGCAATGCGCTGCGTACCAGCATGCTCTTCAACACGCCCAACATGTCGCGCAGCGCCTACACCGCCAAGGTCGACCCCCTGAAGTGCGTGGCCTGCGGCTACTGCGTGGAGTCCTGCCCCGCGGGCGCCGTCAAGCTGGGCCAGAAGCTCTGCCGCAAGGACGGCTCCGCCCAGCAGTACCCCACCGCGATCCTGCCCGACGCCATCCACTGGGGCAAGTACGCCTGGGACGAGAACTACCGCGACACGCCCCGCATGCACAACACCTGGCCCACCGGCTCGGCCCCCTGCAAGGCCGCCTGCCCGGCCCATGTGCCCGTGCAGGCCTACCTGCGCAAGGCGCACGAGGGCAAATACGACGAGGCCCTGGCGCTGATCAAGAAGGAAAACCCCTTCCCTGCGGTGTGCGGCCGCGTCTGCAACAAGCGCTGCGAGGCCGAGTGCACCCGCGGCGACGTCGACTACCCCGTCTCGATCGACGCGGTCAAGCGCTTCGTGGCGGACAAGGACCTGGATGCCGAGCACCGCTACGTGCCCAAGAAGGTCGTGGCCAGCATGCACGGCCACTTCGACGAGAAGATCGCCATCATCGGCGCCGGCCCGGCCGGCCTCTCCGCGGCATACTACCTGGCCGTGATGGGCTTCTCACCCGTCGTCTTCGAGAAGAACGACAAACCCGGCGGCATGATGACCTACGGCATCCCCACCTACAAGCTGCCCAAGGACGTGATCGACGCCGAGATCGACGTGATCCGCGAGCTGGGCGTGGAGATCCGCTGTGGCGTGGAGGTGGGTCGCGACGTGACCCTGGCCCAGCTGCGCGAGCAGGGATTTCAGGCCTTCTACATTGCCATCGGCTGCCAGGGCGGCCGCCGTCCCGGCGTGCCGGGCGACGACGCGCTCGGCACCGACATCGCGGTCCACTACCTGCAGGAATCCCTGGGCTCAGAGCATCCCGCCTACACCGGCCGCGTGGTGGTCGTGGGCGGCGGCAATGTGGCCATCGACTGCGCCGAGGATGCAAACCGCCGCGGCGCCGCCAAGGTGAGCATGGTCTCGCTCGAGCAGCGTGACGAGATGCCCGCCGATGCCGTCGAGGTGCGCGAAGCCGCCGAGCACGGCATCAACATCGTCAATGGCTGGGGCCCCAAGGAGGTCCTGGTCGGCGACGAGGGCCAGGTGACCGGGATCGTCTTCAAGAAGTGCACTCAGGTCACGGACCCGGAGACCGGGCGCTTCGACCCGCAGTACGACGAGTCCGAGACCAAGACCATCGACTGCGACCGGATCGTCTTTGCCATCGGCCAGGCCATCGAGTGGGGCGATCTGCTTGACGGCGAGGGCGTGACCTTCTGGCACGGCAACTACCCCGTGGCCGACAAACTCACCTACCAGACCAAGCAGCCCGACATCTTCGTGGGCGGCGACGTCTACACCGGCCCCCGCTTCGTGATCGACGCCATCGCGGCCGGCCACCACGTGGCCGACGTCCTGGCTCGCTACGTGCGCCCAGACGCGGACCTCACGATCGCCCTGGACCGCCACCAGTTCACGCCGCTGGACAAGACGGACATCCTCTTCCCCGACTACGACCACGCGCCGCGCCAGGAGGAGCCCACGCACGAGGCAGGCGTCTTCGACGAGTACCGCGACGCCCTGACCGAGGAGCAGGTCCGCACCGAGACCTCGCGCTGCCTGTCCTGCGGAGCCTCCCGCGTGGACCCCAACAAGTGCATCGGCTGCGGCATCTGCACCACGCGCTGCGAGTTCGACGCCATCCACCTGCACCGCGACCACCCCGAGATGACCGACATGCGCTTCGCGGAGGACAAGGTCACGGGCCTCGCGGGCTATGCGGCCAAGCGCGCTATCAAGATCATCCGCAACGCGGGCAGCGAGGAGGCCAAGGTCATGCGCGAGCGGCGCAAGAAGTACAAGGCCGAGAGCGCCGAGTTTGCCAAGACGCACCCCAACACGGGCAACGGGATGCCCATCGACCTCGACGACTAATCGCTGCCGATTTCGGGGGCCGACCGTTCGTCGATCCCGATGGCCCACATGGATTCCGATAACCTATGACGGCCGGCTGCAGACCTATCCGCGGCCGACCGTCTCGCGTTATCAACCTCGGCAAACTGTGTTTTGCAAGGAAACGAAAACGTGTTTTGCAAACTTTTTCGAGCAGAGAGGCAGTGCAAAGAGAGACGCCTTATTTATACTCGGCCTAAAAGCAGTCGGCCGCGCCTACTATTCAGTGGCTTACCTTCTTCGTTTGACGAAGAAGAAATGATACAATCTTCTTCGTCAAACGAAGAAGGGTGCTGAAATGAATTACGATCAGCTCGTGATCGAATACTTGGATTTCGAGATTCCCCCATACATCCGCCGCGACGAAGTGCGGCTCGACCTACCGCGGCCGGCACGCAACAACGTCATCTACACCATCACGGGTGTGAGGCGGTGCGGCAAGACCTATCGTATGTATCAGTTGATGGATGATCTCGTTGTGCAAGGAGTCCCTCGCGAGAAGATTTTTCACTTTACCTTCGACGACGACCGCCTGGAGCCGATGGGGGATACGACAGCCACAGATGTTTTCGATGCATACTTACGTCTCATACCGGATGCGCGTCAGGGCTGCTACCTCCTGTTCGACGAGATCCAGGAAGCGCCGAACTGGACCAAATTTGTGCGCCGTGTCGCTGAGCAATACCCCGTGACCGTCGTGTTGACGGGTTCATCCTCCAAGTTGATGTCACGCGATATCCCCACCCACTTGAGAGGACGTTCGGTTGCCGCTGAGATGTGGCCCCTCAGCTTCCGCGAGTATTGCGATTTTCACCAGGTGGACCATACGAGCCGAGCAAGCACCTTTTCGTCTCGTGTGGGACAGGGGCTGCGCGAGGCATTTGATTCCTATCTGGATGAAGGCGGATTTCCTGCGGTTCAAGGGCTAGATAAGACGCTCCGCATGCAACTGCTTCAAGCCTATCAGGCGGAGATTGTGACCAAGGACGTGGTGGAACGCTTCGAGACGACATCATTGCGCGTTGCCGGTCGCTTTGCGCGAAATGCGGTGCGGTCCACAGGCCTGTCCTTCTCGGTCAACGCCCAGTTGAAGGATATCCGCAATTCCGGCATGTCGGTGTCAACGGAAAAGGCCTATGCGCTCCTCGCCGACCTCGAAGATTCTCACCTGCTCTTCAAGGTCACCGACTATGAGTTGAGTATCAAGGAAAACCCAAAGGTAGCGTACAAGGTCTACGCCGTCGATCCGGGGCTCGCCCTGGCGGTGGCACCAGCAAGCCACCTGGATATCGGCCAGCGGCTTGAGACGGCCGTGTTTCTTGAACTTAAGCGTCGTTATGGCGCCGACCGCATGCGCGTCATCTCGCGTTACTCTGGGGAAGGATGTCCCGAGTGCGATTTCGTGGTCGGAGATGTCGCGATGGGGGAACAGTACCAGCTTATCCAAGTCGCAGCTGAGCTGATGGATGCCCGCGACCCTGAAAAAAACAAGAAGCGAGTGAAGCGCGAGCTCGGCAACATCGATGCAGCGATGCGCAATACAGGACTTGCCGAATCGACTGTCGTAACATTGTACGAAGAGGAAGAGGTACAGATGGAACACGGTGTGATACATGTTGTGCCCGCCTGGAAATGGTTCGCGCTGCCTGCTGTTTTGTGATGCATCAGTGTGCCTGCCTGCGATGCGGTACCATCGCAAAGGCTTGAATCACTCGAGAAAGACGCGCATGGCCAAAAACCACCAAGACAAACGCCGCGACGGCGTCTCGCCCCAGACCGACGAGCTCGCATCGACCCTGCTGGGCGACGCGCTGGACCTGCTCGCCGCGGGCGAGGACCTGGGCGTGCTGCTGGTGATCGGCGACGACGCGGGGCACGTGGCCAGCTACCGGTTCGCCGATGACGGCGAGGAACAGCTGCTGGAGGGCGCCCGCGACCGGGTGGCCGCGGTGGAGCGCGCGTACGGCGACCGCGAGGCCGACCTGGGCGAGCCCGTGCGCTACTCGCTCGCGTACGAGGGCGCCGTGGCCGACGAGGCCGGTGTCTACCAGGACGCGCTGCTTTTCGAATTCGGCGAGAAGGGCTACAAGGCCTACTCCGCCTACTCCTACGTCAAGGGCAAAGGTACGGGCGACCGCTTCCAGTGGACCGACGCTGCCCCCGCGGGCGAGGTTGACCCGCTGCTCTAGGCCGCCGCTCTTCTTGCATGCGGCTGCCGCTCTTCTTGCATACTGTTCTTCTTTCGTGCGACGGATAGATCAGACCTGTCCCAACAGAGACTCTGGCTTTGACGTGTCTGCCCAGTCAGTAAAGTCTCTCACGGTCAAGAACGTAGTCAGCGAAGAAGGGGAGGGTAAACCGCACGCTTCCGTATCCTGCGGGCTGAATCACCTCGTCATCTATCAGCCGTCGGCGATAGTTCGAAAGGTAATTGCTCGGCTTGCCGGTACGCTCGGCGACGGCGCTCATGGCAATGGTGGGCTGATTCCCATGAGCCATTGCCAGCAGAAACTGCTGGTCCATGGGTGAGAGCACCTCGTAGATCTTTGCGTAGGCATTGCGATAGAGCTGCTCGCGATAGGTGTCCAGTATCTCGTCAAAGGTGCCTCGGGCAATGGTCTCAGCGCCGGTTTCCCAGAGCAGGTAGCCGAGCAGCTGAAAGGCGTACGCATACCCTTGCGTTGCGCGCGCCATGCAGTCGAGCGTGTCTTCGTCAACAATCCGGCCACCGTGCTCAAAGGTCCTCTTGTAACTGATCTTGACAGAGACAAGGTCAAGTGGCGGCAGCATCACCCGCGCGCTACGCAGGAGGAAGGTGAGGACTTTGTCGTTCTGCAGCTCGGAGACGTTCTTGGGGAGGCCGGTCATGATAAGCGCTATGGGTAGGTTCTCGCGCATGAGAATCTGATAGACAGAGGCGAATAGTCGGATGTCCTCGGATGCCGTGACTTCGTCGATAGCTACGAGGACAGAAATGCCCTTGTCCTTCAGTCGCTGCAGGAGCCTTTCTAGGACAGTCTGATAGTCGGTGCCAAGCAGGTCGCGGCGGTCGTAGCCAAACTGAAGGCCAAAGACGGAAACCGAGATGCCGTCGAGGGACTCGAGGACCTTTCGAAGGTCGGCGGGGGACTTGGACACTATTTGCTGTGCAAGTCCTTGGAGCAGGTTGCCACTTGGTGGAAGGTTGACGACAATCCACGAGGAATCGTCTGAGAAGGACCTGCACACATCCGCCAGGAAGGCCGTCTTGCCGACGCCGCGCTGACCATACACGAGGGTGGTCTGGAATGGGCTGTTGGGCGCCTTGATCCCATTGGCGACCGCACTGAGCTGCTCGTCACGACTCAAGAAGATGGGTGGGACTCTACCAAAGCTTGGATTGAAGGGATTGGTGCTCGACATAATCGACCTCGCATGCAGTTTTATATCTCTTTATAACTCATTATAAGTCAGTGTACATTTTATATCTCTTTATAACTTGTCTCAAGTGAGCTATCGGGTGTGCTTAGCCAAAGGAGTCTGACGCCTTTGGCGCATGGGCGTTCGTGATGCCAGACGGAGGTCCGCTTCAGTAGATGGAGTAGCACGGGTTTCTTGCTTGGGAGCTTCACGTTGATGTACCTCTCGCGCTAAAGTTGTGCGGATACATGCGATTACGACCAAGAGGGACCCATGCTTCAGGAGAACATCCGCAACATCGCCATCATCGCCCACGTCGACCACGGCAAGACCACGCTGGTCGACAAGCTGCTGCGCGCCTCGGGCGCCTTCCGCGACAACCAGCAGGTGCAGGAGCGCGTGCTGGACTCCAACGACCAGGAGCGCGAGCGCGGCATCACCATCCTGGCCAAGAACATCTCGATCGCCTACAAGGACATCAAGATCAACGTGATCGATACGCCGGGCCACGCCGATTTCGGCGGCGAGGTGGAGCGCGTGCTCAAGATGGCAGACGGCGCCCTGCTGCTGGTCGACGCGGCCGAGGGCCCCATGCCCCAGACCCGCTTCGTGCTGCGCCACGCCATCGACGCCCACCTCGCGATCATGATCGTGATCAACAAGATCGACCGCGACGGCGCCAACCCCGAAAATGCCCTCAACGCCTCCCTGGACCTGATGATGGACCTGGGCGCCACCGACGAGCAGCTCGAGTTCGCGATGGAACACGTCGTGTACGCCTCCGCGGTCAACGGCTTCGCGCGCCTGGACCCCGACGACGGCAATATGGACATGTACCCCCTGCTCGACATGATCGTCGACGCCCTGCCCGCGCCCGACGTGGACCCCGACGGCCCGCTCGCGATGCAGTGCGTGACCATCGACCACTCCGACTACCTGGGCCGCATCGGCATCGGCCGCGTGTACTCCGGCACTATCCACGACGGCGACAAGATCCTCGTCGTGAAGAACGACGGCTCCCGCGCGATGAGCCAGGTCAAGAAGCTCTTCACCTTCGACTACCTGGGCCGCACCGAGTGCTCTGAGGTCGGCGCGGGCGACATCTGCGCCGTGGTGGGCGTGGACCGCACGGACATCGGCGACGTCTACACCGACCCCGACAACCCCGTGGAGCTCGAGCCGATTGAGATCGATCCGCCGACGCTCGCGGTCGTCTTTGAGGCGTCCACTTCGCCGCTCGTCGGCCAGGACGGCGACATCGTCGGCGGCCGTCAGCTCAAGGAGCGCTTGATGACCGAGGCCGAGAACAACGTCACCATGCGCATCGAGGAGCTCCCGGACAAGACGGGCGTGGAGGTCGCGGGCCGCGGCATCCTGCACCTGTCCGTCCTGATGGAGGCGATGCGCCGCGAGGGCTTCGAATTCCAGGTGGGCCGCCCGCGCGTGCTCTTCAAGAAGGGCAAGGATGGCGAGCAGCTCGAGCCGATCGAGCAGGCTGTCGTCGAGTGCCCGGGCGAGTACTCCGGCAAGGTCATCGAGGTATTCGGCAACGCCGGCGGCACGATGACCTCGATGGAGGCCGGCACTACGCAGACGCACCTCGAGTTCAACATCCCGACCCGTGGCATCATGGGCCTCAAGACCCGCATCATGAACGTCACGCACGGCGACGCGGTCTTTTACCACACGTTCCTCGAGTACGGTCCCTTTGCCGGCAACATCGGCGCGCGCGAGGGCGGCGCGATGATCTCCATGTCCACCGAGAAGGCCGTCGCCTACGCGCTCGGCACGCTGCAGGACCGCGGCACGCTCTTCGTCGGCCCTGGCGACGAGTGCTACGAGGGCATGCTCGTGGGCGAGCGCCCGCAGCCCGGCGACATGGTCGTCAACATCGCGCGCACCAAGAACCTGGGCAACCAGCGCAGCTCCACCGCCGACATCGCCGTGCAGCTCACACCGCCCAAGGTCTTCACGCTCGAGGAGGCGCTTGAGTACATCATGGACGACGAGCTGGTGGAGGTCACGCCCAAGCACATCCGCATGCGCAAGCGCCTGCTCTCCGAGATCGACCGCCGCAAGTGGAACGTCAAGCACGGCCTGGTGAAGAAGCTCTAATCCGGCATCTGGCCCGCCTCACCAGCAGCTCGTCAGCTTGCTATCTCACCGCCGGCTGCCCGCCAGCCGCCTGCAAATCGTCCTGCAGTCTGCTCCGCTGACTCCGCCCCGCACTGACCTGTGCCTGAAAAATAATACGCAACGGGCAAACAATAACTACGCAGAAGTGCGCGTTCGAAGCCGACTACGCTCGCTCCAAACGCGCACTTCTGCGTTTTCTTTATTAACGGCTGCGTACTTTTCCGCAAGCTGTGGCGTGACTTGTTGGGAGACCCGTAGCATTGTTGTCGGGTGACCTCCATGCGCCGCTTCTGTAGTGCCAGCTGTCATGAGAAATCGGCATAACGACGCCTCGGGCTGCTTGTGCCGACCCCTGTTCGAAGATATGACCCTTTTGAGTCATCTGGCGGGCTTGGCGTGTCTGCAAAGCCGCAGGTAAACGGCTCGCCAGCAAACCCTGGGAAAACACGGTACTTTTTCGGTGGTTGCAATTCACATATCCGCAGGTAGACTGCATGCGCGAATATGCGAGATTGCGTGCAAAGATCACAAAATCAGCCGAATGACTCAAAAGGGTCATATCTTCGAAGAGGGGTCCCTCGGATATTGCTCGAAGCAACAATGATGCGCAATCGGTGCGTGAGCTGACGCACACACTGCCGCCATGCGCCTTTGCGAGCAGAGTTGCATTGTCGCTGCCTGCGCGCCTATGTGGGATTGGCGCACGATTACCGCCCCTGGTCTTAAGCAATTCTTAAACACCCGCATGCTTTTTTCTTAATCCCCGCTCCGATATAACAATGCCATCGGAGGGGGAACGGCCAACCCTGACGGGAAGGCAATTCTGAGGGCACAGACGAGGATACAGGCATGGCAGTCATCCTGATCACAGACGACGAGGCGGATATCACCAGCGCGCTGGAAATCTACCTGCGGGCCGAGGGATACCAGACGGAGGTCGCGCGCGACGGCCAGACCGCGGTGGACCGCGTGGTCGCCGGCGGCATCGACCTGGTGCTGCTCGACGTCATGATGCCGGTCATGGACGGCATCACGGCGCTCGCGCGAATCCGCGAGGTCTCCAACGTGCCGGTGATCCTGTTGACCGCCCGCGCCGAGGATGCGGACAAGATCATGGGGCTCAACGTCGGCGCCGACGATTACATCACCAAGCCCTTCAATCCCGCAGAGCTCATCGCCCGTGTCCGTTCCCAGCTCCGTAGGTACATGACGCTCGGCGGCAACGTCAGCCAAGGCAGCGTGACGACGATCGGGTCCATCAGCCTGGACGACGACGCTAAGAGGGTCACGGTCGACGGATCGGAGGTCGCGCTGACTCCCGTGGAGTACAACATCCTGCGGCTGCTCATGCAGCACCCCGGGCACGTCTATTCATCCGCGGAGATCTACCAGCAGGTCTGGCACGAGGTGCCGGTCGGCAGCCGCGGCGCGGTGGCCGTCCACATCCGTCACCTCAGGGAAAAGATCGAGATCAACCCGGCTGAGCCCCGCTACCTGCGGGTGGTCTGGGGCCAGGGTTACCGGATGGAAGACCCGACGGCGGGGCACGCCCGCCCCGGAGAGTAACTGACGGCAGGGCAACCATCGACGGGGCACACTGCAGAAGGGCTCGTCTCTACAGGACATACCCACGCCGGAAAGTGAGCGACATCATGAAGAAGAACGAGTACGAGCTCGGCTCGACCGAGCTGTCAACGACCGAGACAGAGCCGACGAAGACGACCGATCTGCCTACGAAGACGATCGAGCTGCCGCAGCCTGGGACAGTACCGTCTGCCGTGAGCGACGACGGCACTGCCGCAGGGAAGAAGGACGCGCGCAACCACTGCTTGGGCAGCACGCTATGGAAGGTGCTGGGCATCCTCGCCCTGTGCGTCTTGGAGGTGCTGATCGTGGTGGCGTCGTTTGTGGCCACCTGGGCGACCTACGGCGACGGACACCCGCAGACCAGCATCGTCAGGGAGCGGATGGAAGGCACGACGTGCGATATCGTCTCCGAGCTGAACGCGGGCACGACGACCTACACAGACCCGTCGCATACCAACCTCCGCTACCTTATCGTGCAGGTGAAGAAGGACGGCACGCAGCAGGTGCTGCTCGACACGATCGGGAGCGATGCGGCAGATGCGGATGCTGCAAAGGCAGACGACGCAGCGACAACAGATGCAGCGGCAACGGGTGCAACGTCGCCAACCACCGCGGCGGAGGATACAACGACCTACCGGACCGCGCTCCAGAAGGAGACTGTCTGGCTCTGCTTCAACTCCGAGTCCACCTCGCCCTGGTTCACGACCGAGCAGGAGGTAAAGGAGATGAGCGACGCGGACTGGGACGCCTGCTCCGTCTACCGTTGCACGGTGCTGCTGGTAACGCCGTTCACTGCGAACGACGGGTTCTCGGACGTCTACGCCATGGGTGCGCTGACCGACAACTACGGCCAGGTCGCGCTGCCGGCGATCGTGTGCCTCGCGGCCCTCTTTGTGCTGGTGCTGGTGTACGAGTTCTGCGCGGCGGGCCATCGGGAGGGGCGCGACGGGATTGTCCTGCTTGGCATCGACCGATTTCCCTTCGACCTGATGACGGTCCTGATGCTGGGGCTGATGCTCTTCTTCATGCCAGCAGGGTTCTTCACGCTGAGCGAAGTGTTCAACACCCCGGAGTACGGCCTGCAGATGGTGACCGCGTTGACCGCCGAGCTCCTTGCCTTTTCGCTGGTCTTCTTCACATATCTGATGAGCCTGGCGCGTCGGGTCAAGGCGGGCACGCTCTGGCAGGGCACCGCGGCCGGCTGGCTCTGGGGCTGGGCCAAGAAGGCAGGGCGCTTCCTCGGCTCGCTGATCCCGGCTTTTTGGCAGCGCATGCTGGTGCTGGCGGTCTACCTATACATCCAGCTGGACGCCGCCGCTAGACTCGGCCGCGGGGTGGGCGAGGTCTACTTCCTGGCCGGCTTGGCCGTCGCGGCGGTGGCGCTCCACTCCCTGTGGATGCAGCGGGTGGTCTGCGACGCGGCGGCGGAGATCTGCGGCGGCAACCTCAGCTACCAGATCCCGGGAGAGACGCTGGGACGCATGTACGGTGCCATGCGCACGCAGGCCGGGAATCTCAACCGCATCAGCGACGCCGTCTCGCGCGCCGTGGACGAGCGCATGCGCAGCGAGCGACTCAAGACCGAGCTCATCGCCAACGTGGGCCACGACATCCGCACGCCGCTCACGTCCATCACCAACTACGTGGACCTGCTGAGCCGCGACCACACGCCCGAGCAGGAGCGGGAGTACCTGGCAGTGCTCGCGCGCCAGACCGAGCGCCTGCGCAAGCTCACGGAAGACGTGCTGGAGTCTTCCAAGGCGGACTCGGGCAACATCGAGGTGCAGCTTGAAAGGACTTCCGTGGCGGAGATCGTCGACCAGGCATACGGCGAGTACGAGGCGCGGATGGACGCGGCGGGGCTCGAGTGCGTGATCGACGTGCCCGAGGACCTCTACGCGATGGCCGACGGGCGGCTGCTCTGGCGCGTCCTGCGCAACCTGCTGAGCAACGCGGCGAAGTACTCCGCCCCAGGCTCGCGCGTGTACATCAGCGCAGGTAAGACGGACGGTGCGGCCGAGGGTGCGACGGGCACCCCGGCGATCGGTGCTGCGGCGATGAATGCCCCGGCGATCGGTGCCGCGGCAGCAAGCGCCCTCCCCACTGATGCCCTCGTGACCATCGAGATCAAGAACGTGTCACGCGAGCGGCTCAACATCTCTGCCGATGAGCTGATGGAGCGGTTCGTGCGCGGTGATTCTTCCCGCCACAGCGAGGGCAGCGGCCTCGGGCTCGACATCGCGCGCTCGCTAAGCGGCCTCATGGGCGGCCGCCTCGACCTCCGGATCGACGGCGACCTCTTCAAGGCTTCGGTGACCCTGCCCGCCGCGTGAGGTCCCGTCGAGCGTGGGACCTGCCCTGCCGTGGAGCCACGTTGCGCGTGAACCCCTGCCCGTCGCAGAGATTGAAGAATCCTATGTCAACGCAAGCCCCATCTGCGGCCTCGCGCTCTATAGATGGGGCTTGCAGGTACGACGGTCAGCTTTGTCGCCACGGGCGTCGTACCCGGAAGCGCACATCTGAGTGAAATCCTGCGAATGGGGCTTGCGGGTACGAGTCGAGTGTCCAACGCGGGACGAAATTCGTACCCGCAAAGGGGCTTCTTTGCAAAACGCTGTAATAGGCGCATGCAGGTACGCTCCAGGATCGATGAGGATGCGCGTCATCGTACCCGCACACGGCAATTGTGGTGGTCTGCTACAAAAGGGCCTTGTGGGTACGAACGGAACTGCTCGAGGGGCAACGACCAGCACCTCCAGCGACGAACACAAGCGTCCCGATAGCAGCTAGGGGTACGCTCAACGACGACCTGGATGACGCGTGGGAGCGGGCCACAAAGCGGGCTCCATCAGGGATATCATGCCGTACTAACGGCGTAGCGGAGCACTAGCGACGCTGGGAGCGCCGACGGCGTAGGGAGCGCCGATGGCGTAGGGAGTACTGGCGATGTAGGGGCGTACTAGCGGAGTAGGGAGGGTGCCATGGGACGGCCGAGCAAGATCACGAACGTCTTCTTCGACTTTGACGGGACGCTCGCCGACACCGAGCGGTACTACAAGGTGTTCACGAGGCAGGGCTTCGAGTCCGTGGGGGTGCACGTGACCGATGCGGAGCTCGCGAGCTTGATGGGCACGGCGGACGGCTCGCTGGCGGAGGCGATCGCGCGCCGGCACGGGGTCGACGCGACGGAGGAAGAGATCTTTGCCAACTACCCCGACGAGCGGGTGATCTACTTCGACGAGCCGCTCGAGGCCGCGCCAGGCGCCGCGGAGCTGATGGCGTCGCTGGTAGCGCGGGGAGTCGGCGTCTCGATCGTCTCCTCGACGGAGACCGAGCTTGTGACGGGTGCGGCGAGGCGCATCGGACTGGCGCCGTACGTGTCGCGCATCGTCGGGCGCGAGGCGACGAAGAAGCACAAACCCAATCCGGACCCCTACCTCGAGGCGGCGCGGCTGGCTGGCGCCGACCCTGCCAACTGCGTGGTCGTCGAGGACGCAGCGGCGGGCATCGCTGCCGCCCACGCTGCGGGGATGTACGTGATCGGGTACACGGGCTTCTTCGCCGGCTGCGATGTGTCGGAGGCCGACGAGATCGTGGATGACTTCCGCACCCTCGAGCTGTGACACTGTGCCGACAACAAACCCGTCGTCTGACAATAAATACGCTGCCCTGCAACGAATCCGTAGGCGCTGACGAATAGGACGTAGGTGCCGACAACAAATCCGCTGCCTGACGACGAATCCGTAGGCGTCGACAAAGAGTACGTGGATGCCGGCAACAAATCCGTCAAAGTGTGAGCTGCGGGACGGTTTGTCGGCTGCTAGCCCACACTTTGGCGGATTCTTTGTTTGCCTCTACGTACTTGTTGTCGGGCGCTACGGATTTGTTGCAGGGCGACGTATTCGTTGTCATGCCGCATGATTGTTGCTGAGTAACGCACCGGCTGCAGACAAACACAGGTCAAGAAACCCCAGCTAGATGAGCCCAGCCATGTGTGCGAACAGGGCGACCGCGACGTCAAGGACGATGAACGCCGGCAGTCCCCACACGAAGTACCACTTCCGCGTCTTGTGCCGAAAGACATGCATGGCGAGGATACCGCCCGCGGACCCGCCGATCAGGCAGAGCCCCAGCAGGCGCGCCTCTGGCGCTCGCCTCTCGTAGTCGTTTCCGCTCGCCGCTACGTGCTTGTCCCAGGCGAACACTACGAAGGTGACGACGTTGATGATGGCGAGGTAGACGCCCAGGATCTTGAGTCGGCCCAGGTTCCATCCGGACACGACGCCGGCCACCCCCGCGTCCAGCGTCACGAGGCCGTACCGCACGGCGACAACGAGTCCCCAGACGATGAGACAGCTGATCGCGAGGAACCACCAAGCGATGTTGTCCTTGTTCATGCGATGGCCGCGCCCTCTGCCGCCAAAGACGAACAGGGCGATCAGCATCCCCACCGTGCCGCCCGCGACGGGAAAGATATCGAGGATGAGGGCGTTGACGATAGAGTCGTCGAGGGCGGGAAACCTCATGCAGAGGAAGAAGTCCACCGCGAACGCCAGGAACGCCACGACGTTGACCGCGATCAGATAGATGAGGAATGGTTCCACGTTCGCCTCGCTTTGCCTGCGCGTCCTGTGCCAGGAGCGCACCGTCCATCTTGGGCAGGTCTTCACGAGCCCGACTCGATAGTTCTCCAGCTTCCGTCTTGGCGGCTCTTCGCACGCCCGTCTTAAGCAATTCTTATACGGTCACGGCCTTTTTCTTAATTTGCCCTCCGATACAACAATAGGCGAAGGAGGGACGGACGCGGCAGTGGTTTTGATCGCGGACGGCGAGGCGGACATCACCGGCGCGCTGGAGACTTGGCGCCAGGCGCGTCGTACTCCCGATGCCAAATCTACGCGAATCGCTGCAGAACCGCGTCCGAAGTTTGATGTAGTCGCGGTGTCGCGCGGGAAATCGTTCTTCGGATGGGTTTCCGCCGCGAATCGCTGCAAAACCCTTCCCAAAGTTTGATACGCGGTTTGCCCGTCGGATGGATTCGTGCTTCAGGCGGGCCTTTGCCGCAAATCGCTGCAAATTGCCATCGGGAGAACGGCTCGGCACGCGGCGTTGGGAAGAATCACGCTCCAACAGCAACTTTGCAGCGAGACGCGAAAGGGAATAGGGGTGCGTCGCACGGCAACGGGTGCGCAGCCGGGCGATGGGCACGCCGCGGCGGGCTGTGTCCGACCTAGTGACGGCTGGGGCCGGTACCAGCGTTGTTGGTGTGGCGGGACTTTCCGGGTTCGCCGCTCGCGCCTGCCCTGAGCCCGTCGGCGACACCCTGCTGGCGCAGGAGCGTGTTGGCCTCACGGCGGCCGCGGTTCTCGGCGGCGCGATAGACGACGCGCGCGCCAGCGCCCACGCGCGGCCCGAGGTCCACGTCGGCGGGGGAGAGCACGTTGTAGTGCAGCGACCAGCGGCGGATCGCGATGATGATGACCACGCACAGGACCAGCGCCCACAGCTTGCGCATCCGCAGCCAGCAGACGAACCCGTAATAGCAGCCCGCGCCGGCCAGGGCGCAGAGCGCGTACAGGTTGGAGCGCTGGAAGATCTTGGGCACCTCGCCGAGGAAGACGTCGCGCAGCATCCCGCCGCCGACGCCCGTAATCGTGCCGAGCAGCATCGCGGCCAGCGGGCGGGCGGTGTTGACGATGGCCTTGTCGGTGCCGGCGACCACAAAGAGCGCGACCGAGACGATGTCGACCCACTCGAAGAGGTCCGGGTGGTTTTTGACCAGCTTGGGGAAGAAAAACCCAAAGACACCCGTGATCACCGCGCCGGGAATCGCGTACGGCGAGGACATCATGTAGACGTCGCCGTTTTGCAGGATGGTGTCGCGGATCAGGCCACCGCCCAGCCCGCAGATCAGCGCGAGGCCCACGTATCCCACGAGGTCGAGGCGGCGTTGCTGCGCGGCGAGGATGCCCGAGAAGGCGCCGACGATCACGGCGGCGAGGTCCAGCCAGGCGGGGATGGGGAGCACCGCGTAGCTCGTGGTGCCGTATGGCGAGAAAAACATGCCCACGCGTCCGACTCCCTCCACCGCTACGCCCAGCGCACCGCCGCTGCGACCTTTCCGTCCGTCCACTTTACACAAATATGGGCCCTCGCCAGGCGCACACAAAAAACGCTGAACTTCCCGCGATATTCGGTGCCAACTTCTTGTATACTGACCAATGCGCTTTTGGAGAGTTGTCCGAGTGGTCGAAGGAGCACGATTGGAAATCGTGTAGGCCTCTAAAGGGTCTCCAGGGTTCAAATCCCTGACTCTCCGCCAGATTACCCACGTGGCGCTTCGGCGCCACGTCTTTTATCTGGAGAGGTGGCAGAGCGGCTGAATGCGGCGGTCTCGAAAACCGTTAACCCTTCGGGGTTCGGGAGTTCAAATCTCCCCCTCTCCGCCAGATGAGACGAGCCGGTCACGCAGGTGGCCGGCTTTTTTCATGTCGTCTTTTTGCGCAATCCTTCACGCGTTTCTTTGCAAAGACAAACAAAGAGAAACAAAGACAAACAGGGAAGACAAACGGGGTAGACGGACGCGCCTACCGCGTGTAGTCCGACGGCGGATACTGTGAGCCGGAGCCACCCGACGGCGGGAGCTGCGGATTGACCGGTCGGACCCGCGGCGGCAGCGGCGCATCCATCGAGCCCCACGCGGGTACGTTGAAGCGGCGGAACCACAGGCCGACCGACAGGACCAGGATGAGCTGCGCATACGTGGCACCGAGCACGGCCAGGAAAGTCAGGATCGCGATGCCTGGCGCGTAGGCGCTGCAGACGGCGAGGAACTGCTGCATGAACCGATAGGCCTCGCCCACGGTCATCGCCTCGAGCGTGTCCGAGTAGGCCAGCATCGGCGCGATGTCCGTGAACGCGCCAATGATCTGGATGAAGAGGAAGGCGATGAGGACGCCCAGGGCGAGCGCCACGACAATGCTCACCGTGAGGTAGACCAGCGAGATCCTGACGATGCCTGCGAAGTCGCCGGAGAGCATCTGGCCGATGCGGCGCTTGTAGCCCGCGCGGAAGTTCTGGTAGACCGTCGCGTGCAGCGCGCAGACCACCGAGACCGTGCCGGCAAGGAGGGAGAGCACGGACGCGACAAAGCTGACGACCTCGGAATCCGCGCCGAATAGGTAGCCCAGGCCCATCTCGATCAGCGTGGCGGCGAGGGCGGCACCGAGGCCGGCGACAAAGCCGCGCCAGCCCGCCCGTATGCAGGCGCCTACCTGCACGTTCTTTTGTTTGGGGGCGGCATCTACGCCCCAGGCGACCAGACGCGCGTACTCCAGCAGGTATCCCGTGACCCCGAGCGCGCCGACCACGGGCACAAACTGCGCCGCCGCCAGCACGAGCAGGGGCTTGATCCAGCCGCGCTGGCTTTTGAGCAGCGCCCGCGAGCGCGCGTAGTAATGTCCGTCGTACGGGTTCATGACCGTCCTTTCATTGGTCATACATGGTAGCTGATGGTGCGGACACCTTCCTTATTTGTGTAAATCCTATGGAGGTCCAGAGGACAGCTTTTTGCAAGCTAAGAAAAACGCGCGCCTGCGGGCAGGTCGTGTGGAGCCCCCGCTAGCTGCACGCCAGCATGTGACAAGGTTGCCGCAAGCTCCCCGCCCCGACCGCATCGCGCCTGCTGGTACCGTATTTATGTGGGGAAAGTACGTGGGGACGTAGAATGCCCGAGCGGTCGGCAACGTTGTGATACGATTATCGACCGTTCCTGCTCCGGAGGACCTTCACCAACCGGAGCCATTAGTCCAGAGGAGGTGAAGTAATGAAGGCTTATGAACTGCTGTATTTTGTCGATCCCGCCGCAACCGAGGAGATTCGTGCATCTGTCTCGAAGCGTATCGAGGGTGCCGTCGTCACTCCTGGTGGTGTAGTCGACAGCGTCGAGGACTGGGGCAAGCGCAAGCTGGCCTACGAGATCGACGGCCTTTCCGAGGGCGATTACATCCTCATCAATTTCCATGCCGACCCCACGCAGATCGTTGAGCTCGACCGAGTTCTGCGCATCAACGACAACGTGAAGCGTCACATGATCGTCCGCCGTCCCGACAAGGACTAGCGCGATCATTCAAAGCAAGGAAATGGGGAGACCCGCAAGGGACCCAGGAGAGGAGATCGTATGAGCATCAACAGGGTGAATATCTCGGGCAATCTGACCCGCGACCCCGAGCTGCGCAGCATGCCGAGCGGGACCCAGGTCCTGTCCTTCAGCGTGGCTGTCAACGATCGCGTGCGCGACCAGCAGTCCGGTGAGTGGAAGGATCGCCCCAACTATGTTGACTGCGTGCTCTTCGGCGCCCGCGCCCAGGGGCTCTCTCGATTCCTCACCAAGGGCACCAAGGTAGCTGTCGAGGGCAAGCTGCACTACAGCAAGTGGCAGGCCCAGGACGGATCAAACCGCAGCAAGCTCGAGGTCTACGTCGACGAGGTCGAGTTTATGTCCTCTCGCAACCAGGGTGCGCAGCCGGGGTATCCGCAGGGCGGCCAGCCGTACCAGCAGCCGTACCAGCAACAGCCCAGCTACCAGCAGCCGCAGGGCTACCAGCAGCAGCCGCAGCCGGCCCAGACCTTCGGGTCGGGCAACGGCGGGTTCGCCGCCTCCGTGCCCCCGGCACCCGCGCAGAGTGCGCCCGCTTCGCAGCCCGCACCCGCGGCGCCGCAGCCTGCCGCAGCGTCTCCCGCAGCACAGACGCCCCCCTCAAAGGACGTCTACGACGAGGATATTCCGTTCTAGGAGGTATAGACCATGGCTAAGCCCAGGCAGCGTCAGAGGCGCCAGGAAGAGCGTCCTCTGCACCGCAAATATTGCCAGTTCTGCAAGGAAAACGTCGAGTTCATCGACTACAAGGACACCCAGCTGCTCCGCAAGTTCATGACCGACCGCGGCAAGATTAAGCCGCGCCGCGTCACGGGTGCCTGCACCCAGCACCAGCGCGACATCGCGACCGCCGTCAAGCGCGCCCGCGTGATGGCTCTGGTTCCCTACACCGTCCCCGTGGTCTCCAACCGCGGCTCCCGCAACCGCGGGTAGAAAGGAGCTTCCCATGAAGGTTATTCTTCTGAGCGAGCTCCGGGGCAAGGGCGGAGAGGGCGACATCGTCGACGTCGCCCAGGGCTACGCGGAGAACTACCTCTTCCGCAACAACATCGCCCAGCCCGCTACCCCGGGCAACATCAAGCAGCTCGAGGAGCGTCGTCACAACATCGCCAAGCGCGAGGAGAAGCGCATCGCCGATGCCGAGGCCACCAAGGCCACGCTCGACGGCAAGAAGGTCGTCGTCGACGCCCGTATCGGCGAGGACGGCCAGCTCTTCGGTTCCGTCACCTCCGCCCAGATCGTCGACGCGATCAAGGCTCAGCTCGGCGTCGAGGTCGACCGCAAGCGCATCTCCCGCGGCGGCACCATCAAGACCGCCGGTCTGCACGAGGTCGAGGTCAACCTCTACCGCGACATCAACGCCAAGGTTTCCGTCCAGGTCGGCCCCGAGGTCGAGACCGAGCCGGAGCCCGAGCCCGAGGTCGAGGAGGTCGCAGCCGAGGCTGAGGCCACCGAGGAGACGACTGCAGAGGCCGCCGAGTAGCGTTTTTGTTCGTATGCCCTCACCTGCGGATTTCAACAAAAAGCGCAGGTCAGGCGGCGATGAAAAGTTCGTTCGCCGTATCGGCTAGAGCAAAAAGCATCCCCCGGACGCATGAGGCGTCTGGGGGATTTTTTGTAAGAGATGTATAAGCCGTGCCATTTACCTGCGGGTTTGCCTGAGCGGACGTGAATCTCTCGTAATAATTGCAGGGCACGCCGAGCACTTTTGCATAATGTTGAAAAGTGGGACGAACGGGGTTACTGACCGCCTGCGGAAAATTTTGAAAATTGTTGAAAACGTTGAAAACCCGCTAAGCCGCAGGTCCTCGCGAATCACATTCAACAATCGCCTGTTGAATCCCGAAATCGGCGGTTTTGCGCGGGGACAGCCGGAAAAAAATGGGATACCATGCACCCGCAAAGACGAACGTGTGCCTCGCGACTGCGCGGGCACCGACGCGTGCGAACGGGCGTCTGCCGCCGACGGGTGTGTCGGGGCGGGCAGGCGCACGGCGACCAGACCCAACGGAGGACATCGTGCCGGCACGGGACCGCGACGACAACCGACAGATCATGGCCCTGCCGGGCGACGTGAGCATGCCGCAGGACGTGGCTGCCGAGCGGTCCGTCCTGTCCGCCATGATCCTCTCGGAGGACGTGCTGCACGAGTGCCTGACCAAGCTGCGGCCCGACGACTTCTACCTGCTCGCCAACCGCACCATCTACCTGGCGATCACGGAGATGTTCGAGCACTCCGAGCCTGTGGACCCCATCTCGCTGGCCGACCACCTGCGCTCCATGGGGGAGCTCGAGCGCATCGGCGGCGAGTCCTACCTCCTGGAGCTCGGCAGCAACTCGCTGGCGCTGGCCAGCTGGCGCCACCACGTGGAGATGCTGCGGCGCGACACCACCCTGCGCGAGCTGATCTCCGCCACCGCCAAGATCCAGGCCATGGCGTTCGACGCGCCCGAGGACTCGCGCGACGTCGTCGACTTCGCCGAGAAGCAGATCTTTGACGTGACGGGCAAGGACGTGCAGGACAATTCGGCCTCGCTCGCCTCCATCATGGAGGACCTCTACGACCAGCTGGACAAGATGGCCAGCGCCGGCGACAACGAGTTCGGCGTGCAGACCGGCTACCCCAGCATCGACCGCGCGCTGCAGGGCATGCGTCCCGGTCAGATGATTGTGATCGGCGCCCGCCCGGGCGTGGGCAAGACGAGCTTTGCCCTCAACCTCTGCGTCAACGCCGCACGTGCGGGCGCATCGGTGGTCTTCTTCTCGCTCGAGATGAGCAAGGTCGAGATCGCGCAGCGCCTGCTGGCGGCCGAGTCGCAGGTCTCCCTCTCCGACATCCGCGGCGCCCGCATCCAGGACAACCAGTGGCCCGACCTGCTGGCGGCCACGGGCACGCTCTCCAACCTCGACGTGCAGATCGACGACACCGCCGGCACGACCGTGACCGAGATCCGCGCCAAGGCCCGCCGCCTCCTCCACGAGAAGGAGAAGGGCATCGTGATCATCGACTACCTGCAGCTGATTTCCCCGCCGCCCGGCCGCGCCCGCGCGGACAGCCGTGCCACCGAGGTCGGCGAGATGAGCCGCGGCATCAAGGTCATGGCCAAGGACCTGGGCGTGCCCGTCGTGGCGCTGTCCCAGCTCAACCGTACCGTCGAGGGCCGCACGGGCAAGCGCCCGCAGCTCTCGGACCTGCGCGAGTCCGGCTCTATCGAGCAGGACGCCGACATCGTCATCCTGCTCGACCGCTCCACCTCCGACGAGGAGGCCGAGCGCCAGGACCGCCCCGACAAGGGCGTGACGCAGTTCATCATCGCCAAGAACCGCTCGGGGCCGCTCGGCACGATCGACCTGGCCTTCGTGCCCAACAGCACGAAGTTCTACGAGGTCTTCCGCCCGCAGGGGGAGTAGGCCGCACCCTCCGCCGCGGACGGATGGCAGGCTCATGGATTGTCTGCAGTCTTTGGGGCGGGGGCGTTGCCGGGTCGCGCCGAGCGGGCACGCGTCGTATACTAAAAAGGCTGTTGAACCACAACAAAGGAGAATCACATGCCGGCATCTGTACTCGTGGGTACCCAGTGGGGCGACGAGGGTAAAGGCAAGGTCACGGACCTCATCTCGGGCGACTTCGACGTCGTCGCCCGCTACGCCGGCGGCGCCAACGCCGGCCACACCGTCATCGCCGGCGGGCACAAGCTGGCCCTGCACCAGGTGCCGTCGGGCGTCATGTACGAGGGTGTGACCCCCGTGATCGGCAACGGCTGCATCGTGGACCCGGAGATTCTGCTGGGCGAGATCGACATGCTGGAGGCCCAGGGCATCTCCTGCGACGACCTCAAGATCTCGGGCAACGCCCACATCGTGATGCCCTACCACAAGGATCTGGACGGTGCGCACGAGAAGAAGCTGGGCAAGAACCTGATCGGCACCACCAAGCGCGGCGTCGGCCCCTGCTACATGGACAAGATGAACCGCACCGGCCTGCGCATCCAGGACATGCTGGACGAGAAGATCTTCCGCGAGAAGCTCGACGCGGCCCTGGCCTACACCAACCCCATCCTCGAGAAGGTCTACGAGATGCCGACCTACACGGTCGACCAGATCTGCGAGACCTACCTGCCCATGGCCGAGCGCATCCGCCCCTATATCGTGGAGAGCTCGCTTTTCCTCAACGAGCAGCTCGAGGCCGGCAAGAACATCCTCTTCGAGGGCGCCCAGGCCACCATGCTCGACATCGACCACGGCACCTACCCCTTCGTCACCAGCTCCAACTGCACCGCCGGCGGCGCGGTGACGGGCTCGGGCGTGGGTCCCGTCAACATCAAGCGCGTGCTGGGCGTGGCCAAGGCCTACCTCACCCGCGTGGGCTCCGGTCCCTTCCCGACCGAGCTCTTCGACGAGACGGGCGACCTGCTGGGCGAGGTCGGCCACGAGTACGGCGTGACCACGGGCCGCAAGCGCCGCTGCGGCTGGTACGACGCCGTGGTCGTCAACTACGCAGCCCGCGTCAACGGCCTCACCGACCTCGCGCTCACCAAGCTCGACGTCCTGGGCTGCCTGGACGAGATCAAGGTCTGCGTGGCCTACGAGTGCGACGGCAAGACCTACACCACGGTGCCCGAGCACCAGTCCGTCTTCTACCACGCCAAGCCCGTCTACGAGACCCTGCCCGGCTGGAAGTGCGACATCTCCGGCGTCCGCAACTTCTACCAGCTGCCGCGCGAGGCCAAGGACTACATCGACTTCCTCGAGCAGCTCGCCGGCGTCCGCGCGTCCATCATCACGGTCGGCCCCGACCGCGAGCAGACCATCAACCGCTATTGGAAGTAGGGTGGCGCATGGCGGACAAGACGGACACGCCCGCCTTCGCGATAGTCACTGACAGCAGCTGTGACCTCAGCCCCGAGACGCTCGCGCGCCTCGGGGTGACCCTTGTCTCGGGTCGCATCACGATCAAGGGCGACGAGTACCTGGACCGCCGCATCACGCGCGAGGAGCGCGACGAGATATTCGCCCACTGGGGCAGCGTGCGCGTGACGGCCCCCGGCCGCGACAGCTACGCCGCCGCCTTTGAGGACCTGGTGGAGGAGGGCGCGTCCGAGGTCGTCGTCGCGGCACCCTCGACGGTGCTGTCGGGCTCGTACAGCTCCGCCCTGGAGGCGGCACACCGCGTGCGCGGCGCGCGCTTCAAGATCATCGACACCCGTTGCGTGTCGGTGAGCCTGGCGATGGTGGTGGCCCGTCTTGTGATGGACCGCGACGCGGGTCTGAGCGTCGAGGAGGCCGTGAGCAACGCGGCCAAGGTGGCCGAGGAGTCGCGCCTGCTGATGCTGCTGCCCCCGCAGATCGAGCCCGGCGCCGCCCACCTGCTCGGCAACTCCCGCGGCCTGCGCCGCTCGTTGCGTGCGCTGAGCTTCCGTGTGTCGGGCGACTACGTCTTCACCGAGATCGACGAGACGGGCGACGTGAACATCCTGCGCCGCTCGAGCGATTTCGACTGGCTGGCCGGCAACCTGGCGCGCACCATGAGCGTGCGGGCGCACGAGGCGGGTCCGCTGACCACGATCGAGGTGTGGACCGCACGGGACGACACCCTCTCCCGCCTCGAGAAGCCGCTGGTCACAAACGAGTTCGTGGCCGAGCGCGCGGCCGTCGTGCGGGCGCGCTTCACCACCGAGGCGGCCCTCGGCTCGGGCACGGTCGGCATCGCCTTTGTGCCGCAGTCCCTGCTGGACCCCTACGAGCTCAGGGAGCTGCTGGCGCAATAGCGGACCCCGCCCGTGGCAGGTCGCTGCCGGCAGGTTCTGCTTAACAGGATGGGAAACAATCGGGCCGGCCGGGTACATCGGTCGGCAAAGCGGATACAACGTAAGTAAGACAAGCAAGGCGTAGGTCAGACAGGCAGGTCGGAGGCGCCGCGGCGAGGCCGGGCGCGTCAAGCGAAGGAGTACAAGATGGCTGAGACAATCGATATCCTGCTTTTGGGCTCGGGCGGACGCGAGCACGCGCTTCTTCGCAAGCTCCAGGAGTCGCCGCGCGCGGGCCGCTGCTATGTGGCGCCGGGCAACGGCGGCATGCTGGCCGAGGCCCAGCCGGCCCCGATCGACCAGGACTCTCCCGAGCAGGTCGCGGCCTTTGCGCAGGAGCACGGCGTGGGCCTGGTCGTGATCGGCCCCGAGGCCCCGCTGGTCGCGGGCGTCGCCGACGCGGTGCGCGCCGCGGGCATCGCCTGCTTCGGCCCCTCGGGAGAGGCGGCGCAGATGGAGGGCTCCAAGCAGTTCGCAAAGCAGGTCATGGCCCGCGCGGGCGTGCCCACCGCGGCCTGGAAGTCCTTCACCGAGCGCGACGCCTGCGAGGCGTACGTGCGCGAGGTCGGCGGCCCCGTCGTGGTCAAGGCGGACGGTCTCGCCGCGGGCAAGGGCGTGATCGTCGCGCAGACCACCGAGGAGGCGCTCGAGGGCGTGGCCGAGTGCTTCGACGGCCACTTCGGCGCGGCCGGCGCCACGGTCGTCGTCGAGGAGATGCTCGACGGCCCCGAGTGCTCGCTGCTGGCGCTGACCGACGGTAAGACACTCGTGCCCCTCGCGACCAGCCAGGACCACAAGCGCGCCTACGACGGCGACCGTGGCCCCAACACGGGCGGCATGGGCGCCTACTCGCCCGTCCCCGCGGTGACCCCCGAGCAGTTCGCGGCCATGGTCGACGCCGAGCAGCGCGTGATCGACCAGCTGCGCGCCGACGGCATCACCTACTCCGGCTGCCTGTACGGCGGCTTTATGCTGACGGCCGAGGGCCCCAAGGTCCTCGAGTTCAACGCCCGTTTCGGCGACCCCGAGACCCAGGTCGTGCTGCCGCGCTTCCACGGCGACCTGGTCGAGGCCTTCCTCGCCTGCGACGCGGGCACGCTCAGCGCCGACCAGGTGGCCTGGGACGACGACTGGGCCATCACCGTGGTCCTGGCGAGCGCCGGCTACCCGGGCAGCTACGAAAAGGGCAAGGTCATCACCGGCATCGATGCAGCCGAGGAGCTCGAGGGCGTCACGGTCTACCAGGCGGGCACCAAGCTCGGCGAAGACGGACGCACCTACACGAGCGGCGGTCGTGTGCTCGATGTGACGGCGGTCGCGCCGACCCTGCAGGAGGCCCGCGACCAGGCCTACCGCGCCTGCGACCTCATCGATTTCGAGGGCAAGCAGCTGCGCCACGACATCGCGCACCGCGCGCTGTAGCACCGCACGTCTTTTCTTCACGAAGGGGAGTTCAGAGGAATGCTCGATAGATTTGGCGGCGGTGCCGTGATCAAGCCGCCGAAGCCCGCGGACGACCAGCCCGAGGCTGACCAGAGCACGGTGGCGCAGGCCGTGACGGCCCAGGCGGCGGTGGATGCCGAGGTTGCGGCGAACGCCCAGGTCACGACGGGTGCCCAGGCCGCGGCGGATGCCGAGGTCGCGGACGCAAACACCGGGGCCGAGGACCTGCTGGAGACCACGTCCGTCTTTACGTATGACGGCGACCGCAGCTCGCAGGACCACGTGTCCGGCATGCCGCAGATGCGCGACCTGGTGCTCGGCGACGACGACCCGCGCGACGCGGCCCTGGCGGAGCGCGTCCAGACCGAGGACGTCGCCTGGCGCGGCCGCATCTTTGACGTCGACCGCCTGCAGGTCAAGATGCCCGACGGCCGCATGGCTGTCCGCGACGTCGTGCGCCACCCCGGCGCGGTCGCGATCGTGGCGCTGACCGCCGACGGCAAGATCTGCCTGGTCCGGCAGTACCGCACGGCGCTCGGCCGCGTGACGGTCGAGATCCCCGCCGGCAAGCTGGCGCCAGGCGAGGACCCGCTCGACTGCGCCTCCCGCGAGCTGATGGAGGAGACCGGCCTGCGCGCGGAGCAGATCGCCTTCCTGACCACCATCGCCACATCCTGCGGCTTTGCCGACGAGCTGATCCACATCTACCTGGCGACCGGCCTCACGCAGGGGACCTCGAGTCCCGACGCGGACGAGTTCATCAACGTGGACCTCGTCCCGCTCACAGAGCTGGTCGACGCCGTGCTCGACGGCCGCATCGAGGACGCAAAGACCGTGGTCGGCGCCCTGATCTGCGACGCCGTGGCGCACCGGCTGGAGGCCTAGCGGGCAGACCGTACTGCGGGTGAACGGTCGACGCCTGGCAACGGAGAGGAAAGGAGGGGACCGTGGCAAAGAGCAAGCAGCGCAGAGAGCACGTCTTCAAAAAACTCCGCAAGGAGCGCGGTTCCCTCACCGCCGAGGAGGCCGAGGCGCTCTTTCAGACCGTCGACGAGACGGGCCACTCCGACGAGGAGCGCGCCAAACGCGAGCGCGCCCACCGCAGCGAGACCGGCCAGGGCGTGGACGTCGACCCGCTGTCGGGCAACGACCCCTCGGGCGACGACGTCGAGCAGCACATCCGCAAGACGGCCGTCGGCTTTGTGCTCGTCTTCCTGGTGGCCGTGACGTTGATGCAGGTCGGCTGCGGTGTCATCCGCCGCGCCAACACCGCCAACCTCTCCGAGGACGTGAGCGTGCTGACCGTGGCGTCGGCCATGCGCGGCGGCGTGGACTGGGGCGGCGGCTTCACGCAGTTCCCGGCCGAGTTCACGGTGCAGGAGGCCGACGAGCACACGCACCGCATCGAGGTCACCGTGCTCGACACGGAGTCCGGCAACGCGCTGGACTGCTTCTCCACGGCGCAGATCCAGGCGGCGTCGCTCAGCGTGAACGCCCTGCTCAACCCCGACATCAACACCGTGATCTACCACGTCAACATCTACGTGGACGCCGACGGCGACTTCCGCACGTCGCGGTTCTTTGAGTTCCTGCGGCCGACGGGCGAGACGAGCTCATTTGTGACCTTCGTCTGGACCAAGTCCACCACCACGCAGGGGCGCGTCGTCTTCAACTGCACCGTGACCGGCATGGACGCCAAGACGCAAAAGGCCCTCCGCGACCGCATCACCTCGAGCCACACGCCGTACTCGCTGATCACCAACGCGATCACCGAGGCGCCGGAAGACGAGCTGAGCAGCGCAGGCGAGAAGACGAATGGCGCGGCTGCGGGCGGCACGAGCGCGGACGCTGCAGGCGGCGAGGCTGCGGGGGCGGACGCTGCGGATGGAGCCGAGGGTACGGACGCCGCCGCGAGCGATGCACCCGTCGCACCTACCGCAGCAGATCGGTGACGTCGCCGAGGGCGCTCTGGAAGCACACACCGCGGTACTTGTAGCCCGGCTGCTGCGGCGTGACCCGCATGGCGTGCAGGACGAACCTGCCGGCAAACTCGACCGCTTCGTGGAGCGACCTGCCAGTCATCACGGCTGCGAGCAGGCCGGACGCGTAGAGGTCGCCGGTGCCGCCGAGCAAGAAGGGCAGCTCCTCGCCCGTGACCTCGTCGCCCTCGATATCGCGGCCGATCACGTAGTTGCGGATCAGGCCGTCGCCGCGCGCGATGCCCTTGAGCACGACCGTCCGCGCACCCATCTCGAGCAGGGCGTCCGCGATCGTGCGGACGTACTCGGGCGAGACGTCCTGGCCCACGTAGCCGATGCCGGTGAGGATTGAGGCCTCGGTCAGATTGGGGAGCAGGAGGTCGGCACCGCTGACCAGGCCTTTTGTGGCCTCACACATCTCGTCCGTGTAGGTGGGGTACTTCTTGCCCGCGTCGCCCATCACGGGGTCGACGCAGCGCAGGGCGGTCGGGTACTCGTCGTACAGGCGCTGGATGATCGCGACCTGGTCGGCCGATCCGAGAAAGCCGGAGTAGATCGCGTCGAGGGCGACGTCGACCTGCTGCCAGGCGTCGAGGTAGTCGGGGAGGATGGGCGTGGTGTCGTGCACGTAGAAGTGCGGAAAGTACGTCGTGGCCGAAAAAAGCGAGGTAGGCACAGTGCACACATCGCAGCCGCCGGCGGAGAGCACGGGAATCGCGACGCCCAGCGAGCAGGTGCCGTAGCCGCACAGGTCGTGCACGGCGGCGACGCGCGGGATGTACCCGGCGGGTCTTTTGTAAAGGACCAGGTCCCTGGTGGTGGTCATAGGTTTCCCTTCAACGTGGACTGATGGACCGACGCTGCAGAAAACCATAGTGCAACGCTGCTGCCGCTGCGGGCTTTTTACCTGCCTTTTATAAGACGAACACCGCGCCCGCGTACCGCCGCGCCGCCGCCCCGTCGCTCGCCCACATCGCCGACCGCTCGCGCCTGTTGCCCGCAGGTCGGGTCGCCCCACCCGCAAACGTGACGAAAATGCGAGGCGAGCTAATAATTCTCGTTGCGTTCGGCGCGCGTCTGTAGTAAGATTTTCCAGCACGCGGGCGTGGCGGAATTGGCAGACGCGTACGGTTCAGGTCCGTATGAGGGTTCCCTCATGAAGGTTCAAGTCCTTTCGCCCGCACCAGACTTTTCAGCCCCTTCGGGGGCTTTTTTCTTAGCTCAAATTCTCATGGTCACTAGGAACGCGCTCTGTCGTGGGGGCAGCGTCACCGCTGAGGAGTCGTGCACAAAGGCAACGTAATGACGCCATCACGCCAGGAGGGGGCATTTCCCGACGTGCGGGAGCGGGACATTTGGCGTTCGGCAATCACACGCGCAGGTGGGATAGTCAAGTGGGATAGTATGTGCAATATGCGCGAGTCGCACGCATTTGCACTGCGACGCGCACGCAAGACGGACGGGGGGCGCGATGCCAGAGCAGACAGTCAACTACCAGTGCCCGGCGTGCAACGGCACGATGCACTACAACGCCGACCTCGGCAAGATGGAGTGCGATTTCTGCGGGTCCGTCTTTACGGCGCAGGAGCTCGAGGCGGCCTACGCCGAGCGGCAGCAGCAGGCAGACGCGGCGGCACAGGCGGCCGACCAGCGTGCGGCGGCCGGCGAGGTCAGCGACTACGAGCGCATGGGCGACGTCGCCAACGCGGGCACGGACGGCAGCGGGGCGACCAAGACCGTCAAGCAGTCGATGGCCGAGGCGCGCGCGGCGACCGAGGCCGAGACGCGCGAGGCGGGCGCGGTGCAGGCCTTTCTCGACCGCGCGAGCTGGAACGAGTCCGAGCGCGCGGGACTGCGCACCTACACCTGCTCCAGCTGCGGCGCCGCGCTGATGGTGGACGCGGCGACCAGCGTCACCGAGTGCCCCTACTGCGGTAATACGACCGTGGTCCCCGGCGCCTACACGGACAAGGAAAAGCCCGAGCAGATCATCCCCTTCAAGATCGACCACGACCAGGCGGTGGCGGCGCTTAAGACCTACTACCAGGGCAAGAAACTCCTGCCCAAGCCCTTTGCCAGCGCCAATCGCATCGCGCACGTACAGGGCGTCTACGTGCCGTTTTGGCTGTACGACGCGCGCGTGAGCGGTCAGGGCTCATTCGAGGGCACCCGCTCGCGCTCCCATCGCGAGGGCAACATGCAGGTCACGGAGACCCGCGTGTACGACGTTCGCCGCGCCGGCACGCTGGACTTCCGCCGCGTGCCCGCCGACTCCTCCAGCAAGATGCCCGACGCCCACATGGACGCGATCGAGCCCTACGACTACCGCGAGCTCACCGACTTCTCGCTCGGCTACATGCCCGGCTACGCGGCGGAGCGCCCCGACATCGCCTCCGACCAGGAGAAGAAGCGCGTGGGCGAACGCATGGAGAATTCGATGGTCGGCGCGCTGGAGGCCTCGGTCTCCGGCTACGACACCGTGACTCCGACCGACGTCGACGCCGACGTCGCCTGGAAGCACGTCACGTACGCGCTGCTGCCCGTCTGGCTGCTGCACACACAGTGGGAGGGCAAGGACTACCTCTTCGCGATGAACGGCCAGACCGGCCGCTTCGTGGGCGACCTGCCGATCGACGGCAAGAAGGCCGCGGCGTGGTTCCTGGGGACCTTCGCGCTGACGGCCGTGCTCATCTATTTCTTCGGGCTGACCATGGAAGAAGAACCAGACTCTACCTTCTGGCTCATCCTGGTGGCCATGGCCGCCGTGATCGCGGGCGTCGTGCTGCGGATTCTCGTCGGCGAGATGAAGACGGCGCGGGAGCGTCACGAGGCGTCCGAGTATGTGTCGGGCGAGGGCCTGCGCCTGGGCGTGAAGGAGGACCGTTACGTCACGACGCGCGTGTCGCGCATACCGATCGACGACGGTGCCGGCGGCGGACCCGGTGGCCCGGGCGGCCACGGCGGGCCCGGCGGAGGTCCGGGCGGCCCAGGTGGTTTCGGCGCCGGTCTCAAGATGTGAGGCACGGGCTTGGTGCGAGGCACGGGTCCAATGTGAGGCGCGGGCCCGGCATAGGGTCTGGACCCGGCGTGAGACCTGGGCCCTGAGCTACCGACCAGGATATTAAGGGCAGTGTTCGCTCTTCGAATGTTTGGCTTTTATCAGGCGTTCGTCTTATATAGTTAATGAGCAAAGCAAGACAAGACGGGTACAAGACACAGCAAGACAGAAGACAAGCAAGACATAAGGCACAGCAAGGCAGCACGACGAAAGGGGTACGGTATGGGTCTCATCAGGGCGGCGGTCGGCGCGACCAAGGGCGTGCTCGCCGACAGCTGGAAGGAAATGATCTACTGCGATGCCATCCCGGCGGACACGCTGGTGGTCAAGGGCCAGAAGCGCGTGAGCGGGCGCAGCTCCAACCGCTACGGCGACGACAACATCATCACCAACGGCTCGCGCGTCGTGGTCAACGACGGCCAGGCCATGATCATCGTCGATCAGGGCGCGGTCGTCGACTTCTGCGGCGACCCGGGCGAGTACACCTACGACGTCTCGACCGAGCCCTCCTTCAATTTCGGCAACATCGGCCAGTCCATCGCCGAGACCTTCAAGCAGATCGGCGGCCGCTTCGCCTTTGGCGGCGACACGGGCCACGACCAGCGCGTGTACTACTTCAACACCAAGGAGATCATCGGCAATAAGTACGGCACGGCCAGCCCCGTGCCCTTCCGCGTGGTCGACCAGAACATCGGCCTGGACGTCGATATCTCCGTGCGCTGCAACGGCGAGTACAGCTACAAGATCACCAACCCGCTGCTCTTCTACAAGAACGTCTGCGGCAACGTGGAGCAGCCTTACACCCGCAGCCAGATCGACTCTCAGCTCAAAAGCGAGCTGCTGACGGCGCTGCAGCCGGCCTTCGCCAAGATCTCGGCCATGGGCATCCGCTACAGCGCGGTGCCTGCCCACACGCAGGAGCTGGCCGACGCGCTCAACGACGAGCTCGACAACAAGTGGCGCGACCTGCGCGGCATCGAGGTCGCGAGCTTCGGCGTCAACTCGATCACCGCCTCGCCCGAGGACGAGAAGATGATCAAGGACCTGCAGCGCTCCGCCACGCTGCGCAATGCGGACATGCGCCAGGCCGTGATGGCCGACGCGACCGCCGAGGCCATGAAGACCGCCGCGGGCAACGAGGCCGGCGCGATGAACGGCTTCCTCGGCATGAACATGGCGGGCATGGCCGGTGGCGCCGCGATGGCCAACCAGCCGGCGCAGGGCGGATCTTACCCCAACCAGTACGCGGTGGCGCAGGGCGGCGGTTTTGCGGCGGCGCCCGCGGCGGGCACCTGGACCTGCCCTAAGTGCGGACACCAAAATACGGGCAAATTCTGCAACGAGTGCGGTACCCCCAAGCCCGCGCCCGAGCCCGCGGCGGCCGAGTGGACCTGCCCCAAGTGCGGGAAGAAGAACACGGGCAAGTTCTGTGGCGAGTGCGGCACGCCCAAGCCCGCCGAGCCCGCCACGTGGACCTGCCCCAAGTGCGGCCATGAGAACACCGGCAAGTTCTGCAACGAGTGCGGCACCCCGCGCCCGTAGTGCGAACGGCGGCTGGGCCAATCGCAGCTGACGGCGGGTGTATATCAGCCGGCAACGGACCTACCGGCAACTGACAAACAAGCGGTGGAACGAGATCAATCTCGTTCCACCGCTTTTCTTGGCACGACTTGTCGCTCACTGGCTTGGGCTTGATTACACCCGCTACAAAAGACAACGAGCGTTGTAGTTATACCCCAGTTATACCCTGAAAATAGTAGGGTATAATAACGGAAAGAGGGGAGGGTGTATGGATGGCCCGCGCATACAGCAGCTCCAGCGTGAGATAGCGATGCTACCCAAGGGATCCTTAGGCAAGAAGCGGATCAAAGGCAGGGACTACTTCTATCAGCGCTGGTACGAGGAAGGCAAGCGCAAGGAGAAATACGTCGCGGCGGACGAGGTCGAGCAGCTTGGTTTGCAGATCGAGTACCGTCGCGAGCTCGAGAAGGAGCTTCACCGCCTGCAGGGCGGGGTGGTCCATGGCACGCCGCGAGTCTCCCGAAAGGGGCGGGATACGTTTGCGACCATGGTGCTCACGGGCGACGCGCTTGATGCGCTCGCGCAGTCCGTCGAATCGTATCGGCGCCGCGAGTGCTACGGGCGTCTTCGTGACTATGTGTGGGGTGACACGCGCGACAAGGTCTTTGTGCTGTACGGCCTGCGCCGTACGGGCAAGACCACCCTAATCCGCCAGGCGCTGGCCGATATGGATCCGGACGAGCGTGCGCATGCTGCCATCATCCAGGTCGTTGCAGGCACCACCATGAAGGATGTGGCACATGACCTGCGCATACTGCAGCGGGACGGCTACCGCTGTGTGTTCGTCGACGAGGCGACGCTCATGGAGGACTTCATTGAGGGGGCGGCGGTCTTTTCGGATGTCTTCGCGGCGCTGGGCATGCGCGTGGTGCTGTCCGGTACCGACTCGCTGGGCTTCATGTTCTCGCAGGACGAGCAGTTGTATGACCGGTGCATCCTGTTGCATACCACCTGGATTCCGTACGCAGAATTCGAGGGTGTCCTGGGCATCCACGGCATCGACGAGTATCTGCGCTACGGCGGCACCATGAGCATGGGAGGCGTGCACTACGATCGCGACTCGACGTTTGCGACCAAGGAAGGCACGGACGAATATGTCGACAGCGCGATAGCGCGCAACATCCAACACTCCCTGCACTGCTATCAGGATGGCGGTCATTTCCGCCACCTGCGGGAACTGTATGAGGCAGGCGAGCTGACCTCGGCCGTCAACCGCGTGGTGGAGGATGCCAACCATCGCTTTGCGCTCGAGGTGCTCTCGCGGGACTTTCGCTCCGGCGACCTCGCCCTGTCCGCGCGGAACCTGCGGAGCGACCCCGCACAGCCGAGCGACGTGCTTGATCGTGTGGACATTGCCGCCGTTACCCTGCGGCTGCGCCGGATTCTCGAGATACGGGATGGCTCCGAGCGCACGGTACCGCTGGCAGACGTGCATGTGCGCGAGATAGAGGAGTATCTCGGCCTGCTTGACCTCACACGACGTATCGACGTCGTGACGCTGCCGTATACGGGTGAGCCGCTCACGCGTACGGTCATCACCCAACCAGGCTTGCGATATACGCAGGTAGACGCACTGATACAGAGCCTGCTGCAGGACCCGCAGATGGCTGACCTCTCGTTTGACGAGCGTGCATATGTGCTCGGGAGGATCCGCAGCGAGGTGGCGGGCCGGATGCTTGAGGAGCTCGTGCTGTTGCATACCAAGCTGGCGTTGCCGGACTGCGAGGTGTGCACTGTGCGCTTTGCGGTCGGGGAGTTTGACATGGTGGTCTTCAACCCGGCGGCGGGGTCGTGCCGTGCATACGAGATCAAGCACAGCGACCAGCGGGACCGGAGACAGTGCCGTCACCTGCTCGACACCGACAAATGCGCCGCGCTCGAGCACCGCTATGGCCCCATCACCGAGAGAGCAGTGCTCTACCGGGGGCCAGATTGCGAGGAATTCGACATCCGCTACCGAAACGTCGAGGAATATCTGCGGAGTGTGGGAAGGCAAACGGTCTAGCTCCGGCGTGCCACGGGTCAATCGCCTCGCATCCGACGCGACGGGAGTCGGACGCGACCGTTTTTCTTTTCGAAAGCTTGACGGGTGAGAGGATGCTACCTGCTTTTCTCTATACTGTGAGGAGCGCGTGTAAGCGCAGCACATGAAAAAGGAGGCCGCATGGCTGAGACAGAAGCCCCGCTGGTGGGCATCATCATGGGTTCCAAGTCGGATATGCCGGCGATGGAGGCCTGCACCAAGCAGCTCGAGGAGTTCGGCGTGCCGTACGAGCTGGTCATCGCCTCGGCGCACCGCGCGCCCGCAAAGGTCCACGAGTGGGCTTCGACCGCGGCCGACCGTGGCATCAAGGTGATCATCGCGGCGGCGGGCAAGGCGGCGCACCTGGGCGGCGTCGTCGCGGCGTACACTCCGCTGCCCATCGTGGGCGTGCCTATGAAGACAAGCGATCTCGGCGGCATGGATTCCCTGCTCTCCATGGTGCAGATGCCGTCAGGCGTGCCTGTGGCCTGCGTCGCGATCGGCGGCGCCAAGAACGCGGCCATCTACGCCACGCAGATCCTCGGCGCGACCATGCCCGAGTGGCGTGACAAGATCGCCGAGTTCAAAGCTGCGATGGCGGAGGGCTAACCCGTGGCAGGGACAGGCAGGCACATGGCCGCGGGGCCGAGCCGGGACGACGAGCCGGAGCGCGCGCCCGAACGGGATACGGCACCGGAGCGCACGCCCGACCAGGGCGCGACGATGCAGCGCGGCGCGGTCCCGATGCGGAGCGCCGCGCCGAGCCGCCAGGCGCCGGCCAAATACTCGATGAAGGCCAAGCGCCGCAAGGGCGCGCGCCACGTGGTGTCCAACCTGCTGCTCATCGTCGGCATCATCCTGCTGGTCGTGGCGGGCGGTATGTTTGCCTACCAGCAGTACTCCTACCACGAGCAGGACGTCGTCAACGCCGACCTGGCCAAATACGCCGTGGTCGAGGCCGATACGCCCGAGGAGCAGTGCCCGGTGGACGTGGACTGGGACGGCCTGCGCGCGATCAACGACGATATCGTCGGCTGGATCTACGTGGGCGGCACGCCCGTCAGCTTCCCCGTGTACCAGGGCGAGGACAACGAGCACTACCTGCGCCACAACGCAGAGGGCACCTGGACCATCGGCGGCCAGATCTTCCTCGACTGCGACAACACGGCGCCCGGTCTCGTGGACCAGCAGTCGCTCATATACGGCCACCACCTCAACAACGGCGCGATGTTCGAGCCCATCTCCCGCATGGACCAGCAGGACACATTCGACGCCGCAACGGACGTCTGGTACATCACGCCCGACGGGGCCACGCGGCTGCTCCCGCTCTTCTTCTACGACACCGACCGCGACGACGCGGAGGCCCGCACCCTGACCTTCGAGAGCGAGGACGCGTTCCACACGTACCTCGCGGACCGCTGTGCCAAGGCGGTCACCCGGCGCGCGGGGGCCGAGACCACCATCAACGGCGTTTCCAAGGTAATGACGCTCTCTACCTGCGTGTATTACAGCAAGTACGCAAAGGGTCACGGCCGCGGCCTTTTGGTCTGCGCGCCGTACGACGAGGTCGTGGCGGCCGAGGCCGCCGCGGCACAGTAAGACAAGCACCTCGGTCAAGGAGGCACCATGGCACAAGAGCACATCACCTACGCGGACGCGGGTGTGGACGTCGATGAGGGCGCGCGCTCCGTCGAGCTGATCAAGCCCGCGGTCAAGAAGACCAACCGCCCCGAGGTCATCGGCGGCCTGGGCGGTTTCGGCTCGCTCTTCTCGATGAAGGGCTACAAGGACATGGAGGACCCCGTGCTGGTGAGCGGCACGGACGGCGTGGGCACCAAGCTCGCGATCGCCCAGCGCTTCGGCCGCAACGACACCGTGGGCCAGGACCTCGTGGCCATGTGCGCCGACGACGTCGTGGTGGCGGGTGCCGAGCCGCTCTTCTTCCTGGACTATGTGAGCGTGGGCAAGCTGCGCGCCGAGGCCCTGGCCGAGATCGTTGGCGGCATCGCCGAGGGCTGCAGCATGGCCGGCTGCGCGCTGGTGGGCGGCGAGACCGCCGAGCACCCCGGCGTGATGGACCCCGACGACTACGACCTGGCCGGCTTTGTGGTCGGCGTGGTCGACCGGCCCAAGATGATCGGCCCCGACCTGGTGCAGGAGGGCGACGTGATCATCGGTCTGCCCAGCTCCGGCATCCACTCCAACGGCTACAGCCTGGTGCGCAAGGTCGTGATCGAGGGCAAGACGGACGAGGAGCTCACGGCCCCGCTCGACGAGCTCGGCGGTCGCAGCATCGTCGACGCCGTGCTCGAGCCGACCACCATCTACGCGGGCGGCCTCATCCGCGCGCTCAAGGCCGGCGCCCCCATCCACGCGATGGCGCACATCACCGGCGGCGGCATCACCGAGAACCTCAACCGCGCGCTGCCCGCCACCATCGACGCGGCGGTCGACCGCGGCGGCGAGGAGGGTCCCGCCTGGGACGTCCCGCCCATCATCGACTACGTCTCCCGCGCCGCGGGCCTGACCCCCGACGAGGCCTACAAGACGTTCAATATGGGCGTCGGCATGTCCGTGATCTGCGCGCCCGACGACGTGGACGAGGTCTGCGAGGCGCTGACCGATCAGGGCTTCGCGCCCTTCGTGATGGGCGAGTGCATCCCCGGCACCGGAAAGGTCGTGTATCGATGAGTCTCAAGATAGGCGTTCTCATTAGCGGCTCCGGCACCAACCTGCAGGCGATCATCGACCGCATCGCCGCAGGTACGCTCGATGCCGAGGTGGTGCTGGTCGTGTCTTCCCGCCCCTCGGCCTACGGCCTCAAGCGCGCCGAGGCGGCCGGCATCCAGACCCTCACGCTCAGCAAGGAGATCTACGCGGAGCCCGCGATGGCCGACGAGATCATCGCTGCGAGCCTCAAGAAGGCCGGAGCCGAGTACGTGATCATGGCCGGCTACATGCGCATGGTCCACGCGCCGATCCTCGCGGCCTATCCCAACCGCGTCGTCAACCTCCATCCCGCGCTGCTGCCCAGCTTCCCGGGTGCGCACGCGATCCAGGACGCGTACGACCGCGGCGTGAAGGTCACGGGCGTCACCGTGCATTTCGCCAACGCCGACTACGACGCGGGCCCGATCATCGCCCAGCGTGCGCTGCCGGTGCAGGAGGGCTGGACGGTCGACGAGCTCGAGGCCCACATCCACGAGATCGAGCACGAGCTCTACCCCGACACCATCCAGCTGATTGCTGAGGGCCGCGTGCACGTGGAGCCCGACCTCCGCGTCCGCATCGACCCGCCCGCGGGTGCCGCCGACTAGCGCCGCCGCGTCCGTATCGACCAACAACGAGGGGTCCTCATCGACCCTCTCACAGTGTCCAAAGACCGACTGCCAAAGACCGACTGTCCGCCCGCCGCGAAGAAGAACGGACACGGCCGAGGCTCCATTGCGCCTACGCGAAGCCCCATTCAGTCTGCGCTGGCCGCATAACTCGGCGCTTCGCGCCTCAGACAGATGCGGCCACTCGCGCAGCCTGCCTGGGTCTTCAGGCGCAACAGTCCGCCTCGCCCATGTCCGTCCACCTTCGCTGTCTGGTCCGATCGTCCTTCTTTGTGGCTCGGGCAGCGCGGTCCAACACGTCTTTACGACGGCATGCTGGGCTATCCGGGCGTGCCGCCTCGGGTGGCGGTATTGGCAGGGGCGGCGCGAAGAAGTTTTTTCGGGGGGCGGCGTGAAGAAGAAACGAGGAGCCGGCGATGAACCGGCTCCTCGTTGGTGGAGCATGACGTGTGGCACGGCGGCGTGGCGTGCGAGTGTGCGCGTGCGCCACGAGCGGCCTGACGTGGGCACCCTTAGTCCACGTCGGACTCCGCGGGGTCGGCGTTGACGTCGCCCCTGCCGCGACCGTAGGTCGGGCGGGCGGCGACATACTGCAGCTCGCGCAGCGTCTCGGCCACGCCCTCGGGCGACACCTGGTCGTAGCGGTGGCAGGCGCACATGTGGCCGGGCAGGACCTCGCGCAGGTCGGCGGCCGTGATCTCGCAGGCGGCGACGTTGGCGAAGCAGCGGCTGGCAAAACGGCAGCCCGCCGGCGGGTCGATCGGGGAGGGCACGTCGCCCTCGAGGATGATGCGCTGGCGGCGCAGCTTGGGGTTGACCGAGGGGATGGCCGACAGCAGCGCCTGCGTGTAGGGGCACAGCGGCCGGTGGTACAGCTCGTTCTCCTCCGCGACCTCCATCAGACGGCCGAGGTACATCACGCCCACGCGGTCGGAGATGTGCTTCACGACGTTGAGGCCGTGCGCGATGAAGAGGTACGTCAGGCCGAACTCGTCCTTGAGGTCATCGAGCAGGTTGAGGACCTGCGCCTGGACCGACACGTCCAGGGCCGAGACGGGCTCGTCGCAGATGATGAGCTTGGGGTTCACGGCGAGGGCGCGCGCGATACCCACGCGCTGGCGCTGGCCGCCCGAGAACTCGTGCGGGTAGCGGTTGCGCATGTAGGGCGCGAGGCCCACGCACTCCAGCAGCTCGTCCACGCGGCCTTCGACCTGGTCGTCGGGCAGCAGGTGGTTGGTGCGGATGGGCTCGGCGATGATGTTGCCGATGGTCATGCGCGGGTTCAGGCTGGCGTAGGGATCCTGGAAGATCAGCTGGATGTCCGTGGAGAGCGCGCGGCGGTCCTTCTCGGACATGGTCGTGAGCTCCTTGCCCTCAAACTTGATGGAGCCCGAGGTCGGGGTGAGCAGGCCCACCAGCATCTTGCCGATCGTGGACTTGCCGCAGCCGGACTCGCCGACCAGGCCGAAGCACTCGCCGCGGCGGATCTTGAAGGACACGTCGTCGACGGCCTGCACAAAGGAGGTCGGCTTGCCGAAGAAGTCCGATGCGGCCACGAAACTCTTGGTGAGGTGGCTGACCTCGAGGAGGACGTCTTCGTCGGCGGCAGGCGCGGCGGCGACCGCGGGCTCGACGGCTGCGTCGGTCAGGACAGTATCGTTAGGCATTGTCTTTCACCTCGTCTTCCACGACAAAGCAGCGGCACATACGGTCGGTGCCGGGCACGGGCTTGAGCTGCGGCATCTCCTGGCGGCAGCGCTCGGTGCAGCGGTTGCAGCGGTCGGAGAAGGGGCAGCCCGTCGGCAGGTGCAGCGGGTTGGGGACGGTGCCGCGGATCGTGGTCAGGCGCTCGTTGTCGTCGTCCTCGATGCGGGGGATGGAGGCCAGCAGGCCCAGCGTGTAGGGGTGCAGCGGCTTCTCAAAGAGCTCCGTGACCTCGGCCTGCTCGACGACCTGGCCGCAGTACATCACGACCACGCGGTCGGCGACCTCGGACACCACGCCCAGGTCGTGGGTGATCAGCATGACACCCATGTGGAACTCCTCGCGGAGCTTGTAGATCAGGTCCAGGATCTGGGCCTGGATCGTCACGTCGAGCGCCGTGGTGGGCTCGTCGGCGATCAGCAGCTGGGGGTTGCAGCAGAGGGCCATGGCGATCATCACGCGCTGGCGCATGCCGCCCGACATCTGGTGCGGGTAGTCGCGCACGCGGTCCTCGGGCGAGGGGATGCCCACGACGCGCAGCATCTCGACGGCGCGCTCCCACGCGTCCTTCTTGTTGAGGTCGGTGTGCAGCTGGATGGCCTCCACGATCTGGTCGCCCACACGGTAGACCGGGTTGAGCGAGGTCATGGGCTCCTGGAAGATCATCGAGATCTTGCTGCCGCGCACCTGCTCCATATCCTTGTCGGAGAGGGCCAGCAGGTCCTGCCCGTCGAAGGTGATGGAGCCGCCGGCCACGTGGCCGGGCGCCTGCAGCAGGCGCATGATGCTGAGCGAGGTCACGGACTTGCCCGAGCCGGACTCGCCGACGATGGCGACGGTCTCACCCTTGTCGACGGAGAAGGTCACGTCGTTCACGGCCTTGACCACACCGGCGCGGGTGGGGAACTCCACCTTGAGGTTCTTTACTTCTAGCAGCATCGATTACCTCCTGCGGCTCTTGGGATCGAAGGCATCGCGGATGCCGTCGCCCAGCAGGTTGAAGGCGAGCACCGTCAGCGTGATCGCGAGGCCGGGGAAGAGCATCAGGTACGGTGCAGAGAAGATGTAGCTGCGGCCGCGGCCCAGCATGTCGCCCCACTCAGCCGCAGGCGGCTGCACGCCCAGGCCCAGGAAGCCCAGCGCGGCGCAGTCGAGGATGGCGCTGGAGATGCCCAGCGTGGCGCGGACGATGATGGAGGGCATCACGTTGGGGAGCACGTGGTGCAGGATGATCTTGGCGTCGGAGTCGCCCACCACGCGGGCGGCGGCGACGTAGTCGTTCTCCTTCACGGAGAGGATCTGCGAGCGCACGATACGCGCGTATTCGGGGATGGAGACGAGGCCGATGGCGACGACGGCCTTTTCAAAGCCGCGGCCAAAGGCGGCCATAAAGGTGATGGCGAGCAGAATCGAGGGGATGGCCAGCATCATGTCCATGATGCGCATGATCACGGTGTCCACCATGCCGCCCTTGTAGCCGGCGATGGCGCCCAGGGTCACGCCGACCACCAGCGAGATCGTCACGGACAGCAAACCGCACGACAGCGAGATCTGCGTACCCACGAGCACGCGGGAAAAGAGGTCACGGCCGTTCATGTCGGTGCCGAACCAGTGCTCCGACGAGGGAGGCAGCATGGAGTCGGCCAGGATCTGCTTGTAGGGGTCGTAGGGCAGGATCGAGGGAACAAGGGCGGTGACGATCGACTCCACCACCAGGAAGATGATAAAGACGAGACTGATCATCGCGAACTTGTCCGTCTTGAGCGTGGCCCACACGCTGCGCCACAGGGGCTCGGGTTTCTCGATGTCCGCGTCGCGGGCGTCGCCCGACTGCAGCGGCTGGGGACCCGCACCGGCGAAGTCCTGCTTGAGGGCACGGATGGCGCGCTGCTGACGGTCCTCGTCGGCGGCGATGTCGGCTGCCATCTGGGCATTCATCTCTGCCATCTGCATCACCCCTCTTCCTTTGCGTAGCTGATGCGCGGGTCGAGGCGCGCGTAGATGATGTCGACCACCAGGTTGATCACGACGTAGATCACGCCGACCAGCAGGACGAAGCCCTCGACCACGGGGTAGTCGGACTTGAGGATGCACTGCACGGCGTAGCTGCCGATGCCGGGCCAGGCAAAGACGGTCTCGGTGAGCAGCGCGCCGCCCAGCAGGCTGCCGAACTGCAGGCCGATGACGGTCGTGACGGGCAGCATGGCGTTGCGCAGCGCGTGGTGATGGACGACCTTGCGCTCGCGCAGGCCCTTGGCACGCGCGGTGCGGACGTAGTCCTCGTTCAGCGTCTCGAGCATGGTGGAGCGGGTCATGCGGGTGATGATGGCCATCGAGTAGAGCGAGAGCGTGACGGCGGGCAGCACCATGTGGGCCAGCGCGTCGCCGAATGCCTCAAAGTCGCCCGACAGCAGGGTGTCCAGCAGGAAGAGACCCGTGCCGCCGACCGGCGCCAGCAGCGGGTTGATGCGGCCCGTGGAGGGCAGCCAGCCCAGGATGCCGGCAAAGAGGATGATCATCAGGATGCCCGACCAGTAGACGGGCATGGACACGCCGAGCAGGGCAAAGACGGTGGAGAAGCCGTCGATCGCGGTGCCGCGGTGGGTCGCGGAGACCACGCCCAGCGCGATGCCGATTATGGACGCGATGATGATGGAGACGATGGCCAGCTCGATGGTGGCCGGGAAGCGGCTGAAGATCTCCTTGGTGACTGCGGTGTGGGTGTAGTAGGACTTGCCCAGATCCCCGTGCAGTGCCCCGCCGATGAAGCTCAGGTACTGGTTGACGAGCGAATCGTTGAGGCCGTTTGCCTCGCGCCACGCCTCCATCTGCTCTTGGGTGGCGTGCTGACCGAGGACCACGGGTGCCGGGTCCGCGGAGAAGACGCGCATGATCAAAAACACGATGACCGAGACGCCAAAGACGACCAGGACGGACTGGAGGATTCGCTTGATGATGTACTTTGTCACGGACGGGACCTCCTTTCTTGTCTTGCCTTGCGTTCTTGCAGGATGAGCACGGCACGTAGCCTCTCGCATGTCGGGTTCAGCTTGAAAGAAGGACGGAAAGACAAACAAACGGCGGGGAAGACGGACGCGCGGCCTGTTGGCGGCGCGGGGGCGAAGACGCCCAAACAAGCAAGCGGCCCAGCCGATGAGAGCTATCGACCGGGCCGCCGATGTACACGCGAGCCTGATTAGGCTTCCTTGGTGGCGTGCTCCAGACGGATGACGCCGGTGGTGTGGAAGACCCAGCCGGTGCAGTTCTTGTTCTGGCCGACGAGGTTCTTGGTGTGGTTCAGGGGCACCCAGGGCTGCTTCTCGGCAGCGAGCTCCTCGAGCTGGTGGTACAGGCCCTCGCGCTCGTCACCGTCGGGGGTGGCCACGGCCTGGTCGATGAGCTTCTTGTAGTCGGCGTCGTCAAAGCGCGCGACGTTCATCGAGGGGTCGGCGTCGGCGAGGAGGTTCATGAAGTTGTCGGGGTCGCCGTTGTCGCCCTGCCAGCCGTAGAAGCAGATGTCAAAGTCGCCCTTGCCGACCTCCTCCTTGTAGGCGGTCCAGTCGTACGGGGTGATGTCCATCTGGACGCCGACCTCGGTCAGATAACCCTGGATGGTCTCGGCGAGCACCTGGCCGTTCTTGGGGTTGTACGGACGCGGGTTGGAGTAGGTGATGCACTTGACGCTGGTGATGCCCAGGTCGGCGAGCTCCTTCTTTGCCGCGTCGGGGTCGTAGGCGGTCTGCTTGATGTCGCTGGTGTAGTCAGCCACGGCACCGGGCATGATGGAGTTGGCGACCTCGCCGTACTCGCCGTACAGCTTGTCGACGAGCTCCTCGACGTTGATGGCCTTGGCGATGGCTTTGCGGGCGGCCTCGTCCTTGAAGGTGTCGGACTGGGTGTTGAAGGCGAGGTAGTTGATCGTCATGCCCTCGCCGGCCCAGACGTCGTACCCGTCGGTATTTTTGATCTCGTCCACGACGGAGTCGTCGATGCCGTCGATCAGGTCGCAGGTGCCGGTGGTCAGGGCCTGGACGCGGGAGGCGTTCTCAGCGATGAACTGGAAGACCACGTTCTTGACGGAGGGCATGTTGTCCTTGTCCCAGTAGTCCTCGTTGCGCTCGAGCACGATGTTGGAGCCCTTGGTCCAGCTCTTGAAGACGAAGGGGCCGGTGCCCACGGGCTGCTCGCCCAGCGTGCCGGCCTCGATGGCCTTGGGCGAGGCGATCACAGGGGCGGTGCACATCGCGAGGGTGCGCAGGAAGGGCGTGTTGGGGGCGACCAGGTGGATCTCGAGGGTGGTGTCGTCCACCGCGGTGATCTGGTCGACGCCGGTGCCCTCAGAGGGGGTGCCAAAGACAAAGCTGGCGTACGGCATGTCGTCGGTGCGGTTGGGCTCGAGCATGCGGTCGTAGTTCTTCTTGACCGCGTCGGCGGTGAAGGGCTCGCCGTCGGTGAACTTGATGCCCTCGTGCAGGTGGAACGTGTAGGTCAGGCCGTCGTCGGAGATCTCCCAGCTGTCGGCCAGGCTCGGGACGATCTCGGTGGAGTCGTCCTCGTACTTCACGAGGTTCTCGTAGACCTGGACAGCGACCTTGGCCGACTCGCCGTCATCGTAGATGGCGGGGTCGAGGCTGCGGGGCTCGGCGCCCTGGCCGTAGGTGATGGTGTCGGCACCGGCGGCAGGAGCAGCGGCGGCGGAACCGGCAGCGGAGCCGGCCTCGGAGGCGCGCTTGCTGCCGCAGCCAGCGAGGACCGCTGCGCCGGCGACAAGGCCGCTACCCTCCAGGAAGTGACGACGAGAAAGCGTGGAATCGAGCATACTATTCCCTTCTCCCCAATAGCTCGCAGCGCGACCCTTTCGCGGCTGCGAGACGTACAGTACTGTGGCTCGGCGCCAGGGGCGTCGGAGCCGCGCGCGGCTCATTGTAGGCGGGGGAGCAGGGCGCGGGCGCTCGCAGCCCATCAAGACGCACGCATATTTTGCACTTATGAAACATAGGAGTGTGTCAGGGGACGGGGGAGTGACACGCCCTGTCACACGCGTATTAAAGATGTGTGCACGAAACTTGATGCAAACAAACGAAGAGTAAGGTGACTCGCTAGCTCACTACACCGGAGCTGATACAAGAGATTCAACAGGGTTTCTTTGCGGGAGATGATCGTATGGCAAGCGTAGGAATCATCGGCAACAGCCACGTGGGCGCGCATGTGGCAAACGCGCTGCTCGCGCAGGGGCTCGTCTCGGAGCTCTACCTGAGCGACAAGGACGAGGTCCTCTGCCGCGCCCAGGTCAACGACCTGCTGGACGCCATGAGCTTTTATCCCAAGCCGGCGCGCGTGTACGAGTGCGACACACGCTACGAGGAGCTCGCGGGCTGCGACGTGATCGTCAACGCCGCAGGTCACGTGGCCGCGGCGGCGAAGGACCGCGACGGCGAGAACCTCATGACCCCGGCCGAGACGCGCACCTTTGTGCCCCGCATCATGGAGGCGGGTTTCAAGGGCGTGTGGGTGAGCGTGGCCAACCCCAACGATGTGGTCGCCACCGCCATCTGGAAGCTCTCCGGCATGGAGCCGGGCCGCATCGTGGGCTCGGGCACCACGCTGGACTCCTCGCGCTTCAAGCACGCGCTGGCCACCGCCACGGGCTACTCGCCCATGAGCATCAACTGCTGGATGCTGGGCGAGCACGGCTTCAGCGAGTTCGCGTGCTGGTCGCACGTGCGCTTCGGCTGCCTGACCCCCGAGGAGGTCGAGGCCCAGGCGGGCTTTGAGTTCGACCGCCCGGGCCTGGAGGAGCAGGCCACGCGCGGCGGCTACATCACCATGGCCGGCAAGCACTGCACCGAGTACTCCATCGCCAACGGCACCGTCGAGATCGTGAAGGCCGTGCTCAATGACTCCAAGATCATCACGCCGGTGTCCACGCTGCTCGACGACGTGTACGGCGAGTCGGGCTTCTACGCCTCGCTGCCCTGCGTGGTCGGCGCGCAAGGCGTGGAGCAGGTCTTTGTGCCCGACATGCCCGAGGCCGAGGTCGAGCGCTGGCATCAGACCTGCGCGCACATCCGCGGCAACATCGACAAGATCGACTGGCTCCGCGAGCTGCTGTAGTTCTTATTTGTCGCCTCGCCCCTGATCGCTGACGCCCTCCAAGGGCCGTTTTTCTGCGCATCTGTGGAAAACCCTGCCCCGGAGGGGGATGACCATGGCTATGACCGATGGGCATCAACCCTCTTACCCACAGTTTTCCGCAGGCGTGTGGAAAACCGCGGGTAAGAGGGGTATTTGTGACGTGACCGGCAAATCACATTACCCTCTTACACGCAATTTTGCGTGCGGATGCAGAAAAGTGTGCCTTGGAGGGCAAAGCACTCGCCGGGCTGATTTCTCCATCCCACTCTTGGGCGGGTTTTGAAGTGCCCACGCAGAAAACCAGCGCCTGGAGGGGCGTGCCAATGCGACGGCCAGCGCGACGGCCAATGCGTCGGCACGCGCGACGGCCCGCAAAGCTACCCGCCGACCCGGGTCTCGCCGGCCTGCGGACCTACACGTCGGCTTGAGTCTCGCCAGCTGTCTCAGCGTCCGCTGCGCCACCCGCCTCGGTACCGAGCAAGACGGACGCGCGGAAGACGGACCCGTCGAGCTCGAAGCGGGTCACGCCACCAGTGCGCCGGGCCGCCTCGCGCACGGACTGCAGGCCCAGGCCGTGCAGCCCCTGCTTGGCGGAGACGAACTCACCGCCGACGCGATGCACGCGCTCGGGCAGGCAGGTATTGTCCACGGTCACGTAGAGACCCGCGGGCTGCTCGTCGATGCGCACGCGCAGGGTGAGCGGGCCTCTTCCCTCGGCAGCCTGCTCGCGCAGGGCGTTCACGGCGTTTTCCAGGAGGTTGGATAGCACGGACACGACGTCGATCTGCCGCTGCACCGGCTCGTACGGCACGCGCGCCGACACATCTACCTGGGCGCCCGCCCTGCACGCAGCGTCGCAGTAGTAGACGAGGGCGGTGTTGACGGCGGGGTTGTCGCAATAGCGGATGGGTGCCTCCTCCAGCCGTATGTCGTCATCCAGTTCCGCGAGATAGGAGCGGGCCATGTCCGCGTCTCCCTGGCTCAGCAGCGCCTGGAGCGCGTGCACGTGATGACGCAGGTCGTGCCGCTGGCGTCGGGATGCCTCGATGCGTTCGTCCAGGTGCGCCACCTGCTCACGCGCGAGCTCGGCGCGGCGGAGCTCGCGTTCGGTCTGGATGCGCCGCTCGGATTGGCACATGAGGCGCCACATCTGCAGGTAGGTCATCACCGCGAGCGCGCTGACGACGGTCATAAAGACAATGGCGTCCCGGGCCACGCGATCGAGTCCGTAGATCCACACGTCGCCGGGGCGCAGCACCTGGACGACCAGCGTGAGCACCGTGGGCATGAGCCAGAGCGTGCGCCAGGCGCGCTCGCCCACCACGGGACTGGTCAGGGAATGGGGCATGACCTTCCTAGCCGCATGCCACAGGATGGGCAGGGCGATGGCCCACAGCAGCCACTGGATGACCAAACCGGGCCAGGCCAGATAGACCGCCGAGAGCTCGTCGCCCACCGCCAGGGCGTCCACGACCGCGGCATAGTAGACGATGTCCACCGCCACAAAGACGTTGGTCATCACCACAAAGGCTGCCCTCGCTGGCGTGAGGCCGCTGATACGGATATACAGGGGGAAGAAGACCAACAGGTCAAGCATCGAGAGGGGCCAGGTCGGGAGGTTGTGTGCCGAGCACAGCAGCCCCTCGACTGTGAGCAGGACGGCTGCTATCGGTATCGATGTCCGCAGGAGCCTGCCCCTCTTGCCCTCCACGAGCCCCATGCAGCTGACGACGCACAGCACGACTGCGGGTAAGCCCACAAACGTCTCGGAGACGGCGAGCGCCCACTGAGGCAAATGCGCCAGGAGTCTCACGATGCCGGCGAGCACCTGCCCAAAAGCCGCCAAAGCCGCCCCCATCACAGACGCTCCCCGTCGCGCAGCCGCTTGAAGCCCCGGTCCGCCAGCGCCTCGCGCGCCTGGGAGACCTGGCGGCGGGCAACGGGCAGCCTGGTGCCGTCGAAGAGCACGAAGTCGCCGTCGTCCAGACGCGAGACAAAGTCGAGGTTGACCAGCAGGCCGCGGTTGGCGTGGTAGAGCTGGGGCCAGGGGGCGAGTTCTTCTTCGAATTGCCCGAAGGGCATGCGTATGCGCGTGGGTACACCGGCGGAGTCATAGATGCAGATGTAGTGCCGGTCGGCCTGGGCGTAGGCGATGGTCTCAGGGCTTATGACGTCACCGCTGGGGAGTCTGAGCGCGGATTGCGGTCGGGGGGGGGTAGTCAATGCGACGCCCAGGCGGTCGAGTTCGGCCGCGAGTCTGCCGTAGGTGACGGGTTTGAGCACGTAGGCGCGGACGTCCGCCGCATAGCCGCTGATCGCGTAGTCCGGGCTCGAGGTGACCAGTACGGCCAGCGTGGTGTCGCCGCGTCGGCGGAGCTCCAGCAGGACGTCCACGCCGCCGCGTCTGTCTTTGTCAAAGACGCAGTCGAAGACCAGCAGGTCGTAGGCGCCGGGCCGGTGGGCGAGGAGGAACTCGTCGGGGCTGTCGAAGGCATCGACATGTCCGCCGCCGTGGGCGTCCAGGTAGTGCGTGGCATGCTCCACCAGCTGGTCGAGGCACTGCCTGTCGTCGTCGAGCACGGCGATGCGCGTCATGTCGCCTCCCATCTGTCGGTCGGGGGTCGTGCGTGCGTGTGGTCACATCATGTGTGTGGCTCACATCATACAGCCCGCGCGGGTCGGAAATAGCGTACCCAAATCGCGGGTCGCGTGGCGAAGAAGAACGTGCACGAGAACGCACACGGCACGAAAGGATGCCTGGTGGCACCAAATGTCTACCTGCGGAAATGCGGTCTCGACTACCTTTTTGGTACTCATGATACAGGGGGCTAACCATGTCTCAAACGCCATAAGCCCCAGAGAGGTGGATGTACCATGCCGAAGTTTGGAACGAGGCTGCTCGCCGCCATTGCCGCCGTCGTTGCGGCGGTCCTGGTGACCGTGGGTGTCACCACTGGCATTGCGGCCGATACCGCCAACGACACGCCGCCCCAGGTGGCAAAGACCCTGGTGTCCAACAATGATGGCACCTACCGCCTGACCCTCTCCGTCACGGGCACGGCGAGCACGAGCTCCGAGAGCTCCAAGGCCAACGTGGTCATCGTGTTTGATACGTCTGGGTCGATGGACTACTCGACTGGCCAGTATACGTACACGCCGACCGACGAGAAGTACGGTACCTACGGCCTGGTGGACGGCGAGTACGTGGAGCTCGACTACCACCGTGCAAGGCGAGGCAGGGCTGAGTACTGGACCTACGGCTGGTATGACACCCGCTACGAGGGTACGCGCTACCTGCGTACGGGCGGAACTCGTCTGCAGGTCGCACAGGATGCAACGACCAAGCTCATCGACCAGCTGACGGCCAACAATACTGACGAAAACAAAGACGCGGTGGAGATCTCCCTGGTCAATTTCGCCACCAACGTCAAGGGCACCACCGACTGGACCACCGACAAGGACACCCTGGACAGTGCGGTCAACGCCTACACCGCCAACGGCGGTACCAACTGGGAGGCCGCGCTGGCAAAGGCCAAGGAACTTGCCGACGCCAAGCACGAGGCCCAGCCCGACGAGGAGACCTACATCATCTTTGTCTCTGACGGAATTCCCAGCTTCCGTGACTCGAAGTACAGTCAGTTGGCTAATGACTGGAACAGCTACTACGGTCATTATGGCAACGGCAACACCGATCCCAACGGCTGGAACTTCGGTGCAGCCCAGGATGTCGTCAACTCGCTCGACAGCTCCTACCACCTCTACACCATCGGTGCCTTCGGCGATGCCGACAACATGAAGAACCTGGGCGGTACCTACTACGACGCCACCGATGAGGCTGCCCTCAACGCCGCCTTCAAGAACATCCTGAACGAGATCACTAACGCGGTTGGCTACAAGAACGTCCAGGTGACCGACAACGTTACCAGCCTCACCGCGAGCCTGGTGCGCACCGACGCGGTTGACAACTTCACCTACACCAAGGGCGGCCAGGCCTGGACCGATGTGCCGGAGGGGGCTCAGGCTACCTTCACCAACGGCAAGGTGTCCTGGGACCTTAGCAGCCTGGGCACTGCCTAGCCAGGAGGCGATGGATATCCTCGCCGACCTCAAGAACGGTACCAAGACGTACGACAGCCTTACCGCTGACCAGAAGGCCCAGATCGTCAAATCCAGCGACGGCTACGCCCTCAGGACCAACACCGCCGACGGCAACACCGTGACCTACAACAAGGTGGAGACCACCACGTCCACCAAGCTGCCCGACGGCGTCACACAAAACGAGGACGGTACCTGGACCGCCCCCGACGGCTCCAAGTGGACCCAGAACGAGGACGGCACCTACACCGGCACCAAGGAGACCCCGGGCCAGGTCGACTTCACCAACCCCGACCCCCTCGACTCCTACGCGGTCGACTCCGTTGACCTCACGGTTACGTCTGACGGCAAGACCTTCTTGGAGAAGAAGCTCACTAGCGATAGTACCCCCGCCTGGACCAGCAACATCTCCATTGCCCCGGGCATCATCAAGACGACTGGCGATACGTATGAGGTACTCGAGTCCGGCCACGACTATACCGTGACCGAGCCTGCCAGCGAGTACCACTACGACCTCTCCGTGGCCACCTACCATCCGATGATCATCGATGGCACGCTGACCATGCTAAAGCAGGATGATGCCGGTCAGTACACAATCAACGGTAAGAAGTACGCCAAGGTCGAAGGCGCGGCAGCTGCCACCATCACGGCAACCAACTACCGCCGCTCCACCATCAACCTGACCAAGACCGTCGAGAGCAAGACAGCGGGCGTCACCGCTCCGGACAAGGCGTTCTCCTTCTCCGGCACCGTGACTGACCCGACGGGCGCCGATGTGTGGTTCTCCGTCGAGGATGCCGAGGGCAAGCTGGTACAGAACCTGACCACTTCCGCCACCGCCGAGGTCAAGGACGGGGCCAAGACCGGCTACTATTACGTGGGCAGCGGCACCGAGTTCACTGTCTCCCTCAAGGCTGGCCAGAATCTCCGCATCATCAACGCCCCCAAGGGCATGAAGTATTCCTTCACGGAGAACTCCGATGATATGCCCGAGGGCTTCACGTTCAATAAGGCCACGGGCACAAACGGTGCAACCGTGAGTGGAAAGACCGTGTCCGGCGAGGTGACCCAGAGCAACACCACCTATGCCGTCTCCTTCAAGAACGATTACACGAGCAAGTCCACCACGGCCAGCATCCCCGTGAAGAAGAACCTGACCGTGCCCGAGGGGCTCACCGCTCCGAACATCACGGGCAAGTACACCTTCACGCTGACGGCCGATGATGGCACGCCGATGCCCGCGACCACGGCGCTCACCAATCCTGACGAGGACGGCGGCACGGTCTCCTTCGGCGACATCGCCTACGACAAGCCCGGTACCTACACCTATACCGTGACTGAGACTGGCGAGGTCAAGGGCGTGTCCAACGACTCCGTCTCCGCCAAGACGGTCACCGTCGTCGTGGCTGACAACGGCGAGGGCCAGCTGGTCGCCACCGTCAACGGCGGCAAGGACCTCGAGTTCACCAACGCCTACAGCGTGGGTGAGACCACGGCAACCATCCCCGTGGAGAAGGTTCTCAGCATCCCCTCGGGCCTGACCGGTCCTGGCGACATCACGGGCAAGTACACCTTCAAGCTCGAAGCCGAAGACAATGCCCCGATGCCCGCCGAGAAGACCGAGATCAAGAATCCCGCAGCTAACGGTGGCACCGCGAGCTTTGGTACCATCACCTACACCAAGCCCGGCACCTACAAGTACAAGGTGACCGAGACCGGCAGCGTAGACGGCGTGACCAACGACGCCCAGGCCACCAAGGAGATCACGGTCGTCGTCAAGGACAACTCCGACGGCACCATGACCGCCACCGTCAATGGCGGTGTGGCCGTCAAGTTCACCAACACCTATAGCGCAACAGCGGCCACCATCAACCTGGGCGCTTCCAAGACGCTGAGCGCCGCTGACGGCCTCAACGCCCCCGATGTCACCGGCAAGTACGACCTGACGATCGCTGCCGTCACCGAGGGTGCCCCGATGCCCAAGACCACGTCGGCCAAGAACCCCGACGGCCAGGGCACCGCGGTCAGCTTCGGTGACATCACCTTCACCAAGGAAGGCGACTACACCTACACCGTCTCCGAGTCCGGCTCCGTCGAGGGCGTGACCAACGATGCGCATACCTCCAAGGAGGTCACGGTGCATGTGGCCGACGACGGCAAGGGCGCCCTCAAGGCGACCGTGACGTCCGGCGACCGGGTGACCAACTTCACCAACACCTATACCGTCAAGCCCGCCGAGATTGATACCTCCACGACGGTTCTTCTTACCAAGAAGGTCGTGGCCGAGGGCACCGCATGGGCTGGCGAGAACGGTAAGACCTTCAACTTCACCATCACGCCCAAGGATGGTGCCCCTGCACCTATGGCCGATGGCACCGCCGTCACTACTGGCTCTGCGACCTTCAAGCAGGCAGGCGAGCAGACCATCAGCTTCGGCACCATCACCTTCACGGCGCCGGGCGAGTACAAGTACGAGCTCAACGAGGACACGACCAACCTGGGCGATGGCTGGAAGTGCACCGGCTCTCCCAAGACCGTGACCGTCAAGGTCACCGACGACGGCAAGGGCAACCTGACCGCCGCGCTCGAGGGCGACGCCGCCACCATCACTAATACTTACACCACTACGCCCGCCGAGCTCGACAGCTCTACCACGGCCGTCTTCACCAAGAAGGCCGAGTCCTCTCTGACGCTGACCAAGTCGGCAGAGTTCACCTTCACGATTGCGCCGGTCAACGGCGCCCCTGCGCCCACCAAGTCCGAGGGCAGCGTGACCTTCGATGCCACCGGTCAGAAGACCGTGGACTTTGGCACCTTCACGTTCAAGCAGGCCGGCGACTACGAATACACCGTGACCGAGGGCACCCTGCCCGCCGGCTGGACCGCCAGCTCCACGACGGCCACCATCAAGATCCACGTGGCCGACAACGGCCAGGGCCAGCTTGTGGCAACGGTCACGCAGGTGGGCGAGATTACCAATACCTATGGCGTGAAGCCTGTGACGGCGGACCCGCCTGTGACCAAGGTCATTGAGGGCGACGTCCCCGCTGACAAGATGCCGACTTTCGAATTCACGCTGACGCCCGACGACGCAGCTAATCCCATGCCTGCGGAATCTAGTAACGGCTCCAAGACCGTGACCATCAACGGTGCTGGCTCCACCGAGTTTGGCGAAATCTCCTTCGCCAAGCCCGGCACCTATACCTACACCGTGACTGAGACCAAGGGCGGTGGTACTGGCTGGACCAACGACAGGAGCGCTTACACCATCAAATACGAGGTCACCGACAAGGGCGATGGCACCCTGGGCGTCGCGCGTACCATCACAAAGAACGGCCAGACTGTTGAGAGCGATACCTTTACCAATACGTATGCGTCTACGGGCAAGCTCGATACCGCGGCCACGGCAGTGCTGACCAAGACAGTGAAGAACAGCATTGACAACGCCGATGCCAACTGGAAGTCCAAGACGTTTGAGTTCACCATCGCGCCCGCTACCGGCAACCCCGCTGATGTGACAATCGAGAACTCCAACGGCACCGCGACCTTCACCCAGGCCGGTACCCAAACCATCAGCTTCGGCAACATCACCTTTACCAAGGCCGGCACGTACAACTTCACGCTGACCGAGACCACCCAGTCTGGCGACGGCTGGACCTGCGACAACACGCCCAAGAATGTAGAGGTCAAGGTCACGGACAATGGCGAGGGCAAGCTGACCGCAAAGGTGACCAAAGCAGCTGAGATCACCAATACCTACGGCGATAAGCCGCTGCAGGACGATACCGCCGTCAAGCTCTCCGTGAAGAAGAGCCTCACTGGCGCCACACTCGCTGCCGGTCAGTTCTCCTTTGAGCTGAAGGACGCCCGGGGCAACGTACTCCAGACTAAATCCAACGCAGCCGACGGTACCGTCTCCTTCGAGGGCCTCGAGTACACCAAGCCCGGCGTCTATAAGTACACGATTTCCGAAAAGGACGAAGGCAAGAAGGGCTACACCTACGACAGCGGTACCTCTGAGGTGACTGTGACCGTCACCGACAAGGGCAACGGCACGATGAGCACCAGCGTGGCCTACACCAAGCAGACCTTCTCCAACAAGTACGAAGCCTCCGGCACCACGGGCACCACGATTTACGCCCAGAAGAATCTGACCGGCCGTACGCTCGAAGCGGATCAGTTCTCCTTCCAGCTCAAGGACTCCGACGGCAACGTACTCCAGACCAAGAAGAACGATGCCTCCGGTCGCGTAATATTCGACGCCATCAAGTACGACCAGTCCATCTTCGACGATGCGGCCACCACAACGACCAGTGCGAAGGCTGACGCCGTGGTAACTGACGAGGAAACCGAGGTGCCGACCGAGGCTGCCGATACGAAGGCGGCTGAGGTGACCACCGAGGCTACCGACACGACAACCGATGAGGCCGCCGATGAGAAGACGGACGTTGACGCTGCGACTGCCACGGACGAGACTGACGCAGACGTCGTGGCTACCGAGGCCGCGACGGACGCTGCTCCTGTGACCGAAGTGGTCGACGAGGAGCCTGTTGCCGAGGCTCCCGCAAAGGTACCTGCAAAGGAGCCCGCGGCCGACGCCGAGACGACCGCGCGCACCAAGACCTTTACCTACACGATTTCCGAGGTAGCGGACAACAAGGCCGGCTACACCTACGACACCCACGTCGAGACTGTGACTGTCAAGGTGACCGACAAGGGGGACGGTGAGCTTACCGTCACTACCACCTACGACGAGGACGGCGCCGTCTTCGACAACAGCTACAAGGCCTCCGGTGAGACGGGCGACTCCATCACCGCGACCAAGACTCTGACCGGCCGCGATATGACCGAGGGCGAGTTCGCGTTCGCGCTGCTCGATGCGGCCGGCAACGAGGTCGCCACCGGCAAGAACGCCGCTGATGGTACGGTCGTCTTCTCCTCCATCAAGTACGATCAGACCCAGGTGGGCGAGCATACGTACACGATGGTCGAGAAGGGCGGCTCTGCGACTGGCGTCACCTACGACACCATCAAGCTGCCCGTGACCGTGAAGGTGACCGACAACGGCGACGGCACGCTGGCCACCGCGGTGAGCTATCCCAAGGGCCACGCCTTCAAGAACGTCTACAAGCCGCTGTCCGGCTCCGGCTACCTGACCGCCCAGAAGGTCCTCGAGGGACGCGAGCTGGCGGCCGGCGAGTTCTCCTTCGAGCTCCTCGATGCCAGCGGCAAGGTCATCGACACCCGCACCAACGCGGCTGACGGCGCCGTGACCTTCGACAACCTGAGCTTCGACGAGGCTGGCACCTACACCTATCAGGTGCGCGAGGTCCAGGGTAACGAGTCCGGCGTGACCTACGACACCAAGACGGCCACCTACACCGTGAAGGTGGAGGACAAGGACGGGCAGCTCACGGTAACCTCCGTGACGGCCGACGGTTCGGACAAGGCGCCCGTCTTCACCAACGTCTACACGCCGGGCGAGCCCGATGAGCCCGTCAAGCCCGACAAGCCGTCGAAGCCCAGCACGCCTGCGCGGGTCATTAAGTCGCTGATCCCGCAGACAGGTGACCCCTTCACCAGCGTGGCTGAGATAGCCGTGACCGGCGCCGCCTGTGTGGCGCTCGCGCATGCGCTCCGCCGCCGCAAGGCCAGCAAGTAAGGTAGGCGACAAGCACCAATGAGAGGGGGCTGCACGATTGCGCGCGGCCCTCTTTTCTTTGCGTGGGCGCTCCCGCGAAGACGGTCCTCCCGCGAAGACGATCCTACGAGGACGTCCGTCTTCTACGATGGTGTCTGCCTCCTATGGGAACACCCCTGACAGTCGGCTGCTTGAACACGAAATGTCTTGCCATGGCACCAAATGTCCGATGGGGCCGGAGCGGTTGCGGCTACTGTTTGAGATGCTCATACCACGAGGTATGTCATACGGCGGCAGCTCGAGCCCGCACGCCGTGGGACATACGACAAACTGAAGGGCCGGGGATATGAACACGAAACGAAGCAAGAATAACCGCCTCAGCCGGCTGTGGCGCACGGTGCTTTCAGTGGCTTGCGCGCTCGTTCTCCTCCCGGGGGCGGGCCTGGCGTACGCTGACGATGCGGCGCAGACGCCGCAATGGGAGGTCTCCAAGTCCAAGACCGCCACGAACCTCGACGACAACCTCGAGTCGCAGGTGACCCTCTCCCTGCCCTCCTCCGAGGAGCAGCTCGTGAGCGACGTGGTCCTCGTCCTCGACAAGTCCACCAGCGGTACCGAGACCCAGACCAAGGCCCTCCAGATGCTGCAGGACCTCCAGGCGCAGGTCGCGAACACCAATGCCAAGGTCAACGTCGGTGTCGTGATCTTCAACAACAAGGCCAATGTGGCAAACGATGGCAATTTCTACGACCTCGCCACGCAGTACAGCGATATCGAGGCGGCCGTCGGCCAGACGCTCCATAGCGGCACCAACAGCCACGCCGGCCTGATCGCGGGCGAGCAGATGCTGGACGGCGACACGTCGGTCGCCGCGTCGCGCAAGTACCTGATTTTCGTCAGTGACGGCATCACCTACATCTACAACGAGAAACCCACCTGCACGGCCTGGAGCTACCGGGACAAGATGGACCCCAACTACTGGAAGAGCGCATACATCTGGCAGGAAGAGTACGGTTCCGCGAGCTACGTTCCCGGCGATTGGGGCACTTGGCTGACCGCGATTGGCACCAAGGTGGCCAACCAGGGCACCCAGTACGAGTTTGACTACAGCCAACCCATCCCCGCCGACCAGCCCACCAACGACTGGCAGCAGAAGGACTCCTACGCCAGCTCGCCCGACGTGGCGCTGTACAAGACGTATATGGAGTACCAGGCCATTGCTAAGAAGTACCACGCCTACGCGCTGCCCGTCGGGACGACCACCGAGCTCGCCTGGGGTCCTTCTTTCGTGCAGTACCTGGCTGGCGGGCAGACCGTGAGCTTCGACCAGATCAAGAACGACATCAGCTACCTAGTGGACAAGGGTTCCTACGTTGACGACTACATGGGCTACGCCGACGGCGACTACGACTTCGACTTCGTCAACAGCGCCGATAAGCTCACGCTGAAGGTGGGGGACGAGACGCTGGCCGCGGAGGCCGCCGGTGAGAATACGTACGGCTTTGGCAAGGCGGACGACGGGACCTACCGCTACCTGCTCGAGTACGTCCCCGGCGACAAGAAGGCCGACGAGCACTTCCGCCTGACCATCAACGTCCCCGTCTCCAACTTCGCGCCGGTCCAGTTGACCTACTCCGTGAAGCTGACCAACTCCAAGACCGCCGCGGGCACCTACGGCACCTACGACGCGGATGGCAGCAAGGGTTACGACGGCCTGTACACCAATAGCCGGGCGGTCCTCCACCCGGTGTCCAGCGACGGCACTGCGCTTGCTGCCGAGGAGTTCGGCAAGCCGACCGTTTCCTACACCGTGAAGAAGTCCGCCGAGCCCGCCACACCCGACAAGCCGACCGACGAGCCGACGAAGCCCACCACACCGACCAAGCCGAGCACGCCCGCGCAGCCGGCCAAGTCCGCCACGGTCAAGAAGACCAGCGCTCGGCCCCTTCCCGCGACCGGCGACCCCTCGGTTAACGTGGCCGGGTTTGCCATCGCCGGCGCTGCCTGCGCGATCGTGGCGGTCGTGCTCCGTTGCCGCAAGGCCAACAAGTAAGGCAGAGTCGCTAGCTTCAGTACGCGCCAGGATGACAAGAATTGGTTAAAAGAAGGGCTGCACGTATCATCGCGCGGCCCTTCTTCATGCCGATGAGTCCGTCTTTCCGAGAGTCCCTATTCGCGTGCTATGTGCCCGCCTTTTCGAGCCCACGGACCAAGGCTGCCCATCTGACTTCCCGAGCCACAGGCCCCGGCTACCGGTCTTTCTTCTTCGAGACTGCGGCGCGGATTGTGCGGACGCCCACACAGGCAAAGACGACCACCCCCGCCAGCAGGAAGAGGTACCCGACCGGTACCAGCCAGAAGCTCTCGTGCAGGAAGCCCTGCGCGTCCACGTACTCCACGGAGTTGGCGCGGGCGAAGAAGCAAAAGAAGCCCATGACCAGCAGGAACGCCCCGATCAGGGTGGTCACTTTGTTGTCGTGCGCGCGGCGCGTCTCGCTGCTGTCGTTGATGAGCTTCCGGGCGATGTCGGTCATGGCGGGCGCGCCGGCGTCGGGGCACGCGGTCGCTCCGCCCATACCTTCGCTTGCGGTCTGACCGCCAGCCTCGGGTCCGATGGTGCTGTTGCCGCCCGCAACAAGGTCGTTTGTCTTCATCGTGCGCATGTCTTCTCCCAGGATCAGCTCGTCGAGCGAGACGTGGAACGTGCCGGACATAGCGATCAGGGTCTCCAGGTCGGGGAGGTTCTTGTCGTTTTCCCAGTTGGAGACAGCCTGGCGCGTGACGTGCAGCTCCTGCGCGAACCGCTCCTGGCTCAGGCCGCGCCGCTTCCTCAGGTCGCGAATCTGCTCTCCGAATTGCATCAGGACTCCCTCTGCCCGCTCTGTCCGCTGCTCGCTCTGTACCCCGCCAGATTAGCAGCGCCGGGCCGTGCGGCAAAGAAAGCATCTCTTGCGGCGAATAAAAGCCCTGGTAAATGGGCTGTGAGGAAATTTAGCTTGTCCTCGTCTCCGAGCTTTTCTCTTGACCTCGGTCTTCTTCACCTTTCGACCCTAGCCCCCGGCCCATAGCCGCTCGACCCTTGGCGGCCTCGTCTCCGCACAGACGCAACGGGGGATCGGGCGATAAACACCCAGATAAATTCCGCGGACCCCCTCTTGTGTCTGTGGAAGAAATACAGACGCAATGGGGGGTCAGGAAGAAAAGATGCAGGTCGTGCGCCCCCGATCCCTCGTTGTATCTGTAGGTGCCGCACGGGCGCGCCGCTCGGGCACGGCGAACGGGCGCTACGACAGGGCCCCGGGGGAGCCGTTCGCCGGCGCGGCCGCGTTTCCAATTGGGGCAACTTGTCCACGTGTCCGGCGGCACTGCTATATTCTGAAGGGTGTCTGAAATGGCCCGGACGGTGCGGCTGCGTGCGGCCCGGGTGCGGAGAGAGGGGCAGAACATGGGATACGGAAAACAGGGGGGGGGCTTCGGCCGCGGCCGCGGCGTTGACGGCGGGACTCCTCTTCGGCATGCCCGCGGTGGCGCTGGCTGACGAGGCGCCACAGCCTGCGGCGGACGGCACGGACCAGGCGGTCGCGACAGAGACCGACCAGACGCAGACCGGCGAGCCGACGGACTCGACCGACCAGGGCGGCGAGACGCCGGACGGCACGGACCAGGGCGGCACACCGGATGCCACCGAGCAGGGCGGCCAGACGGAGGAGGCGCCCGCCCCGGCGCCCTCCAGCAATACCGAGACCTACGAGGAGGCGGGCATCTACAAGGTGACCGTCGACTACGTGGACCAGTCGGGCAAGAAGATCGCCCCCAGCTACCAGGTGGCACTGCAGGCCGGCCAGTCCTGGTCGGCTGCGAGCCCCGACCCCATCGGCTACGAGATGCTCGACGCCTCGCAGGCCACGCTCTCCGGTACGGTCGGCGGAGACGACCACAACCCCACCTACAAGGTCGTCTACAAGGCGAGCCAGGTCACCTACACGGTAATCCACGAGGTCCAGACCGGTGACGGGTACACCACCCGCGACACTGACGTCCTGCTAGCCGAGCCGGGCAGCACCCAGCCAGTCACCACCAAGACCTACTACGGCTATCACCTGGCCGAGGGCAACCCGACCACCATCAAGGTCACCGACGACGGCAAGGCCACGGTCATCGTCCGCTACGACCAGGACATCCCCACCCACTCGGTCTTCTTCGTGACGGGCGGCTCGTACGTGCCCGCGGTCACCGGCGAGGAAGGCTCGGCTGTCGCGGCGCCCGCGGATCCCACTAAGCCCGGCTACACCTTCGCCGGCTGGGACACCGACGGCGACGGCAAGGCGGACACGCTGCCCGACAAGATCGGCGGGGCGGACGTCACTGCGACGGCTGTGTGGGAGCCGGCACAAGTCACCTACACGGTGGCTTACTACGTGCAGAACGGCAAGGGCAACGACGGCTCGCCCACGTTCGTGCCAAAGACCTCCGGCGGCGCGGCGGTTACCCAGATTGGGTCCGCCATGGCGGAGCATGAAGTGACCCAGGCCGAGGCGGACGCTTTCGCCGCCTACATCAACACCACGACGGGCAACGACCGTATCTACCGCTACGACCCCGCCCGCACCGAGCTGGTTACGGTGGCGGGCGACGGCTCCACGGTCCTCAAGCTCTACTACCTTTACCGGCAGGTGCTGGTGCACATGACAGTGGGGTCTAGGGACGGTGCAAACGTCGTAGAGCCGTACTCTATCGAATTTGGAGACCAGATCGTCTTTCCTCAGGAGTCGCTGGCTGTGGCAGCGGCAGGCCATGCAGGAGACCCGACGTGGCATGTGACCGCTAGGCATAACGACTACACGGGGCTTGGCATCAACGGGGCAACTACCTACCTGAGCATCGATGGAGTATCTGCAAGTCCAAACGAAAACGGCGAGCTGGAAACCTATTACATCTTTGAGGTGTCTCAGCGGCAGCTCGCCAACTACTACACGCAGAGCTTCTCCGAGAAAGATGGTGTAGCCGGTGACCCCCAAGAAGGGGACTTCTCCTACAAATCGACATCTGCGCGGAGCAGTCGCTATACGGGGCACACATTCTGGTACAAGGACTCGCCCGCAAGCGGGTGGTATTTATATGCATGGAGGCTCTCACATACTGCCGACGGAAAGTCGGGCGTTTACTCGGGCGAATGGAACGAGTCCCTGGGAGACCTTGCGGACCAAGGAGTGAATTTCGGGGACTGGACGCGCTTTGCAGATACGCCGAAAAACGATCAGGGCTACTGGCTGCTCCCAACGACCGACTATCTCAATGTCGTGAGCGATGGCAATGTGTGGCAGGTTCGCTATGCGAGGCGTATCTTTAATGCCGATTACTACAATAACGGCGTGCTGGTATACTCTGCCCACGTCAAGTTTGAACAAACTTACATGTTGGGCGATGGTGTGGAGGTCTCGGACCTGCAGCACGAGGACGGGCTGGTCTTCGACGGCTGGTACACCGCCCCCGAAGGCGGCGAGCGCGTCACCGAGACCGAGCTCAAGATGAACAAAGGCGCGTCCTTCTACGCCCGCTGGAAGCGTCCGGACGTGAGCGTGACCTTCGACTCGCGCGGCGGGTCCGCCGTGGACGGCCAGACGGTCGCCTGGGGCAAGGAGGCCACCGAGCCTGAGGCGCCCGCCCGCGAGGGCTACGCATTCGAGGACTGGTACTACCTGGGCGGCGACTCCAAGGTGCCGGCGCGCTTCTCCTTCGACATGCCGCTCGAGGCCGACCAGAGCCTCTTCGCCTCTTGGCGCAAGCTCGGCCAGCGTGCCGGCTATACGGTGATCCACAAGGCGTCCGACGGCACCGTGCTCAAGACGGAGGAGGGCGAGGCCGTGGTGGGCGACTACCTCACCAGGCTCGCCCTGGCCGCCAGCGACCCGGCGCGTAAGGGCTACCAGTACGTGGGCGCCACGGGCCTCACGACCCTGGTCTCCGCGGACGCGACCAGGAACGTCCTGACCTTCGTCTACCAGGCCGACCCCGTCCACGTCTACACGGTCCACTTCGTGGACGCGGTGACGGGCAAGCCGGTCGCCGACGACGCCTGGTACGCCGTGCCGGATGTGGTCATGGACGTGCTCGCCAAGGACGTGGCGGGCTGGAGGCTGCGCGGCTCGGGCGACGGCTACGTGAGCGTCGACGGCACGGAGGTTACCTTCTACTACGAGAAGCTGCCCGAGCCCGCGAAGCCCGAGACCCCGCACAAGGCCTCCTACCAGCCCAAGCACGCGGTCGTCTCCGAGCAGCCCGCGCTGCCGGCCACTGGCGACGCCGGCGCCGCTGGTGCAGCCGTCGCCGCAGCGGGCGGTGCGGCCGCGCTGGCCGCAGGCGCCCTTCTTCGCCGTCGTAAGGAGGAGGAAGAGTAGCCCGCAAGACGGTGTCCTGCGACCGTTGGTTATCCGACGGGGGACGGGCCCTCGTATGAGGGTCGCACGGCACACAGAGCTGTATGGTTTGTCGTGGCTCACCAAGCGCGCGTTGTAGGCGCACGTTGCGACGGAACGCCGTATAGGCGCGCCGGCAAAGCATCACTACGAGGAGCGCTCCGATCCACATCGGGATCGGGGTGCTCCTTTTTTGCGTGACCATCGATGGGGCGTCCGTTGTTACGCTGGGCGTCTCGCGTCCTTCGGTTTCGTACGCGATTGGCACCCCGTGACCTTGCGTGTGCGGTGACGGCATGGCGTCGGTGGCAAGGCAAGCCGCCCGAACACTACCTGCGCACTGCACGAATGCTGTCCACGCACCGCCCATACGATGTGCTGGGGAGAAGAATGCTGTTCGAAGTGCCCTGATCCCCGTATCGGCGGTATTTTGGGCACCGCCGATACGGTGGTACCAGGGGAAAAGACCAGGTAAGTTTTCTGGACCCCCCGTATCGGCGGTTACGATATACCGCCGATACGGGGGACCGGGACGCAAACACGCAGGTTGCGGATTCCGCACCCCCGTATGGGCGGGCTTCTGGACACCGCCGATGCGGGGGTATGACAGAGAAATGCGCAGGTCGGAATCTTCGCACCCCCATATCGGCGGGCGAGGTGGGGATGGATTTGTGCGTGCGGTGAATCAGCACGCTGACGGATCAATGCGGCGACGGATTGGAGCGATAGCGGGACGGGCAGTGCGTGATTAGCGCGCGAGCAACGCGACGGTCTCGACGTGCTTGGTGTGCGGGAACATGTCCACGGGGGTAAGACGGACGAGGCGGTAGCCGCCCTTGCGGAGAATCGCGAGGTCGCGGGCCTGGGTCTCCGCGTTGCAGGAAACGTAGACGATGCGCTCCGGGCCGAGGTGGACGGCACCCTCCAGAAACTCCGGCGTGGAGCCGGCGCGCGGCGGGTCGAGCACGATGACGTCGAAGCGCTCGTCCGTCCGCGCCATCCAGGCGGTCGCGTCGGCGCGGTGGAAGACACACGTGCCCGCGGGGGTGAGGGAGCGTGACTTGGCGGCGGGGTCTGGTGTGGCGGTGGAGCCTGGCGTGGCGGTGGCACCCGCCCCCGCCAGCCCGTTGAGCTCAGCATTGCGGCGGGCGCGCGCCACGGCATCCGCGCTGGTCTCGACGCCGGTCACGTGGACGCGGGCGCCCGCCGCGCGCGCGGCCGCGGCGGCGCAGATGCCGATCGTGCCGCAGCCGCAGTAGGCGTCGAGTAGTCGGTCGCCGTCCGCGAGGCCCGCGGCCTCGATTGCGAGCCGATAGAGGGTCTCGGTCTGCGCGGGGTTGGTCTGGTAGAAGCTGAGCGGCCCCACCTCGAACCGGCAGCCCAGCAGCTCGTCCGCGAGCACGCCGGAACCCCACAGCACGTGGGTCTCGCGGCCGAGCATCGCGTTGGTCCGGCGGGTGTTGACGTTCTGCACGCAGCTCGTGACCTCGGGGCAGCGCCGCCGCAGCTCGGCCACGAACTGGTCGGCGTGCCGCATCTCGCGCCCGTTGGTGACGACGGTCAGGAGCGCCTCGTCCGTCCGCCACCCCACGCGGACGATCGCGTGGCGCAGGAGGCCCGTGCCGCGGTCCTCGTCGTAGGCGGGAATCCGCAGCTTGGTGGCCGTGTGCGCAATCTCATTCAGGATGCGGCGGCAACGCGGGTCTTCCACCAGGCACTCGTCGCACGCGACGATGCGGTGCGTGCCCGCGGCGTAGAAACCCGAGCGCACCCGCCCGCGCGGCCCGGGAGCAAAGGGTGTCGCGGCTTTGCAGCGGTACGCGACGGGTTCGCCGGGCACGCCGACGATGGGTGCGAGCTCGGTCCCGTCTTCCCGCGCGACCTGCTCAAAAAGACGTTCGGTCCACTCCTGCTTGCGCCGCAGCTGGATGGGGTAGGGGACGGCCAACCACTCGCAGCCGCCGCACGTGCGCCCGATCGGGCAGGTGTATGTCTTGTATCCCATGAGGCCTCCGCCCCGTCGCTGCTGCGCCGTTTGTCTTTGCAGATTATCGCACGTCTGTGCCGCGCACTCGTCACTTGCCCGACCAGACGCGTCACTTGCCCGATAAGACGGGCTGCGCACGCACCGCCATGGGTATGGTGGAAAAGCGGCGCTGCGGCGCCTTCCGTGCACCCACTTCCAACAAAGGAGGACTTATGGCTGCGACTGAGAAGGTAAAGAATGTGGTCCTGGTGGGCCAAGGTGGCGTGGGCAAGACCATGCTGGCCGAGGCCATGCTGCACCTGACGGGCAAGACGACCCGCCTGGGCGGGCATGCCGGCACAAAGCCCACGCTGGATTACGACACCGAGGAAGGCGAGCGCGGCTTTTCCATCTCCACGACAATCGCCCCGGTCGCGTGGGAGGGCGCCCGCATCAACGTGCTCGATGCCCCCTGCTACCCTGACTTCGTCGGCGACGCCTACTCCGCGATGAGCGCCTGCGAGACCGCGACCTTTGTGGTCGACGCCGCCGCCGGCCCCGGCACCATCACGACCCGCCTGTGGTTCGCGGCCGAGGAGCTCAGCCTGGCGCGCGTGCTCTTCATCAACCGCCTCGACCGCCCCGACGCGGACTTCGACACCGCACTCGAGAGCCTGCGCGAGCACTTCGGCGAGAACCTCGCCGCCGTCACGATCCCGATGGGCACCGGCGACGCCTTCTCCGGCATCATCGACGTCGTCCGCATGCAGGCGCGCCACCTGGAGGGTGGCAAGCCCGTGACCTCCGAGATCCCGGCCGAGTACCTCGACGCCGCCCAGGAGGCGCGCGAGAAGCTGACCGACCTGGTGGTCGAGGCCGACGACGAGCTCATGATGAAGTACCTGGACGGCGAGGAGATCACCACCGAGGAGATCGAGGGCCTGCTGGGCAAGGCCATGCTCACGCGTGTCTTTGTGCCCGTCTTCGCCGGCTCCTGCGTCAAGGAGGAGGGCGTCATCTCCTACATGAACGCCGCCGCCACCTGGTTCCCCGAGATGGCCGACTTCGGCCGCGTGCCGCTGGTCAACGGCGAGGAGCTGGACATCTCGCCCGACGACGACCGCCCCGTGGCATTCGTCTTCAAGAGCCTCAACGACCCGCAGAACGGCCGCCTGTCCTTCATCAAGGTGCTGGCCGGCACGCTGACCCCCGGCATCGAGCTCAACAATGCGCGCACGCGCAAGGGCGAACGCCTGGGCCACCTGTACCGCATGACCGGCAAGGAGACCACGGACGTGAAGACGGTCGCGGCCGGCGACATCTGCGTCGTGCCCAAGCTCGAGGCCATGACGGGCGACACGCTCTCCGCCACGGGCAAGGTCGAGGCTGCCGCGTTCCGCTTCCCCAACTCGCTCTACCGCATCGCGATCGAGCCCGACAAGCGCGGCGAGGAGGGCAAGCTGTACGCCTTCCTGGAGAAGAGCGCCGACGCCGACCCGACCCTCAAGGTCGAGCGCGACGAGGACACCGGTCAGACCGTGATCTCCGCGATCGGCGAGGCGCAGGTCAGCGTCCTGCTGGACCGCCTCGAGGCCCGCGCGGGCGTCACCGCCCACACCGTCAAGCTGCGCATTCCGTACCGCGAGACGATCCGCCGCGTGGCGAGCGCCGAGGGCCGTCACAAGAAGCAGACCGGCGGCGCCGGACAGTTCGGTGACTGCTGGCTGCGCATCGAGCCCAACCCGGACGGCGGTTATGAGTTCGTCGACGAGGTCGTCGGCGGCCACATCCCCCGCGGCTTCATCCCCGCGATCGACAAGGGCGTCCAGGAGACCATGCGCGACGGCGTGCTGGCCGGCTACCCGATGATCGACGTCAAGGTCGCCGTGTACGACGGCTCCTACCACCCCGTCGACTCCAACGAGATGGCGTTCAAGACGGCCGCGCGCATCGGCTTCCAAAAGGCGGTGGCCCAGGCCGAGCCCGTGCTGCTGGAGCCCATGGCGCACCTCAAGATCACGGTGCCCGAGAGCTACGCCGGCTCCGTGATGGGCGACGTCTCCGCCAGCCGCGGTCGCGTGGAGGGCATGAACGCCGGCTCCGGCGCCTCCGCGGGCGAGACCGTGATCGAGGCGACCATCCCCTACGCCGAGGTCACCGACTACGCCACGCGCCTGCGCTCGCTCTCGCGCGGTACCGGCGAATTCGAGATGGAGGTCTCCGGCTACGAGCAGGTGCCGCACGACGTGCAGGTCAAGCTGGCACAGGAGTACCAGGACCGCCGCTCCGAGGGCCGCTAGGCTCGCGCGCCGCGTCGTCTGACCCGCGATAAGACAAACGCTCATGTCCGCAGCCCACCGCGACTCAAGGCTGCGTAGAGCAATGGGGAGGGGTTGCATCGGCAGCAGCCCCTCCCTCTGTTGTGTCAGGCACCTCGGTCACGCGAAGGTAAAAACAGAACAAGTGTTGTAGAATACGTGAAATTACGCTAATAAAAATACAGTTGTACCGTAATCCTGGCATATGACATACAATTGTTCCTGATACAAAGCAGCGAAGGGAGTTGCGATGCAGAGGAGAACGGTAGTCTACACGGATCAAACAGAGGCCGGCGAGCTGCGTACAGTCAGCGTGAGGACGACGGATCACGGGGTCGAGATTGTCGAGCGCACCACGGGACCCGATACGCGGGCGATATTTGGGGATCCGGTGCACAAGCAGGTGCTCACGCTGAGCGATGAGGCCGAGAGCACGTTGAGGCGCGAGGCGCCCGGTGATTCGCTCGCCGACGGCCTGCGCTGCGCCTTTGCCGCGGGGGAGCTGGAGTTTCTCTCGGACATCCAGGACATTCTCGACCGCGCGGAGGTGTCCTATGGGTACGCCGCCTACGGTCCCGGTGAGGGTCTGTACCGCCCGTACTTCGACTGATGGCTACGACCGACGGCAGGGTGCGATTGACGGCGATTCGGCGTGCGTTCGATGCCCGGTATAGATTCGAGTAACAAAAAGGAGCCCCGAAGGGCTCCCGTCAATTCCTGGTGCGGCGTAAGGGATTCGAACCCCTGACGTTCTGATTCGTAGTCAGACCCTCTATCCAGCTGAGGTAACGCCGCGTGCGAGAAGTACTATGGCACCGTTTGCCATCCCTGTCAAGAAAAATAACGGACGGAAAGCCATTGTGTGGTCATTGTGGAAGGGGATTGAGCCGTTGGTTCGTCTTAAGGCGCGGATCGCCTGCAAAGACATGCACGTAGCCCGCAAAAGTCATACGGGGAGCCCGCAAAGACATGCGTGGAGAACAGGGGATCACAACAAAAAAGGAGCCCCGAAGGACTCCCGTCAATTCCTGGTGCGGCGTAAGGGATTCGAACCCCTGACGTTCTGATTCGTAGTCAGACCCTCTATCCAGCTGAGGTAACGCCGCGTGCAAGAAGTACTATCTCACGCTTTGTTTGCTGTGTCAAGGAGTTTTTTGGAAAAAGCCCGACCGGCGAACCGATCGGGCCCAAATCTTCTGGCGGAGAGCTGGGGATTTGAACCCCAGATAGGGTTAAGCCCTATACACGCTTAGCAGGCGTGCGCCTTCAGCCACTCGGCCAGCTCTCCATGCGATAGAGCATATTACCTCATTTGGCAGGCAAATCATAACGGCAACGATGGGTTTTCTTTAAACGTGCCACGAAACGGGTCCCAGCACACCGTTACTCCGCAAATGGGCAGGTGGATTACGCGCGCAGCCGTGCCATGAAGGCATCGTCGACCACGATATCGTCGCGATGCGCACGGACGGCTTCCCAGGAGAAGCTCGGGATCAGGTCGCGAGGCGAGGCGGACGTGCCCATCGGCACCAGCCCGATGCAGGCTGCAAGGGTGCCGACGATGCGTTCCGCGGGCACGCTGGCTGCGTGCAAGGCACCGAGGTCGAGGTCCCGTTCACGTTTGGAGAGGCGGCGGCCGTCGGGTGCGACAAGGAGCGGCACGTGGGCGTAGGAGGGAGGCGCAAAGCCGAGCAGGCGCGCGAGATAGGTCTGACGGGCAGCGGACCCTAGCAGGTCGCGGCCGCGCACGACCAGGTTGACGCCCGAGAGGCCGTCGTCGACGACCACGGCGAGCTGGTAGGCAAAGACCCCGTCGCTGCGTCGCACGAGGAAGTCGCCGCAGTCGCGCGCGAGCGTCTCCGCATGCGGCCCATAGATCAGGTCGTCGATGGTGATGATACCTGCAGGGTCGTCAGCCGCAGGCACCATCAGCCGCGTAGCGGGAGCACGCAGCGCCGAGCGTCGCGCGACCTCCTCGGGGGAGAGGCCGCGGCACGTGCCCTGGTAGACGTAGGTCCCGTCCGACGCGTGCGGGGCGCTTGCGGCATGGAGCTCGGCGCGCGTGCAGAAGCAGGGGTACGTGAGGCCGGCTGTCTCGAGCCGTGCGAGGGCGTCGGCGTAGATCGCCGTCCGTTTGCTCTGGTAGGTCGGTCCCTCGTCCCAGTCGAGACCGAGCCACGCCAGGTCACCCATCAGCAGGTCCGCTACCGCACGGTCCTGCGCGCGCGGGTCGATGTCCTCGATCCGCAGCACCATGGTGCCGCCCGCGGCGCGCACGGCGAGCCAGCCAAGCAGCGCCGAGAAGACGTTGCCCAGGTGCATGCGCCCCGACGGCGTCGGCGCAAAGCGCCCCACGATATGTCCCTGCGAGTATGCCATGCACCGCATCATACCGCGCGATAGGCACGTCTTACGTGCGCCTGACAAACTCCGCTTGCTGGCGTGTGACAATAGGCGCGAGGAACCGTTTGTCGGGATGGAATGCCATGGCTGTGACGCGAGGCAAAGGCAATCAGAACGTACGAAAGGCTCAGAAGAGCAGCCAATACCAGGCAATCGTTGTCGTCGTAGCTCTTTTCGTGATCTTGTTTGTGCTGTGGACCATCATTGAGTCGAATTACGGCCCCATCACCCCCGAAGCCATCGGCAAGGGTCTTCTACTCGCCCTGCCGATTCCCGGGCTCGTCGCGGTCACTGTATTTTTCTCTTGGAGGTCACGTAACAGGGCGAGCGCGAGACTGTTGGAGAGTTTCGGCCTGGATGCCGAGAAAGCCGACTTGAGCGACCCGGCTTGGTTTGTCACTAAGGACTATCCGCCCGTCTTGTTGCACGAGTCTATGTTTTCGCGCGACAAGGCGGTTGCCTACCACAAGGAGACGATAGAACCGGGCGCCCATGACCTCTCCATCTCCGAGGAGTATTACGAGGTCGACTGGGTCGATGCCCGGGGCGAGAAGCGAACATGCAGATTGCCAGGCGACGACGCGATTTCAGCCGACCGTGGGGCCATCAAGCGCTTCAAGTCGTTTTGCAAGCGCTGGGGCATCACGTTGCGCCGTGCGCCAAAGTAGTCTTTGCGTCATACAGCCACATCGTGCCTCATTTGTTGCTAAACTGCACATAAGGCGCGCGCCGTGACTGACGGAGCATCGTGGGACACCACGGGGGAGCGGCGCGCAAGACAACGTGCCGACCGTCTGGGCAAGCCTCACAACCGAAGGGCTTGCTATGCGTCAAGCCCCGAGGGTGCGAGGACCACGAGCATCCGAGGAGCGCTCATGCAAAATCTGGTCGATATCCTGCGAAGCAACCCCTATCCCGGCCGCGGCATCGTCGTGAGCAAGGACCGTGTCTACTACTGGATCATGGGACGCAGCGCCAACAGCCGCAACCGCGTCTTTGAGCCGACCGACGACGGCATCCGCACCAAGGCCTACGACGAGAGCAAGCTCGAGGACCCCAGCCTGATCATCTACCATCCCGTACGCACGGCGGGCGACGACCTGGTGGTCACCAATGGCGACCAGACCGACACCATCGTGGAGCTGGGCTTCCGCGAGGGCTGCATGACCCGCGAGTACGAGCCCGACGGCCCCAACTGGACCCCGCGCATCAGCTCCATCATCCACAAGGACGGCTCCTTTGAGCTCTCCATCCTCAAGCACGACCCCAACTCCGCCGAGGACCGCTGCCTGCGCGAGTTCTTCGCCTACGAGGGCGCCGACGAGGGCGTGGGCTACTTCATCTCCACCTACCAGGGCGACGGCAACCCGCTGCCCAGCTTCGCCGGCGAGCCCGTGGCCGTGCAGATGGGCGAGCCCGACGAGGTCTGGGCCGCGCTCAACGCCGACAACAAGGTCTCCCTCTACACCAACGTCGGCGGCGACGTCCGTCTCTTCAACAAGAACCTCGGCGACTAGCGACTGAGAGTCGACGCCGCGACCAGCGGCGATAACGAGCGGCGACGATAGGGGTCGCCGCACCGACAGCAAAGAAGAAAGGAAGACCCGCATGAACGAGCTCGAGCTCAAGTACGGCTGCAATCCCAACCAGAAGCCCTCCCGCATCTTCATGAAGGATGGCTCCGACCTGCCCGTGACGGTGCTTTCCGGCAAACCCGGCTACATCAATTTCCTCGATGCGCTCAACTCCTGGCAGCTCGTCCGCGAGCTCAAGGAGGCCACCGGCATGCCCGCCGCCGCGTCTTTCAAGCATGTGAGCCCCGCCGGTGCCGCCGTGGGCAAGCCCCTCTCCGACATCGACAAGCAGATCTACTTCGTCGACGAGGCAGACGGTCCTGTGACCCCCATCGCCGCCGCTTACATCCGTGCCCGTGGCGCCGACCGCATGAGCTCCTATGGTGACTGGGCAGCCCTCTCCGACGTGTGCGACGCCCGCACCGCACTCTATATCAAGCACGAGGTGTCTGACGGTATCATCGCCCCCGGCTACACGGACGAGGCGCTGGAGATCCTGCGCTCCAAGAAGGGCGGCAAGTACAACGTCGTCCAGATCGATCCCGCCTACGAGTGCGCGCCCATCGAGCAGAAGGACGTCTTCGGCATCACCTTCGAGCAGGGCCACAACTTCTTCCCGATCAACCGCGAGCTGCTTGCCAACGTGGTGACTGCCAACAAGGACATTCCCGACGCCGCCCAGATCGACATGATCGTGAGCCTGATTACCCTCAAGTACACGCAGTCCAACTCCGTCTGCTATGTGAAGGACGGTCAGGCTATCGGCGTGGGCGCCGGTCAGCAGAGCCGCGTCCACTGCACCCGTCTCGCCGGCAACAAAGCCGATACTTGGTACCTGCGTCAGCATCCCAAGGTCCTGGGCCTCAAGTTCGTGGACGGCATCCGTCGCGCCAACCGTGACAACTCCATCGACGTCTACATCTCCGAGGAGCACGACGACGTCCTGCGTGAGGGCGAGTGGCAGAAGTGGTTCGCCGAGAAGCCCGATGTCCTGACCCGCGAGGAGAAGGCGGAGTGGGTCGCCACGCAGACCGGCGTGACCCTGGGCTCCGACGCCTTCTTCCCCTTCGGCGATAACATCGAGCGCGCCCACAAGTCCGGCGTGACCTATGTGGCCGAGCCCGGCGGATCCATCCGCGACGACAACGTGATTGAGACGGCCGACAAGTACGGGATGGCGATGGCCTTCACGGGCATGCGCCTCTTCCACCACTGATCGACTCCGCTAGCGATCACGGACGTCAAGCCAAGCCCGCCCCGGCATTTGCCCGGAGCGGGCTCCGTTTTTTGCTTCTCGACTGCCGGCATAGTCGGTGTCCGGATTCGCGCTGCCCCTGGGGGTTCGTTGTGTCGAGGCGCTGATAAGCCGCACGTCCAAAAAAATTTCGACCATTGATGGAGCCATCGTGAGAACGTGTGGGTCCATTAGACGGCCCTCCCCGGCAGCGTGACCTCGAGGTCGGAGCATCTCAGCATCACCAGCGCGATGAGGTTGTCGACGTTGCGGAACCCGTAGGCCATCCTCTGGGTGACCTTGATCTTGTTGTTGATGGCCTCCACGCGCGCGTTGCTGATGCCGAGCTCGACGGCGCGCAGTATCGCGTCCCTGCGGCGCCTGACCTTCCTGCCCGCCTCGACCATCTCGGGGATCCTGCATCGGCACGCCCACGACAGCCAGGAGTCAAGCCTGGCCGCGGCCGCCACCGGGTCGGGCGCCTTGAAGACGTCGCGGAACCGCTCCTTGATGTTGTACGCGCGCCAGAGCCGCGGCGTCTCGCGCTCGACGGCGGCGAGCGTGCGGGCCTGTTTGTCCGTCAGGTCCTCGGGGTTCTTGAGCACGGCGTAGCGGCTGCCCTTCACGGCGTCCGCCCTCCTCCTCGCATCGAGCTCCGGGCGCGCCTCGCCCCTCCTCGGGCGCCCGCGGCCCCGCCTGGGCGCACTTTTCCTGGCCGCCTTGGCGGCCCCGTTTGCCTCGCGCCAGCAGGCCCTCCTGACCCCGTCGAGGGCGTCGGTGACCCACTGCACGGCGTGGAAGGGGTCCATGACCTGCTCGGCGTTCGGGCACCGCTCCGAGACCGCGTCGGCGATCCACTGGGCGCCGTCCCTGGTCACGACCTCGATCGACGCCCTCTGCCTGTCTGTGAGCAGCTCGAAGAAGGACCTCAGGGTCTCCTTGTCGTGGCCCCTCGCGCACCAGACCACGCAGCCGCGGTCGTGGTCGACGACGACGGTCAGGTAGCGCTGGCCCTTGGTGTAGCTGGTCTCGTCGATGCCTATGCGCCTGAGGCCGTCGAGGCGCGAGCGGCCGGCGGCCTCCCTGAGCCTTTTCTCCACGCGCGCGCATATGCCGCCCACGGTGTGCCAGTCGACCCGCATGAGCTCGGAGACCGTCTTGGTGTTGCAGTTGACGCAGAGCCACGCGACCTGCTCCTCGAAGGCCGCGGTGAAGCGCGACGCGGAGCCGTCCGCCCAGGGCACCGCCTCGACGCGGACGCCGTGCTCGGGGCAGCGCACGCGGCGGGGCGCGTACTCCAGGAAGCACATCGTCGAGCACAGGTCGAGCGCCCGCCAGCGGCGCATGCCCCTCGGGGCGTCGTAGCGGGGGCACCTCCGCCCGCACTCGGGGCACCTGAGCTCGCGGCCCCTCCTGGGCCTCACGCCGACGATGAGGCACCCCTCCTCGAAGCGGAGACCGGTTATCACGGTCAGCGTGACACCGAGGATTCGGCATAGTATTCTCTTCACGGGGCACCTTTCGGGCGGTATTTTTGTTGGCGCAAAAACCTTAACCCAAAGGGCCCCTTCTATCTGCGCCTCGTTGGAAATCCGACCCACACGTGCTCACGAAGAGCCCATTGATGTGCCAATTGTTAGCCAATTGTTATGATGTACGGCGTCGGGCGTACGGGAGGGGAGTCTCATATGAACGAGCGGTGCTTCCGCATCATTCAGCAGCTTATCAGGGCAAAAGCCTCGGGAGACGTCTTTACCCTGCGCGACCTCGCCGCCGAGTATGACGTGTCCGAACGCACCATCCGCAACGATATAACCAAGATAAACGCACTGCTCAAGAGCCACGACCTCGGCGAGATCGAATTCGGTCCACGTGGCCTCACCGCACTGCCCGAAGACTTCGTCCGCATCGAGCGGTTCCTGCCCCGCAACGATTTCTATGTCTACAAGCTCTCCGCCGACGAACGTCGCGTGATCATCGTGAGCGACCTTCTTGTCGCCAACTCGTACGTCACTCTCTCCGAGCTCGCTGAGCGCCTCTTCGTGAGCCGCACCACCGTGATCAACGATCTGCCCGCGGCGAAGTCCTTCATCGAGGACTATGGCCTCCGCGTGGTGTCAAAGCCCAAGTTCGGCCTCATAGTGGAGGGGTTGGAGAGCAAGCGCCGCCGCGCTTTCGGCACCAATGTCAACAACGCCGGCCGCACCATGCGGGCGCTGCTCAGCGACTCCCACGGCATCTCGTCCGATGACGTGGAGGTCATCAAGAAGCTCCTTGCCGAGCAGAACCATGCCTACCAGGTGCATATGACCGACCGCACCTTCAACAAAGTGCTCTACTCCCTGGTGATCTGCGTCAAGCGCAACCGCATGGGCTGCCGCCTGGAGCCCCAGGAGCCCATCCAGTCCCACCTGGACGAATACACCCGCACCCTGATGGCGCTCGTCTCGCAGTACTGTCTGGTCGACATCGAGGAGAACGACGTCTGCTTCATATTGGGGGTCCTGGAGCGTTGCCAGAGCTATGTCAACGGGTCCTTCAAGATAGAAGACGTGCGGGCCCAGATGGTGACGCGCGACTTCATCATGCTGGTCTCACAGGATCTGCAGGTGAACCTCAACGACGACTACGTCCTCTTTGCATTTCTCTCAAACCACCTGGAGTCCATGCTTGCCACCGAGCCGAGCAGTTTCATCGAAGACCCCTCCCTGGCCGAGGCCGTCAACGATCAACCGGAGGTCCTGCAGACCGTGCGCGCCCACCTTGAGGTGATCGAGGACTACTACGAGCGCCCGCTCACCGAGGTGGAGACCGTCTTTGTCGCCCTCCATATCTGCGCGGCGCTGGAGCGCCGGAAAAATAAGGAAGGGCGTGTCCGCGTCGCCATCGTGTGCGACGAAGGCGCGGGGCCCTCCTCGCTGCTCGCCGAGGCCCTCAAGGGCCGCTTCGGCTTCCGCGTGGTGAGGACCATCCCTTCCTACGAGATACCCTTCCTCGACCCGAAAAGCGTGGACTTCGTGGTATCCACGGTGCCGCTGGGCGAGGACTGCCAGGTGGATGCGGTGTATACCTCGGTGATGCCCACCGAGCAGGAGTGCCAACAGGTACGCGACAAAATAGATGAAGTGCGCGCCACAGGCCGACTCGACCTACCCACCACCGACCATTCGGCCCATGAGCTTCTTGAGGCCATCGATCGCCAAGTGAAGAAGATCGCGCCGGAAAAGCAAGACGAGCTGATGCGGGCCATCCGGATCGAGGTGCGTCGCTCCTTCAGCGAGACCCAGCACCTGGAGGAGGAGATACTTACCCCCTATCTCCACCAGCTTCTCACCGAAGGCCACATCCAGCTGGATGTGGCATGCACCGATTGGCGCGACGCGGTGCGCAAGTCAGCTGAGCCCCTGATGCGGATGGGCTACATCGAGGAATCCTATATCGACGCGATGATCGCAGGCGTGGAGCAGCAAGGACCCTACATCGTGCTTACCAAAGGACTGGCGATCCCGCATGAGAACCCCAAGGAAGGCGCCGTCCGCATGGGCATGAACCTCATCAGACTCAAGACCCCTGTGCGCTTCGGGGCAGGGAAGAACGACCCGGTGCGTTTCGTGTGCACCCTCAGTGCCACCGACCACAAATCGCACCTCAGGGCCTTCTTCAACCTGGTCAATATGTTTGCCAAGCCGGAGGTCCTGCGTGATATGGGCGCGGTGCAGACGCCCCGTGAGGCATCGGAATACATCACGCTCTACGAGCGCCGCATCATGGTGTGACCGTTCACATGGTGCCGTCGATAAAGGGCGTGTGATCCGTCAGCTTGTAAGATCCCCGTCCGTCTGCGTCCAACACCGCATAGCCGCAATTGTCCAGCTTCACGCTCCAGAACCGCTCGATGGGGATGCCTAGTATGACCCCGAGAAGCGCGCAGTTGATACCACCGTGCGCGGAGATCAAGATCTCCCCGTACGTGCGCGCCGCCGGCGTGAGCACTTCGTCGATGAAACTGCCCGCCCGCCGGTACACATCGTCGAACGTCTCGCCGCCTGTGGGTGCCCGGTAGCTCTCGGGGTGGTGGGCGTAGCCGTATTCCGTGGTGAAGAATCGGTAGTAGAGAGGGATGTGCTTGTAGCAGCTGCCCTCCGCGACACCATAGCTGTGCTCGATGAGGCGCTCGTCCTTGATGATGGGAACCGTGTCGTTGCCCAAGACAAGCCGTGCGGTGGTCACGGAGCGATCCAGCGGGCTGGAATAGCACACCTCAAATGCGTGCGATGCCAAGGCGTCGTGCGCCCTCTTTGCCTGGGCGATGCCCTCGTCGTTGAGGGGGATATTGACCTGACCTTGCATCTTGCGCTTGGCGTTCCAATAGGTGCGGCCATGGCGGATCAGGACAACCGTGGACATGTGCGCCTCCGATTCGAAAGATAGACTGACGCACTCATTCTGCTGCACGGGTCCGTCGGAATGCCGACGACCGATGCCCATCAATAGTGCAGATGTCTTCAGAATTCGTTGAAACGGAATGGATTAATGAACTCCTTTCACGCGCCTCGTGAATGAGTTTTGACTGTTTTATGGAGAAATCGAGTCGTAATTTTGAAGTGCACGAAAGGCGCTGCAGGACCACGGCGTAAGGGAGGGACATGCTCGGAAAAGAGACAATGAAGAGGGAGCTTGTTTGCCTTGATCTGGAGGCTGCGACCCCGGACGAGGTTTTCGAGAAGATGGGTGCTCGCTTCCTCGACCTCGGCTATGTCAACGAGGGCTATCTGCCATCCATCAAGGCGCGTGAGGCTCAGTACCCCACGGCACTCCCCGTCGAGCCTTACCCCATCGCCATTCCGCACACCGAGGCCGATGCCATCCTGCATCCCTTCATCGCGCCGGTTCGCCTGGCCAAGACTATTGCCTGGGGCAACATGGGCGACCCCGACGAGAAGCTCGACGTGAAGCTGGTGTTTATGCTCGGCTTCCGTGATCCCGGCGCCCATATCGAGCTGCTTCAGATCCTCATGCACAACTTCCAGCAGCAGGCTTGGGTCGACAGCCTCTACGCGGCCAAGACCGAGGACGAGTACTTCGACGCGGTGATGCAGATGGAGTGGACCCACGACTAGGGGACCTTACCTGGGGAATCCCAGGTCGCGTTCATAGCAAGGTATGTAACAGGGAAAAGGAAAGGAAGGTACCAAGATGTCAGCAAGGGTTGTCGTCGCGTGCGGTAGCGGTGTCGCCACCTCCCAGACGGTTGCCTCCAAGGTGAACCGCCTTCTCAAGAAGGACGGCATTGACGCCGAGGTCGAGGCAGTCAACCTCAAGAGCGTTGACCGCTATCTCAAGGGCGCCGCTGCCTACATCACCATTGTGCGTGAGAAGGGCAAGACCTACGACCTGCCCGTCATCGACGGCATCGCGTTCCTCACGGGCGCGGGTCAGCAGGTCCAGTACAAGAAGCTTCTCGAGGCTATCGACGCGTACAACAAGGCGCAAAAGGGCTAGCGCCCAATGCCATATCCCGCATCGGGCGGGATGACATGCAGTAGTCAATTTGAGTGAGGTGTTTTATGGATTTCGCAGCAGTAACAGCAGGAATGAGCGCATTCCTCAATGCGATGCCGTCGTACGTTTTCGTGCCGGCAATCATGATCGTCATGGGCCTCGTCGTGAAGATGAAGCCGTCCGAGGCAATCTCTGCCGGCATCATGCTGGGCGTCGCCTTCACCGGCATGTCCATGCTGATCTCCCAGATGACCGGCCTCATGGGCCCCATCGGTGAGGCGATGCTCAACCGCCTGGGCCTCAACCTGCCCATCGTTGACGGTGGCTGGACCACCATGGCGGCTATCTCCTGGACCTGGCCGTACGGTGTCCTCATGTTCCCGCTGATGATCATCATCAACATCATCATGCTCACCATGAACAAGACCGAGACCTTCAACGCCGACCTCTGGAACGTCTGGGGCAAGATCTTCACCGCCGTGGGCGTCGTGGGCATCACCGGCTCCGTGCCTCTGGCCTTCGTGATCTGCTCCGTCCAGATCGTCCTCGAGATCGTCATCGCCGACACCTTCAAGGACGAGATCTATGAGCTCTCCGGCATCCCCGGCGTCACCACCACCCACCGTATGGTGTTCGCTGCCGGCTGGATGTATCCCATCGACAAGCTTCTCCGCAAGGTTCCTGCCCTCAACAAGCAGACCGACGCCGCCGCCCTGCGCGAGCGCTTCGGCATCTTCGCTGAGAACCACGTCCTCGGCTTCATCCTCGGCTGCCTCTTCGGCCTGCTCGCCGGCTATGATTTCGGCACCGTTCTGGGCACCGGCGTGCAGTGCGCCATGTGCCTGACCCTCTTCCCCGTCATCTCCAAGTACTTCATGGAGGCCCTGTCCCCGATCTCCGAGGCTGTCTCTGAGTACATGAACAAGCGCTTCGAGGGCCGCGAGCTGGTCGTCGGCCTCGACTGGCCGTTCCTGGGCGGCGCCAACGAGATCTGGCTCTGCACCCTGATCGGTATCCCCATCTTCACCATCTTCGCCTTCGCCATGGGCGGCGCTGGCGTCAACCAGATCCTGCCCTTCGCCGGAATCGTCAACGTCTCCCTCGCCGTGCCTGCGTACCTCGTCACCCGCGGCAACATCCCCCGTATGGTGATCCTCTTCACCATCGGCGTGCCCATCTCCCTGCTCGTCGGCACCAACTTCGCTCCGTTCATGACCGACCTGGCCAACTCCGCCGGTCTTGACCTCGGTCTCCAGGCCGGCCAGATGATCTCGAACTCCGGCATGGATGCGCCTATGGCCACCTACGGCCTGTCCGAGTTCCTCGACTGCATGAACGGCAACTTCGTGCCCCTGATCGCCCTCATCGTCTGGCTGTCTGGCTTCGTCTACACCATCCGCGACATGAAGAAGGGCGGCAACTCCGCTCCCGCCGAGGAGGAGTAAGTCCCTCCAGGCGACAGCCTCGCTGGTAGCCAGGTGAGCTATACGCTGCCGCCCGTGTTAATACAGAAGCACGGACGGCAGCGTTTTTCATCGAATGCAAAGTAGTTCCGATTTCTGAAAGGAAACAAGATGCTTGAGGATCTTAAGCTCCGTGTCATGAACACCGCCAAGAAGGCGCAGCGCGAGGGTATGTGCAAGCACCGCTCCGGCAACTTCTCCATGCGCGACGCCGAGACCGGTCTCGTCGTCATCACCCCGACCGGCGTCGACCGCGAGGAGCTCGTCGTCCCCGACATGGTCGTCATGGACCTCGATGCCAACGTCGTCGAGAACCAGACCGGCCTACGCCCCACGTCCGAGTCGCTGATGCACCTCAAGATCTATCAGACCCGTCCGGACGTCGTCGCCGTGGCCCACACCCACTCGCAGTTCGCGACTACCTTCGCCATCCTTGAGAAGCCCATCCCGGCGGTCGTCTACGAGCTGTGCAACCTCAACTGCAAGAAGGCGCGCATCCCGGTCGCCCCGTACGGCCGCCCCGGCACCCCGGAGCTCGCCGAGTCTGTCGTCGAGCCCGTGCTGGAGGCCGATACGTTCCTGCTCCAGGGCCATGGCTCCGTCGCGGTCGACGAGGGCAGCGTCGAGGAGGCGTACCTCAAGAACTGCTACATCGAGGAGCTCGCCGAGCTGTATTACCACGCCCTGACCGCCAACGGTGGCCAGGAGCCCAAGACCTTCCCGGTCGAGGAGCTCCAGAAGTGGGAGTACCCCAAGGAGATCAAGTTCCCCAACGCCAAGTAATCGAACGTTGACACGCTGGGGCGGAGGCGGTTGCGGTGGAGCCGCGGCCGTTTCCGCCCCCCCTAAGAGGCAGCATGAGCAAAAGCAAGAGCATCTGGGAAAAAACGGAATCGGGCGACCTCATCATCTCCGATGACCCCCTCAAGGGGCAGGAGCCCAAGACCTCAAAGCAGGAAAAGGCCGAGCGCAAGCGTATCAAGCGGCGCACGGAAAAGCTGCTGCAGAAATACGGCCTCCAGGGCATGCATGAGTACAAGGAGCCCAAGCCCATCTCGGCGGCGACGCGCGTCTGGACCATTGCGCTCTCGCTCAGCCTCAGTGCCATCTGGGTAATCGCCTTCAACGGCCTCTACGAGACCATCCTCGAGCCCCTCCCCATGGTGAGCCTCGCCCTGCTCTTCTTCGTCTCGCTCTTCTCCATGCTGGTAACGCGCGGCTTCATCGAGTCGCAGAGGCGTTACGACGTCGCGCCCTCCGCCAAGACCATCCATTTCTATCTGCAGATGCTCCACTATGACGTGCGGTGGTGGTTCCTCATCATGTTCGGCGTCTACGTGACCATGTGGTTCCTGGAGCATTTCCTGCCCATCTCCGGCACGCTCATGGATGTGATCTACCTGGCGGGCTCCGCATATCTGGGTTACATCTGGACGGCCAAATACAAGGGGGTGGATTCGGTCCCCTTTGTGTATATGGAAACCGTCTACTGCTTTACCGTCATGCTTTCCAACTACATCGCACTCCTCCTCCTGCGCTAGCGGACAGAGTCGCCTCGAGGCGGCGCGGTGGGTCCGATTCACCGGTCAGAAAGGAAACCCCATGAAAAAGCTCATCAATAAGCCCGAGGACTACGTCGATGAGATGCTCCAGGGTATCTACGAGGCTCACCCCGACATGGTCAAGTGCGCGGCCGACGACCTGCGCTGCTACTGCATCGCCAACAAGAAGCCGGGCAAGGTCGCCATCATCACCGGCGGCGGCACCGGCCACCTGCCCCTCTTCCTCGGCTATGTGGGCGAGGGCCTCATCGACGGCTGCGGCGTGGGCGGCGTATTCCAGTCTCCCTCGGCCGAGCAGATCTACAACATCGCCAAGGAGGTCGAGGCCGGCGCGGGCGTCCTGTTCCTCTACGGCAACTACACCGGCGACATCATGAACTTCGACATGGCCACCGAGCTGCTCGACATGGACGACATCGAGGCCAAGTCCATCGTGGGCGCCGACGACGTCCTCTCCAACAAGAACGTTGAGGCGCGCCGCGGCGTGGCCGGCATCTACTTCATGTACAAGGCCGCCGGCGCCAAGGCCGACCAGATGGGCACCCTGGACGAGGTCCTGGCCGCCGCCAAGAAGGCCGGCGACAACGTCCGCACCGTGGGCTTCGCCCTCACCCCCTGCATCGTCCCCGAGGTCGGCCACGCCAACTTCGAGCTGGGCGAGAACGAGATGGCTTTCGGTATGGGCATCCACGGCGAGCCGGGCGTTTGGAACGGCCCCATCAAGACCGCCGACGAGCTGGCGGAGGAGTCCGTCAAGGAGATTTGCGACGACATGCCGCTGGCCGAGGGCGACGAGGTGGCCGTGCTGATCAACGGCCTGGGCGCCACCTCCAGCGAGGAGCTCTACATCCTGGCCCATTCGGTGCGCAAGCTTCTCGACGCCAAGGGCGTGAAGACCTACAAGACGGTCGTGGGCGAGTACGCCACCTCCATGGAGATGGCCGGCGCCTCGATCTCCATCGAGAAGCTGGACGACGAGCTCAAGGGCTACCTGGACTACCCCGTGAACACCCCGTTCATCTGCCAGAAGTAGCAAGCGCTCGTCACCAGACAAGGAGTGATCATGGACAAGCTTACGATGGACGACCTGCCCGAGCTGTTCGAGTGCGTCTCCAAGGTCTTTGCCGAGAACAAGGACCGCCTCTGCGAGATGGACGCCGCCATGGGCGACGGCGATCTGGGCCTCACCATGAGCAAGGGCTACGGTGCCCTGCCCGACTTCCTGCGCGAGACAGCCGCCGAGGGCGAGCTGGGCAAGCAGCTCATGAAGGGCGGCATGAAGATGCAGAACCTGGTGCCCTCCACCATGGGCACCCTCATGAGCTCGGGCATCATGGGCGCGGGCAAGGCCCTCAAGGGCAAGACCGAAATGGGCGTGGCCGACCTGGCGGACTTCTACCGCAACTTCGCCGACGGCTTGGCCAAGCGCGGCAAGACCCAGCTGGGCGACCGCACCATCCTCGACGCCCTTGACCCGGCCGCAAAGAAGGCCGCGGCCTGCCTCGAGGCCAATCCCGAGGCCACCTTCGCCGAGGTTGCCAATGCCGCCGTCGAGGGCGCCGAGGAGGGCTGCGAGGCCACCAAGGACATGCTGCCCAAGTACGGCAAGGCCGCCGTGCACGCCGCCAAGGCCAAGGGCGTGGTCGACCAGGGCGCCGTGGCGGGCCTCTGCCTCATGCAGGGCATCGCTGCCTACTTCGCGTAGCGCCCTATAGCACAGATGGGTTGACGAGGGGGCCGGGGCGGTAGGGGCCGGTCTGGTCCCCTCCCAAGAGAAAGAGGTTGTGACATGCTCTTTAACGATCCCAAGACCTTCCGCGAGGATATGCTCAGGGGCTACGTCCTGGCTTACCCCGACTACGTCGTGGAGGTACCGGGTGGCGTGGCGCGAGCCACCAAGATGCCGGAGGGCAAGATCGCCGTCATCAACGGCGGCGGCTCGGGCCATTACCCGGCCTTCTGCGGCATCATCGGCGACGGCTTCATGGACGCCACCGTGGTGGGCAACATCTTCACCTCGCCCTCGACCGACGACGCCCTCAACGTGGCGCGCGCCGTGGACAACGGCGCCGGCGTCTTCGTCGTGGGCGGCAACTACGCTGGCGACAAGATGAACTTCAATCTCTGCCGGGACGCACTCATCAAGGAGGGCGTCGAGTGCCGCACCTTCTACATCACCGACGACGTGGCCTCCGCCAAGCCCGAGGAGTGGGAGAAGCGCCGTGGCAACGTGGGCACCTTCACCGTCTTCAAGACGGCGGGCGCCGCTGCCGCCGACGGCCTCTCCTTCGACGACCTCGAGCGCGTGACCAAGAAGTCCAACGACCGCGTGCGCACCTTCTCCCTGGGCCTGCACGGCCCCACCCTGCCCGGCGAGGCCGAGCCCCTCTTCCATGTGCCTGCAGGACGCATGGAGGTCGGTCAGGGCATCCACGGCGAGCCAGGCGTCGGCGAGACCAACCTCATGTCCGCCTCCGAGGTGGCCGAGCTTCTGGTCGAGAAGGTCCTGGCCGAGGCGCCCGCCGACGATTCCAAGCGCATCGCCGTGATCCTCGACGGCTTGGGCTCCACCAAGTATGAGGAGCTCTTCGTGGTGTGGAGCACCGTGAGGCCGCTTCTGGAGTCCAAGGGCTACACCCTGGTGGAGCCGCTGGTGGGCGAGTTCGTCACCTCGCTCGACATGCAGGGCATCGCCCTCTCCGTCGAGTTCCTCGACGACGAGCTGGAGAAGTACTGGCTGGCCCCCTGCGACACGCCCTCCTTCCGCCGTGGCGAGAGCTCCATGGCCAAGGGCGAGCGTAAGGTGTATGCCGAGACCACGGCCGCGGCCGAGACCTTCGAGGCCGGCTCCGAGGCCTCCGTGGCTGCCGCCGACTACATCGTGCGCGCCTTCGCCCGTATGAACGAGGCCATCATCGATGCCGAGCCCGAGCTGGCCAAGATCGACGGTGTCGCCGGCGACGGCGATCACGGCCGCGGCATGGTGAAGGGCTCCACCTTCGCCCGCGAGGCCGCTGAGTCGGCCTTCCAGAAGGGCGCTGCGGCGGGCTCCGTGCTCAAGGAGGCCGGCAAGGCCTGGGCCGCCAAGGCGGGCGGCACCTCCGGCGTCCTGTGGGGCTCGGCGCTCGAGGCCGCAGGCGAGGTCGTGGGCGATCATGCCGAGGGCTACGACGCCCAGGCTGCCGCCGATGCCGTCAAGGCCGCCTACGAGAAGATGCTCTCCCTCGGCGGCGCCCATCGCGGCGACAAGACCATGCTGGATACCCTCATCCCCTTCGGCGAGGCGCTTGACGCGGCCGCCAAGGAGGGCAAGTCGCTGAAGGATGCCTGGACCGAGGCCGCTGCCGTGGCCCAGAAGGCAGCCGAGGACACCGCCAACATGGTGCCCAAGGTCGGTCGCGCCCGCCCGGCCGCCGAGCGCAGCCTGGGCACGCCCGACGCCGGCGCCGTTTCCATGGCGCTCTGCATCAGGGTGGTCGCCGGGGCCTAAGTGCTTTTCCTGAGGACCGGATTACTCCGGGGCCGAAATTTTCGGGACTCCTCCAGTAGGGCAGCCGCCGACGGGTTTTCCGCTGGCGGCTGCCTTTTTTCTTGTCCGCCTCTCCCTGGGCCGAAGGCGGCCGTAGGCGGCGCCGATGCCCTGCCCCCAGGCTAGGCGCGCATGAACGTCGGCAGGCTTCCGAATTCGGCCGCGCGCGCGATGTCCAGGAGGGCGTCTGCCACGGCGTCATCGGCACAGGCGCCGATATGCCAGCGGGCCGCCGCCGCCACCTCGGGGCACGCGTTGGCCACCGCCACGGAATTGGGCACGCTCTCTATCATGGCGAGGTCGTTTTGCGAGTCGCCGAACACGGCGACCTCATCCAGCCCTATGCCCATGACCTCTGCCAGCGCGCGCACGGCGCAGCCTTTATCCCAGCCGGCTGGGGAGACATCGATCACGGTGGCCGTCATGCTGGGGAAGACGAGGTCGAGTTCGGGGATTTCGGCATTGACCAGGTCGCGCATCTGGATCATGCGCTCGCGCGAGCAGGCGCATTGAATGTTGGCCTTGACGACGGGGCCGGCCGGCAGGGCGGGGATGATATCGCTGTCCAGACGGTAGGTTGCGGGCGGGTTGGCGCGCAGGGCGTCGGGGCGGGATGTCACGAAATGCATGCCGTCCACCCGGTCGAGGTCGTAGATGGCGACGCAGAAGTCATCGGTCGCCTCGAGCATGCCGACAAGACGCTCGAGGGCTTCGCGCGGCAGTTCCTCTTGGCGTATGAGCTTTCCGTCGAGGTAAATGACCTGCCCGTTGGAAAAGGCGCCGGTCCGCCAGCAGTCCTCGTTTCCGGGCCCGAACATCCACCCAAGGTAGGCCGTCGGCCGCCCTGTGACAGGCCCGAAACGAACTCCGCTGTCCATGGCCCGTCTGATGGCATCGATGGATCGCTGATTTGCGTGCTGGTCACCGAATCGCACGAGGGTGTCGTCCAGGTCGGTGAGGGCGAGTTTGATCATGGGCATCTCCGAGGCCGGGGCGGGCATGCTTCGCAGGACTTGCGCCAGACATTATCCCGCGAGCGGCCGCCGGCGGGGCCTTCCGGAAATAGCGGACAATAAAGTCATATCGTCTGTGTGCACCTTGCCCGCCTGACCCTCCTTGCGGTCCGCGATCTCCTTGCAGCCGGCGCTCTGGGATAGGCAAGGCGCGACCCCCTTCGCGCTGCCACGTGCCGGGACATGAAGCTCGGCGTGCGGACGTGTCCCGATCACCCCCATCTTTTGTAAGGTTTGCAACAAGTATGTTGTCCTTCGCGAATAAAGGAGGGGAAACATAACTGAAATATGTATTATTACGCATAAATTCGTAATAATATGTCAACCTTCTTTTTCTAATTTATCTGACTACCTTTGGGGTTGCAATAAGTACCGTTCAAGGAATACGATAAAATTTCCTTTTCCGCGGGAGGTTTCCGCGGTAGCATCGAGCATGTCGAAGTGTCTTTTCCAGACGACAAGGAGAAAAGCATGAGCAAGTACGAGACCCCCAATCGCGTGGTCATCGCCCTGGGCGGCAACGCCCTCGGCAACACCCCCGAGGAGCAGATCGAGAAGGTCCGCGCCGCCGCCCCGACCCTGCTGAAGGTCATCGAGCAGGGCAACGAGATCATCATCACCCACGGCAACGGCCCCCAGGTCGGTATGATCCAGAAGGCCTTCTCCATCGCCCACGAGGAGAAGCCCGAGGCCGTCCCCGCCATGGACCTGCCCGAGTGCGGCGCTATGTCCCAGGGCTACATCGGCTACCACCTGCAGCAGGCCCTCGGTGCCGCCATGCACAAGGCCTACAAGCGTTGGCACGTGGCCACCGTCGTCACCCAGATCGAGGTCGACCCCGACGACCCCGCGTTCCTCAACCCCACCAAGCCCATCGGTGCCTTCCTGACCAAGGAGCAGGCTGCCGCCGAGAAAGCCCTGCACCCCGAGATGCAGTTCGTCGAGGACTCCGGCCGCGGCTACCGTCGCGTCGTCGCCTCCCCCGAGCCCAAGAAGATCGTCGAGGCTGAGTCCATCCTCAACCTGCTGGACAACGAGTTCATCGTCATCGCCTGCGGTGGCGGCGGCATCCCCGTGGTCCGCGACTACTCCGACAAGGGCGCCTACAAGGGTCAGGCTGCCGTCATCGACAAGGACATGGGCGGCGAGCTGCTCGCCGAGGACTGCAAGGCCGACACCCTGATCCTCCTGACCGCCGTCGACCACGTCGCCATCAACTTCGGCAAGCCCGACCAGCAGGAGCTCACCGACCTCGACGTCGCGACCGCCAAGAAGTACGTGGCCGAGGGCCAGTTCGGCAAGGGCTCCATGGAGCCCAAGGTCAAGGCCGGCATCAAGTTCGCCGAGTCTCGTCCGGGCCGCACCTGCATCATCGGCTCCCTCGAGAAGGCTGCCGAGGCCGTCGCCGGCCTCTCCGGCACGCGCATCCACGCGTAAATGTGTCAATAGACCAGCTATAGGAAGTCAAGCCAGATTTAGAGGTTTTCTGAGCACCTAGGATTTATCAGCGTTGGAAGTACTTTGAGAGTCGAATACCGGCTGCTTTTTCGCGTCCGATTGTGACGGGTCCCTTCCCGGCAGGGAGGGGTCGTAGGGCCTCTGGTCGCGCATCACGGCGAAGACGATGTGACAGAGCTTGCGGGCCACGGCGGTCACGGCCTCGCGGTGGGACTTGCCCTCGGCCCGCTTCCTCGCGTAGAACTCGCCGAGCGCGGGGTCGTACTGGTAGGCGCGGCTGGCGGCGAGCCACATGGCCCGCCTGAGGTAGGCCGACCCCTTCTTCGTGATGTGGGTGTCTGCGGCCTCGAACTTGCCGGACTGGGAGACGCCCGGGTTGAGCCCGGCGTAGCTTACCAGTGCGGCGGCGTTCCTGAAGCGGGACACGTCGCCGATCTCGGCGACGATCTGGGCGCCCACGGTGGCGCCCACGCCCGGGACCGTGAGCACGAGCGGCTCGACCTTGCGGAGCATCTCCGAGACGACCCGGTCGAGCTTGGCGATCTCGCCCTCGAGGTACTCGATGTGGGCGACGTGGCCGCGTATCTCCAGCGACGCCGCCTCCCAGGCGAGGTCGATCCCGACCGACGAGGCGGCCTTCCCCTTGAGCTCGGCCGCCTTCGCGTCGCCGAGCCTGCCCCGGGAGGCCTCGGACATGAGGCGGGACAGCGTCCTGGCCTGCGTCCTTTTGCACTCCACGGCCGTCGGGCACCTCTTGAGCACGGCCATCGACGCCGCGCCGAAGTCGTCGCTGAAGGTCCCCTCGTACTCGGGGAAGTAGGCGTCGAGCAGGCACTTCGCCTGGGTCTTGGCCTCCGCGACCGCGTCGCGGAGGTTCTGCCTGTACCTCGTGTGGAGCCTGAGGGCCTGCACGTCGTCGGTGGCGAGCCTCGTGGGGTCGCACTGCCCGACCCTCATGGTCTCGGCGATGAGCTCGCTGTCCACGCGGTCGTTCTTGACCCTTGACCTGCCCCTCAGGTCCCGCACGGCCCTGACCTGCATCGGGTTGATCACGGCGACGGGGTAGCCCCTCGCCGTCAGGAACGCGTAGCAGGCCATCCAGTAGTGGCCGGTGGCCTCCATGCCCACCACGGCCTCCGAGGGGTCCCCGGCGACGCCCTCGAGCCAGGCCCCCAGCCTGGCGAACCCGTCCTCGCTGTTCTTGAAGGACATGGGCCTGCAGACGCGCTCCCCGCGCCCGTCCACGGCCCCCACCACGTGGTCCACCTTCGCGATGTCCACACCGACGTACACCATCCGAACGCTCCTCTCCGGTCGCGGCGGGCGCCCGCCCACAACGCCCCGGGACCGCAACCTCCTGCAAGAGAAGCGAGGTGGGCCGGCTCTCCGTGGCCCCCTCATCCAGCTCATCCGCGGCCCGCCCGGGGTGGGGCAGGATGCCACTCTAGTGTGCGGGGTCCGCGCATGCGGCCCCAGGGGCGTGTTGCGGCATCCCTGCCCGCCAGTCAACTGCGTGCACCTGAAAGCATTCGGTATCCGGCTCTCAAATGCAACGACTTTATGTTAGGAGGGGACGTTTCCCTATTGTCAGGGAACGTCCCCCATCGCTATAACTGCACGCTGAGCGGGGATCCTTCGGGGTCCCCGCTTTACATAAGGTCAAGACAGGCGCTGGGTGTCTTGAAAGATCACTCGGTTTTGCCCGACTCGGTTTTACCCGAGTAAAACTATTGATGTTTTAGCCTTAACGCAGAGAACGGCCGTAGAGGTAGTAGGCGTCGGGGGTGAGGGGGCCGGCGCCGGCGGGGCGCTCGCGCTCGGCGAGGCGCTCCATACCGATGTGGTCGTAGAACTGCCAGTCGCAATCGGTGTCGGTCACGAGATGCATGGTCGGGGCGCCCACGGATCGCAGGTGGTCGCCTGCCAGCTTGAGCAAGCGGCGGCCCAGGCCGAGTCCGCGCGAGGCGGGGGAGACGAGCAGGAGCAGGACCATGTTGTCCTCCGGCATCCCGCATTCGACGAGCATGTCGCGATGGGCGTCGACCTCGACGTAGTAAGAATCGGTGCGGGGCACCGTCTGGGCGATGTCGCCGAAGCGTGCGTCCATGCGGTCGCGCACGGGGGCGAGGGATGCCGCGAGCTTGGGGTCCGGTGCGCCATGACGAGCGACCACGAGGCCGAGCAGCTCGTCGCCGCGTCGGACGACCTCGGCAAAAGAGGCCTGCTCCAGATAGTGCAGCAGCTCGTCGACCGCAAGCGCGCGCAGAAGGTCGACGTCGCGCCCGCCGTACCATTGCTGCCACATGAGCTCGGCCGACTGGGGGAAGTCGCGCTCGGCGTCGAAGGAGCTCGCGACGAGCTCGGGCCTTTCGTTGTCGGGTGAATCAGCTGCGGCCATGTCTGTCTTACCGGTCCCTTACATATGAAAGGTGGGGAAACACCCGCCTCTCGCACCCTTGCCTGTCGAATGGGTAGGATACGCTCATATGTGTGGATTTACCTGCGGAGGCAGAGATGACAGAGACTGCACAGAACTTGACTGTCGAGGGCTTCGAGCTGGGGGAGCCCGTGCTCGTGTGCCGCTGGCGCCTGGCGGGCGGGAGGCTGCCGCTCGAGAACCGCCACCTTCGCGCCTTTGCGGCACGCGGCGTGTCCCTGCCGCTGGTCTCCTGGGCCAAGCAGCACATCGAATGGACCCTCGGGGACGGGGCAGCCGAGGAGCCCGACGGGGTGCTGATGATCGTCGTGGACGAGCAGGGCCAGGCCGCCATGAGCGTGGGGCCCTATGCCCCGCTGACCTCGACGGATGCCGTGGCGCTGGCCGAGCGCGCAGTGCACGCGCAGGAAGAAAAACACGTCGCCCCCGAGACGCTCTGGGGCGCGCGCGACGGGGCGCTGTACTGCGCGCTGCCCGAGGACGCGATGCTTTCGGGTGCCGCGTCGCTGGTCGCGGACCTCGCCCGGACGCGCCGCGTCGCCGTGCGTTGGGGCGCGGACCCGGCGGAGGCCGGCTGCGAGGAGCTCTTCCTGGTGTCGGACGAGCACGGCATCGTGCCTGCGACCGACCGGGCCGGCGAGGCGGGCGTTCGTCTTGCCGCCGACTATGCGCGCCTGCTCGATGCGACCCGCCCCTAGCTGGTAGAATCTTTTGTTATCTGCGGCGCTTGGCGCGCATGCGGCGCCTGCCGCGTACGTCTTGCCCGCACGCCCATCTGTACACCCGTCCGAGGAGGATGTTTACCGACCGTATGGACATAGCCCTAAGCATCATCGTCACGTTCCTGCTCACGCTCGCCAACGGATATTTCTCGATGTCCGAAATGGCGCTGTCCACGGCCAAGAAGGTCGTGCTGGACCACGAGGCCGAGGAGGGCGATGCCCGTGCCGCCGCGGCCGCCCGCACGATAGAGGAGCCGGGCGACTTCCTGGCCGCCATCCAGGTGGCCATCACGCTCGTCGGGTTCGCGAGCTCGGCCTTTGCCGCGACCAACCTGTCCGAGCCCCTCGCCGCGTGGATGGTGGGCCTGGGCATGGGGACCGACCTCGCGGCCGTGCTCGCGCCCGTCCTCATCACCCTGCTGGTCTCGTATTTCTCCATCGTGGTGGGCGAGCTCGTGCCCAAGCGCATCGCGATGTCCGACGCCGAGGGCGTCTCCAAAAGCGTGGTCGGCTTTCTGAACGGCTTCTCCAAGATCGTGAAGCCCCTCGTGTGGCTGACCTCGGCCTCGGCCAACGGCCTCGCCACGCTCCTGGGCATCAAGTCCACCGACGACCGCCTGGACGTCTCGGAGGAGGAGATCCGCTACATGGTGACGGACTCCGACGACCTCTCCGACCAGGAGAAATCCATGATCCACGACGTGATCGACATGGGCGACACGATCGCCCGCGAGGTCATGGTGCCGCGCGTGGACATGACCGCGCTCGAGGACACCACCACCCTCTCCGAGACGCTCGAGGTGATGCGCAAGACGGGTTATTCGCGCATCCCCGTCTACCGCGGCTCGGTCGACCGCATCGTGGGTATCGCCCACATCAAGGACATCATCGCGCCGATCCTCGACGACGGCGCGGGCAACCACCCCATCCTCGCCTACCTGCGCAGCGCCGACTTTGTGCCCGACACAAAGGACATCATCCCGCTGCTCTCCGAGATGCAGTCCAGCCACGACCAGATGGTGGTCGTGGTGGACGAGTACGGCGGCACAGCGGGCCTGATCACGATCGAGGACATCGTGGAGGAGGTCGTGGGCGAGATCGAGGACGAGTTCGACCCCGACAACAAGTACCTCACCAAGTTGGGCGACCGCGAGTGGCTGGTGGACGGCCGTTTCTCCATCGAGGACGCCGCCGAGCTCGGCTGGCCGATCGAGGACAACGAGGAGTACGAGACCGTGGCCGGCTTCGTGCTGGAGCAGTTCGACCGCCTGCCGCACCCCGGAGACGCGATCGAGGTGGAGGGGTACGTCTTCCGCGTGCAGTCGATGCGCGGCCGCCGCGTGGCGATGCTGCGCGTGGAGGCGCCCGAGCCCGAGCCCTCCGAGGACGACGAGCTGGACAAGAAGGACAGGAAAGACAAGAAAGACAGCAAGAGGGACGACAAGAAGGACGACGCGCCGGACGACTCGGCGAGGTAGCGCCGCGGGGCGGGCAAGCGCGGTGGACTAGGGCGGCCGGCGGACCCGGGACAGCCTGGCGGACCCGAGCGGCTGACAAGCTCGGGGCAGCCTGGCAAAAGGGCAGGTTACGCGGATGCGAACACCTGCCGATTGGACGGCGCGCCCCTCTGGCGCCGGCACTACAATAAGCGCAGCACGCGCGGCCGACACGGCGCGCGGGCGGCATACAGGCAGTACAGACAGTACGCAAGCAGTACAGACAGACGTTCAAGCGGGAGACAGCATGGCACTCATCGATATCCAGCGGGTCGAGGTCGGTCCGCGCACGCTCACGGCGCGCGTCCGCATGTCCGAGGACGCACCGCTCATGACCAGCGAAGACATCGAGGGCACCGCGCGCGTCTACTACCTGCTGCCCCACATCGTCGACCACGTGTGCCTGGGCGACGTCTCCGAGAAGTTCCGCGACGTGATGGGCGACACCGAGGTCGCGCACCTGCTCGAGCACGTGACGGTCGAGCTGCTGGCCCAGACCAACATCGCGGGCGACGTCTCCACGGGCCGCACCTTCGCCGTCGAGGACGACGACCGCGCCTGGGACATCGAGCTCTCCTGCCCGGACGACGTGCTCGTCTCGGCCGCGCTCGCGAGCGGCGCCTGGCTGCTCGAGTGGGCGTACACCGGCGGCGGCGACCCCGAGCCCGACGTCGAGGCCACGGTCGCGGGCCTGGTCGGCCTGGTCGGCAGCCTGCCCGAGCCCCAGCCCCAGCAGGTGGCAGAGGGCGAGGTCCTGGTCGACGAGTTCACGCCGCTCGACGAGAATGGCGATGCCGAGGTAGCACCTGATGCGGCGCCCGAGGCAGACGAGCCGTACGACGAGGCCTACAGCGAGGCGTACGCGGAGAAGACGGACGGTGTCGGGGCGGATGAGCCCGACGACGAGTCGGAGTCTGCGGCCGAGCCGGAGTCCGAGGCCGAGCCGGAGCTTGCCGACGACGCCGAGGCCGAGTACGACGACGATGCCGAAGCCGAGTATGCGGACGACCCCGAGGCCGACGACGCGGATTCCGACGACGCGCCCGCCGACGGATTTGCGGACGAGCCCGCCGACGGGGAAGTACCCGAGGGGGATGTCCGTCTTCCTGAGGAAGAGACCGGCGAGGCTGAGGAAAACGAGGACGAGGCCGGCGAGGCGGAAGTCGACGAGGCGGAAGCAGACGAAGCTGAAACCGACGAGGCGGAGGGCGAGGAGCCCGCGGAGGAGCCGGCGCAGACGGAGTACGAGCTGCCCTTTGACGAGGACGAGCACATCCCCGCGCCGCACGCCATCCGCTAGGGCCGTCCGTTGGAAGTGAACTGCGTGGGCGCCGCCCGCGTGGGTATACTGGGTAGCAGTTGCGAGGTCCAGGCACGCATTGACAGGAGGAGTTTCCATGAGCGCAAAGAGTGTTGCAGGTGTTCTCGTT
>OMWE01000019.1 GCA_900314685.1 uncultured Actinomycetes bacterium | reverse complement strand
ACCTGGATCACGGAGTTGGCCTCGGCGGTGCAGTAGAGCATGCCGACGTGCTTGGCGTCTGGCAGGACCTTCTGCAGCATGGCGATCTGCTCGTCGACGGGGTTCATGTCGGAGGAGCCGGTGAGGTTGCCGCCGGGCGCGTCGTTGTCGGCTACCAGGCCGGAGGCGGCGTAGTCGGTGATGGCGGTGCCCACGATGGGGATGTCCTGGGTTGCCGCGGCCACGGCCTGGGCGGCGGGGGTGGCGATGACAAAGATGAGGTCGTCGCCGTCGCCGACCAGCTTGGAGGCGATGGTCGCGCAGGCGGACTGGTCGTTCTGGGCGTTCTGCTGATCGATCTCGTACTTGATGCCCGAGTCGTCCAGGGCGGCCACGATGCCGTCGTTGGCGGCGTCGAGGGCGGGGTGCTCGGTGAGCTGCAGCACGCCGATCTTGTAGGTCTTGTCATCGCCGTCGGTAGAAGAAGAACCGGCCGAGCCACTGCCGGAGCCGCCGCATCCGGCGAGGGTGAGAAGGCCGAGGGTGCCGCCGGCGACAAAGGAGCGCCTCGAGATGTTGTTCATGATTACCTCCAAGTCCTGGGTTGCAGACAAAAAGGCTAGACGCCCAGATGTCCATGAGCATGTTGGAGATTCTAGAGGGTGGTTGATTTTTTTCATGCATCTGTGCCTGAGTCGGAACAAATGCGTTATGCGTTAGAAACCTTTGCCAGGACATCCGCGCCGCGAATGGCGGCCGCTGCGGAAGCGCAATCGGATGATTGCGTCCCCACTGGGTGATAGACTCTACTCCGTGATGTACGCCATGATCCGACGCGGGGGGGGCGATGGCGGAGGTGGATACGACAACCGAGAATGAGCCCATGTTGGGCAAGCGAGAGACGGTCAGGCTGCTCGTCCGTCTTCTCAAGCCGTACCGCTGGCAGGCGGTGGCGACGCTTCTCTTGCTCATGAGCGACGTGATCGGCATGCTTTACATCCCGACGGAGCTGTCGGCCATGGTCAACGCGGCAATATCGCGGCAGGGCGCCGATCTGGGCGTGCACGGAGCCCGCATGCTGGTCGCCGCGATTGCGGGGTCGGGCGGCTGCATAGCTTCGTACTATATGGCGAGCCGCCTGGCCGCAAATGTGGGCCGCGACCTGCGTATGGCGGTCTACAAGAAGTCCCTCGGGCTCTCGGTCGCGGACTTCTCGCGTATCGGGACGGGCTCGATGATCACCCGCACCATGGGCGATGCCAACGTGGTGCAACAGACCCTCATGATGTCCTTTGTGATGCTCGCGCCTGCGCCCGTGGCCTGCGTGGTCGCCATCGCGCTGTCCTTCGCCACGGACTGGCAGATGGGGGTCGTGCTGTTGTTCGTGACGGTGATGATGCTAGTGGTGACCGCGCTCGCGATCATGCGCGCCACGCCCATCTTTATGCGGATGCAGGAGCTGGTCGATGCCATGAACACGCGCCTGCGCGAGTCGATCACAGGCGTGCGTGTGATCCGTGCCTTCGGTCGCCAGCGTATGGACCGGGAGCGCCTGGACACGACCTTCGAGGGCTACGCGAGGAGCGCGATCCGCGTCAACTACGTCTTCACGCTGGCCGACTCGCTCACTTTCTTCCTCATGAACGGCGTAGAGGTGCTCATCACCTGGGTCGGCGCCAACCGCGTGGGTGCGCTCGCGATGCAGATCGGCTCGATATCCGCGCTGGTCAACTACGCGATGATCGTGATGTTCATGATGATGATGGCGCAGTTCGCGCTGCTGCAGATTCCTCGTGCGCGCGCCTGCCTGGCCCGCGCGGTCGAGGTGCTCGACCTCGAGCCGCGCGTGAAGGACGCCCCCGACGCGGAAAAGCATCACCGCAAGCTCACGGCGCGTACCGACGAGACTCGGGAGGTGGTGCGGCTCGACCACGTGAGCTTCCGTTTCGATGACGCCGACGAAGACACCCTGTGCGACCTCACCTTTGCCCTCAGGCGCGGGGAGACGACGGCTGTGATCGGCAACACCGGCTCGGGCAAGTCAACGATCGCCAAGCTCCTGCTGCGCCTTTTTGACGTGACGGACGGCGCGATACTGGTCGATGGCTACGACCTGCGTAGCCTGCCTCAGCGCGAGGCGCGGGCGCATGTGGCCTATGTGCCGCAGCAGGCCTGGCTCTTTTCAGGTACCATCGCCGACAACCTCCGCCACGGAGCGCCGGATGCGACAGACGAGGAGCTTTGGCATGCGCTCGACGTGGCACAGGCGACCTTTGTGCGGGAGCTGCCGGACGGCCTCGCGTCGCGCGTCTCCCAGGGCGGAAAGAATTTCTCGGGAGGCCAACGCCAGCGCTTGGCCATCGCCCGTGCGCTCGTGCGCAAGGCCGACCTGTATGTCTTTGACGACTCCTTCTCGGCGCTCGATTTCAAGACCGATGCGGCCCTCCGCCATGCCCTCAAGGGCGAGCTCACCGACGCGGCCACGCTGCTCATCGCCCAACGCGTGAGCACCATCCGCGATGCCTCGCAGATCGTCGTGCTCGAAGAGGGGCGCGTCGTCGGTATCGGCACGCACGACGAGCTCATGGAGACCTGCGATGCCTATCGCGAGATCGAGGAGTCCCAGACGAGGGGAGGTGGCGTCGATGAGTAGCGAAGAGGAGCTCGAGAACGCGTCGTATTCCGATACGGATGCGGCGAGCGGAAACGATGAGGACACACCCCAGGACGCCGCTGGCACTGCCAGGCGACTGTGGCTCGAAGCCAAAGACGAGCGGTGGCGTCTGATCATCGCCGCCGTCTGCGCGGTGCTGGGCGTCGCGATGCAGCTATGGGCGACAGCGTACTCGGGTGGCCTGATTGACCTGCTCTGGGAAAAGATAAAGGCTCACTTCGTCGCCGGTACGCCCTTCCGCGTGACATGGGGCGACGGCCTCGAGGAAATTCTCTTCTACCTCGGCATTTGGACCGTCGCCTGGGCTTTTTACTCCACCCAGATATTTGTGATGGCCTCGTTTGCCGAGAGACTCAACCTGCGCCTGCGCAAGCAGATCAGCGCCAAGGTCGCGCGCCTGCCGCTCTCTTACTTCGACCGGCACCAGCCGGGCGACACCATCAGCCGCGCGACCAACGACCTCGACAAGGTTTCGGAGGTCCTGCAACGCGGCGTGCTGCAGCTGCTGATGGCGGTCGCGTCGTTTGGCGGGGCGATTGTGCTCATGACCGTCGCGAGTCCGCGCCTCACGCTCGTCTTTTTGGTGTTTGCGGCGGTCGTTCTCCTGCTGACCCGGTGGGCGGGCGCGCGCACGCTCAAGGTGGCGGCCCGGCGCCAGGATGCGATGGGACGGCTCACCGGCGAGATCGAGGAGGACTACAGCGGTCGCACCGTGGTCGTTGCATACGGCCTGGAGGAGTCCACGCTCGCAACGATGCAGGCCGATGCGGACGAGCTCGCACGCGAGAGCGCGCATGCCGATTTCCTCACGGAGGCCATCGGCCCCGCCACGCGCTTTGTCATGCGGCTGGGCCAGGTCGCCGTCGGACTCCTCGCAGGCAGCATGGTGGTCGGCGGCACCATGAGCGTCGGTGGGTTCCAGGCCTTCTTCGGCTATATGTTCACGGCGTCCGACCCGCTCACGCAGATGTCGATGACCCTCAACATGCTGCAAGGTGCTTTGGCGGCAGCAGAGCGCGTCTTTGTGCTGCTGGACGCGGAAGAGGCCGAGCCTGATCCCGCAGAGCCCGTCTTGCCCGCGTGCCCCACGCGCGGCCGCGTCGTCTTTGAACACGTGCGCTTCGGCTACACGCCCGACAACACGCTCATGCGCGATGTGAGCTTCACGGCCGAGCCGGGGCAGAAGGTGGCGATCGTCGGCGCGACCGGTGCGGGCAAGACGACCCTGATCAACCTGCTCATGCGCTTCTACGAGATCGACGGCGGGCGGATCACGCTCGACGGCGTCGACACCCATCGGATGACCCGCACGGACCTGCGCCGGCAGTTCGGCATGGTGCTGCAGGACTCGTGGCTGTATGAGGGCACGATCGCCGACAATATCGCCTACGGTCACCCTGGGGCCACGCGCGAGGAGATCGAGGCCGCGGCACGGGCCGCCCACGTGGACTTCTTTGTGCACACGCTCCCGCACGGGTACGACACCATGATCGAGAACGGCGGCGAGAACCTCTCGCAGGGCCAGCGTCAGCTGCTGACCATCGCCCGCGCTATGCTCACCGACCCTGCGATTCTCATCCTCGACGAGGCGACGTCGAGCGTCGACACCCGCACCGAGCAGGCCATCGTCCGCGCGATGGAGGCCATCATGGAGAGCCGCACGAGCTTTGTGATCGCGCACCGTCTCTCGACCATCGTGGACTCGGACCTCATCCTGGTGATGGACCACGGCACCATCATCGAGCAGGGCAATCACCGTGAGCTGATGGAGCGGGGCGGCGCGTACGCCGAGCTCTATCGCAGCCAGTTCGCATAGGGGGAAGGCGTGCGGTACGCAAGCGTGGTGGTGGACATACCGACGCGCGGGCTGGACCGGGCGTTCGACTATGCTGTGCCGGATGCGCTCGCCGCGCACGTCGAGGTGGGCGCGACGGTGCTTGTGCCCTTCAGCGGCCGCGCTGTGGTCGGCTATGTGGTGTCGCTCGCGCAAGAGCCGCCCGCCGGGGTCCCGGCCGAAAAGATTCTGCCTATCAAACAGGTGCTGGCGTCCTCGGCCTTCGACGCCGCCGGGGCGCGCGTGGCCCTGTGGATGGCGGAAGAGTACGCGTGCCCGCTCGCGACCGCGCTGCATCCCTTCCTCGCGCCTGGGCAGCGGACGCGTGTGGTGCGCTCGGACACAGGGGACTGGACGCTCGTGAATGAGAAGGCCGGTCCCGTCGACGACCGCTGGGTGCGGCTGTCGACAGGAGCGTCCGCTTTTACCCCGAGGAAAAACGCGACCAAACAGCGCGAGGTGCTCACGGCATTGGCTGCGGGACCCGTGCGCATGGCCGAGCTCGGCGCAATGCTGCCGGGAGCCGCCGCGTCGGTGCGCGCGCTTGCAAAGAGGGGCGTCGTCGCAGTGGAGGTGCGCCGCCGCGTGCGCGGGGGAGAGACCACGACGCTCTCCAGCGCCCGAGCCGCCCGACCGCACGCGCTGACCGCGGGGCAGCGGGCGGCGCTGGCCGCGATCGATCAGGCGCGTGAGGCTGCCTGCGGTGACGTTGTGCTGGTCGACGGCGTGACGGGCTCCGGCAAGACCGAGGTCTACCTCGACGCGATCGAGCATACGCGCGCAAAGGGCAAAAGCGCGCTCGTCCTGGTACCTGAGATCTCGCTCACGGCCCAGACCGTCGGGCGTTTCCGCAGTCGGTTCGGCGACGATGTGGCCGTGCTGCACTCGCGGCTGTCGACCGGAGAGCGTTACGACCAGTGGGACCTGGCGCGCAGGGGCGAGGCCCACGTGGTGGTCGGCGCGCGGTCGGCCCTCTTTGCTCCCGTGCCCGACCTCGGGCTCATCGTGATCGACGAGGAGCACGAGGGCACCTACAAGCAGGACACGGCCCCTCGCTACCACGCACGCGAGGTCGCGGCGCACATGGCGCGTGAGCGGGGATGCGCCCTCGTGCTGGGGTCTGCGACCCCCTCGCTCGAGAGCCTGGAGCGTTGCCGCGAGGGTGCTTTTGGCGGCGCCCACTGGACGCGTGTACGGATGCCGGAACGACCCGGTACGTCCGTCTTGCCTACCGTGCGGATCGTCGATATGACCAAGCAGCCCAAAAGCCAGCAGGCGGTCTTTTCCGTCCCGCTCACGGCTGCGATCGAGGGGGTGGTCCGCCGTCGCGAAAAGGCCGTCCTCCTGCTCAATCGCCGCGGCTTCGCGAGCTTCCTCATGTGCCAGGACTGCGGCTGCGTGCCGGAGTGCCCGCACTGTTCGACCGCGCTGACCTATCACGAACGCACCCACGAGCTCGTGTGCCATAGCTGCGGCCGGCGCTGGCCCGGCTACCTCACCTCCTGTCCCAGCTGCGGGAGCCGCTACATCGGCGCATACGGCATCGGCACCCAGCGCGTGGAAGACGAACTAGGCATGCTGCTCGCGGGCCTCGGCCCCGCGGGGGAGGGCGTGGAGGTCATCCGTATGGACGCCGACACCACAGCCCGGAAGAACGCCCATCAGGAGCTGCTCGAGCGGTTCGATGCGGCGGACTGCGCCATCCTGCTCGGCACGCAGATGATCGCAAAGGGGCTCGATTTCCCGGAGGTCACCCTCGTGGGGGTGATCAATGCCGACACCACGCTCAAGCTGCCCGATTTCCGAGCTGCGGAGCGGACGTACGACCTGCTCGAGCAGGTGGCGGGCCGCGCGGGCCGCGGTGTGCGGCCGGGCGAGGTGATCATACAGAGCTACTGGGCCGGGCACCCGGCGGTGGCATGCGTGGCGACGCACGACCGCGACGCCTTTGCGGCCTCCGAGCTCGCCGCACGGTCCGAGGCGGGCTACCCGCCCTACAGCCGGCTTTCCAACGTGCTCGTCTGGGGCAAAGACGAACGTGCGGTGCGTGCTTGCACCGACCGCATCGCCGACGGATTGCGCGCGGCGGTCGGCCGCGGGTGGGAGGTCGTCGGTCCCGCCGACTGTGTGAAGGCCCGCGTGAAGGACCGTTTCCGTCGGCACGTGCTGGTCAAGTCCCCCGTCGGTTCAAACCCGGGGCCGCTGATCGCCGCCTGCGTGCAAGCGGCCGCGCCTCCGCGCGGTGTGAGCGTCTCGGTGGACGTGGACGCACAAGACTTGATGTAGCATTGCCCGCGCCGGGCACAAACGCAGGCTCCTTTTGGGTACCATGGAGTCTGTACACAAGCACAGGCGGGCATATGTGCCCGCACAACCTATAGGAGCAAGATGAGTGCGGCAACAGACATCGTAGTGGGTCTCGACAAGCGCCTCTCCACCGAATGCGCGCCGATCGAGGTAATCGACGACCACATCAGACAGCTGGCCAAAAAGATGCTGGACGATATGTACGAGACGGAGGGCGTGGGGCTCGCGGCGCCGCAGGTTGGCGAGCTGATCCAGATGGTCGTGATCGATTGCGACTACGCGGAGCCCGGCGGCAAGCGCAACCCGTATGTTCTTATTAACCCAAAGATCGTCACGCAGGATGGCCCCGAGCGCGTGACGGGGGAGGGCTGCCTCTCCTTCCCGGGCATCACCTGCCCGGTCTCGCGGCCGAGCCATGTCGTCGTCCATGCCCGCAACCTCGACGGCGACCTCATGCAGTACGAGGCGCGCGACAACCTCTTTGCCGTCTGCCTGCAGCACGAGATCGATCACCTGCACGGCGTGACCATGATCGACCACCTGCGCCCCTCGCAGCGCATGGAGGCCATCGCGGCCTTCCAGCAGGCCATCGAGCAGGGCGCCGTGCCCGGGGACGTCGGAGGCGAGGACTAGGTGGCGACCAAGACGAACGGTGCGGCCGACAGCCCGACCGATAGGCTGCGTATCGTGTTTATGGGCACGCCCGAATTTGCGGTGCCCTCGCTCTCCGCGCTCGCGGAGGCCTTTGACGTGACCCTTGTGCTCACGCGTCCCGACGCGGTGCGCGGCCGCGGCAAGCGGCTCGTGCCCTCACCGGTCAAGGAGCGGGCCTTGGAGCTGGGGATTCCCGTGCTCGAGGCCAAGCGCATCCGCGAGGACGAGATCGCTGCCATCCGCGCCGCTGCACCTGACGCGATCTGCGTGGCGGCCTACGGCGCCATCCTGCCCGACGCGGTGCTCGAGGACCGTGTGGCCCGTCTGGGCTGCGTGAACGTCCACGGCTCGCTGCTACCGCGCTGGCGCGGGGCGGCACCCATCCAGCGCGCCATCCTCGCGGGCGACGAGCGGATCGGCATCTCCATCATGCGGATGGCCCACGACCTCGACGCGGGCCCGTGGTGCCGTCAGGCATGGGTCGAGGCGGGGGACAAGGGAGCCGACGAGCTGATGGGAGAGCTCGCCCGTCTGGGCGCTGACGAGCTGGTTGAGGCCCTCCGTGAGCTCGATGCCGGCACCGCGGTCTGGCACGAGCAGGATGAGGCGTTCGTGACCTACGCCGACAAGATAGAAAAGTCCGAGATGCGCCTTGCGCCGACGGATTCGGCTGACGCCAACCTGCGCCGCGTGCGCGCGGCGACCGACGCCGCCCCGGCGCGTGCCCAGGTCTCAGGCCACGGCCTGCGGGTGGTGTCAGCCCGCCTCGGCAAGGAGGGCATACCCGCCGGCACCGTGCTGGTGCAGCGTGGCACCGTGACGCTCGGCTGTGCGGACGGGTCTCTTGATCTCGTGTGCGTCAAACCCGACGGCAAGCGCGCGATGGACGCGAAGGCCTGGGGAGCGGGGCTGCGCGGCGAGCCTGTCTGGGGCGTGGCCTAGTGGGACGCGTCGCGCCTGCGCGCCTGGTCGCGCTGGATGCCGTCGTGGAGCGGCGCCGTCGTGGCGCGCGTATGCGCGACCTCCTCAGGGCCGCCCCGGAGATGTCCCGGCTGACCCCGCGCGACCGAGCCCTTTCATCCCGTCTGGCCCTCGGCGTGACCGCCACCTGGGGCGCGCTCGACCTGATGATCGACTCGCATCTCTCCGGCGGGCGGCACCTCGAACCGCGTGTCCGCGACGCGTTGCGGGTCGCCACCTACGAGCTCTGCTGGCTCGGCACGCCGGCCGCGGTGGCGGTAAGCCAGGGTGTGGAGCTGGTACGTTCCGTCTCCCCGCGGGCGGCCGGACTCGCGAATGCGGTGCTCCACCATGTGGCCTCGCAGGATGCGATGGCGGTCGACGCGGCAATCGAACGCGTGGGCAGCGGCCGCACCGACCTTTTCGCACCCGACGCCGCGCTTGCGAGCGGCATGCCCGAATGGCTCGTCTACCAGCTCTTGGCCTCATGTGGGACACAGGCGTGCCGCGAGGTGGTGCTCGCGCAGCTGGAGCCCGCACCGGTATACGTGGCCGGCAACCCCGCCCTCATGTCCGCCGACGAGACGTTGCGGCGCATGCGCGACGCCGGGCTGGAGCCCGTGCCCACCGAGCTGCCCGCCTCGTGGTCGCTCGCCTCGCCTGCCCGCCTCGCCTCCTCCGGCCTGGTGGGCAACGCGGTCGTCTTCCCCGCCGACTTGGCGGCGCAGGTCGTGGCGCGCATCGCTGCGCCGCGCGCGGGTCAGCGCATGCTCGAGATCGGCCAGGGCCGCGGCACAAAGACCGCGCTCCTGCAGTCCGCCGCCCTCGCTGACGGCGGGTTTGCCGACGTCGTCGCGATTGACTCCCAGGAGGGCAAGGTCCGTCTTGCCGCGAGCCGTATGGCCGTGGCGGGGATGAGCGGCCACGTGACTTCGCTCGCATACGACGGCTGTGCGCTCGACCAGCCCGGGTTGCCGGCGCCGCTGGCTTCCGGTTTCGATGTGGTCTTCATTGACGCGCCGTGCTCGGGTACGGGCACCATGCGGCGCCATCCCGAAATAGTGTGGGGCCTCGAACGCGGCGCCGTCGCCCTCGGACGTCCCGACTCGCTGCCCGTCCTGCAGCTGCAGATGTTGCGCTCAGCGTCTGCGCGCGTCCGTCTCGGCGGGGCCCTCGTCTACGCCACCTGCTCCCTGCTCTCGCAGGAGGACGAGGAGGTCGTGAGCGAGTTTCTCGAGGGCCCGGAGGGCGAGAGGTTCGAGCTCGTATCGGCGCTCGAGGCGCCCGGCATCCTTGCGCTCGACGAGGAAGCGCGCGCCTTTGTCGCACAGAACGTCGACCACGACGGTACCTTCGTCACGCACCCGCGCCCCGGTGGCTACGACGGGCACTTCTGCGCGCGCATGATCCGCGTGTCGTAGCCTTACCCTATCAGGAAGCAGGCGAGCACGCCCTCTTGGCAGGTCACGCGCGCGGCAGGCGAGACGACCTCGTTGGAGAGGCCGCGGTCGCTGAGTGCGGCGAGCGTGGTCTTGGAGAGCTCCCAGCGCATACCGGTCTCGGAGACCACCGCGTCGCCGACGAGGGCGACGGCGGAGAATGTCTTGCCGACGGGGCCCTCGTCAGCCGTGGCGCCGGAAGTCAACGCCCTGGTCGCTTCGTCGGCGGCAAAATCCCAGTCTGGAGCCCCATCCGGGGAGAGGATGCGGTATTCGACGCGTTTGCCGTCGATATCCTCCACGACGCGTGGCGCGCAGTCGCGGGCAGCGACGAGCTCGCCGAGCACGCAGAGCGCGTGATCGGTGCGGCCGCCGGAGCAGCAGGTCAGCGTCGCGCGCAGGCGGGCATGCCGACGCGCGGCCTCGTGCCGGGCGCAGGCAAAGGCGAGCGTCATGTCGCTCACGTACTTGTCGGCGGGGTAGTGGATCACGCGGCGGGAGACCTCGTGGGCCCAGGCGCCCGCCTCGGTCGAGACGGTGTCGTCGTCGCCGCAGAAGACATCGGGCGCGGTGCCAGCGGTGTGGAGCACGTCGGCGCCCCGGTCGCACGCGATCACATAGTCGGCCTCGTCGGCAAGCGATGCCACGAGCCGCGCGGACGAACGGTCGGGGGACCCCGCGACGATCAGCGCGTGCAGCTCGCCGACGGGGACTCCGTCAAAAGGGCGCTCGTAGTCCTCCAGCAGCGAGAGCGAGAGCTCGGGGTAGCCGTGGACGAGGATGTCGCTGTGCTCCGCCATGAACACCTCGTCGCGGCCATCGTGATCGTTGAAGAGGCAGACGACCGGAAAGCCGGCCGCCTGCGCGGTCCGGGCGCCGAAAGGCGCGTCTTCAAAGACCCAGGTCGTGGCGGTGTCGCCAGCTATGGCGTCGCGAGCGGCGTAGTAGATGTCGGGATGCTGCTTGTCGGCCCCCACGTCACCCGTGTAGATGACCGCCCGGAAATAGTCGCGCAGGCCGTGGGCCGCCAGGGCGATCTCGAGGAGCGGCACGCTCGTGGAGCTGCCGATCGCCATCGGGATGCCGGCGGAGGCAAGCTCGTCGAGGAAGTCGCGCACCCCGGGGAAGGGCTGCACGGTGTGCTCGTATTCCCAGACCACACGGCGGCGCATCTCGTCCAGGGCGGCCTCCCGGCTCTCGCACACGCCGAACTCGTCGTGGAAGAAGTAACATTCGTCCTCGAAGTTCATGTACTCGTAGGTGTCGGCGAGCGCCTGGGCATCCGCTATGCCGTGGGACGAAAGCCACTCGGGAAAAAGACGGTTCCACATCGGCATCGAGTCCAGCAGGGTCCCGTCGCAATCAAACACCGCCGCGCGTATCTGCATGTCCGCCTCCCGTCGAGGGCAAACGAGGGCTGGCCTGGTGCATTCGTCGTCGGACAGCCGGATTTGCCACGGTTTGTCTTACCCACGATACCGTAACGACGGACGCAAGGTGGAGGGAACGTGCACAGTGGCACAAAAACGTGCAGTTGGGTAAAATCGCTTGCGCAATGCAGTGGCAGCGTTGATTTGGTTGGAGTACGGAATATGGCACGGTATGACTACAGATGCACCAAATGCGGCACGACCTTCGAGGTCGAGCACCCTATGAGCGCGCATCCCAAGGTCACGTGCCCCAGCTGCGGCGCGTCGGCAGAGCGTGTCTTTGAGCCGTACGGTATCAAGTTTGTGGGCAACGGCTATTACAACACCGATCAGCGCGGCACAAAGTCCGGCAAGTAGGTGGGTCCGCGCACGAAAACGCCACAAGTTGTGGGGTTTGACGCTTGCGCGAGGCACAATTCGTGCTATTGTAGGCAAGCTATGCAATTTGTCGGTGCCTGGCACCGCTATGGAGGTAAGAGAAATGTCGAAGGTCTGTGATATCTGCGGCAAGCATGCCGTCGCCGGTCGTACCATCAGCCACTCCCACCGCACCGTGGCACGTTCGTTCAAGCCCAATATCCAGCGTGTGTCCATCATGAAGGACGGCCGTCCCCAGAAGATGAACGTCTGCACCCGCTGCCTCAAGAAGGGCAACCTCGTTCGCGCCTAAGGCCGGCTCGCAAGATATGCTGCGTACAGGAGCCTCTCAGGAGGCTCCTTTTTTGTGTGAGCGCGCACGCGTGGTATACCTGCCGCGCCCACACGGTTATACTCAAAAGGATTGTACCGAGCGCATTTTTTGGTCGGTCGGCAAGAAGGCAGAACCTATCCGGCCTGGAGGCAGGATTTAGGGCAGGAGGACAAGTCATGGCAACAGTTGCGGGCACCCTCAAGGTATCCAACGACTGCATCGCGGATCTCGCGGGCTACGCCGCCCTCGAGTGCTACGGCGTCGTGGGGATGGCCGAGATCGACGACAGGGCGGGTATCGTGCACCTGCTCCCGACATATCGACTGCGCAAGGGTATCGATGTGAGCTCTGAGGCGGGCAAGGTCGCCGTGGACCTGCACGTGGTGGTCGAGCAGGGCGTCAACATGTCGTCCGTCTCCTCCAACCTCCAGAGCACCGTCAAATTCATCCTCGGCAGGATTGCCGAGCTGGACGATGTCGATGTGCGCGTGCACATCGAAGGCATGCGCGTCCGATAGGTCGTGCCCGGGACATCGTGCCTCGGGTCGCGCAAGCGAAGAGGCGGTCCCGCTACCAGCTATTTCACCGGCCGATACGATACAAGAGGTTGATACATGATCGCCAATACCATCCGCGCCTGCTTCCCTCCCGCCGCCCAGGTCGTGGCGGACAAAGCCGAGGAGATCAACAAGCTCAACGTGTTCCCCGTCCCCGACGGCGACACGGGCGCAAACATGTCGCTCACGCTGGGCACCGTGGTCAGCGAGGTCGAGGCCCTGCCCAAGGACGCCACCATGTCCGACGTCGCCCATGCCATCACCCACGGCTCGCTGATGGGCGCTCGCGGCAACTCCGGCGTCATCACCAGCCAGATTCTGCGCGGCGTGGCCGAGGGCCTGGCCGAGGCCAAGGGTCCCGACGCCACCACGGCCGACATCGCCGCGGCGCTGCGCAACGGCGTGAAGGTGTCTTTCAAGGCCGTCCGCAAGCCCGTCGCCGGCACCATCCTCACCGTGATCAAGGACGTCTCGGCCAAGGCAGACGAGATCGCCCGCACCAAGGCGACCGTCGACGAGATGCTCGAGGCGCTCGTCGTCGAGGCCTATGAGTCGGTCGCCCGCACGCCCGATTTGCTTCCCGTGCTCAAGGAGAACGGCGTCGTGGACTCCGGCGCCTTTGGCATCGCGACCTTCTTCGAGGCCTTCGTCAACGCCTACGAGGGCAAGGCCGGCGAGGTCTCCGACTTCAAGACGACCGTGGACGCCAAGGCCGACGTGGCATCCGTGGTCGACATCGAGATCAACGACGACTGGGAGGGCTCGCAGTTCCGCTACTGCACCGAGTTCCTCTTCCATGCCGACTCCGCGAGCTTCGACGAGCAGGACTGCCTCGGCTACCTGGCCTCCCAGGGCGACTGCGAGCTGCTCGTGGGCACCAACCCCGACTACAAGATCCACGTCCACACCAACAGGCCCGACCATGTGCTGCGCCACATGCTGCACCGTGGCCAGATCTACAACGTCTTTGTCCACAACATGGACCTGGAGGCCCAGGAGCGTACCGACAAGGTCCGTGCCGACAAGGAGGGCGCATCAGCCGGCAAGCACGCCGCTCCCCGCAAGGAGCTGGGCTTCGTCGCCGTGGCGGCGGGCTCGGGCGAGGCCGAGATCCTCACCTCGCTGGGCGTCGACGTCGTCGTGTCCGGCGGTCAGACCATGAACCCCTCCACGGCCGACATCCTCAACGCCATCGAGAAGGCCAACGCCAACAACGTGATCGTGCTGCCCGACAACGGCAACATCCGCATGGCGTCCGAGGCTGCCGTCTCCGCCGTCGAGGACTGCAAGGCCGCCGTCGTGCCGACCAAGACCGTCCCCCAGGCCTTCAGCGCCATGTTCGTCGTGGACCCCGAGGGCACCCTCGAGGACAACGTCGCCGAGATGACCGAGGCCATCGCCGACGTCCGCGACGGCGAGGTCACAACGGCCGTGCGTGACTCCCAGGCCGCCGACGGCTCGCCCATCCACGCAGGCGACGTCATGGGCATCGAGGGCGGCGAGATCACGGTCGTCGGCAGCGACGTCCAGCAGGTCACGCTGGACCTGATCGCCAAGATGCAGGACGACGAGCAGGGCGATACCATCACCCTGCTCGCCGGCGCCGACATGACCGACGACGACTTCGAGGCGCTCCAGGCCGCCATCGAGGAAGCCCAGCCCGACCTCGAGATTGACGCCCACCGCGGTGAACAGCCGCTGTACCCGGTCGTCTTCTCAATCGAGTAAGTGGGAGCCAACGATACACAAGACCAGCGTGGCGGGGGCTCTGCCCCTGCCACGTTTTCTGATGCGGACGTGACGGGGGCCGAGTCCCTGTCACGTTTTTCCGTCGGCGAGGCGGCGGGTCGCATCACGCGCACGTCCGCCCTGGTCGCCGACGTCGGTCGGCTGAGGTTTGCCGCCCGGTTCTCGAGGGCGTCGGGAGGCAAGGAGAGCCCGCTGGCCCGACTGGGCATCACGCGCGTGCGCGACCTGTTGCTCCACGTACCGAGCCACTACATGGACTACACCCATGTCGTCAAGATCGCGCAGGCCGACGTGGGACAGACCGCCACGGTGCTCGGGACCATCGACCGAATAAAGGCAAAGCGCCCCAAGCCGCGCCTGCACATCCTTGAGGTCTACCTCGTCGACGAGACGGGTGTGCTGCAGGTGTCCTTCTTCAAGCAGCCCTGGCTGGAAGAACAGCTCGGCGTAGGCGACACCCTCGCCGTGTCGGGCAAGGTGACCTTTGCCTACGGATTCAAGAGGGTCACGCCGACCTTCTGGGAAAAGCTCGAAGGCGCGCCGGACGGCGCGCACGCCGCGCGCATCATGCCGACCTACCCGCTCACCGAGGGCATCAGCATCGGATGGATGCGCCGGCTCGTCTCGGCGGCGCTGGCGGACATGGGCGACGTTGCTGATTTTCTGCCCGCGGGTCTCGTGGCGCGGCGTCGTCTGCCGGGCTTCGGACAGGCGTTGCGCGACGTGCATTTCCCGCCGACGCTCGAAGCGGCCGAGCGGGCACGCCGCCGCCTGGCCTACGACGAGCTCCTCTGCCTGCAGCTCACCCTGCTCACGCGCCAGCAGATCGCCAACCGAGGAGTGACGCCTACCTGTCACCGGACGGACGGTCCGCACCTGGCCGCCCTGCGCGCCGCCCTGCCCTTTGCGCTCTCACGCGAGCAGGAGGTAGCCGCAGCCGAAATCCTGGCCGACATGGCTGCGCCGCAGGTCATGAACCGCCTGCTGCTGGGCGACGTCGGCACGGGCAAGACCGTGGTGGCCGCACTGGCGATCGCCGCATGCGCCGACACGGGGACGCAGGCGGCGATGATGGCGCCCACGTCCGTCTTGGCCCGACAGTATGCCGAGAAGATCGGCCCTCTGCTCTCGCGGGCAGGCATCAGGTGCGACACCGTGACCGGGTCGACGCCCGCCGACGAACGCGCGGCCATCCGCGCGCGGGTGGCGTCGGGGGAGACCACGGTCGTCTTCGGCACAACGGCGCTGCTGTCGGACGACATCGATTTCCGCACGCTCACACTCGTCGTAGTGGACGAGCAACACCGTTTCGGCGTGGAGCAGCGCGCCGCCCTGCGCCGCAAGGGGCCCGGCGCCGACCTGCTGGCGATGACGGCGACGCCCATCCCGCGGACGCTCGCCCTGACCTTCTACGGGGACATGGGCTGTTCGCGCATCACGCAACGGCCGGTCGCGGGGGCGGGCATCGCCACACGGGCGCTTGCCCCCGAGAATATCGACCAGGCGCTCGGCTCCATCCGCGACGCACTTGCCCGGGGGCAGCAGGCATACGTGGTCTGCCCGCTTGTGGACGACTCGGACGCGGGTGCCGACCTCGACGACGTGCCCGAATCGACGCGCTCGACGGCAAAGCAGCTGCACAGCGTGGCGTCCACATTGCCCGAGATAGCCCGCCAGCTCCCCGGGGCGCGCGTCGCCGCGCTGACCGGTCGCATGAGCGCGGCCGACAAGGACCGGGCGATGGAGGATTTCCGAGCCGGCGAGACGGACGTGCTCGTGTGCACGACCGTGGTGGAGGTGGGCGTCGACGTCCCCAACGCTACGGTGATGCTCGTCTACGACGCTGACCGGTTCGGCCTCGCCACCCTCCATCAGCTGCGGGGGCGCGTGGGACGCGGCTCTGTCGCCGGTATGGTCTGGCTGCTCTGCGCGGCAAAGAAGAACACGCCCGCTCGCCGGCGCCTCGACGCTCTCGAGGCGACCTCCGACGGTTTCGAGCTGGCCGAGCTCGACCTCAGACTCCGCCGGGAGGGCGAGGTGCTCGGCTACCGTCAGCACGGCGGGGTCACCTTGCGCATTTCCGACCTGGCAGGCGATGCGGACCTGGTCGCGCAGGCGCATGACGACGCCCTTTACCTGTCCTACGAGGACCCAGACCTCTCGCGCGCGGACCACGTGCCGCTGGCCATCGAGGTCAGGGACCGGTTCGGTGCCTATTTCGAGGAGGTCGAGCGAGCATGAGCCGCGGGGGATCGCACGAGGGGAGCGGCCGCCTGCGCATCGTGGGCGGCGAGTGGTCGGGCAGGCCGATCGAGGCACCGGACGGCCGTGGCGTCACCCGGCCGACGACCGACCGCACCCGCGAGCGCATCGCGTCGATGGTGCTCTCGTCATTTGACCTGGACCTTGCCGGAGTCGCGGTGCTCGATGCCTTTGCCGGCTCGGGAGCCCTCGGTCTCGAAATGCTGTCCCGCGGGGCGCTGACCTGCTGCTTTGTCGATAGGGACCGATCCGCGGCGGCACGGGTGCGCCGCAACGCCCAGAGTCTCGGAGCGGGGGAGCGCGCGCATGTGACCTGCGGAGATGCCGTGCGTCTGGCGGAGGCGGGGACCCTATGGGGCGCACCCTACGCGCTCGTCTTGCTCGACCCTCCCTACGCCATGGAGGCGCGGCGCGTCTCCGCGCTCGTGGAAAGCCTGAGCGCCAATGGCATGCTCGCGCCTCACGCGCGCGTGCTCTACGAGCGCGCGTCGGACGCCCCGGGGCTCGACCTGCCCGCCGCTCGTCTCGCCAAATCAAAGTCTCACGGTATTTCCGCCGTCGACCTGCTTATCATGGAATGACCGACGCATCCTGCGGACGGGGCACGTACAGACCGCACCACACGAGAGCGATGGGAGCCCACATGGGTGTCAATAAGATCGACCACGTCGTCGTCCCGGGTACCTTTGACCCCGTGACCTACGGCCACCTCGATGTCATCGAGCGTGCCTGGCGCCTCTTCCCCAAGGTCACCGTGGGAGTGGCCGCCTCGCTCGGCAAGCGCGGGGTGGGGACGACATTTTCGCTGGACGAGCGGGTGACGATGCTGCGCGATGCCCTGGCAAACGAGGGCATCGGTGACGAGATCGAGGTCCTGCCCTTCCAGGGGCTCCTGGTGGACTTCTGCCGGGGGATCGGCGCGCGCGGCGTGGTCAAGGGCCTGCGCGCGATGACCGATTTCGAATACGAGCTGCAGCAGTCAGCGCTCAACACGCGCATGGCGCCGGAGATCGAGTCGGTATACGTCATGTCGGCGAGCGAGTACGGCTTTGTCTCGTCCTCCATCGTGCGCGAACTCGCGTCCTTCGGGTCGGACATGCGGTTTTTGGTGCCGCCCAACGTGGCGGATGCCCTGCAGGCGCACTACGCAAGATAAACGAGGATGAACAAGAGCTGCGCATACGTGTGCCGCTTCTCGCCGTGCCTATATCGCAAAATGAATTTCTGCTACTATATCGACCAAGTATGTGTGGCAGCTTGGACTCAGGTTGCTTTAAACGTGCCCCAGACGAAAGGAGTCCCAGATGCAGCCAGGTGAGCAAATCGAGAGCCTTCTCGACGAGATCGAGCAGATTATCGATGAGAGCAAGAGCCCTCTGACCGGCGGGCGCAATATGAAGATCGTCGACTCGGCCGAGATCTTCGGGATCCTCGACGAGATCCGCGACCGCTTCCCTCAGGAGTTTGCCGACTCGCGCCGAATCGTGCGCGAGGAGCAGGATATGCTCGACCGCGCCCAGCAGCAGGCGGACTCAATCATCAGCGACGCCCAGCAGCAGGCGGTCATCCTCGCCGGGGACCAGGAGGTCGTGCGCCTCGCCCAGCAGCAGGCAGACCAGATCCGCGACCAAGCCTCACAGTACGAGCGTGACACGCGCTACAACGCCGAGTCCTACGCGGACTCCGTGCTCGCAAACCTCGAGGACCACCTGCACTCGATGGCCGGTTCCGTCCAGCGCGTGCGCCAGACGATCGAGGACGGGTCGTCGCAGAACCAAGACAATCAAGGCTGGTAAGGCGCTATGCAATCAGTACGTATCGACCTCGACGCGCGGCTCAAAAACCCGGGCGACACCCTTCCCTTCGCGGGACACCTCGATGAGACGGGTTACTCGCTCGGCGACCACGATTTCGAGTTGCCGGAAGGCATCGACTACGACCTCGTGCTCACCAATGCGGGGGAGGGCATCCTCGCTACCGGCATGCTCAGGGCCCACGTCGTGGGCGCCTGCGACCGCTGCCTCGACCCGGCGGAGTTCGACGTGGACGGCGAGGTCGATGAGTATTACCTCTTCGAGCAGCCTGCCGAGGGGGAGCTCGGCGACGACGAGGACGAGATGGACTTCTCCCTCGTCTCCGCGGACGGCTCCATCGATCTGGAGGAGGCGCTCAACTCAGCCCTGCTGATGGAGACCCCCTTCGTGGTGCTCTGCCATCCCGATTGCAAGGGCCTCTGCCCCGTCTGCGGCGCAAACCTCAACCACGAGGACTGCGGCCACGCCGCCCAGATCGAGGAGGAGCGCCTTGCGTCCAGCCCCTTTGCCAAGCTCAGGGACCTGAACCTCGGGGAAGAATAGCGCGGACCCGGTGTGGACCTTACTGCGAGGCGAGGCCGTGGGCCAAGATCGTGGCGCGGGGATGGTATCTTGTGCGCCGCGGGCGAAAATATGGCGTAACTCCACAATTTATGGGGTGTGGGATTGCTATGTTGTGGCATATCGGCAGGATGCGTGCTACAATGCCAGTTCGTGCGTATTCAGAGTAAGTTGGAAGCAGAGGTCAACCATGGCAGTACCCAAGCAGAAAAAGGGTCGCGGCGCCACCCATACTCGCCGCTCGGCAAACAGCAAGCTCGAGGCGGCCGCGCGTTCCGTGTGCCCGCGTTGCGGCGCCCCCAAGCTCCCGCACCACGTGTGCCCCAGCTGCGGCTATTACAAGGACCGTGAGGTCATCGTTACCGAGTAACGTCCGAGTGATGCCCCGGCATGAGCCGAAGGTTGTGAGGTCGGCCCCCGACGGGAGGCCGACCTTTCTTTTTACGCGAAGGTGAGAGGTGAGTCTATGGTCACTATCTGTGTGGATGCCATGGGCGGCGACGAAGAGCCGCAGGTGGTTTTGCAGGGTATCGGGGCGGCGCTCGCGGCCGATGCCGACCTTGCCGTACTGGTAGCGGGCAACGCGGAGTACGTCGAGCCCTTTGCCGCCAAGCACGACCGTGTAAAAGCGCTGGTGACCACCGAGGTCATAGAGATGGGGGAGCATCCTGCGGACGCCGTGCGCACCAAGAGGGACTCCAGCATCGTTCGCGGCTGCGCTGCGGTGCGCGCGGGGGAGGCCGATGGTTTCTTCTCCGCGGGTTCCACCGGCGCGATCTTTGCGGCGGCGACACTCGGCGTGGGCCGCATCCGCGGCGTCAAGCGCCCTGCCATCGCGAGCCCGATGCCCGGGGCTACCGGTAAGCCCACGGTGTTTTTGGACATGGGCGCAAATGCCGACGTGCGTCCCGAGATGATTGTGCAGTTTGCCCAGATGGGCCGAGCCTATGCCAAGGTGACCCTGGGCGTCGAAGACCCCAATGTGGCGCTCCTGTCCAACGGGACGGAGGACACAAAGGGGTCCGAGGCGGTCGTCGCCGAGCATGAGGCGCTGGCCGCGGCGGCGGACGGGTGGTTTGCGGGCAACTGCGAAGGCAAGGACATCCTCGCTGGCACCTATGACGTGATCGTCACCGACGGATTCACGGGCAACGTGGCGCTCAAGACGCTCGAGGGCACGGCGAAATTCCTGCTCGAGCAGATCAGGCAGGTGGCCCACAGCTCCAAAAAGGCGGGCCTCGGCGCCCTGCTCATGAAAAGCTCCCTCAAGGGCGTCGCCAAGGAGCTTTCCGGCGATGCCTACGGCGGCGCGATGCTGCTCGGCTGCAAGGCGCCGGTGCTGATCGGTCACGGGGCGACATCGGTGGAAGCCGTGAAGAACGGCACGCTCGCCGCGGCCCGTGCGGTCCGCTCCGACCTCGTCGGCCGCGTTGCGGCAGAGCTTGCGGGCAGTAAATAAAGTCGCGCACACGGCGCGCTGCACAAGCTCCCGTATCACGATACAATCGTGACGGCAGTTTGTCTGATGGGAGGCATGTATGGACCACAGCGAGATTCTTGACAAGGTAAAGGCGCTCGTCGCGGAGACCCTCGAGGCCAACGAGGCCGATCTGTCGGAGGAGACCAGCTACGAGGACCTCGGCGCCGACTCCTTTGACCTGCTCGAGCTCGTGACCGCGATGGAGGACGAGTTCGGTATCACGGTCGATGATTCCGCCGACCTCTCGGAGGTCAAGACGATCGGTGACACCGTCGACATGGTTACCAAGGCTCTGTAATAGGGAGACCGATCTTTTTGAAAATGCATCGCCGTGTTGCCGCGATTGAAGAGATTGTCGGGCATCACTTCGACAACAAACGGCTGATCGAGGTCGCGCTCACGCATCCGTCGGCAGCCGAGGGGCATGCCGTGGCGGACAGCTACGAGCGTCTGGAGTTCCTCGGAGACTCGATCGTCGGCGCCATGGTGGCGACCGACCTCTACGAGCGTTTCCCCCAGATGAACGAGGGCGAGCTCACCCGTCTCAAGATCTCACTGGTGTCGGGACCCATGCTCTCCGAGGTCGCAGGAGAGCTGGGGATCGGTGACCTGATCGTCTTCGGAGAATCAGAGAAAGGCACCGGGGCCCGCGGTATGCGCTCGGCGCTCGAGAACGTCTACGAGTCGATTGTAGGGGCCCTCTACCTCGACGCCGGCTACGATATCACGCATGCCTTTGTGAAGCGCACGCTCGGCCCGCACATCTCGCCGGATATCGCCGAGCGCCCCATATCGCCCAAGTCCCGCCTGCAGGAGGCCACGCAACGGGAGCTCCACGTCGCACCGGAGTACAAGCTCGAGGCGGAGAGCGGTCCCGCTCACGCGCCGACCTTCGAGGCCGTGGTGCTCGTGGACGGCCGCCGCGTGGGTCGCGGCAAGGGCGGTTCCAAGAAGGAGGCGGAGTCCGCCGCAGCCTCCGACGCGCTCGAGCGTATGGGCTACGTCAAGCCCGGGGAGGGCCCGGATGTATCTTAAGTCCCTCACGCTCAAGGGCTTCAAATCGTTTGCGGACAAGACGCAGATGACATTTGACCCCGGCCTCAACGTGGTCGTGGGCCCCAACGGCTCGGGCAAATCCAACGTCTCGGACGCGGTGCTCTGGGTGCTGGGCGAACAGTCCGCCAAGATGCTGCGCGGCCAGGCGATGGAGGACGTGATATTTTCCGGCAGCTCGGCGCGCCAGCCAGTGGGCGTGGCGGAGGTCACGCTCATCCTGGACAATCAGGACCGCATCCTGCCGATAGACTTTGCCGAGGTCGGCATCACGCGCCGGATGTACCGGTCCGGCGAGTCCGAATACCTGATCAACGGCGCCCCGGCCCGCCTGCGCGACATCCAGGACATCCTGCACGACTCGGGCCTGGGCAAAGACACCCATTCCATCATCAGCCAGGGCAAGCTCGACAGCGTGCTGCAGGGCAGGCCAGAGGAGAGGCGCGAGCTCATCGAGGAGGCGGCCGGCATCAGCAAGCACCGCCGCCGCAAGGAGCGCGCGGAGCGCAAGCTGGCGGCGATGGACGCCAACCTCACTCGCGCAAAGGATGTGCAGCGCGAGATCTCCCGGCAGCTGCGCCCGCTCGAGAAGCAGGTCGACCAGGCGCGCCGGCACCGAGACCTGACCGAGCAGCTTGCGGCGCTCAAGACCACCCTGGCGGTAGACGACCTACGCCAGCTGCAGTCGCAGTACCGTGCGCTCAGCGCCCGGGGCCGCGAGGCGGACGCTGCCGTGGAGCTCGCCAAATACCGCTATGACGAGCGTGCCGGCGAGCTCGACCGCTACCAGTCCCTGCTCGAGCAAAAGGGCATCTTTGTCGGCGACCTCGACGAGCAGCGCCGACGCATGCAGGACGTGCTCGGCCGTATGGATTCCGACATGCGCCTGCTCGAGGAAAAAGGCAAGAACATGGTGGCGCGCCTCTCCGAGATGCGCATGCGCCTGTCGTCGATGGAGAAGCAGCGCAACGACGCCCGTAGAGAGCACGAGGGCGTCGTCGGCGACCTCGCGGAGGCGCGCGCCGCCGTGGAGGAGCTGCGCAAAGCGGTAAACGGGCTGCAGAGGGAGTACGACGCGGCCACCAAGAGGCGCCGTGACCTTGCCGCGGAATTCGGCAAGGTCAACGAGGAGCAGCGTCGGGCGCAGCGCACGTCCGACGAGGAGACCCTCGCGTATGCCAAGCTCCGCGACCAGATCGAGAGCGCCGAGGCCGCGGACGAGATGTACGCGAACCGCCTCTCGCGCTTGGACGAACAGCTCGGCGAGGCCGAGTCGGCCATCGAGGAGCGCAGCTCACGCAAGGCCGAGGTCGAGGGGTCGCTGGCAGAGGCAAAGAAGAACCGCGAGGCTGCGGCGGCCCATATCACCGCGGCGCAGGGGGCGCTCAAGGAGGCAAGGACGGGCGAGTCGCAGGCGCGCAAGGCGCTGTCTGCCGCCCAGGCGGACCTTGCCGCGCTCGAGGCACTCGACCGAGCCAATGAGAACAAGAGCCAGCTCGTCGCGGCGCTCACCAAGGGTGGCGAGCGGCAGCGTGTGCGCTGTCGCCTTGCCGACCTGATCGAGGTGCCCTCAGAGCTCGAAGGCGTCGTGGAGACCCTGCTGGGCGACGACCTCGCCGCACTTGTCGTAGACGGGGCGGACGACGTGGTGGCGCTTGTGGAGGCGGCACACGGGAGCCGGGCGGAAGGTGCGGCGACGGTTGTCGCAGGCAGCCTCGCGGAGGACACGTCGCCCGATGCCGCAGATGCGCCGGGTACGGCCCTGCTCGACAGTGTGCGTGCGCACGAGGGCTACGAGACCGCCGTGAGGCACCTCTTTGGCCGAGTTCGTCTTGTCAAAGACACCCGCGAAGCCCTCGCCGGCCACCGTGCCCAGCCCGGGTTCGTATATGTGACCCCCGAGGGTACCTACCTGCTGCCGGACGGGCGTATCTCGGTCGGCGGGGCAGCAGGCTCCGAGCACGGTGCGCTCGATCGCAAGCGCCGCATGCGTGCCCTGCGCGCAGAGGTGCCGGAGCATGAGGCGGCGGTCGAGAGCGCCGTCGCAGCGACGGCAGAGGCCGATGCGGCGCTCTCGGGCGCGCGTGACGAGCGCGCCGCTGCAGAGGGTGACGTCGCGCGCCTGCAAGGTGAGCTCAAATCGCTGCAGAGCGAGCTCGGTCGTCTCTCGGGCCAGCGTGACTCCGCACGGCACGAGCGCGCCCAGGTCGAGAAATCACGCGCGGCCGCGGCACAAAAGACCGAGGCGGCCCGCAAGGAGGTCCGTCAGCACCGTGACGCGGCGCACGCCGCATCGGAAAAGGCCGCGGAGCTCTCCACCCGGCTCGATGAGATAGGGCGCGAGCGCAGCCAGGCCGCCGCGGACGAGCGTGACAAGCAGAGCCGCCTCTCCGACGGCAAGCTCCGCATGGCCACGACCGTCGAGCGCCGCAATCACCTGGAGAGCCGCGAGGCCGAGCTGGCCCGCATCGCGCGGGGCCTGGAGGAGCGCATCGAGGCCACGACGTCGGCGGCCCGCTCCCTCGACGTGGTGTCGCTGCGCGTGGAGCCGCTGCACAAGCGCTACGACGCCGTGCGCGAGCGGGCGCTCTGGTGGGCGAGCCGCCTCAAGGACCGCGCCTCTCTGGCGGAGGCCGATTCCGACTCGCTCAAGCGGACGATCTCAGAGGCCAAGGAGGCCGTCGACAAGGCGAACGCGGAGCTCGAGGCCGCCAAGGAGGCGGCGAACGCGGTCAAGGTCGACCTGACCCGCATAGAGGTCGAGGTCAAGCATGCGATCGAGGCCATCACCTCCACCGGCGCCGTGCTCGAGGAGGCGCTCGAGCTGCCCGCCCCGGACGACCGCGAGGCCACCGAGCGGCAGGCCGCCCGCGTGGAGCGCCAGCTCGAACAGATGGGCCCCGTGAACGAGGTGGCCATGGACGAGTACGACCGCCTCAAGACGCGCGCCGACTACATCACCGCGCAGGTCGACGACCTCGAGCGCGCACACAAGGCGCTCGTCAAGATCACCGCGGCGATCGAGCGCAAGATGCGCCGGCAGTTCCTGGTGGTCTTCGACCAGGTCAACGCCAATTTCTCCGAAGTGTTCGGACTGCTCTTCCCCGGCGGCCACGCCCACCTCGAGATGACCGATCCCGACCATCCCAGCGAGACGGGCATAGAAATCCAGGCGCAGCCGCGGGGCAAGCGCATCGCCAAGATGATGCTGATGAGCGGCGGGGAGAAGTCGCTCACGGCGCTCGCGCTCCTCTTTGCCGTGTACAAGACACGCACGGTGCCGTTCTATATCTTCGACGAGGTGGAGGCGGCGCTCGACGACGCCAACCTCTCCAAGCTGCTCGATGCCATCGACCAGCTCAAGGAGACGACCCAGCTCATCGTCATCACGCACCAAAGGCGTACCATGGAGTCGGCCGACGTGCTGTACGGCGTGTCGATGCGCGCCGACGGGGTGAGCCACGTGGTGAGCCAGCGACTCGACAAAGCGACAGGAAAGGTGGTCGATGCCTGATGGGGCTCCGCGACCGTTTGCGTAAGGGGCTCTCGCGCTCGCGCGAGGCGATCTCCGAGATCTTTTACATGGGCGGAGAGGTCGACGAGGACTTCTGGGAGGGCCTCGAGGACCGGCTCGTGATGGGCGACATGGGCGGCGAGGTGGCCATGCAGGTCACCGACGACCTGCGCGAGCAGGCAGCGCGCGAGAACCTCAAGCGCGCCAAGGACCTGCAGGAGGCCCTGGCCAGGCGTCTTGCGGCCGAGTTCCCCGCCGCCGAGAGGGACCCTTTCCGCGACCTGCCGAGCTGCGTGCTCTTTGTGGGCATCAACGGCGCGGGCAAGACGACCACGGTCGGCAAGCTCGCAGGCGCGGCCAAGGACGCGGGAGTGAACTGCCTGATCGGCGGCGCCGACACCTTCCGCGCGGCGGCGATCGAGCAGCTGCAGGTGTGGGGCGAGCGCGCCGGGGTGCGCGTCGTGACGCGCGAGCGCGGAGGCGACCCCGCGAGCGTCTGCTACGACGTGCTCGACGCCGCAGAGCGCGAGGGGGCACGCCTGACCCTGATCGACACGGCCGGCCGTCTGCACACCTCCCCCGAGCTGATGCGCGAGCTGCAGAAGGTCGTCCGCGTGACCCGCAAGCGCGCCGGCGACCTGCCCGTATCCGTGGTGCTCGTGATCGACGCCACCACGGGACAGAACGGCCTAGCGCAGGCCAAGGAGTTCAACGACGCCCTCGACCTCGACGGCATGATCGTGACCAAGCTGGACGGCACCGCAAAGGGCGGCATCGCCGTCCATATCGCACACGACCTGCGCCTGCCGATCTACCGCATCGGTGTGGGCGAGAGCATCGAGGACCTGCAGGAGTTCGACGCGCTGGAGTTTGCCCGCGCGCTCGTCGGCGAAGAGGGGTAAGCCCGGCGTCACCGCAAGTACCCGCGGCGGGAGGCACCCGTCTGGCCAGCCTGCGCCGCACACGAAAGGATACGTACCATGTTCAACAGCCTGTCCGACCGACTGCAAGACACCTTCGCCAAGCTCAGCGGCAAGGGCCGTCTCACCGAGGATGACATCAATTCCGCCATGCGCGAGATCCGCATGGCATTGCTCGAAGCCGACGTCAACTACCGCGTGGTCAAGGACTTCGTCGCCGCCTGCAAGCAGAAGTGCATGACCGCCGACGTGCTCGACTCGCTGTCCCCGGCCCAGAACGTGGTCCGCATCGTGCTCGACCAGCTGACCGAGCTGCTCGGCACCACGGACTCCAAGCTCGTCTTCGCACAGAACCGCACGCCCAACGTCGTGATGCTCGTGGGCCTGCAGGGCTCCGGCAAGACGACCGCGGCGGCAAAGCTAGCCTACCTGCTCAAGCACCAGGGCAGGAACCCCCTGCTCGCGGCCTGCGACACGCACCGTCCCGCCGCTGCCGACCAGCTCGAGACGCTGGGCTCCGAGATCGGCGTGCCCGTCTACCGCGGCGACGGCAAGGACGCCGTGGCGGTGGCAAAGGGCTCCATCCAGGCTGCGGTCGACCGCCTGTGCGACGTGGTCATCGTCGACACCGCCGGCCGCCTGCAGATCGACGAGGAGATGATGGCCGAGGCCGTCGCGATCAAGCAGGCCGTGAAGCCCGACCAGATCCTGATGGTCGTCGACGCGATGACCGGCCAGGACATCGTGAACGTGGTGTCGACCTTTGCCGAGCGCACCGATTTCGACGGCGTGATCATGTCCAAGCTCGACGGCGACGCCCGAGGCGGCGGCGCCCTCTCCGTCCGTGCGGTCACCGGCAAACCGATCAAGTTCGTCTCGATGGGCGAGAAGCCCGACTCGCTCGAGGTCTTCCATCCCGACCGCATGGCCAAGCGCATCCTGGGCATGGGCGACGTCGTGGGCATCATCGAGCAGGCCGAGAAGGTGGCGACCGAGCAGGACGTGGCGAACGCCGAGCGCATGCTCAAAAGCGGATTCACGATGGACGATCTGCTCGACCAGATGCAGCAGATCCGCAAGATGGGCGGCCTGCAAAAGCTGATGGGCATGATCCCGGGCGCCGAGCGGGCCATGGCGCAGAGCGGGGCAATTGCCGACGAGGGCGAGCTCGTCAAGATCGAGGCCATGATCCACTCCATGACCAAAGAGGAGCGCCTGCACCCCAAGAAGATCAACGGTCAGCGCCGCCGCCGTATCGCCGCGGGATCAGGACACACGGTCCAGGAGGTCAACCAGCTGCTCAAGCAGTGGTCCGAGATGAACAAGATGATGGGCAAGATGCGCGGCCTGGCCAACAGCGCGGGCGGCAACAACTCGCGCAAGGCACGCCGCCAGATGCAGTCCATGATGAAGGGCATGGGCGGCATGCCCGGCATGGGCGGCATGAACGGACGCGGCGGTCGCCGCAGGTTCTAGGGCTCTAGCCCGGACAAGCAAGATGTCAGCGGCGGGCGCAGAGCTGCCAGAAGGCGACGGCGCTCGCCGCCGCGACGTTGAGGCTGTCGACGCCGTGCCGCATTGGGATGATGACGGTGCGGTCGCAGGCGGCAAGCGCCGCCGGGGAGAGCCCCGGCCCCTCGGTGCCGAAGAAGAGCGCGAGCCTGGGGTCCGCGGCAAGGGTCGGGTCGTCGAGCGGAATGGCTTCTTGGTCCAGCGCCAGCGCGGAGCAGGTGTAGCCGTGCCTGTGGAGCAGGTCGATGGCGGCCGCGGGCCAGGGCTTAGGCAGACGCGCCCAGGGGACCTGCAGCACCGTGCCCATCGACACGCGCAGCGAGCGTCGGTTGAGCGGATCTGCGCAGGTGGGGGAGAGCAGGACCGCGTCGGCGCCGAGCGCTGCGGCGGAGCGAAAGATGGCCCCGACGTTCGAAACGTCGACCTGACCCTCCAGGACGGCGACGCGCGACGGCGTCCCGAGGCCGTCGAGCACGTCAGCGCACGTCCTCTCCTCCGGGCGGGGGAAGCAGCCGAAGATGCCCCGTGTGACCGCGAAGCCCGTGATCTTGCTCATGACCTGCGGCGGAGCCGTATAGATGGGGATCTGCCGGTCGACCGCGGTGACCCTGTCGAGGATATTTGATACCGTAGCGAGATGCTGGGAATTGATGAAGAGCGACTGGGGTATGTATCCGGTGTCGAGCGCGACCTCGATCACATAGGCGGACTCGCAGATCATCTGGGCGCGCGACGGGTCGACGAAGCTGCGGAGCTGCCGGTCCGTGAGACGCAGGTAGGGATTGAGGCGCGGGTCGTCGATATCGGTGACTTCTATGAGAGGCATGGAGAACCTCCGATTGCATACCTGAAACATTTCAAGGTTAGTATCATCCAATGTGGCATTCTGTGCGACGCGATAGTCGCCGGCTTTCGGGAAAGAGTACCTCCTCGATGGAGAAGAAGCACCAACAACAGGCAAGCGTACGCCCCTATGCCCACCTCGGCGTGAGCGACGGGACAACGGCGGCGGCAAGCGACGAAAAACAAGCGAGCGGCAGGCGCTTCGGGCGCACGTCGCGCAGGCATCGCGTCGTCGACAGCGCAGAAGGTTTCTCGTACGCGGTCCCTGGGGATGCCGACTCTTATGCCAAGAGGCGCAAGCACAGCGCACTGCTTCCTCTCGGGATCATCGTCGGAGTGCTCGCGGTGGCGTACTTCATCGGTGTCGCACTCTTCAACTATGTCTTTTACCCGCACACCACGCTCGAGGGCGAGGATGTGTCGCTCCAGCCGGTGACCGAGGTAGCGGACGCGAATTCCGTCTCGGTCACCAACCACACGCTCACCGTGACGACGGCGGACGGCGGGTCCTTTGAGGTTTCGGGGTCCGCTGTCGGCCTGCGCCTCGACACCGCCGCCTACGCGCACGACGCCGTATCGCAGCAGAACCCGTGGATGTGGCCTGTCGAGGTGCTCTCATCACGCACGATCGCCTCGCCGGCACGCGCGTCCTACGATGAGGGCAAGCTCAAGGCGGCGGTCAAACAGCAGGTAGAGGCCTACAACGAGACTGCGAAAGCACCCGTGAACGCGACGGCGGCCTACAACGAGGACACCGGGCTCTACGAGATCACACCTGAGGCAGCGGGCACCACGCTTGCCGTCGATGCGGTGACCGAGCAGGTCGCGCAGGCGATGGCGGAGGTAAAGCAGAGCATCCAGCTCGACGATTCCGCCTACGAGCAGCCGACGGTCAAGTCCGACGACAAGGACCTCAAGGCCGCCGTCGACGAGGTCAATGCCCACCTCGGGGCAACCCAGTCGCTGACGGTTGGCGGCAAGGAGGTCGCGACGGTCGGGGCCTCCCAGATCGCGCAGTGGGTCTCTATCGATGACAAGCTCCAGATGGCGATTGACACCGACGCCATCACCACCTGGTGCAAGGGCGATCTCTCAAAGGAGCTCGACACGATTGGCACCACCCGCACGTACACCACGCCCGACGGCAAGACGTACAGCGTCACGGGCGGCGAGTACGGCTGGTGCATCGACGGCGCAACGCTTGCGACCTCCATCGCCGATGCCATCAAGGCGGGTAAGGCCGGCACCATCGAGGTCCCGATGAAGACCAAGGCGGCGAAATGGGGCGAGGGGGGAGCCGACTGGGGCGACCGCTGGGTCGACGTGAACATCAAGACGCAGCATGCCACCTTCTACGACGGCGGCGAGGTCATCTGGGAGTCCGACATCGTGAGCGGCAAGGTCGACGGCGGCTACGACACCCCGCAGGGCGTCTATCAGATCAACAGCTACATGTCGAGCGTGGAGAGCGGTGGAGAGCAGGTCAAGCTCGTGTCGCCCGAAAAGGACGAGAAGACCGGCGATCCCACCTATATCAGCTATGTGGACTACTGGATGCCTTTCGTCGGCAACCTCGTGGCCTTCCACGACGCCAGCTGGCGCTCCTCATTTGGCGACGACATCTACAAGAGCAATGGCAGCCATGGGTGCGTGAACCTGCCTGCGGACAAAGCCAAGGAGCTCTACCACATCATCAAGGTCGGCGACGTCGTGGTCGTGCACAGCTAAGACGACCCTTGGCGCGAACGGCGCCATTTCACTCGCGGCTCTGTGCCGTTGGTCTTGGCCCGATAGAATTCAAGCCAAATGTATGAGTGAAATCCCGTCGGTTGGGTATACCTGTGAGAGCACTGCGCGACAGCACCGTGCCGATGCGAACTCATCTTACCGACCCAGTCGGAGATAGGATGTTGCCATGGAAATGAACGACAAGCGCAAGCGGCAGTCGATGATCCTGTATGTGATCATCGCTATCGCCATTGCCCTCGGCCTGCAGCGGGCATTGTTTTCCAATATGACCGCCACGCAGGTTAAGCCCGTCACATACAGCGAGTTTCTCACAAAGGTGGACGACGGCGAGGTCAAGACGGTCACGCTCAACCAGTCCGACAGCACCATTACCTACACGACCGATGAGGAGGGCGTGACCTACGAGACCACCAGCTGGCCCAACGACGACACGCTGGTAGAACGCCTCGAGAAGCACAACGTGCAGTTCGCGTCCAAGGTGGAGGACCAGAGCTCGCAGCTGTGGCTCTATATGCTGATCTCGTACGGTATCCCCATACTCTTCGTCTTCCTCGGCGGCTGGCTGCTCAATAGGCAGCTCCGCAAGCAGATGGGCGACGACGGTCCCACGATGGACTTCGGCGGCGGCGGTTTCGGCGGCATCGGCGGGGCCTCCAAATCCGGTGCCAAGATCGTGGCGGACAAGGACAACCAGACCACGTTCCACGACGTTGCCGGCCAGGACGAGGCCAAAGAGTCGCTCGCCGAGATCGTCAACTTCCTCGAGCATCCCGAGAAATACTCCGCCATCGGCGCGCGCTGCCCGCGCGGAGCCCTGCTCGTCGGCCCTCCGGGTACGGGCAAGACCCTGCTCGCCAAGGCGGTCGCCGGCGAGGCCAAGGTGCCCTTCTTCCAGATCTCGGGCTCCGAGTTCGTCGAGATGTTTGTCGGCCGTGGCGCGGCTCGCGTGCGCGACCTCTTCAAACAGGCGAATGAAAAGGCACCCTGCATCGTCTTCATCGACGAGATCGACACGATCGGCAAGAAGCGCGGCGTCTCGATCAACTCCAACGACGAGCGCGAGCAGACCCTGAACCAGCTACTGACCGAGATGGACGGCTTCGACAACCACAAGGGCATCGTCGTGCTCGCCGCGACCAACCAGCCCGACGTGCTGGACCCGGCCCTGCTGCGCCCCGGCCGCTTCGACCGCCGCATCCCCGTGGAGCTGCCCGACCTCGCCGGCCGCGAGGCCATCCTCAAGCTGCATGCGGGCGACGTCAAGATGGAGCCGGGCGTGGACTTCGCCCAGATCGCCCGCACAACGCCGGGCGCCTCCGGTGCCGACCTCGCCAACATGATCAACGAGGCGGCCCTGCGAGCCGTCCGCATGGGACGCAACCGCGTGACCCAGCAGGACATCGAGGAGTCCGTCGACACCGTCATCGCCGGCGAGAAGAAGAAGTCCACGGTGCTCTCGGAGCACGAGAAGGAGGTCGTCGCCTACCACGAGACCGGCCACGCCATCGTCGCGGCGGTCCAGGACGGCAAGACCCCCGTGTCCAAGATCACAATCGTGCCGCGTACCTCCGGCGCGCTCGGTTTCACGATGCAAGCAGAGGAAGACGAGCATTACCTCACGACCCGCGAGGAGTACAAGCAGCGCATCGCCGTGCTGTGCGGCGGACGCGCAGCCGAGGAGCTCATCTTCGGCCATATGAGCTCAGGTGCGGCCAACGACATCGAGAAGGCCACCCGCATCGCCCGCGCCATGGTCACCCAGCTCGGCATGTCCGACAAGTTCGGCATGGTCGCCCTCGGTGAGCAGCGCAACAAGTACCTGGGCGGCGGCTCCGAGCTCACCTGCTCCGAGGGCACTGCCCGCGAGGTGGACGAAGAGGTGGCGCGCCTCGTGGAGGAGGGTCACCAGACCGCCCTCCGCACGCTGCGCGAGAACCGCTTCAAGCTCCACGAGATCGCGCACTACCTGCAGCGCAAGGAGACCATCACGGGCGAGGAGTTCATGAACATCCTCAGCCGCGACGACGGTTTCGCCCCCGCCAGCGTCCAAGCGGCAAGCGGCAACGCCCAATAGACAGGAGAGCGACAGGCTGGTAAGTCCAGACAGCGGCAACTGCCGTTCAGGCTTTATCCCACAAGTGCAAGGAGGCATCGATACATTCGGCGCCTCCTTATTGCGTAGAAGGACAGCAGGGCTCGTGCGGGTGTCTTGTGCCGTAATCGGGGACGCTAGGCGCGGGAGAACCAGTGGACGAAGGTCCAGAACGGCGGCAGCGAGAGCACGAGGGTGAGGACGATGCCGATCAGCCAGCATGCGGCTTCCGCACCGACAAAGCCCAGCGCGTCGGGCAAGGCGAAGAAAAGCCTGCCCCAGATGCAGATCAGAAGGACCGGCCAGTGCAGGCAGTACGGCGCCATGGTCCTTCTTCCCAGCGTGGTGGCGACACGGGTCTCACCGGCAGGCATGAGCGCGGCGAAGGCGAGGCATCCACCGAGAGAGGCAACATACACCGCTAGGCGCCAGAGCAAAGGGACGAGCGAGGTGTCCTCAAAGGGGTAGTTTTGCCAGAGGAAGACCTTGGTGAGCATCTCGGTCACATCGACGCGCAGGCTGAAGAGGCATGCGAGGACCGCGAACCACGCCACACCGCAGGCGCGGGCGTGGGGCACAGCGCCGATGCGCCGGTCTACCTCGTGTGCGTCGTGCATAGTGCCGAGCACGTAAAAGGGCCAGTTGGTGAGGACGAGGGAGAGCGAGAAGAGGTCGCCGACATGCCTGTCGTAGCCGATGAGGCAGCCGAGCAGGACGGAGACGAGCAGGAGCCTGGCGCGGTCGGCGTCGCGCAAAAGCCAGGTGAGCGCGGTGTGGACGATGAGGGCGGTCATGAACCAGGAGATATCCATGCTGTGCACGAGGTTGAACTGCATGCCGTTGCCCGCGGCGGCCTCTGCCAGGCGCTGTCCCAGCTCCGCGATGAAGCCGCAGAGCGCGTAGCTGACCACACGGCGGGCGGGGAAGCGGTCTGACGCGAGCGCATGGCGTGCAAGCATGCCCGATATCAGGAAAAAGGCGGGCATGTGAAACGAGTAGATCAGGGCGATCTGCACTGTGGCAGTGGCAATGCCGTCGTCGTGCGCGCCGTTGAGCTGCTGCAGGTAGTGACCCGCTATCACAAGCACCATCAGCCAGAAACGCATGGTATCCCAGCGGGGTATGCGCGCCGCGGCGGCCGGGACGGCAGCCGCGGGCGCACAAGTCGCGGCCCGCCCCATCTTCGGTGTGGGTGATTCGGTCTCTGCCACTGGGGCCTCCCTCGGCATGCCGCTAGACGCCGCGCTCGGCTATGGTGCCCGAGCGATACGCGTCGAGCAGGCTGTGCAGGTCGGCGAGCCGCTCGCGGATCTCGGCTCCTGTGTCTGTATCACGCACACGCCATGGCTCGGGATAGCGCTCGAGCACGTCTGTCTCGCTCATGATGTCGGCGTTGGTGTCGAGCGCGGTCGCGAGGTCGTGCCAGGGGCGGTGGGCTTTGATACGCAGGTGCTGGGAGCTCGCGACCAGCGTGTACCCGGCTATGCCCGTCTTTTTGTGGTAGGCCTCGGCAAAGCCGCCGTCGATCACGAGCAGCTTGCCGCCCGCGCGAACGGGGCTCTGGCCCGCCTGGGCGAGGACGGGCGTGTGGCCGTTGATGATGTGGCCGTGTGCGGTGTCGAGGCCGAACTCCCCCAGGATCGCGTCGCACACGGCGGGGTCGCCTGCCAGCGTGTAGTACGGGTCGCGCGGCTCGGCCCAGGTGCCCTCGTCGGCGACGAAGGTGCGCTCGAAGGTCTTGACGACGCGGCCCGACAGGGGGGAGTGGGCGCCGCACCACAGGTAGTACATCCAATCGAGGGCGGACTGGTCGGCGGAGTGCCAGGCTCGGCGGGCGATGGCGTCGCAGTAGTCCAGGTAGGCCCTGCCGTGGCGCAGGACGCGGTCCTCGCACTCGACGTCGGCGAAGCTCCCGTCGGGGTTCAGGGGTATGCAGCCGTGGAACAGCAGGTTGCCGTTGTGGACGCGGTAGAGCGAGCCCTTCTTGTAGAGGAAATCCACGTGACGCCGCAGGCGGTCGCTCTCGGCGAAAGCACGCGCGATGCCGTCCACGATCTTTTGCTCCTCGGGCGCGAGGGCGTAGGGGTCGGCGGGGTCCAGCGTGGGGAAGTCGCGCGTGAGCAGCGCGTAGTCTCGCCCGTCGATCGTGGCGGTGCCGTGGGTCATGTCGACGGTGTGCAGGAGCTTGCGCCTGGCCGTCGTGCGCCACTCGCTGTGGCGGGCGATCGCCTGGCCCTCGAGCTTGAAGAGGATGACGGCCACGGCCTTGTCGAGCGGCGCGAGGTTGTCGTAGGTGGTGTAGGCGGTATCGGCGAAGCGCTCGAGCTCGCGCAGGCTGATGCCGTAGGCGCTCTCGAGCACGTCGAGCGTGCGGTAGTGGACGCAAGTGCGCACGACGCTGGCCTGGCACAGCGTCGAGCCCGCGGCGGCGCCCATCCAGGCGATGTCGTGGTTGCCCCACTGGATGTCGAGGGAGTGGTAGGTCATCAGCCGGTCCAGGATGCGGTCTGCGTGCGCCCCGCGGTCGAACATATCGCCCACGATGTGCAGCCGGTCCACGGCGAGGTGCTTGATCAGCGTCGCGATCGAGACGATGAAGTCGTCCGCCGCGCCCGTCCTGATGATGGACTCGAGGATCTGCTCGTGGTACTCGTGGCGGCGCAGCCCCACGCCCGTGGAGGGGTGCAGGAGCTCGTCGATGATGTAGGCGTACTCGACGGGCATCGCCTTGCGGACCTTGGAGCGGGTGTAATAGTCGGAGAGCCGGCGTGCGAGGCGGACCAGCCGCATCAGCGTCGCGCGGTACCATGCGGCGTCGATCGCCTCCCCCTGGGCGGAGGCGGTATGCGCGCTGCGGATCAGGTCGAGTTTCTCGCGCGGGTAGTAGATGAGCGTGCACAGGTCGGCCTGCTGGCCGGCGTCGAGCTCGTCGGCAAAGAGGTCCGCCACATGCTCGCGGATGGCGCCAGAGCAGTTGTTGAGGATATGGACGAAAGCCTCGTACTCTCCGTGCAGGTCGCTCATAAAGTGCTCCGTGGGCGCCGGCAGGTTGCAGATGGCCTCGAGGTTGATGATCTCGGTAAAGACGGACTGTGCCGTCGGGAACTGGCGCGAGAGCAGCTCGAGGTATTTGAGCCTGTCGGTGTCCATATGCGGCTTCCCTCCGAAGTATTCGGCATCATCATGTCAAGTATAATCGGCAGGCGATGAAATCGGGGTCGCAAACGGACGGCGCTCGTGCTATGATGCAGCGCTGAAGCTGTGACGGGGAGAGTACCCAGGCCCGCACGACCTACAGAGAGCGGTCCCGCTGAGAATCCGCGGTCGTGTCCTGGCGAAGATCACCCCCGAGCTGTGGCCCGAACGGGCGCCTGCGAGGCGGAGGCCATATGCCCCCGCTCTGTCCAGGGGCAACCCCACGACACCTCGCGTGCGACTCAGTAGACGTCACCGGAGTGGCCGCCGACATAGGCCAGCCGAGTTATGGCGGCGTGGAGCCGCTTGCTGGGTGGTATAGCGGAGTCCGACCTTTGTGGCGCTTCGTCCCAGCAGACAGGGACGGGCGCTTTTTTCATGCGACGCCCGCAAGAGAAAGGGCACAGGAGTGGCAAACAAGTACAAGTCCACCATGAACCTCCCCAAGACGGGGTTCTCGATGCGCGCGGGGCTCGCGACCAACGAGCCCAAGCGCCTCGCCGACTGGGAGGCAAACGACATCTACGACCTCCTGCTCAAGAAGAACGAGGGCCACGACAAGTTCGTGCTGCACGACGGCCCCCCGTATGCCAACGGCCCCATCCACCTGGGACATGCGCAGAACAAGATCTCCAAGGACATCATCAACCGCTACCAGGCCATGCGCGGGTACCAGACCCCGTACGTCCCCGGCTGGGACTGCCACGGCCAGCCCATCGAGCACAAGGTCGAGGAGTCCCTGGGTACCGACAAGTTCAACGAGCTGCCCACCGTCAAGATCCGCGAGATCTGCAACAAGGTGGCCGTCGAGCAGGTCGACACCCAGCGTCAGGGCTTCAAGCGCCTGGGCGTGCTGGGCGAGTGGGACAACCCCTACCTGACCTACACGCACGACTACGACGCGACCGATGTCGAGATCTTCAAGGAGATCTTCGACAAGGGCGCCGTCTACCGCGGCCGCAAGCCGGTGCACTGGTGCTCCCACTGCCACACGGCCCTGGCCGAGGCCGAGATCGAGTACGGCGACGAGGTCAGCCCCTCCATCTTCGTGCGCTTCGAGATGACCACCGTGCCGGCCGGCCTCGAGGCCTACAAGGACAACCTCTGGGTGGACATCTGGACCACGACCCCCTGGACCCTGCCCGCCGACGACGCCGTGATCCTGCATCCCGAGGCCGAGTACGTGGCTGTGCTGGTGGACGGTCGCGCCGAGATCATGGCCGAGGCGCTGGTCGAGAAGGACTGCGCCAAGTTTGGCTACGAGACCTACGAGCTCGCCAAGACACCCGAGGGCGAGACCTGGCGCATGACGGGCACCGAGCTCTGCCACAACAAGTACAAGCAGCCGATCTTCGCCGACCAGGGCGTGGAGGGCGAGTTCATCTACGCCGACTACGTCACGCTCGAGGACGGCACCGGCGTCGTGCACACCGCCCCCGGCCACGGTGTGGACGACTACAACGCCGGCATGAAGTTCAACATCCCCATCGTGATGCCCGTCGACGACGACGGCCGCTTCTACAAGGGCACGGGCATGGGCTCCGGCGGACCCTGGTCGGGCATGGAGGTCAACGAGGCCAACCCCAAGATCATCGAGTGGCTCCGCGACAAGGGCGTCCTCATCCTCCACGAGGACATTCACCACTCCTACCCGCACTGCTGGCGTTGCAAGCAGCCCGTGATCTTCCGCGCGACCAGCCAGTGGTTTGTCTCCATGGACAAGACGGGTCTGCGCCAGGCTGCGCTGGGCGAACTCAAGAAGGTCAAGTTCTACCCCGAGCACTCCCGCAACCGCATCACCGCCATGGTGGAGCAGCGTCCGGACTGGTGCATCAGCCGCCAGCGCAACTGGGGCGTGCCCATCCCGGCCTTCACCTGCCAGGACTGCGGAGAGACCGTGATGAACGACGAGACCCTCGACAAGGTCATCGACCTCTTCCGTGCCAAGGGATCCGACGCCTGGTTCACCGACGACCCCGCCGACTACCTGGGCGACGCCTGCGTCTGCCCCTCGTGCGGCGGCCACCATCTCAAGGCCAACCCCGACATCCTCGACGTGTGGTGGGACTCCGGCGTCTCCCATACCGCCGTCTGCCGCCACCGCGACTATCTCGAGTTCCCCGCGGACATGTACCTTGAGGGCTCCGACCAGCACCGCGGCTGGTTCATGAGCTCGCTCATGACCTCCGTGGGCGCCTACGGCGTGGCCCCCTACAAGGCGATCGTCTCCCAGGGCTTCACGCTCGACGGCCAGGGACGCAAGATGTCCAAGTCGCTCGGCAACGTGATCGACCCCAACAAGGTATGCGCCGAGCGCGGTGCCGACATCCTGCGCCTGTGGGTCGCCTCCGTCGACACCTCGACCGACGTGCCTTGCGACGACACGATCCTTTCGCACGTGGGCGAGGCCTACCGCAAGATCCGCAACACCCTGCGCTTCCTGCTCGGCGAGCTCGAGGGCCAGTTCGACCTTGCGAAGGACGGCCTGTCGGCAGACCAGCTCCTCCCGTACGACCGTCTTGCCCTGGCCCGCATGTGCCAGGTGCACGACCAGGTGTCCGAGGCGTACGAGGGCTACCGCTTCAACCAGGTGTACCGCACCCTGTACGACTACATCATCACCGAGCTCTCCAACGACTACCTCAACGCCACCAAGGACCGCACCTACTGCGGTGCCGTGGACTCGCTCGAACGCCGCAGCGCCCAGACCGTGTGGAGCTACATCCTGTCGATGCTGGTGCACGACCTGCAGCCGATTCTCGTCTTCACGACCGACGAGGTCATGCAGTACCTGCCGGAGTCCCTCAAGGACGGTCAGGACTACGCCGCCTTGCTCGACTGGTTCCAGGCGCCGCTCGCCAAGGATGAGTACGAGCCGCTGCTGGCGACCTATCAGGCGCTCGGCGAGGCGCGCGCTGCCTTTACCAAGGCGTACGAGGAGGCCCAGACGGCCGGCAAGCTGGCCGAGAAGTCCACGCAGGCCGCCCGTGCGGAGCTCACGGTGGGCCACGAGGGCTACCAGGCGCTGACCGCGGTCGACGGCCTCGACCTCGCCGAAGCGTTCATCTGCGCGGACGTGTGCCTGCATGAGGGAGAGGAGACCTCCTGCGAGGTCCTGCCCGCCAAGGGCGAGAAATGCCCGCGCTGCTGGAATTGGCGCGAGCTCGGCGAAGACGGTCTGTGCGGTCGCTGCCACGACGCGGTCGCAGAGGCTGCCAAGGAGGACTAGCGCGTGTACGCTGCGCGGATATTATCCAGACGTGCCGGCCGGCTCGCCACCTTCCTCACGGTGGCGAGCCTGGTCGTGATCGTCGACCAGGCTACCAAGGCCGTCGTGCGCCACCTGGCGCCGCTCGGCACCGCGGCCCGCACGCTCATCCCGGGCGTGCTCGACCTCTACCATGTCGAGAACAGCGGCGCCGCCTTTAGCATTGGCGAGGGAGCGGGCCTGCTCTTCGCCCTGCTTGCGTTCGCCGTCTTCATCGGCGCGAGCATCTGGATCTGGCGCGAGGCCTTGCCGATACACCTGGTCGTCTACATCGCCTTTGTCGCCGGCGGCGGCATCGGCAATATGGTCGACCGCATCGCCGCAGGGTCGGTTACCGATTTCCTTGCGACCACCTTCATCGACTTCCCGATATTCAACGTGGCCGACATCTTTGTGACGTGCGGCGTCTTCCTCACCTTGGTCGGATACACCGTGTGGGATACGCGGCGCCAGCGGCAAGCCGCCGCAGAGACAGGTGTCGAGGCGACTGTCGGGTCCGAGGGCGCCGACGCGGGTCGCGGCGACTGACGCGCAGACACCAGGATGCCAGACGTGCCGAGTTCACTAGTGCAACGCGATTTTCTTGTCGGCCCCGAGGGGGACGGCCGACGGCTCGACGCCTTTCTCGCATCGTGTGAGGGGATGCCCTCGCGCAGCGGGTGCGCCAGGCTCATCGAGAGCGGGGCGGTGACCATCAACGGCACCTCGGCCACATCGAAGTCCGAGTCTGTGCTCCTGGGCGACCGCGTGGCCGTGACGATGCCCGAGCCGGAGCCGGAGCCGGGCCAGCTGCGGGCCAACCCGGACATCCCGCTCGACATCCGCTACGAGGACGATTACCTCATGGTGCTCTCCAAGCAGGCGGGACTCGTATGCCACCCGGCGCCCGGCCACGTGGACGACACGCTGGCAAACGCCCTGGTCGCGCATTGCGGGTACGGGCACCTCGGCCTCCTGCAGGGGGAGGATCGCCCAGGCATCGTGCACCGACTGGACCGCGACACGTCGGGTCTCATGGTGGCCGCAAAGGACGACGCGACCCAGAAGGCCTTGCAGGACCTCATCCGCCTGCGCGTGCTGGACCGTCGCTACATCACGCTCGTGTGGGGCCCGATCGCCTTTGACGAGGGGCAGATCACCACCGGCATCGCCCGTAGCCGACGCGACCGCCTGCGCATGGCGGTGACCGACGACCCCGGCGCCCGCGAGGCCATCACGACCTACCGCGTGCTCGAGCGTTTCGAGGCGGGTCGCCGCGACGAGGGCTACACGCTGCTCGAATGCCACCTCTACACCGGCCGTACGCACCAGATCCGCGTGCACATGCGCCATATCGGCCACCCGGTGATCGGCGACCCGCTCTACGGCAGGGGGGACGTCCGGCAGAACCTCGGCCTGACCCGGCAGTTCCTGCACTCCTGGCACATCGCTTTTGACCATCCCGTGACGGGGGAGCGCATCGTGCGCGCCGACACGCTCCCGCACGACCTTCTCGATATACTGGTGGGGCTGCGTGAGCGCTCGGAGGGGCGCACGGCCGCGGGCGACGAGATCTGTCCGCAGCTGGGATATTAGGCGCAGCTCGCCTCAGGGAAGGGTAGACGTGCAGTTCTCCTTCAACGACATGGGAATGACGCCGATCGTCATCTTCAACCTCGTTATCGGCGCCCTCTTTACGATTGCCTACTTCTACCAGGGTATCTACATGCTCATGGGGATTTTCCGCGGCATGGTCAGGCTGCCGCCCGCCAAAAAGCAGCATCGCTACGCCTACTTCATAGCGGCGCACAACGAGGAGCCGGTCATCGGCAACCTGGTGCGCTCGATCTACGCGCAGGATTACCCCCGCGAGCTGATGGACGTCTTTGTCGTGTGCGACGCCTGCACGGACAACACCCATGCCGAGGCGGAGAAGGCCGGCGCGATCGTCTGGGACCGCAACGACCTGGCCCGCAAGGGCAAGAGCTGGGTCATGGACTACGGCTTCAACCGCATCCTCAACGAGTACGGCGACAGATACGAGGCCTTCTTCGTCTTTGACGCCGACAACATCGTGGCGCCCGACTACACCGCGAAGATGAACGACGCCTTCGACGCCGGGTACCTGGTATGCACGTCTTACCGCAACTCCAAGAACTTCGACTCGAGCTGGATCTCGGCCGCCTACGCCATCTGGTTCATCCGCGAGGCCAAGTTCCTCAACAACGCCCGCATGATGTCCCACACGAGCTGCGCGATCTCGGGCTCCGGGTGGATGGTCGCGGCTTCCATCGTGCGCGGCATGCACGGCTGGGACTTCCACACCCTCACGGAGGACATCCAATTCTCGACCTTCTGCTGCGCCAACAACATCCAGATCGGATTCGTGCCCGCGGAGTTCTTCGACGAGCAGCCGCTCACGTTCAAGGCGTCCTGGATCCAGCGTATGAGGTGGACCAAGGGTTTCTATCAGGTCTTCTTCTCCTATGGGCGCGACCTGGTGCGCGGTATCGCACACGGGCGCTTTGCCTCCTACGACATGCTGATGACCATCGCCCCCGGCATGGTGCTCACCCTGCTGTCCGTCTTTGTGAACGGCACGTACCTCCTCATCGGCGCGCTCTCGCACGGCTTTTTGGCGACGCAGAGCGAGATGACCCTCGCGTGGGGCTCGATCGTCGGTGTGTTTACCGGTATGTACCAGGTCTTCTTCCTGCTCGCCCTGATCACGACCGTCGTGGAGCGCAAGCATATCCACGCAAAGAAGAAATGGCGTGTGGTTGCGAACCTCTTCACCTTCCCGATCTTTATGATGAGCTACATCCCGCTGGCGGTCGTGGCCCTCTTTGCCAAGGTGGAGTGGGTCCCTACCAAGCATGACATCGCGGTGGACTTCGAGGATGTCGTGGGCGGGGATGGTGCCGCCGTGCCCGATCCCGATGCCGAGGCGTAGGGCGGCTGTCGTGCTGCGCGGCTAGCCAAAACCCGCAGATTTAGCGGTGGTCTCCACAAACTCCTGATGCGGTGCTTGACATCATCAATTTGTCCTACAATGCCGTAAACGATGTGAAATCATCGGTGAGCGGCAAGGTATGCACGGCAAGCAGCGGGCGTCAGGCTGCGAGCGGCGGGCAAACGTCGAAAAAGAAGGAGCATGCATGGCAACCATCATTCCGGGTACGTCTCACACCTTTTCCGAGTATCTGCTGGTCCCCGGCTACTCGTCTGCTGAGAACATTCCCGACAACGTGAGCCTCGAGACCCCGCTCGTCAAGTTCAAGAAGGGCGAGAAGCCCGCAATCACCATGAACATCCCGATGACCTCGGCCATCATGCAGTCCGTCTCCGGCCCGCGCCTGGCCATCGCCCTGGCGCAGGAGGGCGGCATCTCCTTTATCTACGGCTCCCAGACCGCCGAGGACGAGGCCGCCATGGTGCGCCAGGTCAAGGAGTACAAGGCGGGCTTCGTCGTCTCCGACTCCACGCTCACCCCCGATATGACCCTGCAGGACGTCCTCGACGTCAAGGAGCGCACCGGGCACTCCACCATGCCCGTCACCGACGACGGCACGCCCCACGGCAAGCTGCTGGGCATCGTGACCTCGCGTGACTACCGTCCCAGCCGCGACTCCCGCGACAAGCTCGTGCGCGACTTCATGACCCCGCTCGACAAGCTGATCTACGCCGACGAGTCCACCTCGCTCAAGACCGCCAACGACATCATCTGGGACAACAAGCTTAACCAGCTGCCCATCCTCGACAAGGAGGGCCACCTCGTCTCGCTCGTCTTCCGCAAGGACTACGACAGCCACAAGTCCAACCCCGGCGAGCTGCTGGACAGCCACAAGCGTTACGTGGTCGGCGCGGGCATCAACACCCGCGACTACGAGGAGCGCGTGCCCCTGCTGGTCGAGGCCGGTGCCGACGTGCTGTGCATCGACTCCTCCGAGGGCTACTCCGAGTGGCAGTCCCGTACGCTGGCCTGGATCCGCAAGACCTACGGCGACACCGTCAAGGTGGGTGCCGGCAACGTGGTCGACGGTGACGGTTTCCGCTTCCTGGCGGAGGCGGGCGCGGACTTCGTCAAGGTCGGCATCGGCGGCGGCTCCATCTGCATCACCCGCGAGCAGAAGGGCATCGGCCGCGGCCAGGCCTCCGCGCTGATCGACGTCTGCGAGGCGCGTGACAAGTACTACGAGGAGACCGGTGTCTACGTGCCCGTCTGCTCCGACGGCGGCATCGTCTACGACTACCACATGACGCTGGCCTTTGCGATGGGCGCCGACTTCCTGATGCTGGGCCGCTACTTCGCGCGCTTCGACGAGAGCCCCACCCGCCGCGTCAACGTCAACGGCTCCTACATGAAGGAGTACTGGGGCGAGGGCTCCGCGCGCGCCCGCAACTGGGCCCGTTACGACCTGGGCGGCAAAAAGAAGCTCTCCTTTGTCGAGGGCGTCGACTCCTACGTCCCCTACGCCGGCCCGCTCAAGGAGAACGTGGACAACTCCCTGCTCAAGGTACGCTCAACCATGTGCAACTGCGGCGCGCTCAACCTCGCCGAGCTGCGTGACAAGGCCAAGCTCACGCTGGTCTCCGCGACCTCGCTGGTCGAGGGCGGCGCGCACGACGTCGTGCTCAAGGACGCCAACCAGGAGCAGATTAACTTCCGCTCGTAGGGTGTAGCGTCGGACTTGTCGGGTGCGATCGTGTCCCCGACCGATCGCTTCGGGGTCGTTGCCTGAATGTAGATGCATGAACAGGATGGGGGCGTACCCGGATTCACGGCGGGTGCGCCCTTTGCCTTACGCGGCTGCTATTGTCAGGTAAGTAAATAAAGCAGCGTAGCAGCACGTCTCGGCTATACTGCTGACTTGTGACTTTGTGACTGTTTTGGAAGGACGGCCATGGCTGACAAAGAGATTCCGGCCTACGACGCGCAGGCCATAGAGGAAAAGTGGCAGAAGATCTGGGAGGACGTGGCCCTCTACAAGACCGACGAGGACCCCGCCAAGCCCAAGAAGTACGTGCTGGAGATGTTCCCGTATCCCTCGGGCGACCTGCACATGGGCCACGCGCGCAACTACACGATCGGCGACGCGATGGCACGCCAGGCCCGCATGCGCGGCTACGACGTGCTGCATCCCATGGGCTTCGACGCCTTTGGCCTGCCCGCCGAGAACGCGGCCATCAAGCACCACACTCAGGCCGGCAAGTGGACCCATCAGAACATCGCCCAGGCCGTCAAGACCATGAAGCGCATGGGCTTCTCCTACGACTACGACCGCATGTTCAACACCTGCGACCCCGAGTACTACAAGTGGGGCCAGTGGATGTTCATCCAGATGTGGAAGAAGGGCCTGGCTTACCGCGCGACCTCTCCGGTCAACTGGTGCCCCACCTGCCAGACGGTCCTCGCCAACGAGCAGGTCGTCGACGGCAAGTGCTGGCGCTGCGGCAGCGTGCCCGAGAAGCGCGAGCTCTCCCAGTGGTACCTCAAGATCACCGACTACGCCCAGGAGCTCCTGGACGATATCGACCAGCTCGAGGGTTGGCCCGAAAACGTCAAGGCCCAGCAGCGCAACTGGATCGGCCGCTCCGAGGGCGCCGAGATTGACTTCCTGCTAGCCGACACCGACGGCGTGACGCCCACCGACCGCAAGATCACCGTCTTCACCACCCGTGCCGACACCATCTTCGGCACCTCCTTCATGGTGCTGCCGCCCGAGAGCGACCTCGCGGCCGAGCTTGTCGCCGGCACCGAGTACGAGGAGGCCTACCTCGCGCTGAAGAAGAGCGTGGAGCAGGTCAGCGCCGTCGACCGCCAGGGATCCTCCCGCGAGAAACACGGTGTCTTTACCGGTCGTTACGTGATCAACCCGATGACGGGCAAGCCCATGCCCCTGTGGGTGGCCGACTATGTCCTGCTGGACTACGGCACCGGCGCCGTGATGGGCGTGCCCTGCGGCGACCAGCGCGACTTTGACTTCGCCCGCAAGTACGGCCTGCCCATCCCGCCCATCATCTGCGAGAAAGACGACCCCCTCTACGAGCAGCTCAAGGATCAGCAGGATCTCGTTGTGACCGATGTCGACTGGGATCAGGCCATGGTCGCAGAGGGCTACCTGGTGCAGTCGGGCAAGTTCACCGGCATGAGGGGCGGCAAGCACTCCGAGGCCGTCGACGCCATCATCAAGGAGCTCGAGGACAAGGGCATGGGCCGCACCAAGGTCCAGTTCCGCCTGCGCGACTGGCTGATCTCCCGCCAGCGCTACTGGGGCAACCCGATTCCCATGATTCACTGCGACGACTGCGGCGACGTCCCCGTGCCCGAGGACCAGCTGCCCGTCCTGCTGCCGGAGGACCTGGACCTGGGGGCCGGTGACACGCTTGCGGAGTACGCGCCCTTCTACGAGACCACCTGTCCCAAGTGCGGCAAGCCCGCAAAGCGCATCACCGACACCATGGACACCTTCACGTGCTCCAGCTGGTACTACCTGCGCTACTGCGACCCCCACAACGACCAGGCGCCCTTCTCCAAGGAGGCCGTGGACCGCTGGATGCCGGTCGACAACTACATCGGCGGCATCGAGCACGCCATCCTGCACCTGCTCTACTCGCGTTTCTGGACCAAGGTCCTGCGCGACCTGGGCATGGTCGACGTGGACGAGCCCTTCACCAACCTGCTCTGCCAGGGCATGGTCAAGGACGCCAACGGCGAGACGATGTCCAAGTCCAAGGGCAACGTCGTGCCGCCCAGCTCGGTCATCGGGCCGTACGGCGCCGACACCATGCGCCTGGCCATTCTCTTCATCGCCCCGCCCGAGAAGGACTTCGCCTGGGACGAGGAGGTCGTCGCCGGCTCCAACCGCTTCATCAAGCGTGTGTGGCGCCTGGTCTGGCTGCTGAGCCAGGATGCCAAGCGCGGTGACTACAGCCCCGCCGACCTCACGGGCGCCGCGGCCGACCTCAACCACGACCTGCACAAGCTGGGCATCAAGGCCACGCAGGACTTCGACCGGGGCCAGTTCAACACCGCCATCTCCGCGGTGATGGAGCTCGTCAACGCCGTCTCGAAGTATGTGAACGACGCCCCCGCCTCCGACCACAACGCCGCCTTTGACTGGCGCGTCGCCCACGACATCGTCGCGATGCTCGCCCCGATCACCCCGCATATGTGCGAGGAGCTCTTCCACGCCGCGCTCGGTTGCGAGGCTTCGGTCTACAACGAGCCCTGGCCGGAGTTCGACGAGAGCCAGGCCGCCAACGAGACGGTCGAGATCGCAGTCCAGGTCAAGGGCAAGGTCCGCGCCCGCATCGACGTGCCGGTCGACGCCTCCAAGGAGGAGCTCGAGGCTGCGGCGCGCGCGGCCGTCGCCGACCAGATCGCGGGCAAGACGGTCAAGAAGGTCGTCGTCGTGCCCGGTCGTCTTGTGAATATCGTGGCAATCTAGCACGGGATTGCCAGACCTTGGCAGGCGCGAGTAGACTTACTCGCGCCTGTATTGCACTTTCAATGCGGTTCAAACGCACTACAGATGGTATGGATTGGGGTCTCGGTGTCGGGAAAAGCTGTTGCAGGGGCGCACGCGGTACCTGCATCGCAGGAAAAGAAGGGCGGACGTCATGCCGTCGCCCTCGTGACGCTGGCGGTCGTCTGCCTGCTCGCTGCCGCATATGGGGCGGGTTACTACTATTTCAGCAGCCATTTCGTGCCGGGTACCACCGTCAACGGCATGGACGTCTCCACTATGGACGTGCCGACCTTGACCGCCCAGGTCGACAAGGCGGGGGAGGCGTGGCAGACGTCCATCACCTATGGCGATGGGTACGAGCTCGCCATCAAGGCCTCCGACATCGACCTGACCGTGGACGGCAAGGGGCTCGCCGATGCCGCGAAGGCCGAGACGGAGCCGTCCCGCTGGGTGATCGATATGCTGCAGCCGCAGGGCATCGTGGTCGACGAGGCGGTCTCCTACGACGAGGATAAGCTCAAAGCCCTCGTCGACGCCTCCGTAGAGGAGTACAACGGCACCGCTCAGGCGCCCACGGACGCCGCGCCCAGATACGATGAGGAAAAGAAAGCCTATGTGGTTGCGCCCGAAGCCGCCGGCACGCAGCTCAAAGCCGAGGCGGTCGAGGCGGCGGCGGACGAATGCGCGGGTGACCTCAAGGACAGCGTCCAGCTCACCGACGATGCGCTCATTCAGCCGAACGTCACCTCCGACAACGATAAGCTCACGAGTGCCGTTGATGCGGCGAACAAGATGATCGCCCTCGACATACCTCTGACGGTCAACGACAAGGAAGTCGCGCATGTCACGGGCGACCTCATCAAAGGCTGGATTAGCTTCGGTGACGACTACGCTGTGACGCTCGACACCGGCGCGATCAAGAAATGGGCGAAGAAGGAGCTCAAGAGCGCCGCGGCACGTACGGATGAGGCCCATACCTACGGACTCGACGCCGACGCCACGGTCAATGCGATCGCAGACGCCATCCAGAGCAATAAGTCGGACTCCATCGAGGTGTCCACCAAGGTGCTCTCCGACCTTCCTGCTGCAACCGAGGGAGCCTCGGAGCTCGGGCGTCACATCGACGTGAACCTCACGACGCAATACGCCCGCATGTACGACGACGAGGGCGAGGTGATCTGGTCTTCTTATATCGTCTCGGGCGATATGGGCGAGGACCGCGCGACGCCGACCGGTACCTATGCCATCAACGGCAACAAGGCCAAGAACCAGACTCTCATCGGGGCCGACGAGGACGAGGACGGCGAGCCGGACTACAAGAGCAAGGTCACCTACTGGATGCCCTTCATCGGCAACGACGTCGGCCTGCACGACGCGAGCTGGCGCAGCCAGTTCGGAGGCAGCATCTACCAGTACAACGGCAGCCACGGTTGCGTGAACCTGCCGACCGACAAGGCGGCGCAGCTCTACGAGCTCACCCGTGTTGGAGATAAGGTGATAGTGCACTGGTAGATTGACCTGCGTGAACGCCTGTGTTTTAATACCAATGTGTATGTTTGGATTGTGAAGGAAGTGGGGTGGATCTCTCGCCCCGCTTCCTTTCTGTTGTAGGGATGGAAATGCACGAGGATGTCAGACAAGCGGTGCTCACCGCGCTCGAGAGCCTGGCCGCGGCCCATGAGGTGGACATTGTAGACGTGGAAGTCGCAGGAGCCGCCGCGGCCCCCATCGTGCGCGTGCGCATCGACCATGCGGACGAGTCTCTCCCGACGATCACGCTCGACGAGGTCACGGCCGAGACCGACTGGATCAGCGCGGCGCTCGACGAGCTCGACCCGCTGCCCGGCGCCTACACGCTGGAGGTCTCCTCGCCGGGGATGGACCGTCCGCTGCGCCGTGTCCATGACTTCGAGCGTTTCGCAGGCCAGCAGGTGAGCCTGACCACGACGGCGACCGAGGGCCGCAGGCGCTACTCAGGCACTCTGGGGGGCGTCGCCGACGGCGACGTGGTCATCGCCGACGACGAGGGGGAGCACAGGATTCCCTTCGAGCAGGTCAAGACCGCCAAAATCAAGCCTGACTACGAAGCGGGCAAAGGCAAGAAGAAGTAATCGGTGCGTGCCCGTCGGTAATTGAGGGCCGATGCGGCACCTATAAGCACAGTCAATGCAAAGAAGAGCCGGGGCGCCCAGGCGCCGACGAGAGAAAGGAAGACACGCAGATGGCATCCGAGATGATGGAAGCGCTGATGACGCTCTGCGAGGAGAAGCACATCGACCAGATGTACCTGATCGGCAAGCTCGAGCAGTCGCTGGCCGAGAGCTACGCCAACGTCATGCACCTCGAGTACGGCGCGCGCGTGACGATGGACCCGCAGACGGGCAAGGTCTACGTGTACAAGCTCATCCCCGTGGGCGAGCCCGACCCCGAGACCGGCGAGTACACCGAGTTCGACGAGGAGGACGTGACCCCCAAGGACACGAGCCGCATCGCCGCCCAGCATGCGAAGGCGGAGATCAACGCCATCGTGCGCAACGCCGCGCGCGAGCAGATCTACGAGGAGTTCTCCGACCGCATCGGCGACATCATCACCGGCACGGTGCTGCAGTCCACGCCCGACTTCACGATCGTCAAGATCCGCGAAGGCGTCGAGGCGGAGCTGCCGCATTTCGACCAGCGCCGTTATCCCGACGAGCGCAACGAACGCCCGCAGGGCGAGCGCTACATGCACAACCAGCGCCTCAAGGCGATCATCATCGACGTCCGCAACCCCAATAGCAACGAGGCGCCCGTCCGCGGTGAGCGCACCCGCCCCTCCATCGTGATCTCGCGCACGCACCCAGACCTCATCAAGCGCCTCTTCGAGCTCGAGGTGCCCGAGGTGTATGACGGCGTCGTCGAGGTCCGCTCGATCGCGCGCGATGCCGGTGTCCGCTCCAAGGTGGCCGTGAGCTCGCTCGATGACCGTCTCGACCCCGTCGGCGCCTGCGTCGGACCCAAGGGCAGCCGTGTCCGCACGGTCGTCTCCGAGCTCCGCGGTGAGCGCGTGGACGTCGTGCTGTGGTCCGATGATCCCGCGAAGCGCATCGCTGCGGCTCTGTCGCCCGCCAAGGTCACGCGCGTCGTCGTGGATCCCGACCCCGACAACACCTATGCCACGGTCATCGTCCCCGACGACCAGCTGAGCCTGGCCATCGGCAAGGAGGGCCAGAACGCCCGCCTCGCCGCCCGACTCACCGGCTACCACATCGATATCAAGAACGAGTCGCTCGCCTCGAAGGTGCTCAAGCAGCTGCCGGTCCGCGAGGAGGTCGACGAGCCCGAGCTGGAGGAGGGTGCCCACCGCTGCGAGTACGTCGGGCCCACCGGCATCCAGTGCCGCAACCAGGCCCGTCCCGGCTCACGTTTCTGCGGCATCCACGAGAAGCTCCAGGAGCTCGACGACGTGGCCGTCTCCGACGACCCCGATTCCCTGATCTAAGCGCGGTCCCACCGCGACCAATAGACGCGTACGCGTCACGAAGCACGTTGCAGGAAGGTAGGTCATATGGCGAAGACCCGCGTAAGTGAGCTGGCAAAAGAGTTTGGCATGTCCGGCAAGGAGATGCTGGGCTACCTCAAAGAAATGATGATCCCGGCAAAGACCCCCTCGTCGACCCTCGAGGATGCCTACGTCGCAATGGTCCGCAAGAAGCTCAAGCCGATCCTGGAGGCCCGTGCGGCCGAGATCGAGGCCGCAAAGAAGGCCGAGGAGGAGGCCAAGGCGGCGGCCGAGCGCGAAGCCGCCGAAAAGGCGGAGAAGGAGCGCCTGGCTGCCGAGGAGCGCCGCGAAAGGGAGCGCAAGGCTGCCGCAGAGGCGCAGCGCCGTGCCGAGGAGGCCCGCAAGAAGGCCGAGGAGGAGAAGGCTGCCGAGGAGGCCCGCCGCAAGGCGGAGGAAGAGGCGAGGCGTCCCAAGGACACCGCGCCCAAGACGATGCCGACCTTCACGAGCCTGCTCGACCAGATCGCCCAGCAGGAGGAGGTCCTCGCCCAACAGGCGGCGGAGGCCTCGGCAAAGAAGGAAGAGGCCCGCGGCGAGCGCCGCTCGCGCAGCGACGAGGGCAAGCGTGCCCGCCGTCCCGAGCCGGCCGACGCCGACGCCGGTGCCCCGAGCCGCGACGAGAGCAACGGCCGCGGGCGCGGACGCGGACGCAAGGGACGCCGTGACTCCGATGACGACGGCGATCGCTACAGCCGCATGGCCCGTGCCGCCGAGGAGTACAACCGCGAGCACGTGCTCGAGGAGGCCCGTCAGGCGGTCGCAGAGGCAAACGAGGAGTCCACGGGCCGTCGTCGCCGCCGCAAGGAGCGCCGCAAGCAGCAGAAGGCCGAGGCCGAGCGCGAGCAGCGCATCGAGCAGGCTATCGAGAACGACCAGGACCTCTCCCAGCTCGACACCATCAAGG
>OMWE01000006.1 GCA_900314685.1 uncultured Actinomycetes bacterium | reverse complement strand
TCCGCCCAGGTCGCCGGCTACGCCCTGACCGTCACCGACGGCGGCGTCGCCAAGGCCACCGTCGAGGACGGCAAGACCGCCGAGGCCGAGCTCACCAACGACTACAAGCGGATCCTCACTTCTGTCTCTGCGACCAAGAGCTGGAAGAACGCCGACGGTTCTGTGACTTGGCCTGAGGGCGTGACGGTCACCGTGACGCTCTTCGCGAACGGCACGGCCACTGACAAGACGGCAACGCTCTCTGCGGACGTCCAGACTGCAACCTTCGACAACCTTGTCAAGTTCGACGATAACGGCAAGGAGATCAACTACACAGTTCTTGAGACGAGCATCTCCGGCGCTTCCAAGAATGCGTACACGATTGGTTCCGTCACGGCAAACGGCACGACCACAATCACCAACACTGAGAAGACCACACAGGTGCAGGTGGCCAAGGCCTGGACGAACGCCGACGGCACCACCTCCTGGCCCGAGGGTGCCAAGGTCACTGTCGCCCTCATGAACGGCGACACGCAGGTCGCGACCCACGAGCTGAGCGCCGACGCAACGAGCTTTACCTTCACGAACCTGCCCGAGTACGACAAGGCTGGCAACAAGATTGCCTATACCGTCGAGGAGCTCAGCGCCACGGGCATCTCGCTTACCGGTTACACCGCTACCACCACGGGCAGTGCGGACGACGGCTATACCGTCACCAACACGCAGAAGACCACGCAGGTGAAGGTCGCCAAGGCATGGGCGAACGCCGACGGTACCGAGACCTGGCCCGAGGGCGTCACGGTCACGATGACACTTGTCGCGAACGGCAAGGCCACCGACAAGACGGCGGCGCTTTCCGCCGACAAGCCTGATGCAACCTTCGAGAGCCTGCCCGAGTACGACGCTGACGGCAACAAGATCGCCTACACCGTCGAGGAGACAGCCATCACTGGCGCCTCTATGAACGCCTACACCGTGACCTCCGAGACCGCCGACGGCACGACCACCTTTACCAACACGCAGAAGACCACACAGGTGCAGGTGACCAAGGCCTGGGCGAATGCCGACGGCACCAAGACCTGGCCGGCAGGTGCCACAGTGACCGTCGCCCTCATGAACGGCGACGCGCAGGTCGCCACCGCCGACCTCACAGCCGAGAGCCCGTCTTACACCTTCGACAGCCTGCCCCAGTACGACGCCGAGGGCAACGAGATCGCCTACACCGTTGAGGAGCTCGGCGCCACGGGCGTCTCGCTCAAGGGCTACACTACCGCCACCACGGGCGACATGGCCGAAGGCTTCACTATCACCAATACGCAGGTTGCCACCGAGCTGCCAGTCGCCAAGGTTTGGCAGAACGCCGACGGCTCCAAGGCCGACTGGCCCAAGGGCGCCAAGGTCACCGTCGAGCTGTACGCAAACGGCAAGGCGACGGGCCAGACACTGCAGCTGACCGCCGATGCGCAGAGCGCTACCTTCTCCGACCTGGCGAAATACGACGCCGAGGGCAACGAGATCGCCTACACCGTCAAGGAGGCCAAGGTCGAGGGTGTCGATGCCGCGCTGTACGGCGTGTCATACACCGAGGGTGAGGACGGCACGCAGGTCATCGTCAACAAAGCCAAGCCGACCGCGCCGAAGTCGGAGAAGCCCAAGAACAGCCTGGCGCAGACCAGCGACGTCGCCGTGAACGTGGCGCCGCTCCTGGCTGGCGCGGCCGCGAGCCTCACCGCGGGATTCGGCCTCCGCAAGCGCGACCGCAAGCACGGCAAGCGCATGAAGTAAGCGCAGCCGCCGCTCGTCGCACGTAAGCGCCATTTAGCACCACCGAGCACCCGCGAGCCCAGCCCCGCGGGTACTCTTTTCTTCTTCACGCCCGCCCTCATCGCAGTCTATCCCATCCGCTCGCTCTGCCCATGCGGATTGTTCGTTTGTATTACCTGTCTTGTCTGCTTGCTTTGATTTCGCGCCTTTATCGTGGCAAACGCCCCATACTTACGAGAGGGAATTGCGGTCACAGGCTGCAATTTCCGCTTTCAGGCGCGCCTGTTGCTCAATAACAAATTCCTGGTCGTGCCCGGAAGTGGGGTTTGTGGCTAATGGCCTGCAATGCCCGCACGTGGGTACGGATACGCTAGTCGGTCAATTACCAGGTCGGACCCAAAAACTTATATTGTTGGCCTTGGCTGCAAAAGGGGCTTGCAGGTACGACGCAAAAGGAACTGGAGACATGCATCGTACCCTCGCAAGGCACGTTTGTAGCTCGCATGGACCGCCCGCCCGCTTTGCACGCCGCCGGAGGGCCTCCGATTTCGCGGCACCAGCCGTCCCACGCCGCCGGAAAGCCTCCGATTTTCTCCCACGCCGCCGGAAGGCCTCCGATTTCGTGGATCTCGGTTTTCCCACGCCGCCGGAAGGCCTTCGTCCTTGTAAAAGCCCAGATGAGCTATCAACGGACGTCTTCCGGCGGCGTCAGCTCGAAAAATCGGAGGCTTTCCGGCGGCGTGGGGCTTGAACGGAGGCCTTCCGGCGGCGTGGAGGGTGGCGACGACCGGGGAGCGGCGGCGCACGGGCTGGGAAGAAGGACGCGGCGGCGCGCGGGCTGAGAAGAAAGACGCGGCGGCGTGCAGCAGGGGAAGAAGAGCGCAGTAGCTAGCCACACCGGCGGGAGACACGACGCCCACCTCGCACCCGCCCGTCCGTCTTGAACAGGAGTTAGCCGCCCTGAATCCCTACTCAAAAAGAGGTATTTTCCTGCCAAAACTTTACGCCCTCTTGCATCGTTTTTGCCTAGAGATTCATGCGCAGATGGGTTAAAACTATAGTGTGTGTATTTGTGTTTCCGACCGATGCGCCCGCACCGGCGCTCGCATCGGCGGAACAAGGAGAGGAGTGTCATGGATCGCAAGTTTAAGTCCATGGACGGCAACGAGGCAGCGGCGTGGGCGTCGTATGCCTTCACCGAGGTGGCGGGCATCTACCCGATCACCCCGTCCAGCCCCATGGCCGACCACGTCGATCAGTGGGCAGCCCAGGGCATCAAGAACATCTTTGGTAACCCGGTCAAGGTTATCGAGATGGAGTCCGAGTCCGGCGCTTCCGGCGCCGTGCACGGCTCGCTGGGCACCGGCGCTCTCACGACGACCTACACGGCGTCGCAGGGCCTGCTGCTCATGATCCCCAACATGTACAAGATCGCCGCCGAGCGCCTCCCGGGCGTCTTCCACGTGTCCGCCCGTCAGGTCGCCACGCACGCCCTGAACATCTTCGGCGACCACTCCGACGTCATGGCCTGCCGCCAGACCGGCTTTGCCATGCTCGCCGAGAGCAACGTCCAGCAGGTCATGGACCTCGCGCCCGTCGCTCACCTGTCCGCCATCGAGGGTCGTCTGCCCTTCCTGAACTTCTTCGACGGCTTCCGCACCTCGCACGAGATCCAGAAGATTGCCGTCTGGAATTTCGACGACCTCAAGGACATGGTCGACATGGACGCCGTCAAGGCGTTCCGCAACCACGCCCTGAACCCGGAGCACCCGCACGCGCGCGGCTCGCATGAGAACGGCGACATCTACTTCCAGCACCGCGAGGCCATCAACGGCGCCTACGACGCCCTGCCCGCGATCGTGGAAGACTACATGGAGAAGGTCAACGCCAAGCTCGGCACCGACTACGGCCTGTTCAACTACTACGGCGCCCCCGACGCCGACCGCGTCGTGATCTGCATGGCTTCCTTCTGCGACACCCTCAAGGAGGTCATCGACTACCTCAACGCCAATGGCGAGAAGGTCGGCCTGATCGAGGTGCACCTCTTCCGTCCGTTCTCCATCAAGCACTTCGTCGACGTGCTGCCCGAGACGGCCAAAAAGATCGCCGTCCTCGACCGCACCAAGGAGCCCGGCTCCATCGGCGAGCCCCTCTACGAGGACGTCGTCTCCGCTCTGTACGAGGCCGGCATCACCGACCGCATCGTGGTCGGCGGCCGCTACGGCCTGGGCTCCAAGGACGAGCAGCCCGCTGCCGCCTTCTCGGTCTACGAGGAGCTCCAGAAGGACGCCCCCGCCCGCGAGTTCACCATCGGCATCGTGGACGACGTCACCAACCTGTCGCTCCCGATGGATCCCGACGCCCCCAACACCGCTGCCCCCGGCACCATCGAGTGCAAGTTCTGGGGTCTCGGCGGCGACGGTACCGTGGGTGCCAACAAGAACTCCATCAAGATCATCGGCGACCACACCGACAAGTACGTCCAGGCCTACTTCCAGTACGACTCCAAGAAGACCGGCGGCGTCACCATCAGCCACCTGCGCTTCGGTGACAACCCGATCCGCTCGCCGTACTACGTCACCAAGGCCGATTTCGTGGCGTGCCACAACCCCAGCTACATCGACAAGGGCTTCAAGATGGCCCAGGACATCAAGCCGGGCGGCACCTTCCTGATTAACTGCCAGTGGAAGCCCGAGGATCTCGGCCGTCACCTCAACGCCGAGGCCAAGCGCTACATCGCCAAGAACAACATCCAGGTCTACCTCATCGACGCCATCGACCTGGCCGCCAAGGTCGGCATGGGCAAGCGTACCAATACGACGCTGCAGTCCGCCTTCTTTGCCCTGGCGCAGGTCCTGCCCGCCGAGGAGGCCATCCAGTACATGAAGGACGCGGCCACCAAGTCCTACTCCAAGAAGGGCCAGGCCATCGTCGACTCCAACCACAAGGCCATCGACGCCGGCGCCACCGCGTTCGTCAAGTTCGACGTGCCCGCCGACTGGGCCAACGCCACCGACGACGACCCCGAGGCCCAGCTCACCGGCCGCGAGGAGATCGTCAAGCAGGTCAAGGCGATCACCATCCCCGTCAACAACATGGACGGCGACAGCCTGCCCGTGTCCGCCTTCATGGACTACGCAGACGGCCAGTGGGTCACCGGTGCCTCCCAGTACGAGAAGCGCGGCACCGCGGTCATGGTCCCGCATTGGAACCCCGACAACTGCATCCAGTGCGGCCAGTGCTCCTATGTCTGCTCGCACGCCACGATCCGTCTGGTCGCCATGGACGAGGCCGAGGCCGCTGCCGCGCCTGAGAGCATGCGCACCATCGACGCCATCGGCCCCAAGGCCAAGGGCATGAAGTTCGCCGTGGTCGTCTCCCCGCTCGACTGCATGGGCTGCTACAACTGCGTGGCCGTCTGCCCGGGCAAGAAGGGCGAGAAGGCCCTGACCATGGTGCCGCAGGCCGACGAGGCCGTCGAGCAGGCCAGCTTCGACTACGCCGTGGCCGAGGTCGCCGACAAGCCCGAGCTGCAGACCAACAACGTCAAGGGCTCCCAGTTCCGTCAGCCCTACCTGGAGTTCTCCGGCTCCTGCGCCGGCTGCGCCGAGACCGCGTACGCGCGCCTCGTCACCCAGCTCTACGGCGACCACATGTTCATCTCCAACGCCACCGGCTGCTCCTCGATCTGGGGCAACCCGGGCGCCGTCTCGCCGTTCACGGTCAACAAGGCCGGCCACGGCCCCGCGTGGAACAACTCCCTCTTTGAGGACAACGCGGAGCACGGCCTGGGCATGTACCTCGGCTATCAGGCCGTCCAGAACGAGCTGAAGGAGCACGCCTCCAAGCTCGCCCAGGGCGAGGGTGCTGCCGCCGAGGCCGCCACTGCCTGGCTCGAGTCCCTCGGCACCTACGAGGAGAGCAAGGACGCCGCGGTCAAGCTGCTCGACGCCATCGCCGGCTCCGACGACGCGGACGCCAAGTACCTGCGCGAGAACGGCCAGTTCCTCACCAAGAAGAGCTTCTGGATCTTCGGCGGCGACGGCTGGGCGTACGACATCGGCTTCGGTGGCCTGGACCACGTCCTTGCCTCCGGCAACAACGTCAATGTCTTCGTCTTCGACACCGAGATCTACTCCAACACGGGCGGCCAGGTCTCCAAGGCGTCCAACATCGGCCAGCTCGGCCAGTTCGCCGCGTCCGGCAAGCCGACCAAGAAGAAGAGCCTCGCCGAGATCGAGATGACCTACGGCTACGTCTACGTCGCCCAGGTCGCCATGAGCGCCAACCCCAACCAGCTGCTCAAGGCCATCCAGGAGGCCGAGGCCTACGACGGCCCGTCCCTGATCATCGGCTACTGCCCGTGCGAGCTGCACTCCATCAAGAAGGGCGGCATGATGCACTGCCAGGAGGAGATGAAGCGCGCCGTGGATTGCGGCTACTGGAACCTCTTCCGCTTCAACCCCGCCGCCGAGGAGGGCAAGAAGTTCACGCTCGACTCCAAGGAGCCGAAGGGTGGCTACCAGGAGTTCCTGCAGAACGAGGCCCGTTACGCCGGCCTGATGCGTTCCTTCCCCGATCGCGCCGAGGAGCTCTTCGCGCAGAACGAGGAGGCCGCTATGGCTCGCTACGCGCACCTGCTCAAGCTCAAGGAGATGTACGCCGAGGCGTAAGTCTTCGCCGCTCCGCGCGGGTGCGGCGGCCCGTCCCGTCGCCCCGCGCCGCTGAGCCAGTTCGTCCGTGCGCACCTCGCGCCGCTGAGCAAGCCACGCAGCCGCTGAGCAAGCCACGCAGCTAGCGCACGCGTTCTAGCACGTCCGACCCCGGGATTTCGGTCCCGGGGTCTTTTTGTGCCGCGCTATATCTGCCCGCGCGTCTTTGGTGCCGCACCGTCCCCCCGAAGAGCCTGCGCCCGGCGTCACCTGCACCTCCGCCCACCGATCCGTCTTCGCCGCCGCTTCGACGAACCGCTCTTCGGCGAATCGTTCTTCCGGTGCCCGTTTGCAGCGATCCGCGTAGATTCGGCATCCAAAGCGCGAACGGTCTCGCCAGCCAATTGTCCCATCGTTCTTCGGGAGCCAATCTGCAGCGAATCGCGTAGATTTGGTGTCCAAAGCGCGATTGCGACGCTCGGCCTCTCGGCTCATCGCGCTTCGAGAGCCGATTTGCAGCGAATCGCGTAGATTCGCCTTCCAAAGTACGATGGGCTAAGCCAACCAATCGTCCAATCGTTCTTCGGGAGCCAATCTGCAGCGATTCGCGTAGAAGTGGGATCCAAAGCGCGATTGCGGTGCTTGGTTTTTCGGCTCAACGTACTTCGGGAGGTAATCTGCAGCGATTCGCGTAGAAGTGGCATCTAAAGTACGCTTGCCTAAGCGATTGCCCAAGCCACCCATCGTCCGACCACGCTTTGGAAGCCAGACTGCAGCGAAGCGCGTAGAAATGACACCCAAAGTGCGATTGCGACGTTGGCGCGAGGTCTGATCAACTTGCCCGCGCCTGCATACTCGTGCTCGTCCCTCCGAACCTGTCCCTCCGAACCCGTCCATCCGCACCGGTCCGTCCGCGCCTGCCGACTCGTGCCCGCGTGCCCGATTTTCTCGCCCGCTCATCCGCAGCTCACGCCGCTATTGCTCAGCGGCCTGCGCCTCCCGCGCGGCTTGTCCTAGCGGGCACTGTCCTCAGCCTGCTCTTCTTCGCCGAGCTCGCGTAGAATCGCCCACTCCATCGGCAGGCTGATGCCAAAGGTGATGAGGTCGGTCACGGGTTGGGCGAGCTGCACGCCGAGGAGCCCCAGCAGAGGCGGGAGCACCACGACCACGGGGCCGAGCACCAGGCCCAGCCGGCACGCACCCAGGATGGTGGCGCGCCACATGCGGCCGGTGGTTTGCAGCAGGAAATTGGTGATCATGGCCGAACCGGTGATGGGCAGCGTCACGCTCTCGATGCGCAGCGCCAGCACCGCGATGGGGATGACCTCGGGATCGTCGGAGAAGATGCGCACGATGGGCTCGGCGAGCACAAAGGTGCAGACGCCGATCGCCGCAACGACGACAAAGGCGGCCCGCTTGGAGAAGTGGTACCCGGTGCGGATGCGATCGTACTTCTTGGCCCCGTAGTTGTAGCCGATGGTGGGCTGGAAGCCCTGCCCGATGCCGATCTGCATGTAGTTGCCCAGGCTGCTCACGCGCTGCACGATGGCCATGGCCGCGATCGCCGCGTCGCCGAAGGGGCGCGCCGCCATGTTGAGCAGCGTGGTCGCCATGCCCAGCATCACCTGGCGGATGAAGGAAGGGAAGCCGCCGTTGAAGATCTCGCCGACCATCGCGCGGTCGGGCCGGCGCAGCCACGCGCGCGACAGGGGTGTGATGCCGATGTGGTTCATCAGGTAGCACAGCAGGAAGAAGCTCATCCCCTCGCAGATCACGGTCGAGGTGGCGCTGCCCGCGATGCCCATGCCGACCACGTAGATCAGGAAGGGGGTGAGCAGCGTGTTGAGGACTGCGCCGCTCATGATGGCGAGCATGGAATAAAAGGCCTCGCCTTCCATGCGGAGTTGGAAATTGAGCATGAGCGTGGAGCACATGAAAGGCGCGCCCATCAGGATGATGCCCACAAAGACCCGCGCGTAGGGGAGGATCGTGGCAGTGGAGCCCGACAGCAGGCAGAGCGGCGTGATGAAGATGTTGCCCAGCACCGCGATCAGGATGCCAGCGACGAGCGAGCTGGCGAGGCCCACGTTGGTGTAGATGCAGGCCAGCTCGCGGTCCTGGCGGCCGAGCGCGCGCGAGATGGCATTGCCGGTGCCTTGCCCCAGGCCGAAGCCCACGGATTGGATCAGCGTCATGGCCACAAACGAGATGCCCACCGCGCCCTCGGCCGACGTGCCCAGCTGGCCGACGAAGTACGTGTCGCAGATGTTGTAGATGGCGGTGACGAGGTTGGCGAGGATGGCGGGGCCGGCCAGCGTGAGGACGAGCCGCTCCACCGGCGCCTCGGTCATCTGCCGGTATTTGTCGTCTGCGGTCTGGTTGGTGGTTTGCACGGTGGTTTGACTGCTCTGATTTCTGCTCATGCGCCACATGATAAGACGGGCGTGCCGCTCCGCAGCTCGTCGCCCTCCCGCGCCACGAGATTCTTACAGCTGCAGTGTGGACCCGCTGCCGCCCCGCCCATCTTTGCTTCGCGACCGGTGCCATCTGCGGCTTGGCATACAGCCGGAACGGGGGGTCCGGCATTACGACCTGCATGTTTGCGCTCGAATCCCCTATTCCGTCTGTACATGGAATACAGACGCAATGGGGGATCCAGAACGGCGAACTGGTCGTTTGTTTCCGGATCCCCCGTTCCGTCTGTAGACGGAATACAGCCGGAACGGGGGGTCCGGCATCGTGAGCTGGGCGTTTGCGTGCGGGTACCCCGTATCGTCTGTATCGCCCGAAGACAGGCGGAGGACGGAGGCCAGGCATTCCGTCATGAAGCGGCAACGTGGCGCAGGTAGAATCTGCATCGTTAAATCTGCATCGATTCGCGTACGGGCAGCCGACGACGACAGACGGGAGAAGACATGCACCTCAACGCGCGCCTCGACACGCTCGCGCCCTCGGGCATCCGGCGCTACGCCGCGATGGCCCGTGAGGTGCCGGGCTGCGTCTCGCTCACGCTCGGCGAGCCGGGCGAAGACACACCCGCGCCCATCCGCGAGGCGGCGCGCGAGGAGCTTGCAGCGGGCAACACCCACTACCCGCCCAACGCCGGCACGCCCGCCCTGCGCGCGGCGATTGCCGAGCACGAGCGCGGCTGGGGGCTCGCCTTCGCGCCCGACGACGTGGTGCTGACCATCGGCGCGACCGAGGCGCTGGCCTCGACCTTTGCCGCGCTGCTCAACCCCGGCGACGAGGTCATCGTCCCCACGCCCGCCTTCTCGCTCTACGCTTCGCAGGTCGCGCTGCTCCAGGGCGTGCCCGTGGCGTTGCCCGCGGAGAAGACGAACTTCCAGCTGCGCGCCGACATGCTCGCGGCGGCCGTCACGCCGCGGACCCGCGCGATCGTCTTGAACTCACCCAACAACCCCACTGGCTGCGTGCTCGACGCCGAGAGCCTGGACGCCGTGGCCGCCCTCGCCGAGCGGCGCGACCTCGTGGTGGTGTGCGACGACGTGTACGCTGACCTGGTGTTTGACGAGGGGTTCGAGCGCTTTGCCTGCCGGCACCCCGAGCTCGCGGACCGCACGGTGGTGGTCGGCAGCTTCAGCAAGCCGTGGGCGATGACCGGCTGGCGCATGGGCTGGGCCGCGGCGCACGGCGAGCTTGCCGCGGCGATCGCAAAGGCCCACCAGTTTCTCGTCTCGTGCTCGCCCGCGTTTGTGCAGCGTGCGGGCGAGGTGGCGCTGGCCGTGGACGCCGCGCCCCTGCGCGATGCCTGGCACGCGCGGCGCGACCGCGTGGTGGCCGCCTGCGCCGAGATGGGCCTCCCGCTCGTGCGGCCCGCTGGTGCCTTCTATGCGTTTCCGCAGGTGGCGGGCCTGGGGCTGCCCAGTGACGTCTTCTGCGAGCGCGCCATCCGCGAGGCGGGTGTCGCGCTCGTGCCGGGCACCTGCTTTGGCACGGAGGGGTACGCCCGCATCTCCTACGCCGCGGCCGACGACGTACTCGACGAGGGCCTTGCCCGCCTCGCCCGCTTTGTGCGCAGCCTGCGCGGGGAGGCCTGACATGGAAGAAGGACAGAAAGTGCCCGCGACCGAAGCGGCGTCCGAGATACCCATGGCCGGCGCGGCGCCCGTCGTCAGCGTGGTGCCCGCGAGTACCGAGCCCACCGCCGAGCTGCTGCGACGTTACAGACGCGACCTGCACCAGATCCCAGAGCTGGACGACGACCTGCCCGAGACCATCGCCTACGTGCGCGCGGTCCTCGAGGCGCTGCCCTGCGACAAGACGGTCTTCAGCCCCGCGACCTCGACGGTTTGTTGCTTCTTTGATCGCGGAACGTCGCACGCGACCGCCGTCCGCTCCGACATGGACGCCTTGCCCGTGACCGAGCGGACCGGCCGCGCCTTCGCCTCGCGCCACGCCGGCTGCATGCACGCGTGCGGCCACGACGGCCACATGGCCATGGTGCTCGGACTCGCACAGCACGTCGCCCGTCATCTCGATGAGCTGCCGCGCTCGCTCCTGCTCGTCTTCCAGCCGGCAGAGGAGACGACCGGCGGCGCCAAGCGCGTCTGCGAGTCGGGCGTCTTCGAGCGTCTGGGCGTGGACCGGATCTACGGCTTTCACCTGTGGCCCGAGCTGCCGTACGGCACGGTCGCCTCGCGCCCGGGCGCGCTGCTCGCCGCCTCCAACGAGACGACCGTCACCATCGAGGGCACGGCTTCGCATATCGCGCGCGCGGAGCTCGGGCATGACGCGCTGGAGGCAGGCGCGCGGTTCCTCTTGGACGCGTATACGCTGGTAGAAGAAGCGCGGCGCGAGGAGTCCTGCGTGCTCAAGTTCGGTCGCATGGAGGCTGGCAGCGTCCGCAACCAGATCGCCGACCGCGCGCGTCTGGAGGGGAGCCTGCGGACGTTCTCGGTGGAGATGGGCGACCGGCTGCGCACCGAGCTGCCGGCGTTGGCTGAGCGCGACGCCGCGGCGCTGGGCTGCACGGCGCGCGTCCACTTCAGTGAGGGCTACCCGCCCGTCACCAACGACGCTGCGCTCTACGACCTCGTGCGCGAGGCGGTCCCCGAGCTGCAGACGCTCGACGCGCCGCTGATGATTGCCGAGGATTTTGCCTGGTACCAGCGGTGGCTCCCGGGCGTCTTCCTGCTGCTGGGCACGGGCGGCGACGCGCCGCTGCACTCCGACCGCTTCGATTTCGACGAAGACGTGCTCATGCGCGGCCTCGCCGTCTACGAGAGTCTCGTCCGCCTGCCGTAGGTGGCGCAGGGGTCTCTATAAGGCTCCGAGGCGTACCATGTGCCCACTGCATGATGGGCTCGCATCGCATCGATACAACAATGCATCAATACAATAGGCCAAAAGCCCAGAGCGGCACGACATTTCCGTGACCGTATTCGATGTCGTCCTTCACGACGATGCCGCGCTCAGCGCCCTTGAGCTGGTCGCTGGTCTTGCTCTTGCCCCCGACCTCGAACGTCACCCCATCGATCTCGAAGTCCGAGATCGCCGAAGACGTCACCCGATATCCTACGCGCGTCTGATTGAAGAAGAACGTCTCGCGCACGCTGCCGATGTCTTCTTGCCCGCCGCTGAGGTTGTAGAGGATGTTTGTGTTGTCGAGGTAGACCTTGTCGACCTTGCCGAGCGATCCCAGGCCGCCCGTGCCGTCGCGCAGCTGGGCCACCATACCGGCCTTCTCCATATAGGCGAGGTAGTCCTCGACGCTATTGCGGCTGGATTGGATCTGACTGCCGAGCTTGGTCATGTTGGGCTTGAAGGGCGCGAGCGTGCTGACTACGGCCATGAGGCGCTTGAGCTTGCGTCCCGTGGAGACGTTCATGCTCGCATATTGGGGGATGTCTACCTCGAGCGTGCGTGTGATCACCTGCCCGAGCTCGATAGGGAAGTCCGCATCGGAGCCAAAGGGATAGTAGCCGCGCCGCAGGTATTCCTGAAAGAGCGGAAGCGGGTGTGCGATCCCGGGGAGTTGTGCCTTGTGTGCGATCGCGTCCTCGAGTGTGAGGATCGGAGCGTCCACGCCGTGCATCATCGCGAGATATTCCCGGAAGGAGAGACCTTGCATGAGGTACTTGGGCGCACGGCGACTGAGGTCCGCCTCGCCCTTCTCGATGTCGAGAACGGAGGAGCCGGTGAAGTAGACGTGCAGGTCGGGCAGAGAGTCGTACATCATCTTGAGTTCGCGGGACCAGGCCGGGTACTTATGCACCTCGTCGATATAGAGGTGCGTGCCCCCATCCTTGACGAACCGATCCGCCACCTCGAAAAGCGTGTGGTCGGCGAAATACATGTGGTCCGCAGAGACATAGAGCGATCGATTCGCTCCGCGCGTCTCGTTGATGCGTTGGAGAAAGAGGGTCGTCTTGCCCACGCCGCGCGGACCGACGAGGCCGAGCATGCGGTTGTCCCAGTTGATCGACGGGTAGAGGTATCTGTGGAAGCCCGTGGTGACGCTCGCGAGTTGGCGTTCCATATATTCGAAGAGTTGATCCATCGTTTGCCTCAATCAAATTGCACTATGACAGTGCAATTTTAACAAAAAATCGCACACAAAAAGTGCGATTTTGGCGATAAAACGCACTATGGTAGTGCAATCAAGGCAGTTTGCGCTTACCCTAAGTTCTAGCGTGATACCGACGTCGCCTCGCCGACGGCTGGGGAGCATGGGACATCGCGGACTTCGGCGGCGACGACTTCGACCCGCCTCAGCCGCCGCGCCTCATCAGCCACGCCGTCGCTCTCCGCAAGATGAGCGCGTGAACCTGCTACAGTCTGACTTGCCCGTCCGTTTCCCACACATACCTATCGCCCGCGGGCATGCGAGCGACTACGCCTTCTTTCGTGAGAGTTTTTACGAGCCGTTGCACGGTGCGCACGCTGACGCCGCATGTTTCTGCGAGCTCTTTTGTGCTGGCGAGCGGATTTACCTGCATCGCCGCGACGATTCTCTCTTCTGTTGCGGTTAGCTTGCGCTCTGCGCCCGTGCCGCGGCGGTAGAACGTGAAGCGGAACCCTGTCGCGGTCTCCTCGTATGCGTAGCGGACCCCTTGCTCGCCGCATGCATCGAAGACTCGCTCGAAACCGGTGGACACCTGCTCGATTGTGCCGTCACGGAACAGAGTCTCCGAGATCTTCTTGTTGAGCGGTATCGGCTCGATGCCTCGCCGCGCAAAGTCTTCCGGCGTGTACGGTTTGGGGAACATGCCAGGGGAATACACGCAGACCCGATCGGCGTAGACATCAATCTCGAAATCGGTGCCCGCATCGTAGTCGCCGTGTGCGAAGGCGTTCACCACGATCTCGCGCAGGGCGATCATGGGGATCTCCGCGACCTCCTCGCGACGCGCGGCACCTGTGAATCTCAGGTGCCAGTCGATGCTCGACGAGACGAAGTCCATCCCCTTGTCGATGCATTCGTAGACGTTGCCCGCAAATACCTGTAGGTCTAGGACCGTGAGGCGCGTCTCGGAGGCAAACTTGGCGAGCTTCAGCCGCACGGGTCCTTCTTTGGAGAAAAGCACGTTGCCGGCATTGTTGAGCTTCTCGGTGTCGTAAAGGAGACCGAGCTTGCCGAGCACCGTCCGTGCGTCGGTGTACGCGAGCGAGAGACGCCCTTTCTCGGCGCTCCTTTCGAGGTAGGCTCGGAGCAGGTCTTCATCAACGTCCGCAATTCCACTGCCAGAGCTGGCCCTTTCCCAAGAGGAGTAATCCTGTCGCTGGTCGAGGTAGTAGTGCCGCAGCATGTCGTTGTCCATCTGGCGGTCTTCGTCGTGGAACCTGATGAAGTAGCGTCCCCGCGAGGCGTACGGCGGTCGGCTGCCATGGAACGTGACCTCTATGAAGCTCCTCCCGTCGGCGGTCGATCTCTCCGCGACGCTGTAGAAGCAGGTGGGTCTGATGTCGCGGGCGATGTCTTGAGACAGCTGGTTGAGCGTCCTCTCACCGACGGTCTGCCCGACGACGTCGCCGCTGTTCTTTACCCCGAAATACAGGGTGCCCTTGCCATGCTTGTTGAGCATCGATGCCATGGAATCAATGCCCTTGGCGGTCTCCGCGGTGGAGAGCTTGTGCTCAATGTATTCCGACTCTGAGCCTATGTTCATCATGTCGAGGTCTCCGTTGGTGGACGGCGGCGTTGGGCGACATCCGTTGATGTCGCTATGCGACATAAAGGTGTGACGCATAGCGACATTTTATCATGACGCTATGCGCATCAACAAGGTCGGTGACGTTCTGGTTTGGCGTTCATGGCGATTCAGGGTCACCCGTCGATCCGATGGTGGCTTCCTATATCGGCAAAAAATTGTCGTAATGAAAGATGGTAAAATACCAACAATATTGCCGATAGCGGAGATGAGGATGGATGCCTGAGTACATCTCAGCCAGAGAGGCCGCCGCGAGGTGGGGCGTGTCGGAACGCTCCGTGCGCAACTACTGCGCGCAGGGCCGCGTGCCCGGGGCGTTCATCACCGGCAAGACGTGGAACGTCCCCGCAGACGCGCAAAAGCCCGGCAGGAAGCCCGCCGCAAAGCCGAAGAAGCGCGACTTGCTGCAGGTGCTGCGCGACGAGAAGGACGCGCGGATGCCCGGCGGCATCTACCACCGTCTGCAGATCGACCTCACCTACAACTCCAACCACATCGAGGGCAGCTGCCTCACCCACGACCAGACCAGGCTGATCTTCGAGACTCGCACCATCGGGGCGGGGGAGAGGGCGGTGAACGTCGACGACGTGATCGAGACGGTCAACCACTTCCGCTGCATCGACTACGTGATCGATACGGCGGGCAAGCAGCTCACGCAGACCTACATCAAGCGCTTGCACGGTATGCTCAAGGTCGGCACCAAGGATGCGTCACGCGACTGGTTCGCCGTGGGCGACTACAAGCGACTCCCGAACGAGGTGGGCGGCGTGGCGACCGCCGAGCCCGAGGAGGTCGAAGGCCGCATGGCGGAACTGCTCGCCTGGTACGGGAGCCTGGGTGAAGTGGGCCTGGACCAGATCCTCGAATTCCACTGGAGGTTTGAGCGCATCCACCCCTTCCAGGACGGCAACGGCCGCGTGGGCCGACTTATTGCCCTGAAGGAGTGCCTGAAGCACAATGTCGTGCCTTTCATCATCACCGACGAGCTCAAGACGTACTACTACCGCGGGCTCTCCGAGTACGCGCGCGAGCCGGGCTACCTGCGGGGCGCCGCGCTCACGGGCCAGGACTACGTCAAGAAATTCCTGGACGCCTTCAGGGTCCCCTATGACAAGGGGTGAGGCGGACCGCCGCACTCCGTTGTATGCTGGATGCATGAGGCAATGAAGCACGTAGGGAGAGGTGCACGATGTTTTGTACCAGCTGCGGGGCGCAGATTCCAGATGGCGCGAAATTTTGCACGGTGTGCGGGGCACAAGTTGACGATGACTTCGAGAACCCCCAGCCGGGATACGCACCGGAGGGTACGCCCGGATACGCACCGGATGGTACGCCCGGATACGCACTGGAGGGTACGCCCGGATACGCGCCTGGTTACGGGTCTGATCCTGCGTCTGCAGACGCCTTCGGGCACGCACCTGGTTACGCGCCTGAATACGCTTCCGACTACATACCCGACCCCGCTGCATCCACGACGCCGGGTGGCAATAACGTCCCGCTCATCGTCGCTGCCGTGGTAGGGGCTGTCGTCCTCGTTGCGCTCGTCATGAAGTTCTTTGTGCTCGACGGGACGCCCGCCTCTCTGCCCGGGAATACGCAGGAGCAACCCTCCGCGTCGGCAACCGCTGGGGACTTAGGCGCTTCTTCCGAAGGCGCGGATTCGCCTGCCAACTCGGGTTGGGAGAGCGGCGACTCGGCCGGCGCAGACTCGTCGGACTCTGGCATGTCCAGCGACGGTACCTCGGACTCCAGCGCCGGTGCCTCAGCGGACGTGCCGCCCGCCGCGTATCCGCCCGTCTTCTCGGTGGCGAGCGCCAGTTCGTCTTTGCCGGGTGACAGCGTCACGTCGTACTACGGCCCCAACAACCTGACCGACGGCGATACCAAGACTGGCTGGGCCGAGGGTGCTGACGGCGACGGCGTGGGGGAGTGGTTCGAGATCTCCGCCTCGTCGTTACAGGAAGTCACGGGTATCAGCATCCTCAGCGGCTACTGCAAGTCCGAGGACCTCTACTACAAGAACAACCGGCCCAAGGACGTCACCGTCACGCTCTCCGACGGCAGCCAGTACTCCTATACCCTGTCGGACGAGTGCGGCAGTTACCAGCAGCTGGACTTCGGCTCGCCGCGGCAGACGAACTCGATCCGCGTGACGATCGACTCCGTCTACGGGGGCACCAAGTGGTCCGATACCGTCGTGAGCGAGGTCGAGGCGTATTAGCGCAGCGTACTAGCGAGGCGTACTAGCGAGGCGTACTAGCGAGGCGTACTAGCGAGGTGTACTAGCGAGGCGTGCTGGGCGCGTGGGCTTTGCGGGGAGGATGCATGGTGAGCAAATTTCAGCTGCGCAGTGCGCGCGTCCGACTTATCGCTGCGATATGCGTCTGCGCGTTGCTCGCCTGCGGATGTTCCTGGCGGGTCCTCAATGGTAAGACGGACGATGCCCCCGCGGGCTCTGCCGTGGTCGCCGGGACGAATGGTACCGAGCCTGCGACCGATGCGCCCGCCGAGACCGACTCGTCTAATAAGCGGCCCGGCAAGATGATCGATTCCGGCTTCGGAGAGGTCGCATCCGCCAAGCTGCCCATCGACCCCAGCCGGCTCGCAGCGGGCACCGTGCTCACGGACGCGCAAATCGCTGAGGCGGGTGGTGAGGACGCGTTCTTCTTCGCGGAGCCGATCGACGACGAGCTCTTTGCCCGCATGCAGGGCGTGAGCTTCAAGGACGAGACGCCCGTCTCCCGCGACGAGCTGCGCCACATCCGCGTGCTGCACAAGGACGCTGACGGCGTCACTCACGTGGGCGAGATGGTGCTCAACGCGCGCATCGCGGACACGTGCGTGTCGATCTTTCGCCAGCTCTACGACGCGGGCTACCCCATCGAGAAGATGCGCCTGGTGGAGGAGTACGGCGGCGAAGACGAGCTGAGCATGGAGGATGACAACAGCTCGGCCTTCAACACGCGGATCATCGAGGGCACGAGCGTGATTTCGCGTCACGCCTACGGGCTTGCCGTGGACATCAATACGTTCTACAACCCCTTCATCATCCTCTCGACGGGCGCGGTCGAGCCGGTCGGCTCCGAGCCGTACACGGACCGCAGCGTCGACAGCCCGTACAAGATCGAGCGGGGCGACCTGTGCTACCGGCTCTTCACGGAGGCCGGCTTCAGCTGGGGCGGCGACTGGACCAGTCGCAAGGACTACCAGCATTTCGAGATCCCGGAGTAGGGGCGGGGTATCACGCGTGCATGCCAACGCGCCGTGCATGCCAGCGCGACGTGCGTGCCAGCGCGCCGTGCGTGCCAGCGCGCAAAGTGCACTTATACTAAATCTCACGAAATTTGATAGATTTAGTATACATTCCTCACGCGCTCGAAAAGGTCCGATGCGGTCACGACTGACTGGAACGCGCCAAAGTAAGTGTTCTTCTTCAGTCCATACGTGGTCACGAGAGTCAGGTGGATGGCGTCGCGGGTATGCGTCACGCGTGTGAAATCCGCGACCTTCTCCCTGAGCTTCTTGTCGTATGCCTTGGTTACGGTGAAGTTCGACCCCGAGTACTTCATCTCGCAGATGTTTATCACGCGGTCCTGCCGCGCGATGAGCAGATCGACTTGGCTCCCGTTGACGCCGGCGTCAGGATCCGCCGCGCAGCGCCAGGAATGCGCCTGCGTCACGACTCCGGAGATGCCGAGCGCCTGCTTGATTTGGGGCAGATGCTCCAAACAGACCAGCTCGAAGGCGAGTCCGCACCAGGTATTCCTCCGCGGTGTGTTGAGGAGATGAGTCCAGAGGTGATCGTCATCGGGCTCGTCCGCCAGGAACTTGAAGTGGAAGAGTGTAAAGTTGTCGATGAGCTGGTAGACAGCGCCTTTTTTCTTCTTGCCGTATTCCGTGTAGGTACGGATGAAGCCACAGCTCTCGAGCTCTCTGAGCGCCTTGGTGAGGGTCCCGGAATTGGTGAGCGCGGTATGGCGGGCGATCTCCTCGCGGGTCATGCCCGCCCGTCTGCGCCCGAGCGCCTCAATTACGGCGAGATGGTTGTGCGGGTTGTCGAAGATCGAGGCGTAGAGGTAGTCGAATTCATGGCGCAGGGGTGCGTCCGCAGCGAAGAATATCGCGTCGATATTCTGGGTCAAGCTCAGACCCTTCTTGAGGAAACCCCAGTAGTAGGGGACCCCTCCCATGATCATGTAGCATTCCAGGATGTCCTGGCGGCTCATCGCGATGCCCCGGGCGTCGAGGTATTCCTTGCATTCCGCTAGCGTGAATGGCTTGAGGTTGATCTGGGCGGTCAGGCGGTTGTAGAGGCCGCCCTTGTTGTGGATCACTTCGTTCAACATCCATGATGTGGCGGAAGCGCAGACGACGAGCACGATGTCCTTGCGCGCCGATGCCCATCCGTTCCAGAAGCCCTCCAGGGCGAGGATGAGGTCGCTGCCTTTGGTGTCCATCCACGAGAGCTCATCGATGAAGATGACCTTCTTGCCTTCCGGTGCGGCGCGCAGGAGATCCTTGAGCAGGGAGAAGGCGTCGAGCCAGCAGGACGGCCTCTCCTCTGGGAGATCCAGCCCGGCGTCTCTGAGCGAGTCGCAGAAATGGGAGAGCTGCTGGTCGAGGCTGCCCTTGGCGAGGCCGGCGTGCTCGAACGTGAAACGATAGCCGAACGACTCGCGTATGAGGAAGGTCTTGCCCACACGGCGACGGCCGTACACGGCGATGAACTGGGAGTATTCCGATTCGAGTGACTCCTGCAGGAGTGTCTTCTCTTTTTCGCGGGCGACCAGCATCTGTGTTCCATCCTATACTAAATCTATCGAAAATCGTGAGATTTAGTATAGACCTTCTCAGCTGAGCGAACAGATGGCTTTTTACTGTGGAAGAGGAGTGGACCGGGCAGAGGCTTCGCCGGCATCGGTGGTGTAGTTGCAGGTCATCTGCTCCTCTCGATTCCCCGCCCCGCCTTCACGGCGGTCCGTTCTCCAAGGGGCGCTTTGCAGCGAATCGCGTAGATTTGGCCTTTGAAGCACGAACGGCCGGTCGCGTGACGTACAGAAGCGTTCTTCGGAAGCCCTTTTGCCGCGAATCGCTGCAAACTGGCCCCCGAAGCGCGAACTGCCGGTCGCGTGGCGCACCGAATCGTTCTTCGGAAGCCCTTTTGCCGCGAATCGCTGCAAACTGGCCCCCGGAGCACGAACTGCCGGTCTCGTGGCGCGCCGAATCGTTCTTCGGAAGCCCTTTTGACGCGAATCGCTGCAAACTGGCCCCCGGAGCACGAACTGCCGGAGGGGCAGCGAGCGCAATCGTTCTTCGGAAGGCACATCTCCGCGATTTTCTGCAAAGTGGCGTCCAAAGTGCGACTGGCACCTGAGGTGCAATCTCCGCCCTAGTGCCTTGCTGTATTACTGTCCTACTTTCTTATGCGAGCTTATGCGAGCGCCTCCACCTTGGGCATCGCCGACGCGTCGAAGGTTTTCAGCCGGTAGGTCGACTCGAGGTTGAGCCAGAACTCCGGCGTGGTGCCGAGCGCCTGCGCCAGCAGCCAGGCCATCTCGACGGAGATGGAGCAGTGTCCGTTCACGATGGCGGAGATGGCCGACTCGGGCTTGCCGATCACCTTGGCCAGACGGTACTGGCTGATGCCCAGCGGTTCCAGGAACTCCTCCTTCAGGATCTCGCCCGGAGTGGAGATGTACTCAGTGGTAATCACAGAACTCTGCCTCCTTCGCCTCGCTATTTTCTCACGGCGCGGCCACCAACAATGTCAACACTTACCACAGCAACGACTGCACGGGTGCTGTCGCGCGGCCGTTTGCATGAAGTGCCGACGGGCAATCATGGCGAACGCGTTACAAGCTGCGGTCCGGCGTGCGAAATGGCCCGCGCCGCAGGTAAAGTGGCCCACACAATATGGTTTCCTACCATTAGATTTTTCTGGCGGCGGATCGCAGGCCGGCAACGAGCTGCGCTTGCGAGCGGTCGCAAGACGATAGGGCAGCGAGCCGAGGGGAGGCGAAGACGAACGAGGCGCAGGCAAACGAGGCGCAGGCAAACGAGGCGCAGGCAAACGAGGCGCAGGCAAACGAGGCGCAGGCAGACGAGACACGTGCGGACGAGATACACCTGACCGCCGCGCGGGCCGAGGAACTCGCCGCGACCTACGGCACGCCGCTCTACCTCTACGACGAGGCCGCCATCCGCGCCCGCACCCGCGCGCTCGCCGACGCCTTCGCCTGGTGCCCCGGCTTCCGCGAGTACTTCGCCGTCAAGGCCACGCCCAACCCCAGCATCATCCAGCTCCTGGCCGAGGAGGGCTGCGGCTGCGACTGCGCCACCGCGCCCGAGCTGCTGCTGGCCCAGGCCTGCGGCCTGACCGGCCACGATATGATCCTCACCTCCAACGACACACCCGCCGCCGATTACCGCCTGGCCGTCGACCTCGGCGCGATCGTCAACTTCGACGCCGCCGACATGCCCGCCTACTGGGAGCAGCACGTCGGCGCCTTCCCGCGCACGGTCTGCTGCCGCGTGAATCCCGGCGGCACCTTCGAGGCGGCAAACGGCATCATCGGTACGCCCGAGGACTCCAAATTCGGCATGACCGTCCCGCAGCTCCGCGAGACCTTCGCCTACCTGCGCGACCACGGCGTCGAGGAGTTCGGCGTGCACGCCTTCCTCGCCAGCAACACGCTGGGCGGCGACTACTACCCGCGCCTGGCCCGCCAGCTCTTCGAGCTCGTGGCCGACCTGGCCCGCGACCTGGACATCCACATCGGCTTCGTGGACCTGTCGGGCGGCATCGGCATTCCGTACGACCCGGCCGACGCCGACCGTGCCAACGACATCGTCGCCATCGGCCAGGGCGTGCGCCGCGCCTACGAGGACGTGCTCGTCCCCGCGGGCATGGGCGACGTCGCGCTCTACGCCGAGCTGGGCCGCTGGCTCCTCGCGCCGGCGGGCGCCCTGCTCACGCGCGTGATCCACGAGAAGGAGACCTACCGCCGCTACCTGGGCGTGGACGCCTGCTCCGCCAACCTCATGCGCCCGCAGCTCTACGGCGCCTACCACCGCATCGACGTCCTCGGCCGCGAAGACGCGCCCGCGCTCGCCACCTACAACGTGGTGGGCGGCCTCTGCGAAAACGGCGACCAGCTCGCCCAGGACCGCCCGCTGCCCGAGACCCACCTCGGCGACCTGCTGCTGATCCGTGACGTCGGCGCGCACGGCCACTCCATGGGCTACAACTACAACGGCAAGCTCCGCAGCGCCGAGGTGCTGCTGCGTGCCGACGGCACGACCGAGCTGATCCGCCGCGCCGAGCGCGTGACCGATTACTTCGCGACGCTCGACGCGACCGAGGTCGGCTGCCGCGCGTTGACCCTCGCGGCCCGATGGCAGGCCGACCTATCGGCTGAGCTGTCGGCTGAGCCGTCGGCAGAGCCGCAGCTAGGAGCCCTGTCGGCAGAGCCACAGCTAGGGGCGCCATCGGACGACCCGCATGCCCAGCGTACCACGCACACCCCGCGTACCCCGTACGCCGCGCATACCGCGCGCGTCGCACACCCGTACAAGACGGACGGCGTCACCGTCACCACCGTCGACAACGCCGGCGGGGACTCCAAGCGAAAGCTCTAGCCAGTAGGTCCGGGCCCTGCGCCCGGGGTTGCTGGCCACCTCACCGCGGAGTCGGCGCGGCCGCTGGGGCTGCGTTTGTCTTCGCATCGCCGCCCGTTGGGCGGATGTATTCAAGAAGAGGCACCGTAAAACACCGTACGTCTTCCCAGGTAGGGGAGGCGCCAATAGAAAGGACACCACTATGGATCCCCGTGGACTCGAAGGCTCTGTCGTCGCGCTCGTCACCCCGTTCGATGAGAATGGGCAGATCGACTTCCCCGCGCTCGACCGCTTGGTCGACTTCCACCTGCAGAATCACACCGACGGCATCCTCGTGCTCGGCACGACGGGCGAGTCGTCGCCGATGACCGACGCCGAGGACTACGCCGTGGCCGAGCGCGTGATCAAGGATGTCGCCGGCCGCATCCCCGTGATCGGCGGCGCGGGCTCCAACGCCACGCACGAGTCGCTGGCCAAGTCCCGCGGTCTGGCCGAGCTGGGCGTCGACGGCCTGCTGCTCATCACCCCGTACTACAACAAGTCCAACGAGGAAGGCATCTACCAGCACTTCCTCGCCGTGCTCGACGACGTGGACCTGCCCGTGATCCTCTACAACATCCCCGGTCGCACGGGCTGCTCCATCTCGGAGCACAACGTCGCGCGCCTCTGCACGCACCCCAACGTCATGGGCATCAAGGAGGCCTCGGGCAACATCTCGTACGCGAGCACGGTGGCGCAGTACCTCTCCGACGACTTCCGCATGTACTCCGGCAACGACGACATGGTGGTGCCCATCCTGTCGCTGGGCGGCTCGGGTGTGATCTCCGTGTGGGCCGACGTCCAGCCGCAGCTCGTGCACGACATGGTCATGAGCTACCTGGAGGGCGACGTGCGCCGCGCGCGCGACATCCAGGTCGGCGGCCTGGAGCTGGTGCACTCGCTCTTCTGCGAGGTCAACCCGATCCCCATCAAGGCCGCGCTCGCTATGATGGGCATGATCACCGAGAGCTACCGCCAGCCGCTGTGGCCGATGACCGACGAGCATCGCGCGCGCCTGCGTGCGGCGCTCGTGGCGGCCGGCGTGATCGAGTAGGAGGGAAGACACACATGGCGGGCGTCTGCTGTCATCGCGGTGCCCGCCCACGACGAGAGGGGAAGGCACACATGGCATCTGCCATCATCGTGGGCGCCAACGGGCGCATGGGCCGGCTGCTCGAGCAGGCGCTGCTGGAGACCGGCGACTTCGACACCGTCCACGGCTACGACGTGGACACCATCGCCGAGCTCGACGCCGAGGCGCCGGCGGCCGACCTCGTGGTGGACTTCTCGCGCCCGACGGCCGTGCCGCACGTGGCGGCGTACGTCCGCCGCACCGGCGCCGCGCTGGTCAGCGGCACGACCGGCATGAGCGACGACGACCTTGCCACCCTGCGCGCGCTGGGCGAGGCGGCGCCCGTGGTCTGGTCGGGCAACTACTCGCTGGGCGTGGCGGCGCTGCGGCATGCGACGCGCCTGGTGTCCGAGGCCCTGCCCGGCTGGGACGCGGAGATCGTCGAGACCCACCACAACCTCAAGGCGGACGCTCCCTCCGGCACCGCAAAGATGCTGGTCGCCGAGGTGGACCCCGCCGGCGAGCGCCCCGTGGTCTACGGCCGCGAGGGCATGGTGGGCGAGCGGCCCGCCGGCGAGATCGGCGTGCACTCGCTGCGCGGCGGCACCGTGGCCGGCACGCACGAGGTGCACTTCTTCGGCCCCGACGAGGAGGTTTGCCTGACGCACCGCGCGACCAGCCGCCAGATCTTCGTGAACGGCGCGGTCGCCGCGGCGCGCCGCCTGCTGAAGCGGCCCGCCGGCTTCTACACCTTTGACGACCTGATGTTTGCGACGGGGGAGTAGCGATGGCTGAAAACGACATGGACGCCCAGGCGATCATCGACTACATCGCTACCGCGCCCAAGAAGACCCCGGCCAAGGCCTACGTCCGCCTTGCTCCCGGTGCACAGGTGGACTGGCCGGAGGGCGCGCACGTCTTCGGCGGGCCGGAGGGGATGGTCGTCTTTGCGGAGCACGCGCCGCTCGCGGCCGCGCTCGAGGCGGCGGGCGACGCCGTGGAGGACGCGGTCGTGGAGTGTGACCGTCGCAACTCCGGCGTGCCGCTGCTGGACATCTCCGGCGTCAACGCCCGCATAGAGCCCGGCGCGATCATCCGCGACCGCGTGGAGATCGGCGACAACGCCGTGATCATGATGGGCGCGATCCTCAACATCGGCGCGATCGTCGGCCCGGGCACCATGATCGACATGGGCGCGGTGCTGGGCGGCCGCGCGACCGTTGGCGCCCACTGCCACATCGGCGCAGGTACCGTGCTTGCCGGCGTCGTGGAGCCCGCGTCGGCCACGCCTGTGGTGGTCGAGGACGACGTGATGATCGGAGCCAACTGCGTGGTGCTCGAGGGCTGCCGCGTGGGCGAGGGGGCCGTGGTGGCCGCCGGCGCCGTCGTGATCGAGGACGTCCCGCCCCACACCGTGGTGGCCGGCTGCCCCGCCCGCGTGATCAAGCAGGTCGACGACCGCACCGCCGGCAAGACCGCGCTGGTCGACGCCCTGCGCACGCTGTAGTCAGGGAGGCGTGGCGCGGGCCTGACCTGCGAGCCGTGACCCGCACGTTCGTCTTCGCCGCCCGCGTGCCCGTGTAAGCGATACGTCAGGCTTGTGCCCGACGCGCGGCCGTCACGTCGCCGGATGCTAGATTGTCAAGCGCCGCCACCTGCCGAAACGGTGGCGGCGCTCGTCGTGATGGCAACCGTCAACAGTTACCCTAGGGAGTGTTGGCGTCGCAAGGAGGCAGCATGGCCGGCGGACTCATGAGCTTTAAGTTCACGAAGGAAGAGCGCAACTGGGTGGGCTACGACGTGGGCAATTCCGCCCTCGTGATGCTCAACACCTCCGTGGTGCCCATCTATTTCAACAGCCTGCTCACGGGCGGCGACTCCGACCAGCTCGTGGTCCTGTGGGGCCTCGCCCAGACGGTGGCCTCGCTGGTCGTGGCCATCCTGATGCCGCTGCTGGGCTCGCTGGCCGACCGCAAGGACATGAAGGTCAAGTTTTTCCTGGGCTTCTTCCTGACCGGCCTCGTGGGCTGCCTGGCGCTGGCGATCCCGATGGGGGCCACGCCCTTCCTGGTGGTCTTTGTGATCTGCACGATCGGCCTCAATAGCTCGATGACCTTCTACGACTCCATGCTCACGGACATCACGTCCGACGACCGCATGGACAACGTGAGCTCCGCCGGCTACGCCTGGGGCTACATCGGCAGCTGCGTGCCCTTCATCGTGTGCCTCGCGCTGATCCTCGTGGGACCCAAGGCGGGCTTCATCTCGACGCAGGGCGCCTGCCGCCTGGCCTTCGTGATCACCGCCGCGTGGTGGCTGGCCTTCACGGTGCCCCTGGTCAAGTCCTACAAGCAGACCCACTGGCGCGACGCCGGCGACACGAGCGTCGGCGCGACCTTCCGCGAGCTCGGCGTGACGATGCGCGAGATCAAGGCGGACAAAGTCGTCCTGACCTACATGATCGCGTTCTTCTTCTACATCGACGGCGTGCACACCGTGATCAGCATGGCCACCAGCTACGGTACGGCGCTCGGCATCAGCTCCACGCAGCTCGTGCTCGCGCTGCTGGTGACGCAGTTCGTGGCCTTCCCGTCGGCCATCGCGTACGGGCGCCTGGCCGGAAAGTACGGCACGCTCAAGATGATCCGCATCGCCGTCGTGGCCTACTGCGGCATCGTGCTCTTCGCCGCCTTTATGCTCAAGACCGCGACCGAGTTCTGGATCCTGGCCATCACCGTGGGCCTCTTCCAGGGCGGCGTCCAGGCGCTCAGCCGCAGCTACTTCGGTAAGATCATCCCCAAGGACAAGTCCAACGAGTACTACGGCTTCTTCGATATCTTCGGCCGCTACGCCTCGGTCATGGGCACTGCGATCGTCTCCGGCGTCACGGCGGCCACGAGCAACTCGTCGCTCGGCGTGCTGTCCGTGGGCATCCTGCTGGTGGTCGGCTTTGTGCTGCTGCTCCGCCTGCCCGCCGACAAGCCCGTGGAGGGATAAGAGACGCGTGCCGCTCGCACGTGAGCCATCCGGCCTGTCCGCTCGTCTTCCCGGCCCGGCCAGTACGTCCCGCATCGTCGATTTTTCTGATTGCCCTTCTTGTCGTAAAATGGACATCGTTGACTCGACTAGAAGGGTGATCGCATGTTGCGCGCGCTGATTGTGGATGATGAGGCCCCTGCCCGTTTCGAGCTCCGTTCGCTGCTGGAGGAGACGGGGCGCGTGGGGACGATTACCGAGGCCTCGAGCGCGCGCGACGCCGTGACCAGCCTCGTGAAGAGCCGCGAGCACGTGACCGACGGCATCGACGTGATCTTCCTCGACGTGTCGATGCCCAAGACGAGCGGCATGCAGCTGGCCGACGCCCTGCACAAGCTCAAGAACCCTCCCGCGATCGTCTTTGTGACCGCGTACAGCGAGTACGCGCTGGAGGCCTTTGGCGTCGACGCGGTCGACTACCTGATGAAGCCCGTCGAGATGGACCGCCTGCAGCAGGCCCTGACCAAGGTCGAGCAGCGCCTCAAGGTCGCCGCGGCCCCCGCCGTCAGCAGCGCGCCCGCCGCCGGCTCCGAGCGCATCCCCGTGGAGAAGGGCGGCCACAAGGTCCTCGTCCCCATCAACCAGATCCGCTACGTGGAGGCCAAGGACGACTACTCCTGCATCTACACGGCCGACGACCGCTTCCTGTCGACCATCTCGCTCGCCAAGCTCGAGCAGCGCCTCACCCCGCACGGCTTCTACCGCGTGCACCGCGGCTACATCGTCAACCTCGAGTACGTGCAGGATTTCGTGACCGTCTCGGGCGGCGTGGTGCAGCTGGGCCTGCGCGGCGTCGAGGACAAGAAGATCCCGGTCTCGCGCCGCCGCGTCGTGGCCGTCAAGCGCATGCTGGGCCTGTAGGCTGCCGGCTACGGGGCGCGCGATGAGGTACGACGTCATTTCCGACACGCACGGCTGGCTGGCGCCCGAGCTGCTCGACGCGCTGCAGGGTGCCGACGTGATCGTGCACGCGGGCGACTGCTGCAATCCCGACGACTACAGGCAGCTCGCCAAGATCGCGCCCGTCCACATGTGCCTGGGCAATAACGACTACGACCGCTATGCCTACCCACCCGACGTGGATACGCTGGTGTCCTTCCGCTCCGAAGGGCTGCGCTGGCAGATCTGCCACTACGAACAGCGTCTCAAGCTGGGTAAATGCGACATCGCCATCTGCGGCCACACGCATCGCTCGCTGGTCCAGCGCGACGCTCGCACGGGTACGCTGATCATGAACCCGGGCAGCCCGACCTACCCGCGCGGCGGCAACGGCGCCACGATGGGCCGCATCCTGGTGGAGGACGGCAAGGTCGTCGACGCACGCATCGTGCCGCTCGAGATCAAGCCTGCGAGCCGCTGGTTCTCCTTCTAGACGGTCGTCGGTTCTACGCACACCTCGCTGCGAAGGCGCATTACCCCTCCGATGCAGGGTTTTGCGCGAATCTACTGCGAATGCCATGCTGGAGGGGAATTCGAGAGGACCCGTGAGTCCGAAACTGCCCTCTGGTGCGGGGTTTTCTGCAGCGGTATGGAAAACCCTACTTGGGAGGGGCGACTGTATCCTGCTTGCTGCGGCAGCGTATCCTCTCGGACGGTGTTTTCTGCAAGATTACGGAAATCCCGCCAAAGGGGGCGACGCATCTCAATGCGATGGGCTGTCGCAAGGAGGCAAGCGAATCCCTGGGGTTGGCGAAATAAGTACGGCCTATCGTTTCTAAGGTATGCCGACAAGGATTGAGAGAGCTGCATTGGAAGCATGGGTAGACGGGAGCATGAGGGTTGTCTGCAACCCACCGGTCTATCTACTTGCGGAGACCTACCGTGAGGATGGCGGCGAAATAGACACCACGCCGATTGAGGCCATGGTCGCGCGCCGATCCAGGGCCGGGAGACGCGCCGGATGGACCCCCATTCGAAGATATGACCCTTTTGAGTCACTCCGCAACGAGAGAGCTCTCACAAAGGCGCTGGTAGGAGGCCCGCCGTCAAACCCCGGGAAAACACGGCACAAAACCGGTGATACGAAAACATATATGAGCAGGTAGACGCGTCGCGAGAATCGGCGGATCACCCCGCGGGAGTCCCGGAAACGCCCTGATGACTCAAAGGAGCCATATCTTCGAAGAGGGGTCCCGACCGTACGCCAAACTATATCCTCGAGGCCCTGAGAAGGCATTGTGTTTGCGTATCTGAGGTACAATGACTTACGTGTAAATAACTTACTCGTAAGTCAGCAGTATGAAAGAAGGACGGCAATGTTCGTCGGCAGGTCACAGGAGCTCAAGAGTCTGAACAGGCTCGCCGCAAGGGGCACCTTCCAGATGGTGGTCGTCTACGGCCGTCGCCGCGTGGGCAAGACAGCGCTGATTCAGGAGTTTGCCAGGGACAAGCCGACGCTCTTCTTCACGGCTCAGCAGAAAAGCGACGCACTCAACCTTCGCGCATTTTCGCGCGAGGCCTATCGCTTCTTTGGGGTCCCGGAGTCCGCGGGGGCCTTCGATGACTGGGCCTCTGCATTCTCATTCGTGGCGGCGCAGGCCCGACAGCGCGACCCCTTTGTCTTTGCCTTCGACGAATTTCCCTATGCTGCACAGGCCAATCCGTCGCTGCCGTCCACGCTCCAGATAGCCATCGACCACAGCTTCAAACAAACGGGAATCTTCATGATTGTCTGCGGGAGCAACGAGGGCTTCATGGAGAGCGAAGTCCTCGGCGCGAAAAGCCCGCTGTATGGCAGGCGCACGGGACAGGTGCGCCTGCGCCCGCTGGAATATCGCGAGGCGGCGCGATTGATGCCCACCGACGACCCCGAGTCCTTGGTCACCTACTACGCGACCTTTGGCGGGACGCCCTACTACCTGCTCCAACTCGATCCGTCCTTGCCGTACGAGGACAACGTGCGAAACCTCTGCTTCGATATGGCTGGCGCCCTGTATGCCGAGCCACAGATGCTGCTGCGTCAAGAGCTGCGCGAGCCCGCCCTCTATAGTTCTATCCTCGATGCCGTCGCCTCTGGCGCGACTGTCCCCAAACGTATCGCGGACCGTTCCGGCGTCGAAGAGGGCACGGTGGGACGTTACCTCAAGACCCTCACTGACCTGGGGATTGTCGAGCGGGTGAGGCCATTCGGCGAGAGCGAGCGGGGGAGAAAAAGCATCTATCGTCTTGCCGACCCGTTCTTTGCGTACTGGTATCGATTCGTGAGCCCGTATGCGGACATGGTCGAAAACGGTCTCGGCGGCGCGGCGGCTCAACTTGCGCTGGGGGACGCCCTTTCGACCTATGTCGGCAAACAGTTCGAGTCAATATGCTTGCAATGGCTGGTGGGCGAGGCTCGGGAGGGGAGGCTGCCCTTCGTGCCGACGGAGTTCGGTACGTGGTGGGGGCCCGATCCGGAGGCGCGCGAGCAGGTGGACGTTGACGTGCTTGTGGGCAACAAGTACGAAAAAGCTCTGGTGGCTGGGGAATGCAAGTGGCGGAACTCTTTCGACGAGACGGAGGCCATCCGCATCCTCGCCCATCGGGCCGAGCTTATCGAGGGCTACACCAGTCGCACGCTTATGCTTTTTGCAAAGCATGGCGTGAGCGAGGCCACTGCGAAGAAGGCCGCCGCGATGGGCAACTTGAGAATCGTGACGGCGGCCGATCTCTATGCGTAGTATGCGGGACGCGGGTCCGGCGAGGGCTTGAGAGAGACCCGGCAGGGGTTTCACCAGAGAACTGGCGGGCCAGATAGACTTGGGTTTTACCTCACGAATAATCGTCTCGCGGAAAAGCCCCCTGCGGACTGGGCCCGCAGGGGGCTTTGGGCATCACGAGCGAATCAGTGATGCGGGGCGACGGGCTACTCGGCGTCGCTGCGGCGGCGTCGCGCGCCGATTCGGGGGCGGGAAACGCGCCGGCGGCTCTCGGGAAAAAGCGGCTGTGATGAGCATGCTGGGATAAAAAACGAGGGCGAGGGTGTGTTCCTCGCCCTCGATGTACGTTCGGAAGACGTACCTATCGCTGGCTCAATACCAATCTCGCGTCCCGCTTGCAGCGCGCCTATTGCAGCGCGCCTTTCTTACAGCGCGGCCTTGAGCTGGCTCACGAGCGTGGGCTTGGGCATCGCGCCGACGAACTGCTGCGCGGGCTGCCCGTCCTTGAAGAGGATGAGCGTCGGGATCGAGACGATGCCGAAGCGCTGTGCCAGCTCGCCCTGCTCGTCGACGTTGCACTTGTAGACGTCGAGCTGGTCGGCCATATCGTCGGAGATCTCCTCGACCACGGGGCCCATCGCGCGGCAGGGCCCGCACCAGCTCGCCCAAAAGTCGACCAGCGTCGCCTTGCCGCCGGAGACCGCCGCGTCGAAGTTGGCAGACGTGAGTTCCTTGGAAGCCATGATGTACCTCATTTCCCGGTAAGGGTTTGCGATTGCGTCACTCTTGATGTGCTCTATACCCATTTCGGGCGCATCGTTGCAGTTACTATGTGGTAAGTGGATGAATCAGCCACCGCGAAGGAGGGGTCATGCAAGACGGACGGGCGCGGTCGGCGGCCGCTACGGCGGCGCAGGCGAATGTAACTGCGTCGGCGCAGGCGACAACGGCTGCGCAGGCTCGGGTGGCGGCGCACACGGGCGGGCAGGAGCGCCGCGCGGCCTACGTCGCAAAGACACGCATGGAGCTCGAGATGCTGGCGGCGCGCGGGGTCGTGGTGTGCGGCAACGCCTTTTCATCCGTCCTGATCGTCAAGGGCGAGCTCTCTGCCGACGAGCTGGCGGGCGGCCCGCTGCTGGCCGGGCCCGACGGCGACGCGCTGCGCAAGTCGTTGACCGCGCTGGGCTACGCGCCCGAGGACTGGGCGGGCCTCTCCGCGCTCGCGGCGGATGCGAAGACACCCCTCACGCCCGGGCTCTTCCGGACGGCGGTCGCGGCGCTCGGGCCCGCTACGGTGCTCATCTGCGACGATGTGGCGGCGGCGACATTCTGCGCGGCGTACGCCATCCAACCGCTCGAGCCGGGCGTGGTGACCGACGTGCTGGGGATGCGCGTGCTCCACCTGGGCGGTTTTGCGGCCGGCCTCGCCGACCCGCAGCGCAAGCAGTGGGCCTGGGCCTGCCTCAAACGCGTGCCGCCCCTGGCCGAGCCGTACTAGACGTGGCGTATCGGGGCAGCGCAACGGAGCGCAGCGGCGCCGGGCCAGAAGAACGTGTCCGCACGGGGGAGTAGCATAGTCTGAGAGGACGGGCAGACGGCGCTCGTCCCGTGCCGCGCGGCCGTCCTGGGAACGGGAGCGTGCGCGCCAGCCCACATCGCGATTGCCGTAGAATAACGTAGGTACGTGCACGTCAGAGGAGGCGCACCAGCACCGTGAACCCGGTCATCGTCATACCCTCGTACTGGACCGACGCCGAGTACCTGCCCGCCCTGGGCGAGATCGGCGTCTACGACCATGCGACGCCCATCACCAAGCCGATGCCCGAGCTCGAGATATGTTTGTCTTCCCTGGAGAAGGTCCGCGGCGTGCTGCGCGTGATCGTCCTGCTGGTGGCCCCGCGCGCCTGCCGCGACGGCGCCCGCGCCCGCGTCGAGAGCATCTGCCGCCAGCACCCCAGCCTGGGTGTGATGATCGTCGGCGACCCCGAGGCCCAGGCGATCTGCCGCGCGGTCGAGCACATCGCCCCGACCCTGCAGCAGGAGGCGCTCTCCCTGCGCGGCTACGGCGCGATCCGCAACATGGGCTTGGCCGTCGCCGCGACGCTCGGCCACGACGTGGTCGTCTTCCTGGACGACGACGAGGTGGTGGAGGACGAGGACTTCCTGATCAAGGCGGTCTACGGCCTGGGCAATTCCAACCGCCAGGGCCTGCCCATCATGGCGAAGACGGGCTATTTCGTGCTGCGCGACGGCTCGCCGTACGCCGACGAGAGCCGGCCGCGCTGGTGCGACCGTTACTGGTCCAAGCGCTCGGAGTTCAACGAGTGGATGCGCCACGCGCTGGGCGGCACGCGCATCTGCCGGTCCAACGTGCTGTGCGGCGGCTGCTTCGCTGTGGCGGCCGACGCGTACACCCGCGTGGCGTTCGACCCCGCAATCACGCGCGGCGAGGATCTGGACTACCTCTTCAACCTGCGGATGAACGGTATCGACGTGTGGTTCGACGGCGACTGGTGCGTCAAGCACATGCCGCCCAAGACACCCTCTCATGCCGCGCGCTTCCTGCAGGACGCCTACCGGTGGACCTACGAGGTCGCCAAGCTCGACCAGTGCAACAGGACCATCGGCCTGCGCCAGGTGCGCCCGTCCGCGCTCATGCCCTACCCGGCGCGATGGATCTCGGAGGACGTGCTCGACCGCATCCGGCGCACGGCGCTGCGGCGCGCGATCACCTGCAAGGAGCACTTCGCGTACTTCTACGTGTGGGCGTCAGGCTGCCGCCAGGCGCGCGACTGGGCGCTGCAGATGAACGACAGCTATCTCGCCTTCCAGACCTACTGGCCGCGCGTGATGGCGATGCTGTGGGATAATGAGCTGCTCGCGGACAAGCTCGTACGGATGGGGACGCCGCCGGCGCTGCCGGGGCGGGAAGCATAGCATGAGGAATACAAACAGGCACAGGACCCTACTCAACAACATACTTTTCGCGCTCGGGATGGTGGCGCTCGTCGTGCTGCTGGCCTGGGGTTTCACGGTCGGCAGCCTGGCCGCGACCATGGTGGCGGGCGGCGGCCTGGCGGTCGCGATCGTGCTGATCGGCTCGGCCACGACCATCCCCGACAACCTGCGCTCGCAGGCGACCGAGCGCACGCTGCGCCTGGCTTCCCAGACGCTCGACCTGATGCACGACGGCCTGACCGCCGAGAACTGCCGCCACGTCTCGCAGCTGCTGCTGCCCGAGACCCAGGCGGCCGCCGTCGCGATGACCGACACGCGCAACACGCTTGCCTACGTGGGCGAGAACCTCAACTTCTGCCCGCCCGGCGAGCCGATCTCCGAGCAGACGCAGGAGGTGCTCCAGAGCATGCACATGCAGACCTTCGCCAACATCGGCAAGGACGAGTGGAGCGGCGCGGCGGCGGCCGGGGCGATGCCGCCCAAGGACCTCGTGACGTTTCCCGTGGGCGTCTTTGTGCCGCTGATCGTCTCGGACCGCGCGGTAGGCACCATCAAGTTTTACTTCCGTCACGGCTACGACGTCGACCGCACGCAGCTGGCGATCGCGCGCGGCTTCTCGGAGCTGCTGTCCACGCAGCTGTCGTCCTACGAGCTCGACCGCCAGGCCGAGCTGACCGCCCGCGCCGAGGTCAAGGCGCTGCAGGCGCAGATCAACCCGCATTTCCTCTTCAACACGCTCAATACCATCGCGAGCTTCACGCGCACCGATCCCACCAAGGCGCGCAATCTGCTGCGCGAGTTCTCGGCCTTTTACCGCGCCACGCTGCAGAGCTCGCAGTCGCTGATCCCCCTGTCGGCGGAGATCGAGCAGACCCGCCGCTACCTGCAGATCGAGAAGGCGCGTTTCGGCGAGGACCGCATCATCGAGAGCAAGACGATCGAGTCCGGCTGCGAGAACATACTGGTCCCCGGCTTTTTGATCCAGCCGATCGTCGAGAACTCCGTGCGCCACGCGATGCGCGACGAGGGTCCGCTCCACATCGACGTGCAGGTCGTGACCGATGGCGACGACGTGATGATCTCCGTGGCTGACGACGGTATGGGCATGGACGAGGGCGCGGCGCAGCGCCTGCTCGACGGCCAGCGGCGCACGCTCGCGGCGGACGACAAGCGGCCCATCGTCGCCCCCGACGGCAGCGTGCGCGGGGCCGGCGTCGCCCTCGCCAATGTCGCGGAGCGCGTGGAGCACTTCTTTGGCGTGGGGTCGGGCGTCGAGATCATGAGCCGCCCGGGCGAGGGCACGGTCGTCACGCTGCGCCTGGTCAACGCCGCGCCCAAGAAGGGCGGTCCCGTCGCGGAGGACGCCGGGCTGCTGTAGAGCGCCTGCCGGTCCGTTTGTCTTCCTGCCTGCGGACCGTTTGTCTTCCTGCCTGCGGACCGTTTGTCTTCCTGTCCGGCAGTCCGCCGCCTGGCTGCCAAGAGGCCCGTTCGTCTTGCCATACGTACCGTGACCGAGCATTTACACGTGATGCGCCCGCCGTGGTGGTACGCTATTTACGACTGTGTCAGGGTATGACCGCAGGTACGGACCCGCGGTGGACAGAAGGAGCAGCTATGGCAGCAATTCCCGCACCGATTGACGCGACCCAGACCCCCGAGTGGAAGGCCCTCCAGGCGCACTACGACCAGCTGCAGGCGGATGGCATCAGCCTCAAGCAGTGGTTCGCCGAGGACCCCGACCGCGTGAAGAAGCTCTCCTTCGACACCTCCGACCTGCATTTCGACCTCTCCAAGAACCTCGTGACCGACGAGACGGTCAAGCTCCTGGCCGACCTGGGCCGCGCCGTGGGCGTCGAGTCCCGCCGCGACGCCATGTACGCCGGCGTGCACATCAACACCACCGAGGACCGCGCCGTGCTCCACACCGCGCTGCGCCGCCCGGTGTCCGACGAGGGCAAGTTTGTCGTGGACGGCCAGGACACCGTCAAGGATGTCCACGAGGTGCTCGACCGCATGTACGCCTTCGCCGACCGCGTGCGCTCCGGCGAGTGGAAGGGCGTGACGGGCAAGGCCATCGAGACCGTCGTCTCCATCGGCATCGGCGGCTCCGACCTGGGCCCGGTCATGGTGTACGAGGCGCTCAAGTCCTACCCGCGCGCGGTCGACGTCCGCTACATCTCCAACATCGACCCCAACGACGCGGCAGAGAAGCTCAAGGGCCTGGACCCCGAGACCACGCTGGTCGTCATCGTGTCCAAGACGTTCACGACGCTCGAGACCCTGACCAACGCGCGCGAGGTCAAGACCTGGCTGCTTGCGACCCTGCGCGAGCAGGGCGCCATCGACGGCTCCGCCGAGCATGACGCCGCCGCCATCCTGCACCACTTCGTCGCCGTCTCCACCAACCACGAGAAGGTCGCTGAATTCGGCATCGACCCCGAGAACGCCTTTGGCTTCTGGAGCTGGGTCGGCGGCCGCTACTCCGTGGACGCCGCCGTGGGCCTCTCCATCATCCTTGCCTACGGCAAGGAGGTCTTCGAGGAGTTCCTGGCCGGCTTCCACGACCTGGACGTGTACTTCGCCGAGACCCCGCTGGAGGAGAACGTCGTCGCCCTCATGGGCCTGATCAACGTCTGGTACGTGAACTTCTTCAAGGCCAAGAGCCACGCCGTGCTGCCCTACGACCAGTACCTGCACCGCTTCCCCGCGTACCTGCAGCAGCTGACGATGGAGTCCAACGGCAAGTCCACGCGCTGGGACGGCACCCCCGTGACCACCGAGACGGGCGAGATCTTCTGGGGCGAGGCCGGCACCAACGGCCAGCACGCCTTCTACCAGCTGATCCACCAGGGCACGCAGATGATTCCGGCCGACTTCATCGCCTTTGTCAATACGCCCAACCCCACCAAGGACGGCGACCAGGACATCCACGAGCTCTTCCTGGGCAACTTCCTGGCGCAGACCAAGGCACTGGCCTTTGGCAAGACGGCCGACGAGGTCCGCGCCGAGGGCACGGCCGAGTGGATGGTGCCCGCGCGTGTCTTCACCGGCAACCGCCCGACGACCTCGATCTTCGGCGAGGCGCTCACGCCGCACGCACTGGGCGAGCTGATCGCGCTCTACGAGCACATCACCTTCGTCGAGGGCACGGTCTGGGGTCTGGACTCCTATGACCAGTGGGGCGTCGAGCTGGGCAAACAGCTGGCCAAGCAGATCACGCCCGCCTTCCACGACGACGCGGCGCTCGAGAAGCAGGACGCCTCCACCCAGGCGCTCATCGCGTACTACCGCGCGCACCGCGAGTAGGGCGCCCCGCGGTCGGACGACGCGCGTCGCTCGGTGTCACCAGGCAGCGCGCTCGACGTCATCTGGCAGCATGCGGCTGGTCTGGCAGCATGCGGGTGGTGCCAACCGCACGCAAAAATCCATAAGCACCAGAAGGGCGGTCCTCCGGGGCCGCCCTTCTTCTTGGCAATCGTCGTAAATCTGTGATTTGCTGCTCATCGCTGCCCGCGTCGCCCCATGGCGCATTGTCATAGCTGAACAGCTATCGCCGCATTGCCCTCTTACCCGCTGTTTTCTGCAAATTTGCGTAGAACCCCGTGTTGGAGGGTGAAGCGCTTGTGGGCGATTGCCCTCTCAGGCATGGTTTTCTGCAGGTCCGCGGAAAATAGCGGGTGGGAGGGTAGTGTGTATTTTGGCGGTTGCCCTCTTGCCCGCCATTTTCCGAAGATTTGCTCGAAACCGCGCGCAAGAGGGTAATGGGAAATGTCCGAGGATGCCCAGCTGGGCGGCAGGTGTCCGCATGTGGAATCGCCGCAATCTTTTCTTATGCAGAAAACTGTATGTTGCCATAAGAAAACACAATGGAAACAAGAACGACCGACCATGTAATGCAATGCTGAAAATACCCTGAACGCCGTCGCACGCGGAGGCCGCGGCGGAGCGCGACGGGCCGTCCGAGCGGTGGCGGCAGTTGCTCGCGCGACGCGAGGGTGTCCAGCAAAGCATGGTCCCGAAAGGGCCCCAAGGACGGGAGGCGGCATGTTTGGAAAGAAGTCGGGGGAGGTCGCAAAGCTGGTCGTCGCCATGGCAACGACAGCGTCCCTGGTCCTCTCCACCCCGGGGCTGGCGCTGGCGTGCACCCAGGTGTACGTGGGCTCGAGCCTCACGGCGAACGGCGAGGCCATCTACGGCCGCGAGGAGGATTACGGCCCGCGCTACGTGAAGAGCTTCGGCGTGCAGGAGGCCACCGACGGCCGCACCTACATCTCGGGCGAGAGCGACTTCAGCCGTACCGTGGGCCACACCTACCGCTACACCTACGTCCGCGACGCCGAGTCCGAGTGGGAGATGGGTTTCCCGCCCTACTCCGAGGCGGGTATCAACGAGAAGGGTGTGACCTGCTCGGCCACGCTGACGACTGCGGCCAACGACGCGATTGACTCCACCGACCCCGGCACCGACGCCGGCCTGGGCGAGTACAACCTGACCGACGTGATCCTGGGCGAGGCCGCGACGGCGCGCGAAGGCGTGCAGATCGTCGGTTCCATCATGGACGACGTGGGTACCGGCGAGCACAACCAGATCCTCATCGGCGACCCGAACGAGGTGTGGGTCTTTATGCAGCTCTCCGGCCACCAGTGGTGCGCCATCAAGATGCCGGACGACGTGGCGTCCGTGAATCCCAATATGGGCAACCTGCAGTTCAAGGTCGACCTGGACGATACCAGCGTGTGCCTGCACTCCGCCAATATGGAGCAGACCGCCATCGACGCCGGCACGGCCGTCTACTACGACGACGGCACCTTCAACGTGGCCGCCTCCTACGGTGAGGATAACTCCGGCACCGGACAGAACACCCGCTATGCGCAGGGCCGCGCCTACCTGGGCGCCGCGCTGGGCGAGGGCGACTATACGACCAACGACTCCGGCCAAGTGACCCAGGTCGCCGCCGACGCGCGCCAGCTCTTCTTCACGCCGGGCCGCAGCGACTACTCCCTCTACGACGTGCAGCGCGCGCTGGCTGCCCGCGGCGAGGGCACGGCTTTCGACGCCAACGCCAACACCGCCCTCTACTCCATCGGCAACAACCGCGGCGTCGAGTCGCACCTCTTCCAGACCCGCAAGGGCATGAGCGCCGACATCGCCACCATCCAGTGGGAGGCCCTCTCCTGCACCGAGTTCAACGTGTACGTGCCTTCTTACTCGGCGCTGCTGACCGAGGTGCCCGACGACATCTACGACGACTACGACGAGGTCAGCGAGGCCCACGCTGGCGGCCGCGGCTCAAAGGGCGTGACTCAGGCCATGACCGACTCCGACGACGACATCATGGGCTATGTCTTCATGGACATCAACACGCTCGCCTACAACAACCGCTCCACCTGCGGCGACGGTGTGGCGGCCTACCTCAAGGCCCTGCAGGAGCAGGTCAACGCCCAGCAGGCCACGGTGGACGGTCTCATGCAGTCGACGCCCGAGGCCGACCGTACCGAGCTGGCCAACAAGGCCTTCGACGCGGTCTCGCACGAGGTGTACAAGAAGGCCGACCAGCTCCGCACCGAGCTGCGCGAATACCTCCAGGGCGACCAGTCCGAGCCCTTCACACCCAGCGACCTCGGCTTCGACGGCGACCTCGCGACCCCGCTGGCCTACTCCACGGCGCTCATCGCCCCCGAGATCACGACGGCTCCCGCCGACGCCACCTACAAAACGGGCGAAGAGGCCCAGCCCCTGACCGTCGAGGCCACCGAGAAGGACGGCGTCGAGGGCAGCGACGACGCGCTCACCTACGAGTGGTTCGAGAAGGCGGCCGACGGCACCCTGACCTCCGTGGGCACCGGTGACTCCTTCACGCCTGGCACCGACGAGGCGGGCACTCACACCTACCTGGTGCGCGTGACCAACGGCGCCGGCCTTACCACCGATTCCGACCCTGTGACCGTCACGGTCGTCGACCCCGTGGCGCCTGTGATCACCCTGCAGCCCGAGTCTGCCACCTACACCCTGGGCGACACGGCTCTGCCCCTGACCGTCGAGGCAACCGACCCCGACGGCGACGATGCCAAGCTGACCTACCAGTGGTACGAGCTGGTCACGGACGACTCCGCCTCCGCGCCGACCCCGACGGCCACCGGCAGCATCTTCGCGACCATGGCCTTCGCCGACGAGGGCGCCACCAACATGGTCCCGCTGGGCACCACTACCGAGTACACGCCCGATATCTCGCAGGTGGGTACCCGCACCTATATGGTGCGCGTGACCGACGAGGACGGTCTCCACACCGACTCCGACCAGGTGACCGTGACGGTCAAGAAGTCCCCGGCATCCGCCAAGGATGACTCGATCTCCTCGGGCAAGACGCCCTCATCCGGCAAGGCGGCGACCGCGAGGAAGACGGGCGGACGCCTCATGCCCCAGACGGGTGACGAGTTCAGCGCCGTCCCCGTCGTGGGCGTCGGCCTGGTCGGCGTCGCGGCCGTATGCGTCGGCGTGTACCTGCGCAAGAAGAAGCACACCGACTAGCGACTCACCGGAGTGTGGGCTCGCGCGCGGACCATGAGCTCAAGCCCCTGACGCGAGCGTCTGACGCGGGCATTTGACACAAGCGTCTGACGAGGGTCGCAGGCGCGAGCACGAGCCGTAGGCGTAGAGATCGTAGGCGCAATGTGCTGCGCTGCCATCGGCGTACATGCGATGGCAGCGCAGCGCTTTTCTTTGCATGCCCCGTCCTGCATGCTCCGTCCTGCATGCTCCGTCCATGCGTTTCCGTCGGATCCCGCGGGTTCGAACGGGCGCTGGGCGGCAAGCGCGATTCGCTGCCATCCAGTACGTAGCCGCCCTGCAACAAGTACGCCGCCCTGCAACAAGTACGTTGTCGCTGACAATAAATACGTAGAGCCGAACAACAAAACCGCGGAAGTGTGAACTACGGCCGATTTTGTTGCTCGCTAGCCCACATTTCAGCGGATTCTTTGTCAGCCCCTACGTACTAGTTGTCTATGGCTGCGTACTTGTTGCAGGGCAGCGTACTTGTTGCGGGGTGGCGTATTTTTCGCGGACGGCAACGTACTTGTTGTCGGGTCCGTATGCTTATGTGGGGCGTGGAGTGCTTTGTGGATGTTCTGCTTCTTTATATGGGTATGGGCGTGGAGTGCTTTGTGGATGTTCTGCTTCTCCACGCGGCACTTGAATGGGGTAGGTGTTGGGCGTACCTCCGAAGGCACTGCCGGGATACCACTGCTCTCATAATTATGAGAGCAACGGACGGGAGGGGCTACGGAACGGATACGGCCGGTTTCGGACCTGCGCAATCGGTTCGCCGAGGTGTCGCGCGATATGCACGAGTCCAACGAGCCTGTTTTTCTCACGCGCAATGGCGTGGGTGACATGGTGGTGATGAGCATGGAGGCCTACGAGGATCGTGCCTTTGACTCCAGGGTCGCCGACGCGATATTGGAAGCCGAGCAACAAGCTCGGCTGTCGGGGGAGAGCTACTCCATAGACGAGACGCTGGCGCTTCTTCGCGGCAAGCAAGAACCGGTGGCCTAATGGCAGATACCCCGGAGACCTCGCAAGGTGGCGGTTATGAGGTGCGTGTGCTTCCTGTTGCCGCGGAGGACCTGCTCGAAGCGCGCGATTACATAGCGGGCAGGCTCGGGGCGCCGCGGGTGGCAAATCGCCTTGTCGATCAGGTCGAAGAAACGCTGCGCTCGCTTGAGCGTATGCCGTACCGCCATCGTATCTACCCCGCGACACACCCCACCGATCGCGAGGTGCGCTTCGGTTGCGTCGGTGACTACCTGCTGCTGTATTGGGTGGACGACGTGGAGCGCCGGGTAATCGTTGCGCGCTTTGTATATGGCGGGCATCAGGTCGAGCGGTTTATTTGATAGCTCGACTATCTTTAGCAGTTGCCGACGTGGACGTGGGCCAGGTGGCTGCGGGCGACGTCGGCCAGCCGGTAGACGCGGGCGACGGGCGTGGGGCCGCGGTCCTGCATGCGCCAGCGGGGGAAGAAACGCGTGACGTGCAGCACGATCTGGGGGTCGACGTCGGCGAGCCAGGTGGCGATGGCATCCATCTCGGCCTCGGAGTCGTTGGCGTCCGTGACGGCGAGCGTGGTGACCTCCAGGTGGCAGGTCGGCTTGGCGGCGAGGCGGGCGATGGTCTGCTTGACCTGCTCGAGGTCGCCGCCGCACGTCCGGTAGAAATCGGGCGAGAAGGACTTGAGGTCGATGTTGGCCGCGTCGATCAGCGGGGCGAGCTCGTCGATGATCGGCTCGCAGGCGCACCCGTTGGAGACGAGGACGTTGGCGAGGCTGGCTGCGTGCGCGAGGCGGGCCGTGTCGCGTACGTACTCCCAGCCCACGAGCGGCTCGTTGTACGTGTAGGCGATGCCCAGCACGCGAGGGTCGCGGTGGCGAGCCTCCACGGCGAGGGCGACCAGCTCCTCGGGGCCGACCTCGCGCCAGGGGACCTCCTCCGCACTCGCCTGCGAGATCTCCCAGTTTTGGCAGAAGGGGCAGCGCAGGTTGCAGCCGTAGCTGCCGACGGACAGCACGGTGCCGCCGGGGTGCCACTCGGCGATGGGCTTCTTCTCTATCGGGTCCATCGCAATCGAGGTCAGACGCCCGTAGTTGTCGTCGACCACCGTGCCGCCTACGCAGCGGCGGGCACGGCAGGTGCCGAGAGCACCTTCGCGCAGATGGCAGTGCCGCGGACAGACGGGGCAGACGATGGTGCCGGCATCCGCCTCACACATGCCGCACGACCTCGAAGCGCTGCAGCGAGACCTCCTCGTCGGGGCCGATGTGGCCCTTGCGCGTGGCGATGTGGATCTGCTCGTCCACGGTGTCGACGCCGTCGAGGTCGGGCAGGAGCAGGCCGCGCCGCCCGTCCTCGGTCGAGACGATCACGCCGTAGCGGCGGACATCCAGCTGGTCGGGCCCGTCGATTGGCTCGGGTGTCGTGAGCACGTCCACGTCGTACACGAGCTCGGGCAGCTCGTCCTCGGTCACGGGCGAAAACCGCGGATCGCGCGTGCCGGCGCTGATCGCATTGCCAACGATCTCGTCGGTCAGGCTGGGGCTGGTGGGCAGGATGGTGCCGATGCAGCCGCGGAGCTCGCCGTCCTTCTTCAGCGAGACAAAGCAGCCCGCGCGCCCGTCGGGAATCTGTGCGAGGATCGCCGCAAGCTCCTCGTCGGGGTCGTGCAGCTGCAGCGGCAGGCCCGTGCGTACGTAGGTCTCCAGACTGCGGCGCGCGAGACGGACCAGCGGGTCTTCCGCCGCCTTGCGCGCGGCCATGTCGGCGGCGTGCCACTCCTCGTAGCGCGTGAGGTAGTCGCGGGTGTAGTCGGAGCCCTCAGGGCCGGTCGGCGTGAAGCAGCCCACGCCGTACCCCACGCCGAAGGGGCCCTCCAGGGAGAGGAGTTCGCTGGTCACGGGCGTGCGGTCCAGCGCGCCGGCCATGATCTGGAAGCTGCGCAGGCCGCACTCGGCCGCCCGTTCCGCCAGGCTGTGGTCCATGGTGAGCAGCCCGAGCAGGTCGCCGGTGCGGAAGATCTCGCCGATCCGCTCGTCGAAGACGGGCCCCTCAGGCGCGAAGCCGTACGGTCCGTCTTGCGCGAGCTTGTGCGAGAGGTCGCCCGACGCGATGTAGACGACGCGGCGCGCGAGCACGCTGGCCGTGCGCTGGACGGCCATGCCCAGCTGGTAGTGGACGGCGGGGGAGAGACCCGAGAGGCCGATGCGCACGACGCGCGGGAAGGGCCGGCCCTCGGACGCCGTGCCCGCCTCGCCCCAATGCGTCTGCACAAAGTGCAGCGGGATCATCGTGGCGTGGTCGAGCGACGGGTCGCGTTCGCCCATCGTGCCTGCGGCCAGGCCGTAGGCGCCAGCCGCCGCCTCGAGCGAGCGGACGAAGTCCACGTCGTAATCGACCTCGTAGCGGTCGCGCGGGTCGCCGAACTCGGCAAAGGAGCCCTCGGCATGCCGACCGGGGGAGATGTGGTTGTAGTCCAGGTACATCACGCTGTGCGGCGTGGAGATCACGAGCGTCTCGGGGGCGAGCGCGGCGATGCGGCGCCCGACCTCCTCGTAGGCGTCGATGGTCGCCTGGATGCCGCGCTCCCGCCCGCGCCCGACGCCGGGGATGATCAGCGGGGGATGCGGTACCGCGTATGCTGCAAGGATGGCCATGGTTCCTCCGATCTGGCGGGGCCGCCGTGCGGTCAGCCGCGCACGTCTACCGCGCGTGCGTCTGCCCGTGCGTCTCGCCCGGCCGACGCCGTTCTTCTTCACACCCCCATGGTACTCAGGCGACCGGACACCCTCATCGGGTTTTCGTGGAAATGTGCGCGAGCGGTCGCGCGCCGCGCGGGCATCACGTATACTGTCGCTTCGCAAGCGCGCTTCGTGGGTTCGGGCGACGTACTGTTCCGAACCTGGTCAGGGCCGGGAGGCAGCAGCCATAAGGAGCCTCGGGCGGGCGCCCGTTCCCACGCAGCGCACTTGCACAAGCGCACATCACGCCCCGAAGCCGCCCGCCGACATCGGGGTCTTTTTGTAAGACGGACATCGGAGCTGCATGACCTTCATCAACTTCATCGCCGACCTCCTCCACGACCCCCGCGGTGCCATCGCCGCCGCCATCGCGATGGGCCCGGTCGCGGCCTATGGGTTCATCTTCCTGATCATCTTCGTCGAGACGGGCGTGGTCTTCTTCCCCTTCCTGCCGGGCGACTCCCTGCTCTTTGCCTCGGGCTTCTTCGCCGCGACAGGCGACTTCAATATCTTTGTGCTGCTGGGCGTCGCGTGGGCGGCGGCCATCCTCGGCGACCAGTGCAATTTCTTCATCGGCCATTTCCTCGGCCGCAAGATCATCGACTCCGGCAAGGTCAAGGCCATGACCCCCGAGCGCATCGCCAAATCGGAGGCCTTCCTCGACAAGTGGGGCCGCCTCGCCATCTTCCTCGGGCGCTTCTTCCCCTTTATCCGCACCTTTGTGCCCTTCCTCGCGGGCATGGGCGGCATGGCCTGGCACCACTTCTTCGCCTTCAACATCCTGGGCGGCATCACCTGGTCCACGCTCTTCACGCTGCTGGGCTATTTCTTCGGTGGCATCCCCTTTGTCCAGAAGCACTTCGAGCTGCTGATCATCGCCATCATCGTCGTGTCGCTGGTGCCGACGGTCGTCGGCCTGCTCCGCAGCCGCCTGGCTAAGAAGGCGGCGTAGCGATGAGGCGAGCGCATCGTCCCGTCGCCCCCGCGTCCGCTCCCGCTGGGGTTGCCCGCACCCATCGGGCGGCGAAGAAGCGCGTCCTTCTTCCCCTGGTCGCGCTCGTACTGGCGGTGTGCGCCTGCGCGCTGCCCGCCTGCGGCAAGACGAACGGCGCGGCTGCTGGCTCGGACGGCTCCGCGGCGGCCGAGGCGGCCAAATACCAGCAGATCGGCAATCCGACCTTTGGCTACATCAGCGTGCCCAAGGATTGGGTCGAGATCGACACGCGCGAGGTCTCGAGCGGCGACGGCAGCACGGCGGACAGCCTCTCGCAGGGCATCTACTACGCCGACTCCGACGGCGCGGACGCCACGGCTATGATGGGCATGCTGAGCTACGGCGCGTTTGACCACGAGCTGGACGACAAGGTCGCCGACGAGTTCGTGACCTCGTTCGAGGGCATGGGCTACACGGATATCGCGCAGGTGGACCTGCCGATCGACGGCGTCTCGTCCCAGTGCTACACGATGACGCTGGGCTCGGGCAACCCCGGCGCGATGTACCTGGTGAAGAACGGCGGCAACCTCATCGGCATCATCATCTCGGCCACCGACTCCGATGCCGTGAACACGTACTTGGGCCTCGTCCAGAGCTCGTACAAAACGCAAGCGTAAAGGGCTTTGCGCCGGACCCCTCTTCGAAGACATGACCCTTTTGAGTCATTGAGCCGGTTTTTGGTGATACGTGGGCCGAGCGAGCCTCTTTTACGGTTCATCTACCAGCGGATATATATTTTGCAACAAACAAAAAAGCGCCGTGTTTTCTCGGGCCGAGACGATGACTCCTCTACCAGCGGCTTTGTGAGGTTGCCTTGCTCCGCGGATGACTCAAAAGGGTCATATCTTCGAATGGGGGGTCGATAGGCGGGCCACTGCGGGCCGTCCGGCAGATGCCCGTGCGTGCCCCGGGCAACATGAACGCAGGTGGCGTGGTCCTAGCCAAGCACTTGGGTTGGGATTTCTGTCGGTGCAGGCGTGGGCACGCGATGATGGATGCGTCACCGGCAGCCCTACTCCTCCAGCAGGCGGTGCTCGAAACGTCCATCCTGGTAGATGCCGTAGCTGTGGGTGCCGTCCTTGGGGATGCCCACGCTGCCGGGGTTAAAGATCCAGACGCCCGGGTGCAGTGCGCTCTCCTCGTACGCCTTGATGTGCGTGTGGCCGTACACGAGCGTAGTGCCCGGGGCAAGTGGCGGCAGGTTGTCGACGGAGTTGTCACGCCCCGCGCCAAAGACGTGCCCGTGCGTGCAGAACAGCTCGCGGAGCTGACGGCCGCCGGCATCGCCGCCCGCCGCGACGGGGGCGCCCGCCTCGTCGAGGATCACGGCGTAGTCCGCCAGGCAGGGGAAGGGGAGCACCATCTGGTCGACCTCGGCCTCGCAGTTGCCGCGCACGGCGATGACCTGCGGCGCGATGGCGGAAAGCATCGCGATGACCTGCTTGGGCGCGTAGTCGGCGGGCACGTCGTTGCGCGGGCCGTGGTAGAGCAGGTCGCCCAGCAGCACCACGCGGTCGGGCCGCTCCGCGTCGATCGCGCGCATGAGACGCTCGCACCACCGCGCGGCGCCGTGGATATCGGAGGCAATCAGCAGCTTCATGGGTACTCCTTTGCGGGTGTGGCCAACTACCTGCAGAATACACGCACTCGCGCTCGGTGGCACGCACGGCGACGGGCAGCGCAGGCGGTACGCACGGCGACGGGCAGTGTGACCAGCGTGGGTGGCGCGGGCAGAGGTTGGCAGTGGAGTGCACGGCAGATGGTGGGCGACCGGTGGCCGCGCAGCACACGCCCCGCCGCATCTGTGACCCCTATATGGAGGACTGCAAAAAATCTAATGTGTGAAGACTTAGATTATGTATAGAATTCCAACGCAGGGGAACAAATACAAAGACCCGCAGTAAAGGTGTGACCCTCCCGGCGCAGTGCCGTGAGGCCGGGAGCGAAAGAGAGGAAACACAATGTCCAAGATTCTGGGTATCGACCTGGGTACTACCAACTCCGCTATGGCGGTCTTTGAGGGCGGCGAGCCTTCCATCATCGTGAACGCCGAGGGCGACCGCACCACCCCGTCCGTCGTGGGCTTCCGCGCCGACGGCGACCGCATCGTGGGCAAGGCGGCCAAGAACCAGGCCGTCACCAACCCCACCAACACCGTCTTCTCCATCAAGCGTTTCATGGGCCGTCGCTACGACGAGGTCGGCTCCGAGATCAAGACCGTCCCGTACAAGGTCAAGGCCGGCACCGGCAATCGCGCGGTCGTCGAGATCGACGGCGAGGACTTCACCCCCGAGCAGATCAGCGCCATGATCCTCTCCAAGATGAAGGCCGACGCCGAGAAGAGCCTTGGCGAGACCATCACCGACGCCGTCATCACCGTCCCCGCCTACTTCAACGACGCCCAGCGCCAGGCCACCAAGGACGCCGGCAAGATCGCGGGCCTCAACGTCCAGCGCATCGTCAACGAGCCGACCGCGGCCGCTCTGGCCTACGGTTTCGACAAGAAGAACATCGACCAGAAGATCCTGGTCTTTGACCTGGGCGGCGGCACCTTCGACGTGTCCCTGCTCGACCTGGCCGACGGCGTGGTCGAGGTCCTCGCGACCAACGGCGACAACCACCTGGGTGGCGACGACTGGGACCAGCGCGTGATCGACTGGATGGCCGACAAGTTCCAGCAGGAAAACGGCATCGACCTCCGCCGTGATCCCATGGCCCTGCAGCGCCTCAAGGACGCCGCCGAGAACGCCAAGAAGGAGCTCTCCGCCGCCCAGCAGGCCGAGATCAACCTGCCCTTCATCACCGCGGACCCCACCGGCCCCAAGCACCTCAACTACACGCTGACCCGCGTGGAGTTCGAGCGCATCACCCGCGACCTGCTCGACCGCTGCAAGGCCCCTGTGACCAAGGCCCTGCGTGACGCCAACCTGCAGATCTCCCAGGTCAACGAGGTCATCCTCGTCGGCGGCTCCACCCGTATGCCCGCCGTGCAGGAGCTCGTCAAGCAGATGACCGGCAAGCAGCCCAACATGTCCGTCAACCCCGACGAGGTCGTCGCCGACGGCGCAGCCGTCCAGGGCGGCGTGCTGTCCGGCGCGTCCGGCGCCTCCGACATCCTGCTGCTCGACGTGACCCCGCTGTCGCTGGGCGTCGAGACCATGGGCGGCGTGATGACCAAGATGATCGACCGCAACACCACGATCCCGACCTCCAAGACCGAGGTCTACTCCACGGCCGCCGACAACCAGACGTCCGTCGAGATCAACGTCCTGCAGGGCGAGCGTGAGATGGCCCGCGACAACAAGAGCCTGGGCAAGTTCCAGCTCACCGGCATCCCGATGGCCCGCCGCGGCGTGCCTCAGATCGAGGTTACCTTCGACATCGACGCCAACGGCATCGTGAAGGTCACCGCCAAGGACAAGGGCACCGGCAAGCAGCAGCAGATCACCATCTCCGGCTCCACCGCGCTGTCGGACGACGAGGTCGACCGCATGGTCAAGGACGCCGAGTCCCACGCCGAGGAGGACAAGGCCAAGAAGGACGAGATCGAGGTCCGCAACCAGGCCGACTCCCTGGCTTACGGCACCGAGCAGACCCTGAAGGAGCTCGGCGACAAGGTCCCGGCCGACACCAAGAAGAAGGCCGAGGACGCCGTGGCCGCCGTCAAGAAGGCCCTGGACGGCACCGACATCGAGGCCATTAAGTCCGCGAGCGAGCAGCTCCAGACTGCCGCTCAGGACCTGGCGCAGGTCGTCTACTCCCAGACCGACGCCCCGGCCGACGGTGCCGCCGGCGCGGGCCCCGCTGCCGGCACGCAGGGCGGCGCTGACGACGTGGTCGACGCCGACTACGAGGTCGTCGACGACGACAAGCGCAACTAAGGGTGATTGACATGTCCGATACGGATGTGAAGAAGGACCCGGAGGCGACCGAGGAGGCCGCCCCCGGGGCCACCCCCGAGGACGCAGGCACCCAGACCCCCGAGGAGAGCGACGTGAAAGTGCCGATCGAGACCGAGGCCGACGACGAGGAGGCCATGGTCGAGGCCGCGAAACGAGCCGGCGAGGCCGCGGCTGAGGCAGACATCAAGGCCGAAGCCGAAAAGAGGCAAGGCGAGCTGCAGGCGCAGCTGACCGAGGCGCAGGACGCTGCCGAGGCCGCAAAGAAGCAGGCTGCCGAGGCGAAGGATCGTCTTCTCCGGCTGCAGGCGGACTGGGACAACTACCGCCGCCGCACCGCCCAGGAGCGTCTGGACGAGAAAGAGCGTGCCTCCGAGAAGCTCGTGACCAGCCTGCTGCCGGTGCTCGATGACATGGAGCGTGCGATCGAGCATGCCTCCGGCGCCGCGGCCTCCGACGGCGAGGACAACCAGTTCGACCAGTTCGTCGCCGGCGTCCAGGCGGTCCACGACAAGATGCTGTCCATCCTGGCCAAGGAGGGCGTGGAGGTCATCGACCCGGCGGGCGAGGCCTTCAACCCGATGGAGCACCAGGCGGTCGGGCGCGTGGAAGACACCGAGCAGCCCGACGAGACGGTGGCGGCCGTCTACATGCGCGGCTACCGCATGGGCGGCAAGGTCATCCGCGAGGCTATGGTGCAGGTGACCTACGGCGGCCCCAAACGCGAGGCCGCAAAGGCAGACAAGTAAGACCAACGAGCGCACCGGGGTGCCACGCATCCCGGTGCGATATCAGCGCGACGGGCTCTCGGACCCGGCGCGGCAAGAGGGGAGGCGGGTTCGCCATGGCTGACAAGAAAAACTTTTACGATGTGCTCGGCGTGAGCAAAAACGCCTCTGAGGAGGAGATCCGCAAGGCGTTCCGCAAGCTTGCGGCCAAGTACCACCCGGATGCGGGCGGCGACGAGCAGAAGTTCAAGGAGATCAGCGAGGCGTACAACACGCTGTCCAACCCGGACAAGCGCAAGGAGTACGACCAGATGCTGATGTTCGGCGGCATCCCCGGCGCCGACTTCGGCGGCTCGGGCGGCCGCAACCGTACCTACACCTACACCGGCGGCATGAACTGGGACGACATCCTGGGCAGCATGCGCAACGGTGACGGTGCCTTCAGCGGCTTCGACTTCTCGTCCATCTTTGGCGGTGCCGGTGGGCAGGGGCGTCCCGTCAACCGACCAGCCAAGGGCAGCGACCTGACGCTCGAGATCAGCGTGTCGGCCGAGGAGGCCTTTGCGGGCACACAGCGCAAGGTGAGCTTCACGGTGCCGTCGACCGGCGAGCGCCAGACGCTCACGGTCAAGGTCCCCGCAGGCGCGGTGGACGGCGGCAAGATCCGCTACCGCGGCCGCGGCGAGGCCGGCGTCAACGGCGGCGAGCGCGGCGACCTCGTGATCACGACGCGCGTGGCAGAGCACCCGCTCTGGAAGCGCGATGGTGCCGACGTGCGCATGGACCTGCCCGTCTCCGTCTACGAGGCGGCCCTCGGCGCCCAGGTCGACGTGCCGACCCCCGGCGGCAAGGTCGTCCGGCTCAAGGTGCCGGCGGGCACGCAGGACGGCAAGACGTTCCGCTTCCGCGACCTTGGGGCTCCTGACGTCAAGAACAAGGGCGCGCAAGGCGCCCTCTACGTGACGGTCAAAGTGCAGGTGCCGACGCACCTGACCGACGCCGAGCGCAAGGCGCTGGCCGCGCTGCACGACGCCGACACGCGCGAGTACCGAAAGGACGTGGAGCGCTATGCCTCGTAGCGACAAGGACCAGCCGCTCTACATGATTAGCGTGGCGGCGGAGCTCACGGGCATGCACCCCCAGACGCTGCGCGTCTACGAGCAAAAGGGCCTGGTGACCCCGGGGCGTTCCCGCGGCAACACGCGCCTGTATTCCCAGCACGACATCGAGCGCCTCAACCTGATCAGCAAGCTCACCGACGAGGGCATCAACCTCGCTGGCGTGGTGCGCATCCTCGACATGCGTGAACGGATGGACAAGCTCCAGGCCGAGAACGACGACCTCCGCGACCATGTGCGCGAGCTCGAGGAGGAAGTGCACGAGTTCCGCATGCGCGAAAAGATCACGGCCCTGGCCCGCTACGACGGCGGGACGCCCGAGCAGCTGATGCGTGGCCTGCTCTCCAGCGGCGATCCGCAGGACTAGCGGCGGCTCTCAGCAGCAAGCGAGCCCGGTGGTCGGCGCTGCTTGATTGCAAGACCATTTGTAAGATTCCTACAGGAAAAGACACCCTGTGCCCCCGTCCGAAAAAATAGTGCGGACGGGGGCATTTTTTTGGACCATAAACACATGCAAAAAAGTCGGCCCGCTACAGGGAAAAATTTTCTCTCGTTCTGAGAAATGTGAAGGAAAAGTGTGTGTATACTGGAGGGACGTTGAACGCCCCGTGAAAAGTCTGTGTGTAACGCAGACGAAAAACGGGTTTGCATCACAGGGTAGGCCGGGAGGCCTGATTTCACCAGGGAGGTGATTCGCATGGCAGATGAGGAAGATGAGGAGATGAGCGAGTCCGAGGAGATCGCATTCGGTCTTATCTCCACCGCCGGCACCGCGCGCAGCCTGTACATGAACGCTATGAAGGCCGCTCGCGAGGGCAACTTCGACGAGGCTGACGACCTGATGAAGCAGGCCGAGGAGCCGTCGCTCGAGGCGCACAACACGCAGACCAAGCTGCTGGTCTCCGAGGCTCAGGGCCACCACATTCCCGTGGACGTGCTTCTGGTGCACTCTCAGGACCACCTGATGGACTCCATCGCGGTTGGCGACCTCGCAGTCGAGATCATCGCGCTCTACAAGAAGCTCGCTGAGCTCGAAGCCAAGGTCAACGCCTAGTTTGGCCAGTACGTACCATCAAACAGGAGGAAAGTAATGAAGGTTCTGCTTGTGTGCAACGCTGGTATGTCCACCAGCATGCTGATGAAGAAGATGCAGAAGTATGCCGAGGAGCAGAACATCCCTCTGGAGATTGCGGCCCGTTCCGTGCCTGAGGTCAAGGCTGACATCGACGTCGATGTTATCATGCTTGGCCCCCAGGTCTCCTTCCAGAAGGATGCTGTCGTCAAGAAGACGGGCAACAGGATTCCCGTCGGCGTCATGCAGATGAAGGATTACGGCCGTCAGAACTGCCCCGCCATCTTCAAGCAGATCGACGAGCTCATCGGCAAGTAGTTTTACCCGGATTGATTTGAGAGGGACGTCCGAGTGGCAAGCAAGAAGGACAAAGAGAAGCGAGTAGAGCAGCGGAAGACCCGCAATAGCCGTCGCGACATGCAGTTGCGTGGCGCCCGCGGCACCCGTCTGCTGCCCGTGCGCATTACGAGCACCATCGTGCTGTGCATCGATCTCTACTGGCTCTTTTGGATGGGCGCCACAGACCAAGGCATCGGTCTGTCCGGTCTCCTGCCCTTCGCCTGCGCCATCGCGGACGCGGTCGGCGTTGTCGAGCAGTCCCGCATGATGACGTATGGCGTCAAGCGCCTGAAGTGGACTGAGATCGGCGTCGAGGTCGGCATCCTGCTGTACCTCGCTGCGGCTGGCGTCACGCTGGTTGCGGGCAAAGAGGTTTTCTTCTTCTACTACGCGGACGTCCTTCCGGCCTATGTCACGCTCGCAATTGGTATTGGTGTGCGCGCGTTTCTGCTCTATAGGCTCTATCTCATCAGCACCAATACCGACAAGCAATACGCGCTCTACCGCAAGGTTGTCGACGGCGAGTACAAATATTAGTGCGCTGTGGGAGGGCGTCGTCCCCAACCGTGCGGACAAGCAGGTTTCACTGGAGGAGGTAACACTGTGTTTGAGTGGATTGAAAAGAATCTTATGGGACCCATGCAGAAGTTTGCGTCCTATAAGATGGTCCGCGCCATTCAGGCCGCGGGCATGAGCTCGATCGCCTTCACGATCGTCGGCTCTGCGTTCCTGATTATCGCGATTCTGCCCCAGGTCTTCCCGTTCCTGACGGGTATCTATGCGGTCTCCCTGGACCACATCACCAACCTGTACAGCATCGCAAACTCCGCTTCTATGAGCATCCTGTCCATCTACTTCCTGATCGGCATCTCTTTTGAGTACACCCGCATCTGGGCCGACGAGGAAGACGTGGACATCAAGCCGCTCAACGGCGTCCTGCTGACCATCTTCATGTACTTCATGATGATGCCGCAGCTCGACATCGTCGACGGCAACTTCGTCATGGCCGAGTCCGACGCTGACGCCGTCAACGCCGCCCTCGAGGCCGGTTCCCTCTCTGGCCTCAAGGTCGCTGGCTGGGACATCTCCGCCTCCGGCATCGGCCGCATGGGCTCCTCGGGCATCTTCCAGGCCATCATCATCGCTTGGCTCGCCGTCACCATCTATAAGACCTGCGTCCAGAAGAACATCGTCATCAAGCTGCCGGACGTCGTGCCCGACGGCGTTGCCCGTTCCTTCACCTCGCTGGTCCCCGCTACCTTCATCGCCCTCATCTCCATGGTGCTCCAGGGCGTCCTCAACATGACCGGCTACGACTTCTATGAGATTCTGTCCGTGCCGTTCGGCTTCGTCACCAACCTGGTCGGCTCCCTCGGCGGCGTCATCGTCATCGAGCTCCTGATTCACCTCCTCTGGCTCGTCGGCATCCACGGCGCTTCCATCATCGGTGCCTTCTCCGATCCTATCGCCCTGATCAACTTCGCTCAGAACGTTGACGAGGGTGCCAAGAACGTCTTCGCTGGCCAGTTCCAGAACGCCTTCGTTATCATCGGTGGTTCCGGCGCTACCTTCGGCCTGACCCTCTGCATGTTCTTCCTGGCCAAGTCCGAGCAGCTCAAGGCCATCGGTCGCGCTGAGATCGCTCCTGCGTTCTTCAACATCAACGAGCCGATCCTCTTCGGTCTGCCTATCGTGTACAACCCCAACATGGCCATCCCGTTCTTCCTGGCTCCTATGGCCACCGCCTGCATCGCTTACCTTGCCATCTCCACCGGCATCGTGACCCCGATCATCGCCAACGCTCCTTGGTGCACCCCCATCGGCGTCTGCGCCTTCCTGTCCACGATGGACTGGAAGTCGATCATCCTCGCCTTCCTGTGCGCCGCTGTCGCTACGGCCATCTACTTCCCGTTCTTCAAGCGCTATGACGCTGAGCTCTACGCTGAGGAGCAGGAGATCGCCGCTGCCGAGGCTGCCGAGGCCTAAGAGCAGGTTCTTACATGATGCCCGGCTTACCTCCCTGTGCCGGGTGTGACAAAGCGAGGTCGTCCGATTGGGCGGCCTCGCTTTTTGTGTCGCGTGCAATCCAGACAGGTCTGAATCCGGTCTGGATGTATGTCGCAGATGAGGGTGTACGCCAGCAGCATGCTGGGAATTCGCCTGCCGCCATATCCACCACACCAATGAGGCTCTTTGGTACAATTATTGCTCGTGTGATTTTGAGAGGAGTGCTATGAAGAAGTGGCTGCGAATCGCTTGTCTTACCATGGCAGGCCTCGCAATGGCGGTATCGCTGACGGGTTGCAACCCCAAAGTCAAAGATGCGATCGCCGACGATTCCAAGACCGAAGTGGGCGGCGTCGAGTGCGTCACTCACGTCATTTCCGGCACATTCACCATCCCTCTGCCCGCGGATACGCGCGTCGTCGAGGACAAGCTCAATACCGACATCCTCAACTGGATTCCCGAGACGGACGACGAACACGTCTCCATGGATACCAATGTGATACGCATCGAGGTCATGGCTGCTGATGATGCCGATCAGGCCGACGCGAGTTTTGAGAACGGCTTCAACGACCTGGAGCGCGACGGCAATTCTTACCACTTCGAAAATGTCGTGGAAGACAAGATTGGCGGCCATGTCATTACGAGCGCCGACCAATATGTGACCTTCGGTAGCGGCAAGACCGAGGACGAGCCGCGCAAGATCATCGACATGGTGGTCTCCGACGGACAGGGTGACCGGGTCTATCAAATCACGATTCGTGGATGGTCGCAGGAATACCGCGACGCCGTGATGGACCAGATCAAGCTAGTGGACGAATAGCGAGCAAGCGGAGCACGGCAGGCACGGCATTTTGATGCCACGGAATGCTATTGGACAGTCGTCACATCATGCGCCCGCCAGTAGAGCCTGCATAGGTCAGACACGCTATGTGACGATAATCCCCGTGCACCGTAGCGCGGGGATTTCTTTACCGATAGTTCCCATGTACCGCAGCACGGGGATTTCTTACCGTTTGCCGAATGTCGGTATGTCTTAAGAAGATATATATAATAATAAAGTAGACATAACATCAAACGACAAAGGGAGTCATGATGAGCAAGCGAATCGGCGCATTGGAGGCAGGCGGCACCAAGATGGTGCTGGCGGTGGGAACGGAGGACGGTCAGATACTGGAGCGCGAGTCGATACCAACCACGGCCCCCGAGCAGGTGGTGCCTCAGATGGCGGCGTGGTTTGCCGAGCGGCAGGTCGACGCTGTGGGCATCGGCGCGTTTGGCCCCACGGCCGTGGACCCCGCGAGCCCGCTGTACGGCCATGTGCTCGACACGCCCAAGCCGGGTTGGCGCGGCTACGACTTCCTGGGCACTATGCGCGCGGGCTGCGATGTGCCCATGGGTTATGATACCGACGTCAACGTTGCCTGCCTGGGCGAGGCGACCTACGGGTGCGCCCGCGGGCTAGATACCGTCGTCTATCTGACCATCGGTACGGGTGTCGGCGCGGGTGTGATGGTCGGCGGCCATCTGCTCCATGGCATGCTGCACCCCGAGGCGGGCCACATCCTGCTCACGCCCTTGCCAAAGGACCCCGGTAAGAGCGTCTGCCCCTTCCACCCCAACTGCCTGGAGGGTCTGGCTGCCGGCCCCTCGATCGAGGCGCGCTGGGGTGCCAAGGGCGTCGAGCTGGCCGACCGCCCCGAGGTCTGGGAGCTGGAGGCCGAGTACCTGGGCCAGGCGCTCTGCGACTACATCCTGTGCTACTCGCCGCAGAAGATCATCCTCGGCGGCGGCGTGATGAAGCAGGAGCAGCTCTTCCCGTTGGTGCGTGAGGCGACCATGCGCTGTCTTGCCGGGTACATCCGCACGGCCGAGCTCGAGGACCTCGACAGCTACATCGTGCCCAACAGCCTGCACGAAAACCAGGGCATCCTCGGTTGCCTTGAGCTCGGCCGCCGAGCGTTGGAAAAGTAGGAGGAAGCATGTCTGCATTTGTTCGTCTTGAGCCGGCTCTTGTCCACAAGATCTGGGGCGGCAAGCGCCTCGGCGAGCCCAACGAGGTGGGCGAGGGCGTCGGTGAGGCCTGGATCCTCTCCGCACGCGAGGACAATCCGAGCATCGTCGCCTCGGGCCCGCACGCGGGGGAGAGCTTCCTCGACTACGTGAACGAGCTCGGTCCCGCGGGCCTGGGCAAGAACGCCGAGGTCATGGATGCCTTCCCGACGCTCATCAAGTTCATCGATGCTGCGACTCCGCTCTCCATCCAGGTGCACCCCAACGACGCCTACGCGCGCGCCAACGGCATGCCCTACGGCAAGACCGAGATGTGGATCATCCTGGCCGCCGACCCAGGCGCCTTCCTCTACCTGGGCGTCCGCGAGCAGATGACGCCGGAGGAGTTTGCGGCGGCAATCGCCGACGGCTTCATCGAAGACAAACTCAACCGCGTGCCCGTCAAGCCGGGCGATGTGTACTTCATCCAGGCGGGGACCCTGCACGCGATCGGCGGCGGCATCCTCCTGGCTGAGGTGCAGCAGAATTCTGACACCACCTACCGCGTGTGGGACTTTGGCCGCGTGGGCGCCGACGGCAAGCCGCGTGAGCTGCACATCCCGCAGGCCTGCGACGTCGCCAACCTCGCGCCGTTGGCCGGCCTCGGCGACCTGGAAGACCCGCAGGCGGTGCCCGGCGGCACGCGCCAGATGGTCGGCCAGGGCAGCTGCTTCCGTACCGAGCGCTGGGTGCTGGACGGCGCCGCGGACCTGCCTGTCTCGGCCGACAGCTTCATGGCGGTCATCCTGCTCGCGGGCAGCGCCGACCTCACGCTCGGCGATCAGACCGCCGCGGGCAAGGCAGGGGAGACCTATTTCGTCCCGGCGCAGGATGCCGAACTTCACGTAACCCCTGGTGCGAACGGCTGCACCCTCCTGCGCGTGACAGTGCCGGCGGCATAGTCCGTCTGCCCGCGCCACTCGTCTGCCCGCACCGCCTGTCTTCCCGCGCCTGGTGCTTGGCGGCGGTATAGCCTAGTGCTTGGCGGCGGTATAGCCTAGTGCTTGGCGACGGTATAGAAGTCGTACCTATTGCCAGCGTGGCGCGAGATGCTGTACTCAAAAGGCTCGCCGTCATCCAGGAAGCCTACCTGCTCGACCTCGAGCACGGGCGTCTGCCCGTCGAGGTCGAGCTCTTTTTGTTCCTCGACGGTCGGCATCTTGGCGCGCACCGCGCGGTGGGCGCTGTCGATCTTGAGCCCCAGGTCTCGCTCGATGTACTGGTAGATCGAGGACTGCACGTGCTCCAGGCGCAGGCCGGGGATCTTGGCGATGGGCATGTAGGTGTACTCGATGACCTGCGGCTCCCCGTCCAGGACGCGCACGCGGTTGATGTAGTACACGAAGTCCTGCTCGGACATGCCGAGCTTCTCGGCGACGGCCACGTCGGGATGCACGACGGAGAAATCGAGCACCTTCGAGACGAGCGTGCCGCCCTTCGAGGCGACCTCGGCGGAGAAGCCGCTCATCTGCCCGCTCATCTGGCCGACCGACGCGGTCTTGGCAAAAACACCCTTCACATAGCAACCCGAACCCTTGCGCTTGGAGATCATGCCGCGCAGCGCTAGCTCGTCGAGCGCTTTCTTGACCGTGATATTGCTCACGGCATAGATATCGCAGAGTTCCGCGATGGTGGGGAGCTGCTGGTTGGGCTTGTAGACCCCGTTGTCGATCTTTCCGGCCAGGTCGTTGAGGACCACCTCGTACTTCAGCATCCTTGCTCCTTATCGCGCGTGCACATACCAGCTTTTCCGTAAGAGTCGAAAGATAGTATATATAAATAATAAACAACATATAGCAGAAATACCATTAAGCGCGTGAACCTGACCGTTCACCCATATTTACAAGGAAAGGTAAGAGACTCGCTCTTCTTCTAAACATATATGCTATCTTAATAAACAAGATATACCAACATGGTTAGCAGATATGTAATGAAAGGGGAGACGAATGGAGAGCTTCACACTCCCGCGCGACTTCTTCTTCGGCGCCGCGGCATCCGGCCCGCAGACGGAAGGCGCCTACAAGGCCGACGGGAGGATCGCGAGCGTCTGGGACCTCTGGAGCGACGAGCGCCTGACCGACTTCCACAACTGCGTGGGCAGCTACATGGGCAACGACTTTTACCACCGCTACGAGGACGACCTGCGCCTGCTCAAGTCCCTTGGCCTCGACTCCTACCGCACGTCCATCCAGTGGACCCGCCTGGTCGATCAGAACGGCCGGCTCAACCCCGAGGGCGCGGCCTTCTACCATCGCGTCTTTGCTGCGGCGCGCGAGATCGGCATCGAGATTTTCGTCAACCTCTACCACTTCGATATGCCGGCCTACCTCTTCTGGCGCGGCGGCTGGGAGTCCCGTGAGGTCGTCGAGGCCTACGCCCACTATGCGCGTCTCGCGTTCCGCGAGTTCGGCCAAGAGGTGCGCTGCTGGTTCACTTTCAACGAGCCGATCGTCGAACCGGACAACCGCTACCGCATGGGCTGGTGGTACCCCTTCGTCAAGAACTTCACCCGCGGCACCAACACCCAGTACAACATCTCGCTGGCTCACAGCCTGGCCGTCCGTGAGTTCCGTCTCGCGCAGGCCGAGGGCCTCATGCGCGACGACGCCCGCATCGGCCTCATCAACTGCTTCGCGCCGCCCTATACGCGCGAGGACCCGACCGACGCCGACCTCGAGGCGCTGCGCATGACCGACGGCATCTCCAACCGCTGGTGGCTGGACCTTGTGACCCGCGGCGAGCTGCCTGCGGACGTGCTCGCGACGCTGGCCGAGCGAGGCGTGGCGCTGGAGACCCGTCCCGGCGACGAGGCCATCCTGGCGGAGGGCAAGGTCGACTGGCTGGGCTTCAACTATTACCACCCCGAGCGCGTGCAGGCGCCCGCGCACGACACGACCGAGGACGGCCAGCCCGTCTTCGCCGACCCCTACGTCTGGCCCGACGCCGTGATGAACGAGAGCCGCGGCTGGGAGATCTACCCGCGGGGCCTCTACGACTTTGGCATGAAGATCAAGAACGAGTATCCGGGGCTTGAGTGGTTCGTCTCGGAGAACGGCATGGGCGTCGAGGGCGAGGGCGCCTACCGCGACGCGTCCGGCCAGATCCAGGACGACTACCGTATCGACTTTGTGAGCCAGCACCTGGCCGAGGTCGCGCACGCCGTCCAGGACGGCTCGCCCTGCCGCGGCTACCACTACTGGGCCGTGATCGACAACTGGTCGTGGGCCCACGCCTACAAGAACCGCTACGGATTTGTGGAAGTCGACCTCGAGCACGGGCTCGAACGTCGTGAGAAGAAGTCGGCCGCGTGGCTTCGCCAGGTCGCGCAGACCCACGAGTGCAAAGGAGAGTAGCCATGGCAGAAGCAACAGAAAACAAGAGCGGCTTCCTCGAGAAGTTCGCCGAAGTCTCGGCAAAGGTGGGCTCCGAGGTCCATCTGATGGCCCTGCGTGACGCCTTCGCCACGCTGACCCCGCTCTACATCCTCGCGGGCGTCGCGGTCCTCGTGAACAACGTCCTCTTCCCCCTCTTCCTCTCCGGTGATGCGCTGACCAACGTCCAGGCCTGGGGCAACGCGCTGACCAACGGCACGCTCAACATCTCGGGTATGCTGATCGCCTGCGTCGCGGGCTACCGCCTGGCCGAGCAGAAGGTCTTCAGCAACCCGCTGGCAGCCGGCGTCACCAGCGTCGCGGCCCTGATCGCCATGATGCCCTTCGCCATCGATGCCTCGCTGGCCGACGGCTCCGGCGACACCGCGCTCGTGAACGGCGCGCTCTCCTTCGGCAACCTGGGCACGAGCTCGATGTTCTCCGGCATCATCGTCGGCCTGCTCGCGACCGAGCTCTTCATCAAGCTCTCCGGCATCGACAAGCTCAAGATCAACCTGGGCGACGAGGTGCCGCCCGCGGTCAACGACTCCTTCAACGTCATGATCCCGATGCTGCTCACCCTGTCCGTCTTCGGCGTCTTCGCCGCGGTCTTCTCCGCCTTTGGCTCCGACCTGATCTCCACCATCAAGTGGCTCATCCAGGAGCCCCTGCGCAACGTCAATACCTCGCTGCCCGGCACCATCCTGCTCTACTTCCTCGGCAACCTGCTCTTCTGCCTGGGCATCCACCAGTCCACGATCACGGGCGTCCTCGCCGAGCCCCTGCTGACCATCAACATCACCGACAATATGGCGACCTTCGCCGCCGGTGTGCCCCTGACCAACCTCGCCGGCTCCGCCGCGGGTGGCTACAACATCATGAACATGGACATCGTCAACCAGTTCGCCCTCTTCGGCGGCTCCGGCTGCACCCTGTGCCTCGTGATTGCCGTCCTGCTCTTTAGCCACGACAAGTCCAGCAAGGACATCATCAAGATGGCCTCCATCCCCTCCATCTTCAACATCAACGAGCCGATCATCTTTGGCTACCCGATCGTCTTTAACCTCCCGATGTTCATCCCCTTCCTGCTCACCCCGACGATCGGCATGCTCATCTCCTACGGCGCCACCGCGCTCGGCCTGATGAACCCCTGCGTCGCCATGGTGCCTTGGACCACGCCGGTCTTCATCTCCGGCTTCCTGGCCACCGGCGGTGACTGGCGCGCGATCGTCGTACAGGCGATCATCCTCGTGATCGGCGTGGCCCTCTACCTGCCCTTCATGAAGATCTCCGAGCGCGTCGCCGCCAAGCAGGCCGAGCTCGACGGCGAGGACGCCGAGTAGCCCTCCCCGACAAGAGTTACCTCCTCCAGCAGACCCGACGGGACCCACAGCCCGCCGGGCCTCTCTTTTTGCCCTACAATCATCCGCACGGCTATAGAAGCATCGCCGTGGAAGCTACGGCTGGGAAACGCATGGCTACGAGAAGGACCCGCATGAATACTCGGCAGCACATCATCACCTACGACACGACCCTGCGCGACGGCGAGCAGGGGGAGGGCATCTCTTTTTCCCTGGAAGACAAACTCGCGGTGGTGCAGCGCCTCGACTCGTTTGGCATCGATATCATCGAGGGCGGTTTCCCGGCGTCCAACCCCAAGGACATCGAGTTTTTCCGCCGGATGCGCACGATGCCGCTCACGCACGCACGCATCGCCGCCTTTGGCTCCACCTGCCGCAAAGACACACCCGCCGACCGGGACCAGGGCCTCGCCGACCTGCTGGCCAGCGGAGCGCCGGTGGTGACGATCGTAGGCAAGGCGGCGGCGGACCACGTGGAGCATGCGCTGCAGACGACGCTCGAGGAAAACCTCCGCATGGTGCGGGACTCCGTGGCGTATCTGGTGGCCGGTGGTGCCGAGGTCGTCTTCGACGCCGAGCACTTCTTCGACGGCTACCTGCTCGATCCCGACTACACGCTGGCCGTGGTCCGCGCGGCCCACGAGGCCGGCGCCAGCGCGCTGGGCCTCTGCGAGACCAAGGGCGGCCTGCTGCCGGACCAGGTCCGCGACATCGTGGCCGCGACCGTCGCGGCGCTGCCCGATGCTGCCATCGGCGTCCACTGCCACAACGACACGGGTTGCGCCGTCGCCAACACCCTGGCGGGCGTCAAGGCGGGCGCGACCCAGGTCCAGGGCACCGTCAACGGCTTCGGCGAACGTGCGGGCAACGCCGACCTGCTGACCGTGGTCGCCGACCTCCAGCTCAAGATGGGGTACGACTGCGTGCCCGACATCTCGCAGCTGACCGACGTCGCCAACTTTGTGGCCGAGACCTGCAACGTCACGCTGCCGGCCAACACCCCCTATACGGGTGCCGCGGCTTTTACGCACAAGGGCGGCCTGCATGTGAGCGCGATCGCGCGCTACCCGAGCGCCTACGAGCACATCGAGCCCGAGGTCGTCGGCAACAGGCAGAGCGTGCTCGTGAGCGAGCTCGCGGGCCGCGCGTCCATGCTGGCCAAGGCCCGCCGCCTGGGCTACGACCTGTCCGATCGGCCCGAGCTGGTGCAGGAGATCCTGGACGACGTGAAGCGGCGCGAGTCGCGCGGCTACTCCTTCGAGGTGGCCGACGCCTCGCTCGCCCTGCTCATCCTGGGGCACCTCGGTCTGCGCAAGCCGCACTTTACGCTCGAGAGCTTCCGCGTGATCGTCGACGACCGCGAGGACGCCGACGCCTGGGCGGCCGGCGCCGAGAGCGAGGCCACGATCAAGATCCACGTGGGCGACGAGCGCTACGTGGCGACAGGCGAGGGCGTGGGCCCGGTCGGCGCGCTCGACACCGCGCTGCGCATGGTGCTGGGCAAGTCGTACTCGGAGATCGGGGCGTTCTCGCTGGTGGACTTCAAGGTCCGCATCATCGACGGCAGCGTGGGCACCGGCGCCGTGACGCGCGTGACCATCGTGACCTCGGACGGCGAGCGTACCTGGGGCACCGTCGGCGTGAGCGAGAACATCATCGAGGCCTCTTGGAACGCCCTGGTGGACTCCATAGAGTACGGCCTGGACCTCCTCGGCCGCCGCATATAAGACAAGCGCGCACACTGCACGTCTGCCGGCCCGCTCCCGAGCGGCACGTTCGTCTTAGCGCGCCGCAGCTCTCATGCTCCGTGTGAGAAAATCTCATATGTAGAGACTTAGATTTTGTTTAAGCCTCGTGCGCGTGGGAAGAATAACAGAGACAAAAAGCGAGGGCTTGGCCGTGCCGCGGGAGCGGTGCGGCGGAAGCGGAGGAAACCATGCGCATAGACAAATGGGCAGTCACGGCACAAGAGGCGCTGCAGTCCGCGATGGGCGTGGCGGCGGACGCGGAGGCGGGGCAGATGGCCCCGATTCACCTGCTCAAGGCGCTGCTCGACTCGGACGAGCGTAACATACAGGCGATCATCGAGCGCGTCGGCGCCGACCCCGACCAGATCGAGGCGGCGGTCGACGACGCCATCGCGCGCGAGCCGCGCATCACGGGCGACGGGCGCCAGATGGGCATCGGCAACGACTTCGTGAAGGTGGCCGACGCGGCGGAGAAGCTGGCCAGCCAGATGGGCGACTCGTACGTGACGACCGAGCACCTGCTGATCGCGCTGTGCGACGACCGCGGCAAGGCGGGCTCTGTGCTCAAGACCGCGGGCATCACGGGCAAGCGCGTGCGCGAGGCCTACGAGGAGCTGCGCGGCGACGACCACGTGACGAGCCAGGACTCAAAGCCGCAGTTCAAGGCGCTGGAGCAGTACGGCCGCAACGTGACCGACATGGCGCGCCAGGGCAAGCTGGACCCCGTGATCGGCCGCGTGGAGGAGATCCGCCGCACCGTCCAGGTGCTCTCGCGCCGCACCAAGAACAACCCCGTGCTCATCGGCGAGCCGGGCGTCGGCAAGACGGCCATCGTCGAGGGCCTGGCGCAGAAGATCGTGGCCGGCGACGTGCCCTCAACCATCAAGGACAAGGACCTGGTGGAGCTGGACATGTCCGCCCTGGTCGCGGGCGCCAAGTACCGCGGTGAGTTTGAGGACCGCCTCAAGTCGGTGCTCAAGGAGGTCCAGAAGTCCGACGGCAAGATCATCCTCTTCATCGACGAGCTGCACACCATCGTGGGCGCCGGCGCGACCGAGGGCTCCATGGACGCGGGCAACATCCTCAAGCCGGCGCTGGCCCGCGGCGAGCTGCACGCGATCGGCGCGACGACGCTCGACGAGTACCGCAAATACATCGAGAAGGACCAGGCGCTCGCGCGCCGTTTCCAGCCCGTGCTGATCTCCGAGCCGTCTGTGGAAGACACGATCTCCATCCTGCGCGGCATCAAGGACAAATACGAGCAGCACCACCGCGTGCGCATTACCGACGCGGCGCTGGTCTCGGCCGCCGACCTCTCCAACCGCTACATCGCCGACCGCTTCCTGCCCGACAAAGCCATCGACCTGGTCGACGAGGCGGCCAGCCGCCTGCGCATGGAGCTGGACTCCAAGCCCTCGGACATCGACGCCGTGGAGCGCACGCTCACGCAGATGAAGATCGAGGAGCAGTCCCTGATGAAGGAGGACGACGAGGCCTCCAAGGAGCGCCTCGCCAAGCTGCGTGCCGACATCGCGACGACCCAGGAAAAGGCCGACCGGATGAACGCCGAGTGGGAGAACGAGAAGGCGGCATCCGACAGGGTCCACGACCTCAAGGCGCGCATCGAGGACGCCAAATTTGAGATGGACCGCGTGACCCGCGACGGCGACCTGGCCCGCGCCTCCGAGCTGCGCTACTCCACGATCCCCGACCTGCAGCGCCAATACGAGCAGGCCGAGAAGGCCCTCGAGGCCAAGCAGGAGGACACGGGTCTCGTGAAGGAGGAGGTCACGTCCGAGGCGATCGCCGAGGTCGTGAGCTCGTGGACCGGCGTGCCCGTCTCCAAGATGATGCAGGGCGAGATGGACAAGCTCAAGCATCTGGAAGACGAGCTGCACAAACGCGTGGTCGGTCAGGACGAGGCCGTCCGTGCCGTGGCCGCCGCCGTGCGCCGCAGCCGCGCTGGCCTGTCCGACCCTGACCGCCCGATCGGCTCGTTCTTCTTCCTCGGGCCGACCGGCGTCGGCAAGACCGAGCTGGCCAAGGCGCTGGCCGAGTGCCTCTTCGACGATGAGAAGGCCCTGGTCCGCATCGACATGTCCGAGTACATGGAGAAGTTCTCGGTCCAGCGCCTGATCGGTGCCCCTCCCGGATACGTGGGCTACGACGAGGGCGGCCAGCTGACCGAGGCCGTCCGCAGGCGTCCCTACTCCGTCATCCTGCTCGACGAGATGGAGAAGGCGCACCCCGACGTCTTCAACATCCTGCTGCAGGTGCTCGACGACGGCCGTCTGACAGACGGTCAGGGCCGTGTGGTGTCCTTCAAGAACACGATCATCATCATGACCTCCAACGTGGGCAGCCAGTTCATCGCGTCCGCGACGGCGACGTCCGACCCCGACGAGGTGCAGAAGCAGGTCAATGAGGCCCTGCGTGCCACCTTCAAGCCGGAGTTCCTCAACCGTATCGACGACGTGGTGGTCTTCCACGCGCTCGGCCTGTCCGACATCGAGCACATCGTCGACATCCAGCTGGCCGACGTCCGCCGCCGCCTGGACCGCGAGCGCATCACGCTGACGCTGACACCCGCCGCCACGCAGTCGCTGGCCTTCGACGGCCTCGACCCCGTCTACGGCGCGCGCCCGCTCAAGCGCCTGATTCAGCGGCAGGTGGTCGACAACGTCGCCAACCTCATCATCGCCGGCGAGCTCCGCGAGGGCGACACCGTCCGGATCGACGTGGGGTCCGACGACCGTATCTACGCCCAGCGTGTGGAGGGCGACGTCGAGGGCGAGGTCATCGAGCCCGACTCCGTCGAGTAGGGGGTCGAGTAGGCGGTCGGGCCTGACCTCGCTGAAGGCGTGGTTGCCGCGCGGGACCCATCGTGCGACGACTGCCGGGCATGGTTTCGCCGGGCGGGCTGCGTCGAGTCGTGTCCCGACAGGCTGCCCGAGCGATAGGTGAGCGGTACATCCCCGAGGCGGGTAGGCATCGACCTACCCGCCCCGGCCTTTTTGTCGGTCTTGTCTTCTCCGCCCGCTGTGTGGCCATTGACCTGGTGCGATTGCGCCAGGTCACGCCGACGGAAAGCCTCCGGCTCCAAGAGACGCCATCGGAACCCTTCCGATGGCGTCTTGACGCGACCTGGTTGGGAATGCACCCCTTCCGGTGGCGTCCCGGCGCGACGGGGAGGAGTCGGTCCCTTTCCGTCGGCGTCTCGGCTATAGTTGTGCCAGCAAAACGGACCAGGAACGGAGCTGCTATGGCACGTCACATGGCTGAGGGGTTTGACGACTCGACATTGGACGACGGGATGCAGCCCGAACCGGGGGAGCCCTCGCTGAGCAAAGACGAACGTGCGGGTAGGGACGTCGACCCCGAGGGCGCCACCCGCCTGATGCCCGAGGACGCTACCCGCCTGATTGCTGACGACGAGACGAGCCCAGCATCAGAAGACGAGACCGTCCTCCTGCAGAGCGACGATGAGACGCGGCTGATGCCCGAGGGCGAGACCGTCCTCCTGCAGAGCGACGATGAGACGCGGCTGATGCCTGACGACGAGACCGTCCTCCTGCAGAGCGATGATGAGACACAGCTGATGCCCGAGGGCGAGACCGTCCTCCTGCCGAGTGAGGAGGACGAGACCGTCCTTCTTCCCGACGATGAGGAAGAGACGCGGCTGGTACCCGATGCCGGGCGGTTCGATCGCATCGGCGAGGGCGCCGGCGAGACCGAGCTGATGCCCACCCCCATCGAGGAGGACGCGAGCGACCCGCGTGTGCAGACCATGCGCATGATCCCGGCGACCCGCGACGCCCTCTACAACGAGGAGGTCAAGGAGCAAAAGAAGAAATCCCATCGCCGTCTGATCGCCGTTTTTTTGCTGATGATCGTGCTTATTTCTGCCGCCGCGGCCTTTGTCTCCTACGGGGCGGAGCTGTGGGGCGGCAAGTCGGTGCCCAACGTCGTGGGCCGCGGCCAGGAGGCGGCGACGGCGACACTCGCCGACAAGGGCTTCCAGGTCTCCGTGACCGAGACGGCATCCGACGAGCAGATCGGCAAGGTCCTCTCGCAATCGCCCAAGGCGGGGGAGCGCCTCGACCGGGGCGAGACCGTTACCATCGAGGTGGCCGTGGCGCGCGTGATGCCCGATGTGACGGGCATGTCGGTTGCGGACGCCGAAGCCGCCCTGCGTGAGGCGGGAGCCACGGAGTTTGCCACGTCGGCCGTCTCGTCCGACCAGCCGGCGGGCACCGTGCTGGGGACGCAGCCCGAGGCGGGCGCCGCCTTCAAGTCGCACGACACCATCACGATCATCGTCGCGCAGGCCTATACTGTGCCCGACCTCGTCGGTCAGAAGGATTCCGATGCCGTTGCGGCCCTCGAGTCCCTGGGCCTGACCGCCAAGGTGACCTACACCGAGTCGGACAAAGACGACCACACCGTGCTCTCGCTCGACCCCGCCGCAGGCAGCGAGATCACGCAGGGGTCCGAGGTCGAGCTCGAAGTGGCGCAGCCCTATCCCGACGACATCCACGACCTCGCCGACTACACGACGCACGCGCCGGCGGACATCTCCAAATGGCTCGGCAAGCAGGGCTTTGGCTGCCAGGGCGGTACCGTCGACAGCTCCGGCTATGCCGCGGCGACGTTTTCGGACGGCAGCGCCGCGATCGCCCTCACGTCCACGCCCTTCGTCAACTCCATCGACCTCTCCGACGGCAACCAGGGCGACGTCCTCGCCAAGGGCAAGTGGTTCAAGGGCGTGCGTTACGAGCTCGGCACGGACGAGCAGCCGAGCGGCGCTTCCGAGCTCTCGGACGACGCGGTGCGCGAGGTCATGGCGACGTGCGGCCTCGACAACATGACCGACGCCTGCACGGAGGATTCGGTCATCCTGCCCGAGCCGGCGACGGCCGAGGGGCACACCTTCGTCTGCGCATACGGCGAGATGGGGGACAACTGCTGGACCGTGCTCATCGAGGCGACCGAGGGCGGGACCACGACCGTCGTGACCTACGCGCCCAAGTCGATCTACGACGCCGCCAACCTCGAGTCGACGGGCGGCAGGATCTGCGATTACGTCGCCTATATGTATCTCTACAGCTGAGGTTGCTATGGCAGACAACGATTGCGCCCAACCGGGCGAGGTGCCCGGCCAGGCCAAGACAAACGGTGCATCTGACGGGGCAAAGACACACAAGGCGTCCGACCAAACGAAGACAAACAAGGCGCCCAGCCGGATGCAGCTAAAAAAGGCGCGCGAGAAGCAGCGCCGGGCACACAAGGACGACCCGTACCTGCGTCCCGAGAACGAGGACGACGACGGGTACGACCCCTACTCGGACCGTCCGCCCGAGCGCGAGCCGCTCTTTTCGCGGGATCCCTGGGCTTAGCCTAGTCTCCGCTTTGCGGGTAGGTGTGTCGCGCGGCCAGTCGGATTCCTACGCGGCGCTCGCGATGAGGCGCACCGCAAAGATCAGCAGCACGGCGAGGATCACGACGATCACGACCATCACAATGGCCGAGCGGCGCTGCTTGGCCTGCTGACGCGAGGAGAAGATGCTCTTCTTGCCCTTGGGTACCTGCAGGTACTGGCCGTACTGCGAGTCGCGCTGCAGGCGGTCGCCCTGGCGGATGCGGCGCTGGCCGGACACGGTGAAATTCGAGTCGTGCGTGTAGTTGCCGCGGGCGTCAAAGGCGTCCTGGTCATCATCGTCGATGGCCTCGACCGTGCGGCGGGGCTTGGCGGGGCGTACGTAGGCGGGGCGGTACGACGACTCCGAGGGTGCCGGCGCGGACGTCGGCGTGAGGGCGGGGCCGTCCGCCGGCCCACCTTGGGCATCGAAATCAGGGGTGTCGAAATCGTAGGGCCGATCGTTATCGAAATTGTCCATGCAGCATCCTCCTGCAGTGAACCGGGACGGTGAGCCGGGTGTGCGTTTGCTGGTCGTTAGGGTCACAGCCGATATGATAACCCAGCCCGCTGGCTCTATACACGCGTGTTTTCCGAGGTGGGCTACGTCCAAAGAATATTCGCGTGCGCAGAGCATGCAGGTAGCGTGCGCGTCGCAGGATTGTGTGCGCCCCACCGGATGGATACGATAGGGCGTGCCGGCAAATCTAAGCGAAATACGCTTAGATTTGTTGCGTTTGTGAAGCTGAGAAAATCTTGGCTCTTCGGTATAAAACCCTAGCGTCTGGGGACAATAGAGATTGACATCAAGGGAGCTCCAGAGGAGCTCCGCACGCAAGGTAAGGAGCACATCATGACTACCATGGTTCCGTATGATCGTTACAACAGGCTCGCCCGCTCTATGTGGCCTTTCAGCTCCGACTGGGACGACCTCTTCAAGTGGCCGACCGAGATGACAGACGCCGGCGCCTTCAAGATGGACGTCGAGGACGCGGGTGACAAGTACGTGGTGAGCGCACACGTCCCGGGTGTCACCAAGGACGAGATCGACGTCGAGCTCAACGAGGGCCGTCTGTCCGTCTCCGTGGACCACAAGGAGTCCGACGAGCAGAAGGACAAGAACTACCTGCACAAGGAGACCAGCGAGTGGCAGGCAACGCGTGGCGTCTACCTGAAGGACGCGGCGACCGCGGGCCTCACAGCCAAGCTCGCCGACGGCGTGCTCACGGTCAACGTGCCCAAGCAGGTCGAGCAGGCCAACGTGACCAAGGTCACGATCGACTAGCACTCATTCGATCAAACACAGCCTCGATCGTTCCTCCTCCAGGGAATGTAGGCATGAGGGCGGCGCTCCGGCGTCGCCCTCTTTTTGTACTGAAAAAAGTGCATTGGCGAAGGCGATGTGAGATGCGGTGCGCCTGCGGCGTGTTTTCTGCTAGCGTGTGGTGGACGAGACGAGGGCGGAGGAATCCATGACCATCAACGAGATCGCACAGCTGGCAGGCGTGTCGCGCGCCACGGTGTCGCGCTACCTCAACGACGGCTATGTGAGCGAGGAAAAGAAGAAGCGCATCGCCAAGGTCATTGCCCAGACGGGGTACGTTCCCTCCCAGCAGGCCCGCACCCTGCGCACGGGCAAGACGCGGTTTGTGGGCGTGGTCATCCCCAAAATCAGCTCGGAAACGGTCGGTCGCGAGGTCGCGGGTATCACATCGGTGCTCGGCGCCTCGGACTACCGCACGCTGCTTGCCAATACGGACAACGACGAGAATGCCGAGGTCGCCTACCTCAAGGCCTTCCACGAACAGGGCCAGGTGGACGGCATCATCCTGATCGGCACGGTGGTCACGGATGCGCACCGGCGGGTCTTTGAGGAGCTCAACGTGCCGGTCGTGGTGATGGGGCAGCACGTCGAGGGCGTGAGCTGCGTCTATTTCGACGATTACAATGCCATGTACGACCTCACGCTGTGTTGCGCCACGGGACGCACGCATCCCGCCTACATCGGTGTCTATGAGCGCGACTTCGCCGCCGGGCACCTACGCACGCAGGCATTTATCGATGCCGCCGCACAGCTCGGGCACACCGACCCTGTGGTGGAGCGGGGGCTCTTCAATGTGGAGTCCGGCGTCTCGCTGGCCGGGAAGATCATGCGGGAGCATCCCGAGACCGACGCGATTGTGTGCGCGACCGACGAGATAGCGGCGGGCGTCTGCAAGCAGCTCGATCAACTGGGGCTGCGGGTACCCGAGGACGTGCACGTCACAGGCCTGGGCGACTCGATGCTGGCCCAGGTCGTGAAGCCCCAGCTGACGACGGTGCACTACTACTACCGCACAAGCGGTGTCGAGGCTGCCCGCATGCTGGTGGAAGCTCTGGAGCAGGGCAACGCCGCGGTACGCGAGACCAAGATGGGCTACAAGCTCGTCCTGCGCGAGAGCACCTCGTCCGACGCGTAGGGTTGCCGCTCGCCGTCGAATTCCTACCGCTCGACTCTTCTCCATATCTGACGGAGTTTTATCTTCGGCCCGAGATTATCCTGAGTGTGAAGCATGTGAGAACGATTCCATACATTGTTCTGCATTCGGAGACAAGGGCCGGATCGTCCGACCACAAGGGCAAGAAGGGGGAACTGCATGGCTTTAGACTACGCTGAGGCGGCAAAGGCCACATTGGAGGCGATTGGCGGCTCGTCGAACGTCGTCAGCGCTGCGCACTGTGCCACGCGCCTGCGCCTTGTCATCGCCGACAACGACAAGATCGACAAGGACGCTCTCGAGGAGATTCCCGGCGCCAAGGGCAATTTCGAGGCATCCGGTCAGCTCCAGATCATCTTTGGCACCGGTACGGTCGACAAAGTATACGACGAGTTCATCAGCCAGGGCGGCATCACCGCCGCTAGCAAGGCCGAGGTCAAGGAGGCTGCCGCCCAGAACCAGAACAAGTTCATGGCGGCCATCAAGGTCCTCTCCGACGTCTTCGTACCGATCATCCCAGCAATCGTCGCCTCCGGCATGCTCATGGGTATCATGAGCGCCGTGCCCTACCTCTTCCCCGACGTCGACCTCTCGGCCAACGTCTATTGGAAGATCGCTGGCCTCATCAACGCTTGCGCCCTGGCCAACCTGCAGATTCTGATCGGCTTCTCCGCGGCGACCGTCTTCGGCGGTAATCCCTATCTGGGTGCCTCGCTCGGCGCGCTTCTCATCAGCGGTGATTTCATCAACGCCTATAGCGCCTCCACCGCGATCACTGACGGCACCATGATTACCTATGATGTGATCCCTGGTGTCTACAGCATCGACTGGATCGGCTACCAGGGCCACGTCATCCCCATCATCGTGGGCGTCTGGATCCTGTGTTTCTTCGAGAAGCGCCTGCACAAGGTCATCCCCGAGATGTTCGACCTCTTCCTGACGCCGCTGCTGTCCGTTTCCGGAGCCGCCTATATCACGATTCTCTTCATCGGCCCGATTTTTGTCTGGCTCGAGAACAACATCATCGGCCTGCTCATGGCTCTGCTCTCCGTGCCCCTGGGCCTCGGCTACATCGTTATCGGTCTCATCTACAGTCCGTCGGTCGTTACCGGTCTGCACCAGATGTACACCATCATCGATGTCTCGCTGCTCGGCCAGTACGGCGTGACCTACTGGCTGCCGATCGCCTCGGCGGCCAACATTGCCCAGGGCGGTGCCTGCCTGGCAGTCGCTCTCAAGACCAAGTCGGTCAAGACCAAGTCCCTGGCCGTTCCTTCGGGCGTCTCCTGCCTGCTCGGCATCACCGAGCCTGCCATCTTCGGCGTCAACCTGCCTAAGGTCAAGCCCTTTGTGGCCGGCATGATCGGTTCCGCCTGCGGTGCCTTCATCTGCTACATGACCAACCTCGGCGCAACGGGCACCGGTGTCACCGGTATCTTCGGCCTGCTGCTCTGCATCGCCCAGCCGATCCAGTACATCCTGATGTTCGCCGTCGCCTTCGGCGTCGCTTTTGCGATCACCTGGACCATCTACTCCGAGAAGTACGAGGGCGAGAAGGCTCCCAAGGCCGTCGCTACGGCCAAGGCCGCCGCTGACGAGGAGGCCGTCCTGGCCGCCTCCGAGGCCGAGGCTGCTCCCGCTGCCGCCGCGACCCCCGAGACAATCGTCGCCCCGATGGCTGGCAAGGCCATCGCGCTGACCGACGTCGCCGACCCCGTCTTCGCCTCCGAGGCGATGGGCAAGGGCATGGCCATCGAGCCGACCGAGGGCAAGGTCTTTGCCCCCGTCGACGGCACCATCACGGTGCTCGCCGAGACCGGCCACGCCGTGGGCCTGCTGTCTGACGACGGCGCCGAGATCCTGCTGCACATCGGCATCGACACGGTCGAGCTCAAGGGCGAGCCCTTCACCGCGCATGTCAAGCAGATGCAGGAGGTCAAGAAGGGCGACCTGCTGATGGACGTCGACCTGGCCGCCGTCAAGGCCGCCGGCAAGGCCACGACCACCATGGTCATCATCACCAATACCGACGACTACGCCTCGGTCGACGCTCATGTCGGCGCTGACGTGGCCCCGGGCGATGCGGTTATCGACGTCAAGTAGCTAATCGCAGCACCATGTACCGTACAAGGGGCGGCCGTCCGACGGTCGCCCCTTCATGTATCTCGAGTGAGACAAGACCGAGCGGGACAAACCCGACGGGGCAAGACACACGACGGAGAAGGAGCGAGCGATGATCAGCGTTACCGCACTGGGCGAGGTACTTATCGACTTCACAGACGCAGGCGTCTCCGAGGGAGGCCAGAAGCTCTTTGAGCGCAACCCCGGCGGCGCGCCGGCAAACGTGCTCGTTGCGTTGGAGCGCCTGGGCTTTGAGACCGCCTTCATCGGCAAGATCGGCAACGACATGCACGGCGAGTTCCTGCGCGGGACGCTGACGTCCAACGCCATCAACTGCGACGGCCTGATCACCGACCCCGACTACTTCACGACGCTCGCCTTCGTCGCCCTGGACGAACAGGGCGACCGCACCTTCTCCTTCGCGCGCAAGCCCGGTGCCGACACCCAGCTGCGTCCCGAGGAGATCGACGAGCGCATCATCCGCGACAGCCGCATCTTCCACATCGGCTCGCTCTCGCTGACCGACGAGCCAGCACGCTCCGCGACGCACCGCGCGCTGGAGATCGCCAAGGACGCCGGCTGCGTGATGAGCTACGACCCCAACTACCGTGCCAACCTGTGGCCCAACGTCGGCGCCGCGATGGAGCAGATGCGCTCCGTGCTGCCGATGATGGACCTCGTGAAGATCAGCGACGAGGAGTGCGGCCTGCTGACCGACTTCGACGAGCCCGAGGCCGCGGCCGCCGCTATCGTCGGGCAGGGCGCCTCCGTCTGCGTCGTGACGCTCGGCGGCAACGGCGCCTACGTGCGCACCGCTGAGGGCGGCGAGGTCGTCCCGCCCTTCCCCGCAGGCGTGCTGGACACGACCGGCGCGGGCGACTCCTTCTGGGGCGGCTTCCTCTCGTCCTTCCTCGAGTCCGGCCTGACCCCCGACAAGCTGACGCTCGAGGACGCCAAGATGATGGCCCGCGTGGGCAACGCCGTGGCGTCACTCTGCGTCCGCAAGCGCGGCGGCATCCCCGCGATGCCCACCCGCGTCGAGGTCGAGGCTGTGCTCAACGCGCACTAATTGTTGATGAGGGGAGGGGTGGTGCGGCGCGGGGGCAGTTATTCGCTCGGCGCTCGCAAAAGAAGGACGCTTTTGCTCGCTTGCTCAACTATTTGAAAATTAATATAGTTTCGCAACTCGCAAAAACTGCCCCCGCGCCGCACCACCCTTCCTCGTCGCTGAATTGAGGAGGTAGGCATGGCGGTCGATATCAACTGGAATCCCAAGCACAATTGGCGGCTGAGGTATCACCTGCAGACGCCGACGGGCGGTCTCACGGATCCGAACGGTTTGTCGCAGCTGGACGGCGTGTATCACTTCTTCCACCAGTACACGCCCAAGTGGCCGGCGGTCGGGCACGGGTGGGGGCATTGGTCCAGCCCCGACCTTGTGAACTGGACCTTCCACGGGGAGACCATCCGTCCGGACTGCGAGCTCGACCGCAACGGTTCTTATTCAGGCTCCGCGCTTGTGCGTGACGGCAAGCTCTGGTGCTACTACACCGGCAACGTCCTGATGCCCGGTGACTACGACTACGACTTTGCGGGGCGTCTGGCCAACGAGAACCTCGTGATCTCCGAGGACGGCGACCACTTCACCGACAAGGTCTGCGTGCTGGGCAACGACGGCTACCCCGCCTACTGCTCCAACCACGTGCGCGACCCCAAGGTCTGGGAGCAGGACGGCCGCCTGCACATGCTGCTCGGCGCTCGCACCAAGGACAGCCGCGGCGGCGTATTGCTCTACAAGTCCGACGACGGCTATGCGTGGGAGCTCGAGGGCTCGGCCACCAACCGGGGCGAGCGGGCCTTCGGCTACATGTGGGAGTGCCCCAACGTCGCCCAGATCGACGGGCGTGAGTTCCTCTTTGTCTGCCCGCAGGGCGTGCCCAAGCAGCCCTTCAAGTTCCAAAACATCCACAACTGCGGTTATTTCCCCGTGGAGGGCAAGGTCATCGACCTGCTGTCCCAGGACCCTGGTCTGATGGAGGCCGACGGTCCCTACGCCTGCTTCGATATGAAGGACTTCGTCGAGACGGATTACGGCTTTGACTACTACTGCCCGCAAATCTTTGTGGACGAGCGCGGCCGCTCTATCCTGGGCGGCTGGGTCGGTCTGCCCGACATCGAGTTCCAGTACGAGACGCCCACGCGCGAGTGGATGCACACGATGACCCTGCCGCGCGTGCTCTCCCTCAATGAGGCGGGCCGCGTGTGCTTCTGGCCTGTGGAGGAGATCGAGGCGCTGCGCGAGACGCCCGTCGAGTTCACGGCGGAGGCGGCGCCCGGTGCCACAGGCTACGTCGGCTCGCAGACCACCTGCGACATGTTCGATATCGACGGCGCCGTGAGCGCGCTTTTCCCCAACGGGACCTGCGACACGCTGATCGAGGGCATCCAAGGTGAGGGTCGCGTGATCATCGGCGCGGACTTGGAGCTCTTCATCCACGGCGATATGCTCGAGCTGGACTTCCAGAGCCCGTCGGGCCGCTGGCGCACCAACCGCCGCCTGCTCCTCTCGGACCTCTCCGCTGGCCGTGTGACCGATTTGCGTATCATGGTGGATACCTCGGTCGTCGAAATCTACATCAACGGCGGCGAGAAGACCATGACCACGCGTTGGTATCCGCTCGACATCACCAACCTGCACGTGACCTCTACGCTGCAGGCGCGCTACACCGCATGGGAGATGGGTGCCTTTACCTTCGCAAACGTCGGATAGCGATCCGTGGCGACCGATAGGGTCGCAATAGTCGACAAAAGGCCGTGACGACCGATAGGAGGCCGCAATGACCGGTAAGGCTGCGAAGGACGACAACGAGCGCTGGCGCCTGGGCTTTCACCTGATGCCCCCGGGCGGGGTGGGCTGGTTGAACGACCCCAACGGCTGCTGTCAATTCAAGGGCATCTACCACGTGTATCACCAGTACATGCCCAACTATCCCGATATGTTCCCCCGCGCGTGGGGCCATGCGTGGAGCGAGGACCTGGTGCACTGGCACCACACGGGACTCTCGATCCACGAGGACTCGCCCTTCGACGCGCACGGGTCGTTCTCCGGCTGTGCCTTCCTCGAGGACGGTGGCCAGACGATGCGGCTCTTCTTCACGGGCAATTTCAAGGAGCCGGGCACGCACGACTACGATTACGAGGGGCGTTGGGAGAGCCAGATCACGACCACGTCCCAGGACGCGCTGCATTTCACCCGCAAAGACGTGCTGCTGATGCCGCGTGACTACCCCGACTATGTGACCTGCCACGTCCGCGACCCCAAGGTGTGGATCGAGGACAATGGCGACGGCAGGCCCTACCGCATGATCCTCGGCGCGCGCGACAAGAGCGACAACGGCTTCATCATGCTGTACGACAGCCGCGACAAACTCCACTGGCAGTTGCGCTCCACCATCCGCGCGCGCCAGCACTTCGGCTACATGTGGGAGTGCCCCGACCGGCTCGTCTTCCCCGATGCGCGGGGCAAACTCCACGAGTACCTGGTATTCTGCCCGCAGCGTCGGCGCGACGAGGTGCCCGACTGGGAGAACAACCACATCACGGGCTACATCCCCATGCCGGGCCGTGTGCTCAACGCGACGACGGTCGATACGGATGAGTTCATCCTGTGGGACCACGGCTTCGACTTCTACGCCACACAGGCGTTTGTGGACGAGCGGGGCCGCACCATCATGCTCGCTTGGATGGGCGTGCCCGACCAGCCGTACGAGACCAAGCCCGGCGGCCTTGATTTCTGGCAATGCCTGACCGTGCCGCGTATCATCACGCGCGGAGAAGACAACCTGCTGCGCAACTACCCCGTGCCCGAGATGAAGAAGCTCCGCCACGGCAAGGTCAAGCCGGTAAACGGCGTCTTCACCTTCCCCCGGCACCGTGCCGACCTGCGCGTCAAGGGCATCAAGGGAGACTACCGCATCATGTTGGACGACGCGTTGGAGTTCACGGTGGCGGACGGGCGCGCGACGCTGCGCTTCGTGGGCGACCCGGCCATCGCAGGCGGGCGCGTCGAGCACCACTGTGATTGCGCAAAAGCCGACGACATCCGCCTGCTGGTCGACTCCAGCGCGGTCGAGGTCTTTGTCAACGACGGCCTGCTCGCCTTTGCGACGCGCTGGTTCCCGACGGCCGACGAACTGCGCGTCGAGACGGTCGGCGAGGCCGATACCTGCAAGGGCTGGAAGATGGACGACGGCATGGCTGACGTCTGGGAGGCTAGGGAAGCTGCCGAGGCGGCAAAGAAGGGCTTCATGGTCGAATAAGGACTGACCCCGACAAGGCAAGGACCTTGTGTATGAGTCTGCGTTCGCCCTATGCACAATAGGGCGAACATTTGATACGAGAGGAATGCGTATGATCGAAAAACTCACCGCAGTGCTGGCCGATGTCGACGGGACGCTCACGCCCAAGGGACAGGGCTTGATGCCGCGCACGAAGGCGGCGATTGAGCGCCTGCACGAGGAGGGCGTGCTCTTTGGCACCGCGTCGGGCCGACCGCTCGACCACCGCTCCCTCGACAAGGCCAAGGAGTGGGGCCTGAGCTTTGAATTCGACCTCGCGATCGGCATGAACGGCGGCGACATCTGGGACAAGGACCACGAGGGCGTGGAGCATAGCATGCTGCTGCCCGCCGACGCCATCGGCGAGATCCTCGAGTTCATGTGGCCGCTCGACTGCGACTGCATCGTGTACCGCGACGCCTACGATCTCGTATACGCCAAGCGCAACGACCGCAAGCTGCAGGAGAGCGTCGGTCGCAACCACTCGCGCGTCGAATATGTGATGCCCGAGAAGATGGCTGAGGTGGACACAGGCAAGGTCGAGGTCCAATATGAGCCCGAGCTCGACGAGGAGATCATGGCGGTCGTCAACGCCCATCCCTCAGACAAGTGGGATAGCGTGCGGACCTTCCCCGGTACGGTGGAGTTTGTGCTGCCGGGCCTCAACAAGGGCGTGGGCCTACGCCGTTATGCGGAGCGCAACGGCATCCCCGTGAGCGAGATTCTCGCGATCGGCGACATGGACAACGACACCGCGATGATTGAGGCGGCGGGCTGGGGCGTCTGCATGGCCAATGGCTGCGAGGCCAGCAAAGCCGTGGCCGACGCCGTCACGGAGTACGGGGTCGATGAGGACGGCTTTGGCCGCTACTTCGAGGACCACTGGTTCAATCGGTAGGGCTCGCGCGATAAGAAAAACGGAGACAAGAAGAACGCCGCGAAAAGGAAAGCGCCTGCGATAAAAATGCCGTGACAAGAAAAAACGCCGCGCCGGACGGGCCCAAATGGGCGCACGTCCGGCGCGGTTTGTGTTTGTGAGTCGCTACGCCTGATAGAACTCCCCGCGCAAAGCCGCCTCGAGCCACTTGGCCACGCCGTCGTCCCACATGGAGTCCACGATTGCGTCGGCCTTTTCCTTCACGAGATCGGAGGCGTTGCCCACGGCCACGAAGGTGCCGACGGCGGGCTGCATGGGCAGGTCGTTGCCCGAGTCACCAAAGGCGACAGTCTGGTCGCGCGTGAGGCCCAGGTGGTCGGTGATCCACTCGACACCCGAGCCCTTCTCCACGCCCACCAGCGTGATCTCGATCTCGGTGGGGGTGACCACGGCGATCTGCAGGTCGCCCCGCTCGTTCAGGATCGCGAGGTCGCGCTCGAGGTCGGCGCGGGTGTCGAAGCAGGCGCCCATCTTCTCGACGAAGTTGGTCTTGCCGTCGATGCGCATGAGCTCCGGCGTGATGTCGTCGACGGTGAACTTGTTTGGCTGGCTGGTGATCTCCTTGTCCAGGCCGTCGTCGGTGAGGGTACTGGCCGTGTCGATGCGGTGGACCGCCTGGGTCATGTAGCTCACGAGGCGGTTCTCGAAATAGGCGCCGGTGGAGGTCAGGCAGTTGAGCCCGGCACCCTCCTCGTGCAGCCATTTCGCGAGCTCCAGGGCGAGGTCCTGCGGGATGGCCTTGCTCACGAGGTGGTTGCCTGCCGCGTCGAGGATCTGACCGCCGTTGACGGTGATGTAGTAGTCCACGCAGGGTAGCTTGATGGCCTCAGGCACGATGGGCAGGTTGCGACCCGTGCTGATCACGTTGGCACAACCTGCCTCGTGGACCGCCTGCATGGCCGCGATGGTGCGCGGCGAGATGTAGTCCAGGTCCAGGATGGTACCGTCGAGGTCGTAAAAGGCGGCGCCGACTCCGTGGGGACACCGGGGATTTGCAGGTAGCATGGTCCGTCTTCCCCTCTAGGAGTGGGTGATCTCGAAGGTGTGTGCGGCGAGGTCGGCGTCGAGCGTGGCCCAGGCGGAGCCGTCGGAGGACGTGCGCTTGATCACCAGGTGCGAGCCCTCGCTCACCACGTCGAGGTCGCCCTCGATGTCAAAGGCGGGATGGCTGTTGCGGAACTCCATCAGGCTGATGAGGTCCCGGACCACCGGGCGCTGCACCTCGCGGTCGATCTCGTCGAGGGAGTAGTAGTGGCGCAGGATGTTGCGGCCCTCCTTGGACGACTCGAGGAACTCGATGTCGTTGACGCCGGCGAGCGCGCCCACGTAGTAGACCATCGGCACGCCGCGGGCAAAGAACTGGATGGCGCGGGCCAGCAGGTAGGCGTCGTCGTCGTTGCCCAGGGCCGAGTAGTAGGTCGTGTTGACCTGGTAGACGTCGAGCACATGGTAGGCCTCGGTATTGTAGACGCGTTTGACGTTGGCGCCCTCGGAGAACATCTTGTCCTTGGTGTACTCGATCCGGTCGTCGGGCATGAGGTCCTTGACGTCCACGATGCCCAGGCCGTCGTGGGTGTCGAGCGTCGTGAACTGGTGCTTGGGGCTCATCTCCAGCCATTTGGCCAGGTACTGGCCGTCGCCCGAGTAGAGCGCGTAGAGCGTGAGCACGGGGATGGCAAAGTCGTAGATCCAGTAGCCCTTGTCCGCCACCTGGAACTGGATGGTGTAGTGCTCATGGATCTCGGGCAGCACCATGGCGCCGTAGGGGTCGAGCACGTGCTGCATGTCCTGGAGCAGCTCGGTGGTCTCGGGCTCGACAAAGAAGCAGTTGGTGTCGGGCTTCTTGGCCGCGTAGGCGAAGGCGTCCAGGCGCACGATGCTGGCGTTGTTGCGGCCCATCTGGTTGAGCGTGTCGCGGAAGAACTGCTGGGCGCGCGCAGACCGGATGTTGATGTCGATCTGCTCCTCCGTGAAGGTGCACCAGACCTTCTCGGTGGTGCCGTCGGCGAACTCGGCGTCGATGTAGGGCGCGCGCGGCTTGCGCTTATAGATCTTGTCCACCTGCTCCTGCGTGGGCTCGCCGCCCGGCCAGAAGTCCTTGTAGCGGATGAAGAAGTCCGCGAACTCCGACTCGTCCTTCTTTGCCAGGAAGTCCTGGAAATAGGGGCTCTGGCGGCTGATGTGGTTGATCATGAAGTCGTACATCATGTAGCGGTCGCGGCCGATGGCGGCCACGTCGTCCCAGGTGCCGAACTTGGGGTCCACGACGTCGTAGCGCATGGGGGCGAATCCGCGGTCGGCGGAGCTGGGGAAGAAGGGCAGGATGTGCACACCGCCGACGGCCTTGTCGTAGTAGGTGTCGATCACGTGCTTGAGGTCCTTGAGGTTGGTGCCCATGCTGTCGGCGTAGGTGATCAGCATGATCTTGTTTTGGAACTCCATGGGCGGCGTGCTCCTTTCGATGGCATGGCACGGGTGTCCTGGGCGGACGGCGGAAAAGACCCGGGCGCTTTGTTGCGGGCGTCCGGGTCCAGTGCTTTAACGGTCGACGACGTAGTTGATCGTGATGGGATCCATCGGGTACCAGGTGCCCTGCGCGCCAGGCAGGTCGGCGGTCACGGTGAGCTCGTCGGTCTCGGCGAAATAGCGTGTGCCAAAGACGGTCTCGCCGCCGTTGAGGTAGATCTCGAGGACAGAGGTGTCCACGATCACGCGGATGTCGTGGACGTCGCCGCAGAGGGTGCGGCGGACCTTGCGACCCTGGCCGACCGTGTCGTCGGTAAAGACGAGCTCGGCCACACCGTCGGCGATGCGGAGCTCGAGGGCGTCGTCGAAGCGCAGCGTGCCGTCGCCCGTGATGCCGGCAATCTCGACGTCAGCGCACTTGGGCATAGTGGCCGCGGTGCCGTCGAAAGCCTGGGCATCGCCGCGCAGCGCGGTGATCTCCTCTGCGGGCCACTGGAGGATGCGGCCGTCTGCGCCCAGGCTGAGCACGCGGGGGACGGTGAGGCAGCCGCGCCAAGTGTCGGTGGGATTGTCGTAGGGACGGACATCGTTCTTGTCGTGTGGCAGGCTCATCCAGCCGATCAGCATGATGCGGCCGTCTTCGGCGGCAAGGGTCTGGCAGGCGTAGAAGTCAAAGCCATGGTCCCACTCGACGAAGGTCTCCTGATCGATGGCGGGATGCGGTGCCTTGGCCGCCATGAGCTCGGTGTCCTGGTGCAGGAGGTCCAGCAGGTCGCCCTCGAGCGGGAAGTAGCCGTTGCCGTGGACGTTTTGCAGCTTGTAGGGCAAGCCCAGCTCGTCGGTACCCTGCGGGCAGGTGGCCAGGAACTGGTGCTCCGCGCCCTCGGCGTCCGCCAGGACGATGCGATCCGGGCACTCCCACATGTAGCCAAAGGGCTCGGCGCCCGTATTGGTGACGGAGCCCTCGAGCGCCCAATGCACGCCGTCGTCGGAGCCATAGCAGATGACGGAGCCGCGGGAGTCCTGACGCGTGCGGGCACCCAGCAGCATGTGGAGACGGCCGTCCTGACGCCAGACTTTGGGGTCGCGGACGTGGTTGGAGCAGTAGGAGGGGTAGTCGGCGTTGGTGACGACGACCTCCTTGGGACCCAGGTTGATGCCGTTGTAGGAGCGCATGCGGGTCTGATTGGCCAGACGGCCGTCGTAGGTGCCGTCGCCTGCGGGCCAGCGGATATTGCCCGTGTAGTAGTACCAGACCTCGCCGCCGTGCGGGGCCTCGTCGGGACCGGCCACGTAGGCGCCGCCCGAGTAGGAGCCGTCCTTGTCGCTGGGGGCGTCAGGCATCACATGGCAGCCCAGGAAGACCCAATTCACGAGGTCGCGGCTCACATAGTGGCCCCAGCCGTGCGGACTGTCGTAGTTGCCGGGGTACTCAGGCGCATTCTGACAGCAGATGTGGTAGGTCCCGCGGAACTGGCAGAGGCCGTTGGGGTCGCTGATCGAGCCGTTGTACGGGGCGAGGTGCAGCTTGGGGCGCCAGGAATCGTTGCTCATGAGGGTCCTTTCCTCTGGCCGCGCGGGTGCGCAAGACAAACCGTCCGGGTAGGCATGCGCAGGGCGTCCGGCATGGTCGCATACGCTTTTATCGTATGCGAGAACGATTCCACATCTGCCCACATCACGGTGAGCGGCAGGTGCGCAGGGCGAGCGGCAGACGCGTGGTGCTGGCAGCTGATGCGTGGCGCGGGCAGCTGATGTATGGCGCTGGCGGCTGATGCGTGGCGCGGGCAGCTGATGCGTGGGATGAGCGGTGAGTGCGTGGGGCGAGCGACAGATATCTCGGGCGAACATGATGTGGAGCCTTCGTGACGGAAGCGGATGGAGCCTGATTTACACGTTTTGCTAGTCACGAAATTGAGGCCGCAGCACGGTCCCCGGGTCGTGCGGTTTGATGAAAACTCTGCAGCTGCCCGCAAGTTTGGGACAAGCTGCATGCAAGTCTTCCTGAGATTCCCGCGGCCTTCTGTGGCGGGTGGCCCTATGCTGCGCCCACGGCAACGGCGACGAAAGGAGTGCCATGGGTTACCAGGAAAGCCTGATCCCGATCTCGTGTCTGGCGGAGGCGGAGGGCATCAAGGACGGGATTGAGTCGTATAGACGAGTTCACGGGGGAGGCCTTTTCTACTACTGCGCCGCACGCGACAAGATGGGTACCCAGCTGTACGCCTGCGTGGGCGGCGATCGCTATCCCTACCAATCGGTGCGCGGGCCTTTTCAGATGCAGTACCTGGACGACCTGTTGGGCTGGGTGAACGGTCGCGACTACTCCGAGCTTTTCGAGGACCTGCCCGAGACCGAAGTGGTCGCCGACGTGCCCAGGCACCTGTCGGAGATGTTTCAGGCGCGGGCAAAGATGGTCGCGTATCTGCGCTCGGCGGATGAGGAGATGAGGCGGGAAGACGAGCGTGAAGGCGGGCGTCTGGTAGCGCGACGGCCGGACTATGCGGGGGAGCTCGGCCCTGGCGAGCATCGGTGCGGGGCGTACTCGGACCTGATTGAGTCGCCGCTCGGCTATCTCATCCCGGTCAGTGACGGTACGTCGCTCTGTGGAATCAAGCTGGGCGACGCGGACCCGTATTTCAACTTTGACGACTTGTTGGCACCGGTGCCCGCGGGGAGGTCCGGCTGGTATCCGGACGGAGAAACAGAGCCGTTTCCCCAGTTGCGCGAATGGCTGAACGCCTACTTTCTCGACGAGGAGCCCGATGCGTCCGAACTGCCCATCGACCCTTTCGGGACGGAGGCAAAGCTGGCCATACTCGATGCAATCCGCGAGATTCCCTACGGGGAGCTCGCGACGTTCGGCGAGGTCGCAAAGGTTGCCAGCGCGAAGCGAGGCAAGCGTGTATCGGCGGCTGTCGTGCGCACCGTAGCGGAGCACAACCCCTTGCCCATTGTCATCCCGAGCCATCGTGTGGTCTCGGCGTCGGGGGACCCGACCGCCTTGCAGGGGTCCGACACGGCGGTAGCCTGGCTGCTCGGACACGAGGGGGTCGATCTCAGCCGCGTGAGGCTGCCCCCGGACTTGGAGATGCCCGAGCACGAGGATTTCAGGCTCTATGAATGCGGTAGGCATGACTTGCCCCGCGTGCTACAGCTTGTGAGGCAGACGTTTGCTGTCGACGAGGTGGCCTAGCGTGACTGCTCGGCGTCATTCCTGCCCGCTGGCATATCTGACTGAGTGGAGGGGAGGCTGTCTTGCTCGGAGCTGTCGGACGTGGCCGCCTCATCGGGGACGGCTGTCTCGCCGGATCCAGCGGCAACGAGGCGCTCCTGTGTCCTGTCGCGTAAGTCGGCGAGGAACTCGACCGTCTTTGGATCCGCGGTCTTCTTGATGAGCTCCTTTGCGCCTGTCTCCACCTTTGCCATAGCCGTGGTCACGGCTTCGTTGACGGCTTTCGTGACGGGGGCCAGGGCGGCGGCGGTGCTGGCGGTGGCGTCGGCCGCGGCGCCCCGCATCGCCCCGCCCATTGCGCTCCAGATGAAGTTGTACATGGTGTCGCGGTCGCTCTCGTCGAGCGAGTTGATGGAGTCCGTGACCGCGCGCAATCCCGCCGCGCCCGACCCCATCATGTCCGACACGGTGTGCAGACCATGGTCCAGACAGGACTGATAGAGCTCGTTGATGAACTTCTCGCGCCCCTCGAGGTCTCGGCTGGCGAGCAGGTCGCTGAAGGCACGGTTCACGTTGATGCTGCCGGTGCGCTGCTCGCTGCCGCGGACGATGGATCCGCGCATGACCTGCCAGTCGACCTCGCTGTGCTCCATCACTCCGTCGCCGGCGGACTTGATGATCGTGGGCTCGAGCGCGTGCTCCATGATGGCGCCGACCACGCTGTACTCGGGGGTGAAGATATGAGTGCGATCTAGCAGGCGGTCGAAGGATGAGAGGGGCACGACCTTGTCCTCAAATCCAGGGGAGTCGTTGCACCAAACGTCGATGATGCGATTGTCGAGCTCCGGGGCCATGGCCGCGGCATACGCTGCGAGGTTGCCGCCTTTCGAGTGGCCACCGATGCGCAGGGGGCCGACGGTTTTATTGGCCACGCGCCTGAGATAGCGCAGCGCGTGCTCCTGTGAGGGGATGATGCGGTAACTGATCTCGCAGTCTTCAACCCAGCCGACGATTGAGTCGTCGGTACCACGGTAGCTTACATAGACTGTCCCGTCGGGAAGCAGCACCGTGAGGGCCGCAAACTGCTCGTGTGTGTCTTCGTCGAGTACGGACTCATAGTAACCGACGCGAGCATTACGGTAGCGCTTGCCGGATGTGGCCAGGTAATCGAGGAGGTCATTGGTGCGCTCGGATATGAGAGGGCCGTTGTCGGGGAGCTGCACGCCGGGCGTGGCGACCGCCTCGCCGAGACGCACGAGTTCGGCCTGGCGTTTCTCATTGTCGGACGGCGTTTCCAACCCATGGGCCTGCAGGAAACGCGCCTGCGCCTCATAGGCCGGCATCAGGTCGTCGGGACCAATCGCCCCGTCAAGTTTCATATAGCTGAGCTGGGCGAGGACAAGGTTGTCCACTTCGTTGAAGGGGACGGTCTGAAAGTCAAAGTCGCCGTACCAGTCCAAGTAGTCGAAGAGGTTTGCCACAAATGCTCCAATCTGCCGCGGCTAACGCGACATGGGTCCGACGACGGCTTCGACAGGCGGTCTGCCGGTGTTACGCCGCGAGGGCATGCCAGACGGTGCCCGCGCCGTTGAAGATAAGGACGACGCCCGCAACCGTGCCCACGACGTTGACGAGAGCGAAGGGGGAGCAGATGAGCACGATGCCGAGCACGATCTGCAGGACGGACACGACCGTCTGCCCGCCCCCGCCGACGATGCTGGCGGCGCGCATTGCGTTTGCAGTGCTCAGGGACGCGAATCCGCTGACGGTCACAAAGATGCCCAGGATGACGATGAGCCAGCTCACAAAGAAGCCCGGCATTGAGACAAGGAGGATGCCGAACAGTACGGCCATGATGCCGAGGTAGAGATCGAGGCCGGCGGTGATGGGACCGGGGCTGCGCCAGGCGCCGAGGATGCCCACGACGCCGCTGATGACCGCGACCCAGCCTATGAGCTGAACGATGCTCACGGTGACTCCGGTGGGGTTGGCAAAGAAGATACATCCGAGTGCGATGGATGCGATTCCCGTAAGGATGAGTGAGAGCCTGCTTGGTTTTTTATCTTGCATAATGTCCTCCGTACGACATGGCGATTGGTTCATTGCCATGTCTGCATGGTTCCCTACAGCCAGACTTTCTAAACGAAGAAGGCCTCGTGTCTGCGCATATCGTTACCATGGCAATAGCGGGGGAGCCCCAAGATAATGGTGAAAAGCGGCGAGGCATGGGGAGTGTCTGTATGAGGTTTGCCGAGTGGATATGCGAGTTGTCCCAGAGGACCAATAGGTCGCTTGCCGGTGCCCGCGTGTATGTGCCGGTCCCGGCGCGCGCCGATGCCGACCTGTTGCTGAGGCTGTGCGCGTGGGGTCTCGTGCCGGTACGCAATCGCGACGCGGCAGACTATGTCTGGGGCGAGCTACCCGAGGAACACAGCCTGACGGGTGTGGAGCTTATGGACCGTGCCGCCTCGTACATGCCGGTCTCATCGACGCTCGCGCGGGAGCTCGGCGAGACGGGGCTGCTTGACGGCATCCGTATCGGCGTGTGCCTGGTTCTCGAGCCAAAGACGAGCGTGCTGATGCAGCTACTGCGCGATGCCGGAGCCGAGGTGGGCGTCTTTGCCCCTGCGGCGGAGGTGGACCGGCGCGTGGCCGACGAGCTGCGGAGACGCGGGTTTTTTGTCGAGGCGGATGCCGGATGGGACGCGGCCGCGGACCATGCGGGCGCGTTGCGGTTGCTCGATGGGCTGCAGCCCGATCTGATCATCGACGACGGGGCGAGCTTTGCGCGCCTGGCAGCGCTCGAACGGCCTCAGCTCGCCTCGGGCATGTGCGGCGTTGCCGAGGAGACGACCTCGGGCGTGCGGGCATTTGCCGCGATGGACGAGGCGGATGAGCTGCCCTGGCCCGTGGTCGCCGCCAACGACTCCCTCCTCAAGACCTGCTTTGACAACCGACACGGCACGGGCGAGACCTGCGTTACAACCATGCAGCGCCTACTCGGTCCGACCTGCTTCGACGGCGCACGCGTGGCTGTGGTCGGCTATGGGCCTGTGGGCGAGGGGTTTGCCCTGCGCGTGCGCGCCCTCGGCGCGGATGTCACGGTCTGCGACACCGATCCGACGCGCGCGCTGCAGGCGGTGTTTGCGGGCTTTGCGGCATGCGACTTGTTGGACGCCGTGGGCGACGCCGATATCGTAGTATCGGCGACGGGCGTCCGTCATACCCTGACAGCCGACTGCCTGCGTCGCATGCGCGACGATGCCGTGGTAGCCGTCATCGGCGGCATCGCAAACGAGGTGGCACTCGACGAGCTGCCGCCCGCTAACCCGACGGGCCGGAAGGGGATCGATCGTCTTTGCGTCCCAGACGGACCAAGGCTGCTATTGCTCGCGGATGGCGACGGCGTCAACTACACGGCAGGCGGAGGTAATCCAATCGAGGTCATGGACCTCAGTTTTGCCGTGCAGCTTTCGGCAGTCGAGTACCTGCTTGCACATCGGGGCGAGTTGCCCAGTCATGTCATGCGCCTGGGCAAGGATGTCGACGCCCGCATCGCCCGGCTGGCTCTTTCCACACGTGGATATGCGGCGAGTTCCGTAGCGGGGGAGTCGGACGCCATAGTCCAGGATTGGAAGCTCACCCGATTTGCCGACGAGGCCTAAGGAGAGTTCTATGGCTCAGGTGGTTGTCTATTCCGCTCCGATCGTCGTGCCCGTCACGGCGCCCGTCATCCTGGACGGCGCCGTCGCCGTGTGCGAGGGGCATGTGCTGCACGTGGGTACCCGCACATGGGTGCTCGAGATACTGCAAGAAGAGCTCGACGCGGCGGAGCTCGCGGATATGGTCGAGCGCCATTGGGACGGTCTCCTCACGCCTGGCCTAGTCAACGCTCACACGCACCTCCAGTACACCGGGATGGCACCGGTGGGACAGAGGGCTTACGAGAGTTTTCGGGCGTGGGAGCTGGCCTTCAATGAGATCTACGACAGTCCGGAGCAAAAACCCTGGGGGCAGTGGGCCCAGGACGGCGCCCGACAGCTCTTGCGGGCCGGTACGACCTCGGCGGCAGATATCGCCACCGACATGGAGGCTGTTCCCGCGTTGAGCTCCCTGGGCCTGCACGGCATCACCTACTGGGAGGTCATGGACTGGGAGAACGACCGCTGGACGCGCGAGGGGGCCCGCACTCTCTTGAGTCAGCTGGCAGAAGCCGGCCAGACCAAGGGCATCCGCCTGGGCATCAGCCCCCACGCTCCTTACTCGCTGGAGTCGGACCCCCTGCTCGACCTGCCCGACATCGCGCGCAGCCTGGGCATGCGCCTGCATATACACCTGGGTGAGACGCCGATCGAGGGAGGCGCCATCCCCTCCAAGCTCACCAACCTCACCTCGTGGAGCTGGAGCCACCGTGCGTGGCAGAGCTACCTGGCGCTCAAACAGGCGGGCTCGGATGCGAGCGCCATCCAGTTCGTCGACCAACTCGGCGTGCTCGGCCCCGACGTCCACATCGCGCATGGCGTCTACGCATCGCGCGAGGACCGTCGCATCCTACGCCAGCGCGGTGCCGCCGTGGCGCTCTGCCCCCGCTCCAATCGCGTTACCTGCACGAAGAAGGACGCCCCTGTTGCCCGCTACCTCGAGGAGGGCAACATGGTCGCGGTGGGCACGGACTCGCTCAGCAGCTCGCCCTCACTTGACGTGCTCGATGACGCGGCCATGCTCTACGAGCTCGCTATTGAGCAGGGCTACGACAGTGATGACCTGAGCCATCGCCTGATTCGCGCGTTGACCTTGGGCGGCGCCGAGGCGATGGGTCTCAACTGCGGGCCCGACCGCGTGGGGCAGATCAACCCGGGCGCCCTTGCCGACCTCGCCTTCCTCGATATCCCCGTGGATGTCTCGTCGCCCATCGGCGTCGAGGAGACTCTTGAGCGCTTTGTGCGCGAAGGGGCCGGAACCTGTGCGGCGACGGTTCTGTCCGGCGAGCTTGCCTTCAATGAGATCTGGTAAATAGCTCCCCTGGGTGCCCTTATGGGTTTTGGCTCTCGGCTTTGCGGGGTTTGCCGGATAAGTCGCGATGCTGTTGCTGTTTACGCCGCCAGGCGCGCAAGTTGCGTCAAAGTGCGGCGTCGGCCCTCGAGCTGCCGTACCTTCATCATGGCAAGAGGTATGAGAGGGAGACGACATGGCATACGAGGACCTGATAAAGCAGATGACGCTGGAGGAGAAGTGCGCGCTTCTTTCCGGCGCGGAGCCTTTCAAGACGCGCGGGATGCAGAAGTACGGCATTCCGCAAATGCAGTTTTCGGACGGCCCCCACGGCCTGCGCCTGCAGGGCGAGGGTGCCAATCACCTGGGTATCGGCGGCAGCCTGCCGGCCACCTGCTTCCCGTCTGCCGCCACGGTCGCCAACAGCTGGGATCCCGACGTCGCTGAGACCGTGGGGCGGGCGTTGGGCGAAGAGGCGCTTGCAGAGAAGGTCGACGTCGTGCTGGGGCCCGGCCTGTGCATCAAGCGCAGCCCGCTGTGCGGTCGCAACTTCGAGTACTTCTCGGAGGACCCCTATCTAGCCGGCAAGATGGCGGCGGGTATGGTGCGCGGCATCGAGTCGACGGGTGTCTCTTCCTGCCCCAAGCATTTTGCCGCCAACCAGCAGGAGACGCGCCGTCAGGCTTCGGACTCCGTGCTGGACGAGCGCACGCTGCGCGAGATTTATCTGACGGGGTTCGAGCATGTGGTGCGTGAGGGCAAGCCCGGTTGCATTATGAGCAGCTACAACCGCGTGAACGGCATCTATGCCAACGAGAACCATCACCTCCTGCAGGAGATCCTGCGTGACGAGTGGGGCTATACGGGCGCAGTCGTTACCGACTGGGGCGGTTCCAACGACCATGTGGCGGGTGTGCGCGAGGGCTCAACCTTCGAGATGCCCGACCCCGGCCTGTCGCCCGTGCGTGAGCTGATGGCCGCGGTGCGAGACGGCCGCCTGGATGAGAAGGACGTGGACGCCCGCGTGGAGGAGGCGCTGACGCTGATCATGCGCACGACGGCGGCCACACGAGCGGCGGGCGACGAGTTCGACCGTACGTCACACCACGATGTGGCGCGAGCAGCGGCTGCAGCCTCGATCGTGTTGCTTAAGAATGAGCAGGTAGACGGTGCGCCGGCGCTGCCTTTGGCTGCAGGTACCCGCGTCGCCCTGATCGGTGACTTTGCGGACACGCCGCGCTATCAGGGCGCGGGCTCCTCCCTCGTGAACCCGACTCAACTGGACACCCTGTTGGGCTCGGTCGCAGGCAGCGGGCTTGCCTGCGTGGGCTACGAGCCGGGCTTCGAGCGTCACGGCGGTGACAACGCGAGCAAGGCAGCGGCCGCGCTCGACCTGGCGAAACAGGCAGATGTCGTGCTCTTCTGTATGGGCCTGGACGAGCAGTCCGAGTCCGAGGGCGCCGACCGCACGACGACGGCCGTCAAACAGAATCAGATCGACCTGCTCCATCAGGTTGCCCAAGTCAACGCCAACGTCGTTGTGCTGCTGGTCGGTGGCAGCTCGATGGAGACGGGCTGGCTGGGCGATGCCCGCGCCGTGCTCTACCTGTGCCTGGGCGGCCAGGCCGGGGCGGCGGCCGCACTCGATGCCGTGACCGGCCGCGTGAACCCCTCGGGCAAACTGGCCGAGACCTGGGTGCGCAGCCTTGCCGACACGCCGACGGCGGACAGTTTCCCTGCCCAGGGCAAAAACGCCCTGTA